>DPXI01000077.1 GCA_003527485.1 Treponema sp. | reverse complement strand
CGCACCCGCCGCGCTCGCCGCGCCCGCCGTCAGGGGATAGCCTTCCGTGTTCCAGGGCTCGGCGAGGGCTCCCGTATCGTCGGCGATCCCGGCTTCCACCAGGCACGCGGCCGCGTCGATGATGCCCGAGCCGCAGATGCCGATGGGATCTCCGCCGCCGATGGTCGTCCATTCAAGGACGCCGTCCTCCCAGAACAGCGAGTCCACCGCCCCGGCCACGCCTCCAGTGCCGCAGGATATGGCCGCGCCCTCGAAGGCAGGGCCGGCGGCTGTGGCGCAGGCGACCACTCCCTCGCGGTCGCCGAGGGCCATCTCCCCGTTGGTACCCAGATCCAGAAGGAGGGTCAGCTCCGTTCTGCCCGCGAGGTTCGTAGCGCGTATGCCGGCGACGATATCGGCTCCCACGTAGCCCGCGACCGAAGGAGCGAGCAGGAGTTCCGCCCGGTCGTAGGGCAGGCCGTAGTCCCGGGCGCCGGATCGGCGGAGTTCCGTGAATACGGGCGTGAAGGGCGCCACCGCGATGGGGGAGGGATCGACGGCGGCGAAAAGGTGCAGCATGATCGTGTTGCCGACGACCGATATCGCCCTCAGCGCCTCGGGCCGCGCGCCCGCGGCCGAAAGAAGGCCGTCCGCGAGTTCGCGTACGTCCGCGCGGACGAGGGATGCGAGTTCTTCGAGCTCGGCCTCGCCGCGGCCGGCGTAGTCGATGCGGGCGATGACGTCGGCGCCGAACGAGCGTTGGCGGTTCAGGCGGGAGGCCGAAGCGACAACGCTCCCGGCGTCGAAGTCCACGAGGTAGGCCGCGACCGTGGTCGTTCCGATGTCCACCGCGATTCCGTACGTTCCCTTCCCGTCGTGGATGGGATCGACCTGCCCCTCGATGGCCGAAAAAGTCTCCCGGATGGCGGCCTTTCCGCCAGCGGCGACGTGGGCGAGTTCGAGCTTTCCGCGCGGCAGGATCCTGCAGGCCAGCCTTATCCCCGCGGCGAGCTCGGCGCCCGAAAGATGTCGCTGTTCCTCCGCGTCCACCGGCCCCGCGTCGCCGGAGACCACGCGCACCCGGCATTTGCCGCAGGTCCCCGCGCCTCCGCAGGGCGCGTCCAGCGCCGCCGGATCTACGCGCCTGATCGCGTCGAGCGCGCTCTCGACAGGGAGCGACTTCTCCGGGGCGAGCGCGGGGATTTCCAGCCGGACGCCGTCAGGGCCGATGAGTGCGAGGATGCTGGCGTTCATGCGGGAGTCCTCCGATCAGTATATATAGCTTTGCAATATATAGTCCCGAACGGGCGCTTCATCAAGAGGCGGAATACCGGCGCATTTTTGATCCGTACCCGATTCTTATGATTGGGAGCGGGTCGAAGGGAAGGGCGGGCGCCCGTCAGGCGGTCCTCTCCCGCAGTATGGAACATTGCGTATTTCGCCTTCGGTGCTATAATTGAAACGCAGCCCGAAAAGCTGGTTAAACATCCGTCTGCCGCGGGCAATCGGCAGAAAAGTGCATATGGGCAATCCGCTATCCGGCTTCAGGCTTGACGCGAAGATTACGCTTCTCGGCGCCGCGAGCGCGTTGCTCGTCGCGCTGGCGCTCGCCGTCCTGGCCGCCCGGCTTTCCGCCGACTACAATAATCTCGCCCAGAAAGAGGTGGACGCGCTCATAAACGCCGACCTCGACCATATCACCACGGGCGTCTACAATCTTGTGCGGAATGAGGACGAAGCGGTCCGCCAGCTGGTTTCCTTCAATCTCAACGTAGCCCGGAGGATTCTCTCGGAAGCCGGCCGGGTCGACCTTTCCGGGCGGGAAACCGACTGGGAAGCGGTCAATCAACTCGATGGGAAGACGCGTACGATCCGCCTGCCCCGGATGACGGCGGGAGGAGCCTGGCTCGGCAAGAATGCGGACCCGCGGGTTACGACGGCCGTCATCGATGATGCGGCGGAACTGTCCGGCGCCACCGTGACCATTTTCCAGCGCATGAACGACGCAGGCGATATGCTCCGCGTCGCGACCAACGTGCTCGGGTCGGACGGATTGCGGGCGATTGGGACCTACATCCCTTCGCTCGGCACCGACGGCTCGGCGAATCCCGTCACCGAAACGGTTCTTCGGGGAGAGACGTACCGCGGAAGGGCTTTCGTCGTCAACGCATGGTACCTGACCGCCTACGAACCCATCAAAGCCCGCGACGGACGCATCATCGGAATGCTCTACGTCGGCGTGAAGCAGGAGAGCGCGGAATCGCGGATACGGCAAGCGATCCTTTCCATCAGCTTGGGCAGGACCGGGTATTGCTATGTCCTTACCGGCAAAGGCGAAAATCGGGGTCGCTACGTCATTTCGCAGTACGGCGCCCGCGACGGGGAGGATATCTGGAACCAGAAGGACAGCGATGAGCGCTTCGTGGTCCGTGAAATAATCGCGAAGGCGCTCGCGCTCGGTCCAGGCAAATTGGATACCATACGGTACCGTTGGCAGAATCCCGGAGAGTCCGCGCCGCGCTGGAAAGTCGCCCGTCTCGCCTACTACGAACCCTGGGACTGGGTCATCGGCACCGGCGTCTACGAGGACGAGCTTCAGGTTTACCGTTCTTTCCTGAATGCGGGTCGCGCGCGCATGACGGCGACGATGGCTATCGCGGGTCTCGGCCTGACCATCCTTGTAGCTCTTTTCGGCGCAGCGGTAGCCGGAAGCATCGCCGCCCCCGTTCGCCGTATGATCCGCGCGGCCGAAGCGATGATGGGCGACGTTCCCGCGGCGAGAACCGGGGCGCATTCCCGCGACGAAATCGGCATCCTCTCCGACACCTTCAATATCATGACCGAACGGATACGGCTGACGCTCGCCGGACTCAGGGAGAGCGAGGAAAAATACAGGAGCATTTACGAAAATGCGATAGAGGGCATGTTCCGGACGTCTGTGGACGGCAAGATACTTCAAGCGAATCCCGCCCTTGCGCGGATGCTCGGATACGGTTCAACGGCCGAGGTGATCGAATTCTTTACGGATATCCGGCGCCAGCTCTACGTTCATAGCGGGGACCGCGACGCCATAATCGCGGAGTTGAGCGAACGCGGGACATCGCTCGGCAAAGACGCCCTCCTCCGCCGCAAAGACGGGAGCGAGCTTTGGGCATCCATCAGCGCGCGATCCGTCCGGGACGCCTCAGGCGTTCTGATATACATAGAGGGATTCATCACCGACATCACAGAGCGGAAGCGGGCGGAAGAGGCGCAGCGCCGATTGAATCGGGAACTGCGGGCCATCAGCAGCTGCAACCAGGTTCTGATGCGGGCTGAAAACGAGAAGAGCCTGCTCGACGACGTCTGCCGTATCGTTTGCGAAGAAGCTGATTATAGTTTGGCCTGGGTGGGGTACGTCGATGGAGATGAAGCCGAGACCGTACGACCCGTCGCCCGGGCCGGGAAAGAATCAGGATATCGCGCTGACGCCGACGCCTCCTTGGCCGACGCGGAGCGCGGGCGCGGTCCTGTCGGCAATGCCGTACGAAGCGGGGAAAGCGTCTGCATTCAGGATTTGTCAACCGATCCGCAGGCCGCCGCCTGGCGCGAGGACGCTTTGCGGCACGGTTTCCGTTCCGTTATCGCACTTCCCCTGAAAGATGAAAGCGCAAAGCCGTTCGGTGCGCTCGCGATTTTTTCCGCGGAGCCCAACGCCTTCACGCCGGACGAATTCAGGTTGCTGCAGGAATTGTCCGGCGATCTGGCGTTCGGCATCGTGGTCCTCCGCGCCCGCGCCGAGCGCAAGCGCGCGGAGGATGGGCTGTCGCGCGAGCGTATGCTATTGCGTACGCTGGTGGACAATATGCTGGAGGAAGTATACCTGAAAGACCGCGACCGCAGGTTCCTGCTCGTCAATGACTTGGTCGTCCGTGCCCTGAACGCGCGAAGCATGGACGAAGTGATCGGGAAGCGGGACGAGGATTTCATTCCGCCGGATCTTGCGAAGCGATTCGCCGACGAAGAAGAAGAAATCATGAGCACCGGAATACCGCTCCTGAACGATGAAAATACCCCGCCGTTCGAGCCGGGCCCGGAACGATGGTATATGCGGACAAAGATCCCGCTGCGCGATGAAAACGGCGTCATTATCGGTCTGGCGGGCTTGGGCAGCGATATTACCGAGCGAAAGCGGGCGGAGGCGGCGCAGCGCCATTTGAACCGCGAACTTCGGGCTCTCAGCGACTGCAACCAGATCCTGATGCGGGCGGTCGACGAGCAGACCCTTCTCAATGAAATCTGCCGTATCATTTGCGAAGAAGCGGATTACCGCTTGGCCTGGGTGGGATACGCCGGGAACGATGAAGACAAAGCCGTACGACCCATCGCCTGGGCCGGGAATGAAGCCGGATATCTCGCGGACGCCGACATCACTTGGGCCGACACGGAACGCGGACATGGTCCCACCGGTACCGCGATCCGGAACGGAGAAAGCTCATGGATCCAGGATTTATCGATTGACCCGAGGGCCGCCTCCTGGCACGAAAACGCATTGAAGCGCGGCTACCGCTCGACCATCGCTCTTCCGTTGAAGGACGAGAAAGCAAAAACATTCGGCGCGCTCAATATTTATTCCGCTGAGACCAACGCCTTCACAGCTGAAGAAATACGCTTGCTTGAGGAGCTGGCCGGCGATTTGGCGTTCGGCATCGTAGTCCTCCGCGCCCGCGCCGAACGTAAACGGGCGGAGGAGGCGCTTCGCGAATCGCAGGCGCTTTACAGTTCTTTCGTTGAACAATTGCCCAGCCCGGTTTTCCGCAAGGATATCGAAAACCGGTATGTCATGGTCAATTCCATGTTTTGCCGGCTCAAGGGCATGAAAGCGGAGGACCTCCTGGGCAGGAAGCCCATGGAGGTCGCCGAACTTGAATTCGAAAGGCGGGGCGAGAGCGGGCAAGCGGTCAAATACGCCTTGCAGGGCGAGGAAGCTCATCAACTCATATTGCGGACAGGCGAAATCGTGGAGACGGATGAGGAATATCCCGGCGCCGGCGGCGCGATCCAGTGCATGCACGTCATCAGGATGCCCGTCTTTGACTCGGACGGCAAAATCGTCGGCACGCAAGGCATCCTGTTCGACATAACCGATCAAAAACGGGTGGAAGAAGCTTTGAAGCAACACCGCGATCACCTTGAAGAAATGATAAGCGATCGTACCGACGAGCTGAGGGCCGCCAAGGAAGCCGCTGAAGACGCGAGCCGGACAAAAAGCGAGTTCCTGGCCAATATGAGCCATGAGCTCCGCACGCCGCTCAACGCGATCCTCGGGTACGCGCAGATCATGAAACGCAGCGGCGTCCTGGAGCCGGCCGGCGAATTCGCCGTGGACACGATCGAGCAGAGCGGAGAGCATCTGCTCACCCTCATCAACGACATCCTCGACATTTCCCGGATAGAAGCGAATAAGCTCGTGCTGAATCCGACGGACTTCGCTCTGTATCCGTTCCTGAAAGGGGTCGCCGGAATCGCCTCGATGCGCGCCGAAAGCAAAGGGATAAATTTCGCCTTCCGTCCGGACGCCGTTCTGCCCTCCGCGGTCCGCGCCGATGAGACGCGGCTCAGGCAGGTCCTTCTCAACCTGCTCGGGAACGCGATCAAGTTCACCGAGCGGGGGTCGGTCAGGTTCGCCGTTTCCGCGTCCGCGATGACGAACGGCGCGGATTCCGCCTTGTTCCGCTTCGGAGTCGAGGATGACGGCGTTGGCATCCCGCCCGACGCTCTCGAACAAATATTCGAACCTTTCGTCCAATTCGGCACCGACCATTACCGCGGCCAAGGCGCCGGGTTGGGACTTCCGATCAGCAGGGCCCTCGTCCGCGCGATGGGGGGCGATATCACGGTCGCGAGCGAGCCCGGGAAGGGAAGTTACTTCTGGTTCGAACTCCCGTTTCCCGTCGTCGGGCCGCCCGCGGGCGCGAATGCCGGATGGGACGCCGGAATCGTCGGTTATGAGGGTCCGAGGCGGAGGATACTCATCGTGGACGATCATGCGGACAACCGGGCCGTGCTCCGCGACATGCTCGCTCCGCTCGGCTTCGTGCTCGGCGAAGCCGCCGACGGCAGGGAAGCTGTCGCGCGTGCGGGGGAGAGCCGTCCGGAACTCGTCCTGATGGATCTCCGCATGCCGGTGATGGGCGGTGCGGCCGCCGCGAAGCGAATCCGCGAAATCCCCGAACTCGCGGGGATCGTCATCATCGCGGTTACGGCGAGCGCTTTCCGGGAGGATATGAAACGCAGCGTGATAGCCGGCTGCGACGGATACATCCGGAAGCCCGTAAAATTCGGAGAATTGCTTGCCGCGCTCGAAACCGGGCTTACCCTGAAGTGGATCCGTTCCGACGCGGCGGGCGATTATCCGGATCACGGGATCGAGGGAAAGTCCGACGCGGCTCCCGAAGGAATTCCTCCGGAAGCGTTGAGCGAACTCGTCGATTTCGCGAAACGGGGCGACATGAGGTCGATCATCGAGTGGGCCGACGCCGCGAAGCTCGGCGAACCTTCATTCGCGGCCTTCGCCGGTCGGATTCGCGCATTGGCGGAAGGATTCAGAGCCAAGACCATACTTACGCTTCTTGAGGAAGTCGGCGGAGGCGATAGATGAAGGACCGATCAGCGGGCGAGGCATTGCCCAAACGCCAAGCCGTCCTCGTTATCGACGACGATGCGAGGAATCTTGCCCTTCTCTCCGAGTACCTCAAGGGCACCGATCTTTCTATCCTCGTCGCGGAAGACGGCGAAAGCGGCATCGAACGCGCGCGCTACGCTCGCCCCGATCTCATCCTCCTGGATGTCCTCTTGCCGGGACTGGACGGATACGCGACCTGTCGGTGCCTGAAGGCCGATCCGGAGACCGCCGAAATACCCGTCATCTTCATGACCGCGCTCTCGGAGACCGAGTTCAAGGTGAAGGGCTTCGAAGCGGGCGGCGTGGACTACGTGACGAAACCTTTCAACCGCGGGGAAGTGCTTGCCCGGGTAGGAGTCCACCTCCGGATCGCGGAGCTTACGAAAAACCTCCGCGAGGCGAACGATCTGCTCGAACGGCGCGTCGATGAGCGCACCTCCGAACTCGCTGCCGCGAACAAAGACCTGGCGGATGACATCGCCGTAAGGAAACTCGCCGAGGAGCGGCTTCGGCTCCTTCTGGATGAAAAAAGCGAACTTCTCCGGGAGATCCACCACCGGGTGAAAAACAACCTGCAGGTAATCGCCAGTATCCTGAATTTGGAAGCGGACAGCGTCTCCGATACCGCCGTGGCGGAAATTTTCAGGCGCTGCCAGGGTCGGATCGCCTCCATGGCTATAGTACATGAAGACCTCTACCTTTCTCCCGACCTCGCGAGCATCGATTTCAGAAAATATGTCGATGACCTCCTCGCCGGGCGCGATCTTAACACTCCGGATTCCCGCCCCATCCTATTCTCGAACGAAGTCGCCGAGGTTTGTCTGCCTATCGAAAGCGCCGTTCCCTGCGGCCTTGCGATCAACGAGTTCGTAACGAACGCCATAAGCCATGCTTTCCCGGAGGGCTGGGCCGGCATGCGGCGCGTCACGGTATCGATGTACCGTGAAGCGGGAAACTACATCCTCGGCATCGCCGATACCGGCATCGGTCTTCCCGCCGGATTCAATCCGGCCAAGATGGAAACGCTCGGCATCCAGCTCGCCTATACGGCGATAGGGCAACTTAATGGGACCATTACGGTGGAACCGGGGCCCGGAACCCGGTTCCGGATAGTATTTCCAGAAAGGTCACGGGAAAAACGCAGCGCCGGATGAGGGTCGAATCATTGCGGCCGCCTGAAGGACGCCCCTCCAAGGCGAGCGCTATCGGCAACGATAGGCTCTCCCCGGAGTCGCGTTTCAGCTGGTCGCGCTTCAGCTACTGATTTTTAGAAGGAACCGAGTTCGGTCCGCGCGTTCGCGCGGATCGCGACGAGTTCGCCTTCCACGCTTGAGTCGGCGTCCTTCAGGCTCATCTTCACCAGATAGCCGGGAACGTCCTTGGAAACCCACCATGAATAGGATGTCGCCGAGTCCTTGTCCTGGAGCTTGAGCGCGCTGGTCGTGAAGGAGCCGGCCGCGACCTTCACGGTCTCGGACCCTTTTTCGAATGGCTTCCAGCCTTCCTCGTTCCAAGCGGTGAGGTTGCCGCCCCAGGCCTCGGCGTCGGGCGTGATTTCCTCGACCTTGGCGTCGGGCGAAGCGCGGTGGCGGAGTTTTGCGAGCATTCCGTCCTTTCCTGCGAGGAATTCGTAGACCAGGATGTCGCCGTCCGATTCAAAGCGGAATTTCCACCACTTGGAACCGTCCGCCAGGGTCTTCAGAAGGGCGCGTTCGACTGTCCACTCAGTTTTTTTGCCCTTGCCGTCCGTTCCGTCAACCGAGACTGTCTTCCATACGACAGAAGAACCGTCCTTGAAGCCCGAATCGTCAAAGGCGTAGCCGCCGTAGGCGAGCTGGCTCAGGTACAGGGCCTGGAATTGGGTGAGCGCCAGGTTTTCCTTCAGGGCCGCCATGGGCCGCCTGGTTTCGTCGATTTCTTCCTTCGGCCCAATTTTCCAGGTCGCGCCGAGGGTGAAATTGCTGCCGCCCCAGTACTGCCAGGCGAGGGACAGGGCAAGCTGGTCGTCAAGGAAGTAACGGATGCCGGAGTTCGAAATGAACTGGAGCCCCGAGCGGTAGGCTTCGTCCGACGCGGCGTCGTAACCGAGGCCCAGGCCGAAAAAGTAATCGGCGCGGTCCAGGTAGCCCTCGAACGTTTCCAGTCCGGTCCCGCGGAACCCGAAGTGGAAGGTAGCCATGGCGCCCGCGCCGGCGCTGGCGTAGCCTGGGTCTCCGAAGCCCGCCTGGAGGCTGCCTATGCCCGCTGCCGCGATGTCCATGGGGAAAAGGCCCCACAAGTGGGCCTTGAACAGGAAGATTTCGGCTTGCGGATAGATGCCGACGCTCGGATACGAGCTCCCGCCCGCGAAAACGGAGGCGCTGAGGTTGCCCGGCATATAATAACTGCCCCACCAGGCTTTTTCGGATCTTTCCTGGGCGGATACCGAAGAGAAGGCGCCCAGGACGAGAAGCGCCGCGAACGCGAGGACCGAACGGTTTCTTTTCATATTCCATGCTCCTTGACTTTGCCGAATGACCGATACCCTATCGCGTGGAGGCCATATTTCCTACTCCTCCGCGACTATTTCGGACGCTTGCATATTCAAATCAATCAGGAATATTCGAAGTCCAGTCGCTTTTCGCGCGTGCCTTCAGCCCTGCGAATCGCCGCCGAAGCCTTCGAGTTCCCGTCGCAAACGACGCCTCTCGTCCTCGGGTATATCATGCCATCTGACGCCGCGGATCGCGCCTTCAAGGCCGTAGAGCTTGCTCGCGCAGACGTGGAAATGGTTCGCCTTCAAGACGATCCCGGCTCGGACGCTGCCGAGGGCGCGAAGCTCTTCGGCGGTCTCGATCCCGACCGACTCGAGCTCGGCCGCGACGACCGACCCGATGTTCGCCAGGTCGCGAACGCTCGTCATGCGATCCCCCCCACGCCCTTCCATGCCGGGAGCCTCGTCATCATGCCTTTCGCGGCTTCCAGGGCCGCCCCCCCGTCGAGACCCTGGGTCATCACCAGGAAGGCCGCCAGGGACGCCGCCTTCTCGCCGTAGGATTGCATCGATCCGTCGGTCCGCGCGCAATGGACGCAATAATCCTTTTCTGTATCGCCCATCGCGAAGTCGGCGGCTGTTTTCATGGGCATTCCGCAGGCGACGCAAAGTCTCATGCCCGTCATTCAGCGCCCCCGTCTCCCTGCGAGGCCTTCATCCCGATATGAATGAGTTGCCTCGTCCATCGCATCGGATTCCGTTCGGTCATTCCGCTTCCTCCTTTGATCCGCCACTACCGATCATGTTCATGAAATTCTCGATAAGTTCCGCTCCCCGACGCCCTATCACCGATCCGCCCGGCGAGAAAAGCTCCCTATTCGCGAGGTAATAGTGGACCAAGCCGATCCATGTGTTGAAAAGGAAATACATGGGTATCGGTCGAATGATCCCGGCCTTTTGATCTCGTTCCGAAGCCTCGCCCATGTGGAACGAGAGGGCGGAATGGATGCCCAGGATGCTGTTCCTGGCTCGAGCCGGGAGGAGGGGGCCCTCGATCGCCAGTCGAGCGTAGAAGGCCTCGAATTCGCCGATTCCCCTAAGATGGGCATCGAGCACCTCCCGTACCCCTGCGCCGCGTTCCGCGAGCTCGTGGATCCGGGCCGCGATGCGCAGCCCGCATTCTTCGATCACGGTAGCCGTCAAGGTCTCCTGCGTGGGAAAGTGGAGAAATACCGTGCCATGGGCCAGTCCCGCCTCTTCGGCGATTTCCGAGGTCCGGGCCGCGAGAAATCCATCGCGCGAGAAGACGCGAATCGCCGCCGTTATGAGGGACTCCCGGGTCCGGACTTTCTTGACGCTTCGAAGCTTTCCCATATTATGACTCATGACTCACTGAGTGATGAGTCATAATGTCGTTGGGCCGCAAAGCTGTCAAGGAGGTTTCGGTAAATCGATGAGCACAGGGCGGCAAAGTGCCTTGGGCGCGGAATGGGTAAGCCGAATAATTTCAGCCGCCTTCCCGAGTATGACGAAGCTTCCGCTGGCCTTCTCACGAAGAGGGTAGGGTCCTTCTTGGCGACCCTGTCCGGCCAGGCGGCATGCGATCGCTCACCAGGAATCTGTCCACGTTTTCCTGTCCCGATTTCTGAAGATTTTCTGAAGATTTTCTCATTTTTCATTTGACAAGCGCTAAAAACCGGTTTAGTCTATGAAAGAACTTTCATGATTATTCTTTCATCAACCAAAGGCGCGGGGGATCATGGCGGAAGGATTCGGTTCGACCATATACGATGTCGCGGAGAAGGCCGGTACGAGCATCTCCACCGTTTCCCGTTATCTCAACGCGCCCGACAAGGTGAACGACGATACCGCGCTCAGGATCCGCGCCGCGGTGGACGAACTCGGCTATATCCGGCACGGCAACGCAGGCCCGCGGGCTTTCCGGCGCGTCGGGAGGGTCGGCGTGCTCGCGCCGTTCTTCACCGCGCCTTCCTTCATCCAGCGCCTGCAGGGTATCGCCGAGGTTCTTCGCCGCGAGAGTTACGAGATGCTCGTCTACGCGGTGGATGCGCCGGAGCACCTGGACAATTACCTGCGGTCCAGCGTTTTCGCGAAACGCCTTGACGGGCTCATCGTGATGTCCATGCGCATCTCAGACGAGCACGCCCAATGGCTCCGGCATTCGGGCTTGCCGGTGGTTTTGATCGAGCAGTCCAGCGATCGTTTTTCCTGCATCGAATGCGACAACGTCGCGGGCGGACGGCTCGCCGCCGAGCATTTCCTTTCCAAGGGCTACGAACCCTGCGGCTATATCGGCGAACGGCAGATCCTTCCGTATTCCCTCCAACCCAGCCAATTGCGCCTTTCAGGCTTCCGTTCCGCGATGGAAGCTGCCGGAAAGAGCCTGCGAGACGATTTCGTCGTGCTCGGAGAAGGAACGGTTGAGGACGCGCGCCGGATAGCTTACGATTTACTATCGAAAAGCGACCGGCCGCGTGCGATTTTCGCGTGCTGGGACCTGCTTGCATTCGGTGTGATCAAGGCGGCACGGAGCCTGAACCTCCGGATTCCGGAAGATGTGGCGATACTCGGTTTCGACGACATCGAAGCCGCCGACTATATGGAGCTGTCCACCATCAGTCAGTCATTATACGAATCCGGCTGTCTGGCGGCAGAAACATTGACGGGAAGGATCGGCAGGAACGATCGGCCCCTGCAGACCATCCGGCTCACAGTCTCGGTCGTACAGCGCAAGACGACATAATACCGGCGAAGGAGGGAAGCCGCCGGCGCCCATCGGGCGCTCCCTTGAAACTGTCCCTATAATTCCTTAAGGAGGAATATATGAAGAAGACACTGTGCGTATTGATCGCAGCGGCCATCGCAGTAACGGTATCCCTTTCCGGATGCGCGAAGGGCAAGGCGGATGCGGGAGCTGACGGCAAGCTCGTCAAGGGCGGAAAGATCACGTTGGCGCAGGGCAAGCCCGAGATCGACGCGGCGCTCAAGAAATACGCGGCCGCCTGGGGCGAGAAGAACGGGACGACCGTCACCATCAAGTCGATCGGCGGAACCTCCGGCGGTCTCGGCCCGGCGCTGAAGGCGGATTTTGCCGCCGGCGACATGCCTGACCTCTTCGGCTTCGGAGGCGTGGAAGATTTCAAGGAGTGGGAAGCGCTCGCGCTGGACCTCACCGCGGAGCCCTGGGTTTCCAAGACCGCGGTGGCGTTCAAGTACAACGGGAAGGTTTTCGGCTTCCCGGTCGCGGTCGAAGGCTGGGGCATGGCGTATAACGCCGACATGCTCGCCAAGGCCGGAATCGATCCGAAGACGCTCGTCAACCTGGGTGCCTACAAGGCCGCCTTCGCGAAGCTCGACTCCATGAAAGCCGAGCTCGGCATCAACTCCGTCGTTTCCATGGCCGCCGCGGTCGAGATGGGCTGGGTAACCGCGCACCACAACTTCAACTCGCTGCTTGCCAACGGCCTGCCCTACGGCGACCTGTCAGTGGTCAACGACCTGCTTGCGGGCAAGGTCGACGATGCGCGCCTGAACGATTATGCCGAGTGGGTCGGCCTTCTGTTCAATTACGCCGACAAGAGCGTGCTGACCACCGGCAACTACGACTCCCAGGTGGGCGCTTTCGCGACGGGCAAGGCCGTTTTCCTGCACCAGGGCAACTGGACCGATCCCAACATCCAGGGCGCCAACGCGACTTTCAAGATGGCTTTCGCTCCCCACGGTTCCATGGCGAAGGACACCGACGGCATTTTCGTCGCGGCTCCGTCCTTCTACGCGGTCAACAAGGATTCCAAGAATCTCGCCGCGGCCAAGAAATTCCTTGCAGACCTTGTGGCCACCCCCGAGGGACACGCCTACATGGTCACCGACGCCGGCATGATCCCCGCGTACTCCAACGTGACGCTCCAGCCCACCGGACAGCTCTCGCAGTCCGTCCAGGCTTGGTCCGCCGCGGGCAAGGTGTATTCCTGGAGCCAGTACTACTTCACCGGAGACTTCCGGGACAAGACCCTCACCCCGCTCTACAACCAGTTCGCCACAGGCGCGATCAATCAGGCCAAGTTCGTCGAACTCATGAAGCAGGCGTTGATCGCCAATAAAAAGTAACACGGAAAAGCCGGTGCCGCCCTCCTTGGGTGGCCCCGGCTTTTCCGCCGCCTGGGGGGCGATTATGAACAAGAAAAGGGAGAATTCCCTGATATTCTGGCTATTCCTCGCACCGGTGCTTTTCGCGTTCCTGATGGTGGAGATCATTCCCTTTTTGATGGGCGCTTGGTATTCGTTCACCAACTGGACCTCGTCTGCCCGCATCGACGGCGGCATACGCTTCGTGGGTCTCGATAACTACATCGGAAGCTTCAAGGATCCGGCCTTCGGCTATTCGTTCGGAATAACCCTGGTCTACACCGTCATGAACATGGTCTTCATCAACTTCGTCGCCTTCGCTCTCGCCTTGCTCGTGACCAGCAAGCTCAAGCTGCGCAACATCTACCGCGTCGGCTTTTTCGTGCCGAACCTGATCGGCGGCCTCATCCTCGGCTACATCTGGCAGTTCGTATTCAATAATGCGGTACCGGCCCTCGGCAAGATCGTTCCCTTCCTCTCGCCTTTGAGCGCGTCGGAGAACCTCATACTCGGAAACAACACAGCGGCATTGATGGCACTGGTGGCCGTCGGAACCTGGCAATACGCCGGTTACGTCATGATGATATATATCGCCGCGATCGAGAACGTGCCTGTGGAGCTCCACGAAGCCGCGATGATCGATGGCGCGACCCCGTTCGCCCGCCTGCGGAAGATCACCATTCCGATGGCGGCCCAAGCCTTCACGATCACCATGTTCCTCACGCTGGTCAATTCCTTCAAGCAGTTCGACGTGAACGTCTCGCTGACCTCGGGCGGACCTTCTACCATGTACCAGGGCAAACCCATTTTGGGAACCGAACTCCTGGCGTTGAACATCTACAACACCGCGTTCCTTTCCAATAACCTGGCGGCCGGACAAGCCCGCGCCGTGGTCTTTTTCTTCGTGCTCGCCATCGTCGCGATCGTGCAGGTTTCCGTGAACAAGAAGAAGGAGATCGAATTATGAACGATCAAAAAAAAGGCGTATGGGTCGCTGAATTCGGTACGGCCCTGCTGTTCGTCCTATTCCTCCTGCCGTTCGGTCTCGTGCTGATCAATTCTGCCAAGACGGCCTTTGAGATCACCCAATACCCTATGGCCCTTCCCTCCGACTGGGGCAATTTCACCGGAAACGTCGTCAAGATATGGACGAGCGAGGCCATCCGTTACCCGAGTTCCCTGCTCGCGTCCTTCCTTGTCACCGCCCTCTCCCTCGGCGCCATCAACCTATTGTCCGCCCAGGCGGGATGGGTTCTTGTCCGGAATAAAACCCGCACATCCTCGGCGATCTTCCTGCTTTTCATCGCGGCCATGGTCATCCCTTTCCAGATCGTGATGTTTCCCCTGCTTACCTGGTTCCGCCTCGTTTCAAAGTTCACGGGCATACCCCTTCTGCGGACCTACACGGGAATCGTGCTGAGCTACGTGGGCTTCGGGCTCTCCCTTTCCATTTTCATGTTCCACGGCTTCATCAAGAGCATTCCCCTGGAGCTCGAGGAAGCTGCGACGATCGACGGCTGCAAGAAGCACGAGACCTTCTACCGGATCATCTTTCCGATCCTCACGCCCATCCACGCGACCGTGCTCGTGCTGAACGGAATCTGGATCTGGAACGATTTCCTCCTTCCCCTGCTCGTGCTGGGAAAGGGCAACAGGATCCAGACGATACCCCTGGCCGTATCCAACTTCGCGGGCGCCTTCGTCAAGCAATGGGACCTGATCCTCACGGCCATCCTGCTGGCAATGATCCCCGTGATCGTATTTTTCCTCTTCGCCCAGAAGTACATCGTCAAGGGCATGGTCGCGGGATCGATCAAGTAGGATGGAAAAAATCTGGAAACAGCTCGCCGCGGAATGCTCGGCGCGCTGGGAGGAACGGGGTCTGACCCTGTCTCCCGAATGGCCCGAATTCCGCTCCAGGCTCGATACGGAATTCGTCCGTCTGGCGGAGCTTTTCTGGTCCCTGTACGGCAACCGGCCCGATTTCGCCTACCGGCTGGAACGCCTGATCGAACACTCGTTCCGCGCGTACGAGGCCCGGCCCGCGCGCCTGAAGGCGCGGGACCGCGACAAACCACCCGAGTCGCTCTGGCACCTTTCCGGAAAGGAAGTGGGCGCGGTGGCGTACGCGGATCTCTTCGCCGGCAGCTTCGCGCGGGTGGCCGACCGCATACCCTACCTCCGCGAACTCGGAGTGACTTACCTCCACCTGATGCCCTTCTTCCGGTCGCCGGAAAAGGAAAACGACGGCGGCTACGCGGTCTCCAGCTACCGGGAGACGAATCCCGCGCTCGGGAGCATGGGCGACCTGGAAGCCCTCGCCGCGACGCTGGACGGGGCGGGAATCGCCCTCGTCGCCGATTTCGTGTTCAACCATACCTCCGATGAGCACGAATGGGCGCTGAAGGCGCGCTCGGGCGACCTGGACTTCCAGGACTATTACTGGGTATTTCCCAATCGCGCCGACACCGAAAAATACCAGCGCCATCTGCGTGACATCTTTCCCGAGGTCCGCTCGGGCTCCTTCACCTTCGATCCGGAAATGAACAAATGGGTGTGGACCACCTTCAACTCCTTCCAGTGGGACCTCAACTACCGCAATCCCGCAGTCTTCGACGCGATGTCGCAGGAGATGATCTCCCTGGCCAACCGGGGCATCGCTGTGCTCAGGCTGGACGCGGTCGCCTTCATCTGGAAGGAGGAAGGGACGAACTGCGAAAACCTGGAGCAGGCGCATACGATCATCCGCGCCTTCCAGGCCGTCTGCCGCCTTGCCTGTCCCTCTCTCCTGTTCAAGTCCGAAGCCATCGTCCATCCCGACGACATCGAAAAATACGTGGATCCGCGCGAATGCCAGCTGTCCTACAACCCCCTGCTCATGGCCGAACTCTGGGAGGCCGCGGCGACCAAGGAAGTCCGCCTGCTCGCCCATTCCCTGCGCAAGCGCCACCGCCTGCCGCAGGGCTGCGCCTGGATCAACTACGTCCGCTGCCACGACGACATAGGCTGGACCTTCGCGGATGAGGACGCCGCCGAGCTGGGCATCAAAGGCGGCGACCACCGGCGTTTCCTCAATTCGTTCTATCTCGGAGACTTCCCCGGAAGCTTCAGCCGGGGGCTGGGTTTCCAGTTCAATCCGGCGACCGGCGACCTGCGCATCTGCGGTACGGCCGCCTCCCTGGCGGGCGTTGAGCGGGCGGCGACCGAGGGACGGGGCAAGGATCTCGACGCCGCGATCCGACGGGTGCTTCTGTTGTACGGAATCGTCTTTTCGGCGGGTGGACTGCCGCTGATCTACCTAGGCGACGAGCTGGGAGCCCTGAACCGCTACGAGTACGAAAAGGACGCCTCCCAGGCCGCGGACAGCCGCTGGGTGCATCGGCCCCATTGGTCGTCCGAGCAGTACGCCCTCCGGAAGGAAAAGTCGACGGTCGCCGGCAGGATCTTCGAGGGGCTGACGCGCATCTCCGCCTGCCGAAGGGCGAATCCGGTATTCGGCGAGCAATCCCTCGCGGTGGCCGAAACGGGCCACCCCTCCGTCCTCGCCTTCCACAAGCAGCGCGACGGCGTCCTGCTTGCGGTGATCGGAAACTTCTCCGACGCGGGCGTGGACCTCCCGAGCGCGACCGCGTCCGCCCTTCTTGCCGGCCGGCAGGGGCGCGATCTGCTGAGCGGCCGCCTGATCCTGCCGCACGAGGATCTCGCCCTCGAAGCCTGCGATCTGCTTTGGGTCCTCGTCGACTCTTCGGAATCGGCCGCCGCGGGCGCCGGGGTAACGGCTCCCAAGGCGCGTCGCCGGTAAGCGAGGGCCGCTGGCAGCGGGGACGGCGAGGCCGTGTTCCGCTGCCAGCCGCCGCAAAGTCTTGGGGTCACCGAATCGGTTGAAAATCCCATTGTTCAGAACCTCTTTCAAAAGACCGATGCAACGTGATTTTCTATAAAGGACGGGAACCTACGGGTCATGGCAAGATGAGGAACGGCTGACTTCCGGGCACCGCGGCTTCCTGGCACTTCTTCGAATCGTTGAAGGGTTTTAGCCCCTCCTGGACACGGGATACTCAGGCATGGGGCGCCCCCGTTGCGCTGATGTACCCATCTTCCGCGCCTATCTGGCAAATAACTGCTTCCCGATCGACAAGAACAATTTTCTGAGACAACGTCCGCTCGGCGACAACAACCTCAGAAGGATTTGCGGATTCCGGAAGGTACCCAGTGAAGCTACCTTTTCCCGTAGACTTGTCGATTTTGCCCGCAAAAACCTACCGGCTAAATCCTTGGCGGAGCTGGATACAGCTTGCGGCTGGGGACGCAAGAAGAGCAGCCAGGATAATTCCTGATACTTGAAAGGGTACAAGCTCCGCCTGGATGTCACCGAAAAGGGGATTCCGGTCAGCGCTTGTGTGACGGGGGCGAATGTCCATGATTCCCAAGCCAGGACGGTGGTCGAGCGTGCCAATTCCCATTGTCTTGACGTGGAGGCTAAAAGCAATAAAATTGGGATAATGCGGACGGGATTTTCTGGCTGCCAAGAATCGCTGGTACCCCCTGAGATCCCGGACGGATTGAGTTTTTCAAATTACCGTGTTTTACGACGTCTGTGTCATAGATCAAACGCACCAACAGCCCGGTAAGGAAACCCTCATGGATGCCGAGGACGAAAGAGACCAGTCCATACGGATTCTGCATCTCGAAGATTCGACGATGGACGCCGAACTGATACGCATGCGGTTGAATGATTCGGGATTAACCGTGCAAATCGATTGGGCGACCAATAAGCGAGAATTTTCCGACTTCCTTGGGCACAGCGTTTACGACCTGGTCCTCGCCGATTACCGGCTCTCCGGTTTCGAGGCGCCGGAGGCCCTGGCGCTGACACGCTCTCTTTGTCCTGCCCTTCCCTTCATCGCCGTGACCGGCGCAGTCGGCGAAGAGAAGGCCGTGGAGCTGCTGAAACTGGGCGCCACGGATTATGTACTTAAGGACCAGCTTGCAAAACTGCCGTTGGCGATAGAGCGGGCGCTATCCGAAGTCAAAGCGCTCGAAGCGCGCCGAATGGCTGAGGAAGCCCTTCTTCGGCTCAATGACGAGCTTGAGCGGCGGGTTGCCGAACGCACTGCCGAATTGAAGCTCAAAAACGCCGAATTGGAAAACATCAACAAACTCTTCGTGGGCAGGGAATTGCGAATGGTAGAGCTGAAAGAGCGGATAAAGGAACTGGAACGGAGGGCTTTTTCGGGAGATAGTCAGAATCCTCGCGAATGAAGCTCCGCAGGAGGCACCAAGTATGAAAGGGATTACTACAAAGATGTACCGTATGGGTTTTGTCGTGGCCGCGCTGTTGTGCATGGTGTGGACATCCTGTGGAAATAAGGAAAAGCAGGCCTATACCGTGGGTGTCATCAATGTCGTCCCGGATTTGGATCAAGCACTGGAGGGTTTCAAGGAGGGCATGACGGAACTGGGTTATGTCGAAGGGAAAAACATCCGCTATGTGTACGACGGGGCGACCACGGACATGGGCAAGCTTCCGGCGGTCGCGCAAAAACTTGTCGCGGAAAAAGTTGATCTGATTCTTACCATGACCACTCCCGCCACGAAAGCGGCGCAACAGGCCACTGCCGGCCTTGAACTGCCCGTGGTTTTCGCGGTGGTGACCGATCCGGTTGGGGCCGGAATCGTGGAAAGCCTGAAGCATCCCGGGGGAAACATTACCGGTGTCGTTTTCGGCAGCCAGGAAGAAAGGCGTTTCGAATGGCTAATACGGATAGCGCCAAAAATCAAGCAGGTCTATATTCCCTTCAACCCCAAGGACCAAAGCCCTGTTTTGTCCTTGAAGGCAGTCCGGCCGATGGCGGAAAAACTTGGAATAAAACTGATTAGCATTGAAGTTGGTGATTCCGCGGCTTTGGATGACGCAATTTCTAATATACCCTCTGAAGCTGATGCGATATTCAATCTGCCGGATAGTTTTGTCTCGGCGCGCTTGCCTGATTTGGTGGCGGCCGCCAACGCAAGAAAGCTACCTGTATCAGGCGCCAACGTCACAGTTGTCAAGAACAATGATGTATTGACTTCTTTTGGCTTTGACCAGCATCTGGCTGGTAAACAGGCGGCACGTCTGGCGGATCAGATATTCAAAGGCGCCAAACCGGCCGATTTGCCGGCCGAGATGGTGGAGTTTTTCTTGGCCATCAATCTGAAGGCGGCAGAGGCTATCGGCCTTTCAATACCCGATACAATATTGCGACAGGCCAATATCATCGTCCGATAGCTCCGGGTTTGGAGGCGGAAAGGGTGAACAGTATTCGAACTCGCCTGACATTGGCCTTTCTTGGCCTGGCTGTGGTTCCGCTCCTGATCGTCGGGCTTATCCTCATCGGGCAAACCTATCAGGCTCAGACCCAAGGGGCTTTTCTTCTGCAGCGCGAAACCGCGGCACGCCTGTCTTCCCAGGTGCAGTCCTTTTTCCAGGGGCAGGAAAGCCAGTTGCGGATGCTGATCCAAATTGGAGACCTCCTGCACCAGCAACCGGATCGGCAAGAACTGATAGTGTCCATTTTCCATTCCCGGCAATCCGGTATCGATCGTCTCATTTTACTGGACGCTGGTGGGCGTACATTGGTCGACCATTCCAGGGTAAACCTGCATCAGGACTCGTCGTTTCCATCGCGAAAGGATTTGGAATTGCTGCTGTTCCCTTTATCCAGTGGAGAAACCCTCTATAGTCCGATACGCATCGATGCTCTTTCTGGCGAGCCGCTCATGATTATGGCCGTGCCCATAGTGGTGCTTGAAACCGGAAAACTGGAAGGGATGCTGGTAGCCGACGTGCGTTTGAAAGCGGTTTGGGATCTGGTGGCCAGCATACGTCCGGGGAAGAAAGGTGAAAGTTTCATTGTAGATCCCGAAAACAGGATTATCGCCCATAGCAATCCTTCGGTGGTGCTCAGAGAAACTCGCTTTGACCAGTCTATCGGGGATGGGATACAACTTGGCCAAAGCGGAGAGAAAGCGGTATTAGTGAGCCAAGGTATAGCTGTCGGAATTCAGCATTTTCGTGTTTTTGTCGAAAGCCCGGTATCCGAAGCCTTGGCGCTGACCATGCAGACTGTACGCGTGATGCTGATTATTGTTGCGGTTGTCTTGCTGTTATCCGGGGGCCTGGGTACTCTGATGGTCCGCCAGATTATCCGGCCCATTGAGAATATTGCCGCGGCAGCCCGGGCGATCAACGCCGGCGACCTGTCATGCAGGGTCATCATAAAAAGCCGCGATGAGCTGGGTGTCTTGGCCAGCGCTTTCAATGGGATGACCGCCCAGTTGGAGGCTCTTATCAGGGATCTCGAAAATAGAGTGGCTGAACGCACAGCAAAACTCGCGGCGGCCAACCATGAACTAGAGGCATTTTCCTACACTGTCTCGCACGACCTTCGCGCGCCTTTGCGGCATATCAACGGCTATGTGGATCTGCTGACATCCTCCTGCCGCACCGATCTGGGCGAAAGGGGTTTGCGCTACCTCGGCAATATCGCCTTTTCAGCGCGTCAGATGAGGGAGCTCATCGATGATCTATTGAGTTTCTCCCGCGTTGGCCGCGTGAAGATGCGGCAGGAAGCCGTCGAAATGAACCTCGTGCTGCAGGAGGCGCTGGCCATAGCTCAAGAGGCCTGTGTCGGGCGCGCTGTCGAGTGGAGCATCGGGAAAATGCCGATGGTTCGTGGCGATTCCGTCCTGCTCCGACAGGTTTGGGTAAATCTGCTGGAGAACGCCGTAAAATTCACGCAATCCAAAGAATTCGCGAGGATTGAGGTTGGCTGTTCCGAACAGGAGGAGGGCATCGTCTTCTTCGTTGCCGACAATGGGGCGGGCTTTGACATGGAGTACGCCGACAAGCTCTTCGAGGTCTTTCAGCGTTTGCATCCGGATGCCGAGTTCGAAGGCACGGGCATCGGCCTGGCGATTGTCCGCAGAATTATTGAAAGGCACGGCGGGCGCGCCTGGGCGGAAGGAGAGCTGGACCGTGGCGCAAAATTCTCTTTTTTGTTACCGATGCCAAAGGTTGATACGTAGGAGGGTTTATTCAACGAAGAAGGTGGTAACAAGATATATATGCATCAGCGGGACGGCGTCACACGCTCAACGGTAGTGCAAGGGCCACTAGCTGAAAATCCTTCTGGTGAATTTTTTCTTGTGTCGGGACCTCGCATCCTTTCGTCGGTGTCGACGTGGTTTCATCCGCGAGCCTGACGATCGGAAACTTCTCCGACGCGGGCGTGGACCTCCCGAGCGCGACCGCGTCCGCCCTTCTTGCCGGCCGGCAGGGGCGCGATCCGCTGAGCGGCCGCCGGTAAGCGACGGCCGCCGGTAAGCGACGGTCGCCGGTAAGCGACTTGCGGATTATCGCGTATCTGTTTATTGTACCGCAGGCTCCCCGCGGAGCCGAAGGCGCGTTGCGCCTTATCATGAGACTTATGGAACGGAAAATGAAGAAGATTCTGATTGCGGTCCTCATTGCTTCGACCCTGCTTTATTCATGCAAAGCCAAAGACGCCGCGGCAGCGGCCGATGCCAAGGACGCGACCAAGACGGAAGCGGCCGATGCCGCGGCGCCCGCCGCGGAAAAGCCGGCAAAGCCGGCCACCAAGGCCGACATCGCCTACGCGTTCGGCGTCGCCATCGGCACCTCGATCAAGGAAACCGGCGTCGAGATCGACTACTCCGCCTTCGTGAAGGGCATGAAGGACACCATGGAGAGCAAGAAGGCGAAGGTCACGGTGGAAGAGGCCGGCTCCCTCATCCAGGGCGCGCTCATGGAAGCCCAGGCCAAGAAGGCCGTCGCCGCCGCCGCCGAGGAGGCGAAATTCTTTGAGGAGAACGGCAAGAAGGCCGGCGTCACCACCACCGCGAGCGGTCTCCAGTTCGAAGTCATGAAGCCGAGCGACGGCGCCAAGCCCGTCGCCGCCAATACGGTGAAGGTCGACTACGTCGGCACGCTCCTGAACGGCACCACTTTCGACAGTTCCATCACCCGCGGCGAGCCCGCGGTGTTCCCGCTGGAAGGCGTTATCCCCGGTTGGACCGAGGGCGTCCAGCTCATGACGGTGGGCAGCAAGTACAAGTTCTGGATCCCGTCCGCCCTCGCTTACGGCGACCAGGGCGCGGGCGACGTCATACCCGCCAACTCCATCCTCGTGTTCGAGGTCGACCTGCTTTCGATCGAAAAGTAATAATCGTCGGGAAGCGCGGCGAAGCCGAATCCGCCCAGTTCGCCCGACCAGGGCGGCGGGGCGGAAACGGTCACCGGTATCCCCGCGGCGTCGTCGAAGGACAGGCTCGCACTATGCAGGGCCTGTCCGCCGAGCCGTAGCAGTTCGGTGTCCTCCGCGCTCAGGCTCCCCGCCGCGAAGCGCAGGAAGAGGCCTTCATCCAGTCCATACAGCTTGTCTCCGACTACCGGCCAACCCGATGAGCGGAGCGTCGCGCGAATCTGGTGCGTCCTGCCCGTCGCGAGCGTCGCTTCCAGCAGCGTGAAGCGCTCGGCGCGCGCGGCGACGGCGAACGCGGTTTCGCAATATTCCCCCGGTCCGGCTTCACCGGCTTCCCCGCCTTCGATGAATGCCCTCTTTTTCCGTACGACGCTGTTCCCGTCCCGGACGAGGATGCCGCGGGCTGTCCATTCCTCCCAGCCGACCTTGCCGTGGACGAGGACCAGGTAGCGTTTGCGAATCCTGCCGCCTTCCTGCGCTTCCTGTATGCGGCGGGCGGCCGCCGGATTCCTGCCGATGAGCACGAGGCCCGATGTTTCCCGGTCCAGACGGGTGGCGATATGCGTCGGCCCGTACCCGCTCTTCAGCAGGGACCAAAGCGTCCGCTCGAAGAAACGCCCGCCGGGGTGGCAGGGGAGGGAAGAGGGCTTGTCCACCACGAGCAGGTCTTCGTCCCGGAACAGGATGCGGTATCCCGTGTCGACTTCCGGCTCCAGGTTCCCGGGCGGAGAGAAGGCTACCGTATCGGAGGCGGACAGGACGAAGGCCGCATCCCGCCTCTCGCCGCCGACTTTGAGCCTGCCTTCATCGATGAAAGCCGCCCATGTTCCCCGGTCGCAATACCGGAAGCGCGCCTGCAGCCAATCCAGCAATGCGGTGCCCGCCTCCCGCTTTTCGACCCTGGACTCCACGATTCGCCGCATGTCCTGATCATAGACTTTTCGCCCGTCCGAAGGTAGTATCCCTTCCCATGCTCCTGATCTACCCGCCCGCCGCCCGCAGCACGGAGCCCCCCATCGCCCTGGCCCGCCTCGCGGGCTTCCTGCGGGCCCACGGAATCCCTTCGCGGGCCCTGGACCTTTGCGCGGAGGGGATTGACTACGCCCTGGGCGAGGCGGTTGCGGGGGCCGCGGCGGCGGCCGGGGGTGCATCGAAAGCTGCGGGGGCCGCGACAGTCTCGGGGGCTGCAGCCCCCGGCGACGATACCTGGACCCGGCGCGCGCTGGCCAACCGGGAGCGGAACGCCCGCGCTCTCAGGTCTCCGGCAGGGTACGAGAACCCCGACCGCTATTCCCGGGCCGTGGCCGACCTCAACCGCGCCATGGGCGCGCGCGCGCTGCGCTCCGCCGCGGCGGCTCCCGCGGCGATTTCCGAGGCGGCATTTTCGTCGGCTTCCGCAGCGGTTCCGTCCTTGGCCAACTACGAGGATCCTTGCCTGTCGCCGTTGCGCAGCGCCGACCTGCTCGCTTCCGCGAGGGACTTCCGGCAGAACTTCTTTTTCCCTCTGTTCAGCCGCCGCGTGGATGAAGAACTTGAAGCCTCGGGCGTCGGGGCCGTCGGGATTTCGGTCAATTTCCTCAGCCAGGCGCTCTGCGCCTTCGCGATCATCGGGTACCTGCGCACGGTCTATCCGCGCCTCCGCCTGGCGATCGGCGGAGGCCTGGTCAACTCCTGGGTCGCGGCAGGCTTGCTGCGCTCCGGCTCGTTGCGCTCAGGCCTACCGGGTGCCGGCTCCGGCGTCCGGGACGATTTCCTCGGTTCCCTGGTGGACGCCGTGCTGCCGGGGAAGGGTGAGGACTCGCTGCCTGGCTTCCTCGGTTTCGCGCGGACCGCCGGATCGGCTCCCCCGGATTTCGCTTGCTTCGACCTGTCGCGCTACTTCGCGCCCGTACGCATCCTGCCGTACAACCTGTCCGTCGGCTGTCCCTGGAAGAAGTGCGTCTTCTGCCCCGAGACCGCGGAGGATGCGCCCTACCTGCCGCTTGGGTCGGAGACTGCCTACTCGGAGCTCGCCGGTCTGGTGCGGAGCTGGAGCCCCGGTCTTATCCATTTCACCGACAGCGAGTTCTCGCCCCGGCATTTGCGCGACCTCGTGCGGGACCCGCCCGGCGTTCCCTGGTACGGCTTCGCCCGTTTCGCTCCTCCTCTGGATAGCGGGGATTTCTGCCGTTGCCTCGCCGCGGCGGGCTGCCGCATGTTGCAGCTCGGCCTGGAATCGGCCGACCAGCGGGTTCTGGACGCGATGGGGAAGGGGACCGACCTCCCCGTGATCGAACGGATACTCGCGAACCTCGCCGAAGCGGGCATCGCCGCCTACCTGTACGTCCTGTTCGGCACGAGCGCGGAGAACCTGTCCTCGGCGCTCATGACCCGCGACTTCGTCGCCGCCCATTCAGCGGAGATCGGTTTCCTGAACGTCGCCGTCTTCAACCTGCCCATAGGAGGGGCCGAAACCCGGACGCTGAAGACGAAGGCCTTCTACGAGGGAGACTTGTCGCTGTACCGCGAGTTCGAGCATCCCGAGGGCTGGAACCGGGACGCGGTCCGCGCCTTCCTCGCGCGCGACTTCGCCCCGGAACCGCGGATCAAGGCCGTGCTCAAACGGAACCCGCCCGTCTTCACGTCGAACCACGCCCCGTTCTTTCCGTTCCGCTGACCAACAGTTCCATCAAGGCCGCCGCGGTACGGGAGATGCGTCCCGACGCACCGGGCGCGGAACTCGGAGCTGGGGCGAGGGCCGCGTTGGGGGAGAGGCGCGACAGGTCGAAACGGAGGGCCGCGAACGCGGCTTCACGGGAGGACCCGGGGGACAGAACCGCCGTCCTGGCCCAAGTACCGAGAAGTTCCAGGGCGGCTCCCGCGCTCCCGCTCCCCGCGCCGCGCGCGCCTGGGTCCGGTCCGGCGAGCAGCTCCCGTTCCAGGGCGTCGAAGAGCCCGTCGGTCCCGTCGCCCCGGGCCCTGAGAGCGGAGCGTAGACGGACCCGCGCGTAATTGTAGCGGAGCTTCTCCTTGTCATGGCGGGGTAGCTTGGGGAACCCGCGTTTTAGGAGGATGGCGAAGGCGCCGGCGGCGTCCGCTGCGCGGGCGACATCGCCCGCGGCCGCGCCCTCGGCGCCCCCCGCGCCCGCGGCAGCGCCAGCGCCAGCGGCCGGCTGCGGCGCTTCCGCGCGGGACGCGGGCCGCGGAGCGGAGAGTTCCAGCAGCGCGGCCTCGTAATCGCGACGGACGCGGACAAAGGCCTCCGCGTCGCCATCGCCTTCCGCGAGGTCGGGATGGGTCCGTTTGGCCAGGTCCTTGAACGCGGTCTTCAGCTCCTCCACGGAGCTGATCTCTCCTTCTCCGATGAGACGGGAAAAGCGGTTGGCCATGGTCCGTCAGCGCTTGAGCTTTCGTTCGGCGACGGCCCGTATCCTCGAGAACGCGGCGCTCGAGAAGGCGAGGTCCACCGAAATGTAGGCGAAACCCTCCGCATCCGCCAGGGGGGCGAATTCCGTGACCGTTCCCAAGATGAGGCAGGCGGAATCGCCCTCCCAGGGCTCTAATTCGACCTTTTCGCCCATGGCAGGCGGTATCCCCTCGAATTCCCCGAAGGCGCGCAGCTTGCGGGGGCTGAGGCGCAGGATCTTCAGCCGTTCCGCAACCGCGTCTTCCTTGATCAGGGTCAGCCGGGCGCTGCCGAGCGCTTCCGTTATCATTTCGGAAGAGAGCGGATCGTCCCCCGCTTCGTTGAAGAAGCGTTCCGCGCTGTCCAGCTCCATGAAGTGGCCGACTACGAGCTCCTTCAACGCAAGCGGCGGATTGATCAATTCAAGATCGATGAAGCAGTAGGGAGAGGCAGGATCGACCTTCCTGAACGCCGCCAGCCGCGCGTGCACGAAGTAGCTGATCGGTTTGGGGCTGTAGGGGACGGAATAGCAGAGCGCGAGCTTCTGGGGCGTCTTGGCGAACTTCTGGAAGAAATCCACCTCCTTGGGCGTCAGGAAGGACAGGAGGCTCGCCTTGGCGAGCGAAAGGTCGAAGGGCACCGCAGAGACGATGAATTCCTCAATTTTCAGATGGATGTTCTTCTTGACGAAGCCGAGTTGCTTGAAGAGCTCCGGCGTGAGGCGGATGGTGCGATCCTGGAATATGACCGCCTGTTCGTTGACGAGTTTGGAATCCATCTTTTTCCACTGTAACGGTTCACTCCTGTTCAGTAAAGTGATGAGGATAGGTAGAGGAAATGGGCAGGTGGCAGTAGAATACGGGCTATAATGAGACGAGATAAGGAAAAAGCCGAAGGCGACGCGCTCCTCTCAACAATTCTGGGCGGATTCGCATCAGAACTTTCCCGTCCCGTCCGCCGCGGGGAAGCGAGCGCCTCCCTGGCCCGATTCACGTACGCCGCCCTGCTCTCGTCCAGGCCGGCGCTCGCCGCGGCGGCGGACGAGGCGAGGTCCTTCGTGGAAGGGTCGGCCGCAGCCGGGAAAGCCCTCGGCCGCATCGTCGCCGAACTGCGCAAGGAGCTCGCAGCCCCCGTCGTCGCCGCGTCGGAGGCCACCATCCCCGAGTTGCCGGATCCCCGTCTGCGTATCCAGGGCGCGATCCGTGCCGCCGATCCGTCTTTCCTCCTTCCTTCCGCAGCCCGGTTACGGCAGTTCCCGCGCAAGCCGCGACGTTCCGATTTTCCGGAAGCCGACCCTTCGGCCATCCTTTCCGTAGGCAGGCTGACATTCAAGGGAAAGGACGGGAAATCGCGGCTCGATCTTCTGTCCGGACTCGATACAGCGGGACTCGTCGCCGTCGCTCCTGATCCCGGCCGCCGCCGCTCCCTCCTGGTCGCCGTGGAAGGCCCCGCCGCCTGGGCCAGGCTCCGCGCCTCGCCTCATTTCGCCGCGAAGCGCCTGCGCCGGATGAACGGTACGAGCCGCCGCCGCGCCGCCGAAATAATCGCCTCGCGGGCTCCCCGCCCGGCTGTCCGGCCCTCATCAGGTCCCGTGGCTTCTTCCGTCTCAGGGCGGGGCTCCTCCTCCGGGGTCAGGTCGCGCGTCCGATATCCGATCGGCCTCAAGCTCATCCTCATAATATCCTGCGTGCTTTCCGCCGCACTTTCCGGTATGATCTTCCTGGCTTCTTTCTTCTTCCGCCAGGACGCCCGCGTCCGTATCGAAGAGAACAACCACCAGACCGCCCAGGTCCTCGGCCTGAAGGTCGGCGACGATTTCCGTGGCCTGGTATCCAGGATGCAGTTCCTGCTTTCGTTAAGGGACGCAAGTTATACCGAGAATTTTTTCGCCTCTGCCCCGGAAATCCTCTTCGCGGTCGTTCCAGGAAAGACGGAATACCTGAACGCAGCGAAGGCGGGCGAATGGGCCTTCGACCGTTACTCGCTCGAACGGATCCTCGCGCTGGAGGCTCCCGCATTGGAGAAGGGGAAGACCATCCCCGCCGTGATCAACCTGAGTCCCCACCTCGGCAAGCCCGCGGTCGCAGTCGTTGCTCCATACCGGGAAGGGGACTTCGAAGGTACCTTGGTGGTCGCGATCGACGCCGCCTCTGCGATCGCGGCCCTGCAGGCCCGCGGGATCGGGTGGTCCTTCGTCGTCAACGAGTCCGGAGAACTCATCCTGCATCCCGATGCGCGTGAACTAAGCTCCAGGCAGGACCTTTCGGCCTTGCCCATCGTCGATCGCTTCCTGCGGAGCGCGACGGATAACGGGCAGACTCTCTATCGGGACGCGTCGGGAGCCGAATACCTGGGCGCCTTCCGGAAGACGGGTTTCGCGGGGCTCGGAGTCGTTTCCGTGGTGCCGGCCGCCCTCGCCTTCGAGGCAGTCGACGCGATACAGCGGCGCAACCTGTACTTGATGGGCGCCGTCCTCTCGCTCGCGATGATCGTCGTCTGGTTCTATTCGCGCTCCATCACGCGGCCAGTCGGAGTACTCATGGACGCCGCCCACAGGGTGGAGGCCGGAGATTTCCAGCTGGACATCAAGCCGAAAACCCGGGACGAACTGGGAGCCCTGACGGCGAGCTTCGTGGAAATGGGCAGGGGATTGGGAGAGAGGGAAAAGATCAAGGAAGCCTTCGGAAAATTCGTAAACAAGGATATCGCCGAGCGCGCCATGCGGAACGAACTCAGCCTGGGCGGCGAACGTCGGATCGCGGCCGTTTTCTTTTCGGACATCCGCGGATTCACTTCCATCTCGGAAAGCCTCGAACCCGAGGAAGTGGTCGAATTCCTGAACCAATATTTTACGATCATGGTCAGCTGCGTGGAGAAGACCGGCGGCGTCGTGGACAAATTCATCGGGGACGCGGTCATGGCCGTCTGGGGCGTCCCCGTTTCCTCCGGACGCGACGTCGCGGCCGCGGTCGACGCCGCGCTCCTCATGCGCGCCTCGCTCGCCGATTTCAATTCGCGCCGCGGCGGGCCGCGCAAACCCGTCATCCGGATCGGCTGCGCGATAAATGCCGGCCCCGTGCTGGCCGGCCAGATCGGATCGTCGAAACGCATGGAATACACGGTCATCGGCGATACCGTTAACCTGTCCTCCCGTATCGAATCGCTCACCAAGCCTTTCGGCGTGGACATCCTGGTATCCGACGCGGTCCGCCTGGAATTGGCCGGGGCCTACGTCCTTGAAACCATGCCGTTGGTGACGGTGAAGGGCAAGAGCGAACCCCAGCACGTGTATGCCGTCCTGGGCAAGGCGGGCGACCGAGCCGCTCCGCTTTCGCTCGCCGAACTCCGCGGACGGCTCGGACTCAAGGATTTCGCTTTGGACGCGGACTCCTTCGCGGACGAAGAAGAGAAAAAGTATAAAATCGAAGGGAGAGCGTAGGGGTGAGGGCGGAGCGCTTGAAGGATGTAGTGGTGGTCGTACTTTCCCTGACCGTCGCCGCCGGCTTCCTGAAGGCCTTCGCGGACGATCTGGGAGCGACGACCGCCCGCGCCGGCGAAAAACCGGTGGGAACCATCATTTTCAAGCGGAAGACCGCACAACGGCGCTATTCCGACCGAGCCGTATGGGAGAGCCTGGAAAGGAGCGCACCGGTCTACGGCATGGACGCCCTGCGGACCGACGAGGACGCCGAAGCCCTGGTGCGCCTTGACGACGGCACCGAGATCAACCTCCAGGAAAACAGCCTCGTGGTGCTCGCCTTCGCGGCAAACGAACGGCGGCTGGAATTCGTGAGCGGCAGCATCACCGCGGTCGGAAGCGAAACCTCCGACCTGCGCATCTCGACGGAAAAGAGCGAAGTGACCGTGGCCGGTTCGACCGCCGACCTGCGGAAAGACGCTGCCGGTTCCGTCTCCCTCGCTTCCTTGGCGGGGACCGTGCAAGTCGCGACGAAGGGCGAAGCCGCGCGCTCCATCGGAAGGTCCGAGGAGGCCACGATCACTTCCGCCGGAACGACGGTCGCGGCCGTCGCGACGAGCCTCCTCTCTCCGGCGAACGGCGCGCGTTTCGCCGCCTGGGCCTTGCCCGCCTCCGTCCCCTTCTCCTGGCAGGGCCCCGACGGCGAAGCCGTCCTTGAAATTTCCCGTTCCGTCGATTTCAGGGAACCGGTTGCGGCGGTCCGTTCCGCGACGGGGGAAGCCGGCGCCGAAATCGGCGAAGGGGCCTGGTATTGGAGGGTCCGCGGCGCGGACGGCAGCGCCAGCAGGGCGAATAGCCTGCGGGTATTCTCCGCCTCCTCCGCCGAACCCCTTTCCCCGGCGGAAGGCGCAGTGCTTTCCTTCCGTTCCGTTCCGCTCCGGGTCCGCCTGGAATGGTCGATTCCCGCGGACGCCTCCGATGCCGTCTGGGAGCTGGCCCGCGACGAGGGTTTCACGCAGGTCGAATTCTCGGGCGACTCGGAGGGAAGCTCGATCACCGCCGGTCCGCTCCCGGCCGGTTCCTGGTACTGGCGCGTGACTGCCCGATTTCCGGGAATTCAGGTCGGCAGCCCCATAGCGAAGGCGCGATCCTTCGTCGTGGATCGTCTGGCCTCCCTCCCCGCTCCCCTGCCCATCTCTCCCGTCGCGGACCGCACGATCCTCGGAGAACAATTGGAAGGGAGCGGCTTTCCCCTGGTTTGGACTTCCGTGCGCGATGCCGTTTCCTATTCGGTCGAGCTTTCCTCGGACGGCGATTTCGCCCGGCCGCTCCGTACCCTGCAAGCCTCCGTCGCCTCCGCGAATCTGCCGGGCGGTCTCGCTCCCGGCGGATACCGTTGGCGCGTCATCGCCCAGGACGGCTCGGGCGAGCGTTCGCCGCCTTCCGAAATCGCCTCCTTCAGGATTTCGGAAACTTTCAGCCCGATCGAATTGGACTCCCCGGCCGACGGCTTCTCGCTCGCGGGCGGAAGCGGCCGCCTCTTCGTTTGGCGCGGAACCGCCGGCGCGTCCTGGCTGTTCCGCATTGAGGAAAAGGATACTGGCCGTATCGTCCATGAAAACGCCTTGACCGGCATCTCTTCTCCGTTGCCCAAGCTGGCCCCAGGCGCCTACCTTTGGTCGGTGGCGCCCGCCGCCGCCCCCGAACGCCGGGTTTCCAGGAGCTTCTCCGTGCTCGGTCCGCTCCGCGCTCCCACCGCGCTCGCTCCAGCTGACGGAGCGAGCTTTTCCCTCGTAAACGCCAAGGATCTCGCCTTTTCCTGGCAAGTCGCGCCTGAGACCGATGCGTACCGCATCGTCCTCCGGGAGGGCGGAGGCGCCGTCATCGCGGAGGCCGAGACCGCGGAAACCGTCTGGACCTACTCAGGACCTTTGTCGACCGGGCGCTATCGCTGGACGCTCCAGGCGATACGAAGGGCCCGGGACGGCGCCGAAGCGCAACTTTCGGCGGAATCCGGGTTTTCCTTCAACCTGCGTTCGGTACGTACGGTCGGAAGCGCATCGCCCGCCTCGCCGGCCGAGGGGGCGCTCTTCGCCGGCCTTGAGGCGAGGGATCCCGGGGTCAGGTTCCGCTTCAAGGCGGCGGAATCCGGTGCCAGGACGACGTTGCTCGTTTCGGACGCCTCCGATTTTCCGGCCTCCTCCGTCCGGGTCGAAGCGAAAGGAGAAAACGCGACGGTCCCCCTCCTCGTTCCGGGCCGGTATTACTGGAAGCTGCTTTCGCGCAGTTCCGAGGGGGTGGAATTGCCGGAATCCGCCATCCGCGCCTTCTCGGTCGCCCGCATCCCGCCCTTGCCCGCGCCTTCCATCCTTTCTCCCCGGCCGGGCGAAACGGTGGACATGCGCGGCAGGGACGCCCTCCCGCTCTCCTGGACGAAAGTTCAGGGCGCCAACACCTACCAGGCGCGGCTCGTGGAGGAATCCAGCGGCATGCTCGTCTGGTCCGCCGACAGGCTTGCTTCCGCGGAGGCCGTCATCGATGATATCGAGCGCCTGGACGTAGGGACCTTCGTACTTTCCGTCGCGGCCGATTTCCTGGACGGGAAGGGGGAGTCGATCCGTGGCGGCACCGCGGCGCGCTCGCGTTTCACCCTGTCCCTCGGTCCCGTCCCGGCCGCGCCCGTCATCGTGACGCCGCGGAGAATCTATGTGCCCTGATTCCCTGCGCGCCGCGCTCCTGGCTTTTATCTTTGCCGCCGCCGCTTTTTCCTGCCCTGCGAGCCTCGCCGCCCAGCAAGCGTCCGTCGGCGTTCCCGGGGCTCCCAGTCCCGAGGCTCCCGCACCCGCGGTTCCCGCTCTCCGCCGTATCGAGTGGGAACCTGTCGAAGGCGCGCGCGCCTACGAGATCGAGGTGGCGACGGCCGCGGGCGCCCCCCTGCATCGTTCCCGGATAGAGACGAACTGGGCGGAGCTGCCGCTGGATCCGGGTTCCTACCGCATACGGATCACGGTGCTCAACCGTTTCCTCAAGCCTTCTTCGTCCTCTGCATGGTCCGAATTGTCGGTCATCCGCGTGGAAAAACCGGATCCTTCGCTGGTGGAACCCCGGGAGCTTCCTTCCGGCAGCGCCGAAATCCAGTTGCGCATTCAGGGAAGGGGAATCTACGAAGAGACCCGGGCACGCCTGGAACGCGGCGGCCTCGTGGTGGAAGGCCTCCGCGCGGGAGGTTCCGGCAACCTGGCGCTCTTTACCTTCGACCTTTCCCGCGCTCCACCCGGATACTTCGACCTGTTTCTCGTGAATCCCGCCGGCGCTTCCAACCGCTTGAGGGCCGCCGTGGTCCTGGACGCGCCTGAGGCGAGCGCGGGCGTCTCCGGTCCCGCGGCGACCGCTGAGGTTGCGGGGGCTGCGGAGGGATTGCCGGAGGTTCCGGTACCTGTCCTTCACGAAAAGCCCGCGGACCTTGAAGGCGATGTTGGAGCGGCGGTTTTGGACGAAGCTCAGTCCGTCACGGAACCCGCAATAAAACCCGCTATCGAAACCGCGATAAAACCTGAGATCGAGCCGTCGGTCGAGCCGGCGAAGCCAGCAGATAAAGGCTTCAATCCGAGGTTCGTGCTGGCCGTGGGGTGGACGGGCGGAACCCTGCTCGACAGCGGCTTCACCGAGCGCTACGAACCGGGGTACGCGGGCGGAACGCTGCGGATGCTGGCGGAGTTCGGCGGCTTTTTCCCCGGATCCGTCCTTGCGCGCTGCTTCGCGCTGGAGTTCGCCGCCGAAGGACTCCGGTACGGTTCTCCTTCGGGGGCACTGACCGCAGGCCTTCTCGGCGCGGGCTTCGGCCTCCGTACGCCCTTCCGCTTTCCGGTGAACCTCGTCCTCCGATTCGGCGGGGGCGCCTCGCTCACGGAAATCGCCTCGTCTAGCGGACTGGGATCCGATGCGCCCCTGACCCTCGACGCCTCCCTTTACGGAGGGGCGGGCCTTCGTTGGACCATGGATCGCTATTCTCTGACGCTGGGAGCCGGCTGGGTCGGCACTTTCTACCTGGACGCCTTCGTGAACCAGGCCCGGGCTGAGCTTCTTCTCGGTTTCGGCCTGTGAGCCAAGCGGGCCGTGCCGCGGCTAAGGAAGATCATAGACGGCCGTGGCGATGTCCGACTGCTGGAAACCGGCCGCGAAAGCGGTTGCCCTAAGCGTCGTGTTGTCCGCGGATATCAGGATCGGACCGGCGTAGGTCGTTGCCGATCCGCCCGATTCGAGCAGATCATCTAGGCTGTCCAAGTTATAGCGGATGACCGCGCCCGCGGTCGCGGTACTCAAGGTCACCAATACAGCGCCCGACTGCACGCCGCCCGGAGGCGTCGGGACCGGGGTCGCGGAGCGGAAGATGTACGCTGTGGAAGCCGTCGATGAATCCAGCCAGCCGGCCCTGAAGGCCCGCGCGTTCACGGTGACTGTGCCGGTTCCGGCTCCAGCAGGAAGCATGACTAGGTCGGTGCTGCCGAAAACCGTATCGGCGGCATCCACCGAAGTACCGTCCAGCGTATAGCGTATCGTCGCTCCAGGAGCTGCATTGAGATACAGCGCGATGGCATTCGGATAGATAAGGGAGGCGTTGGGACCGATGATCGGTGCGGCGAGCTGGAACAGGTAGGACGCGCCGTTTTCCGCCGAATCCTGATAGCCCGACCTGCGCGCGATCGTACGGATCGCCGTCGCGCCGTCCAGGAGGACCGGCGCCGAATATTCCGTAGCTTGGGGATTCAGCACATCGGCTGGATCGCTGCCGTCGGTCGTATACAGGATGGTCGCGCCGGCGGTCGCCGATTCCAGGCGCAGCTCAGTCGCTACTCCGTAGGTCCCGGCGGGCGGATCGAAGCTGACCGCAGCGGCGCCGAACGCGAAGGATGCCGCCCCAGTTCCGGAATCCAGCCAACCCGTCCTGAAGGCGCGGGCAGTCACGGTCCCTTCCTCGGCCAGGACGAAGGGGCCGGAATAGGCGAAACCGTCCGAGGATGTCGCGGGCCCTGTCGTATCCAGGGTATACCTGATCGTCGCGCCCGCCGTCGGGCTCGCCAGGGTCACTGTCGCGTTATTGCTGAAGCTCCCGCCCGGCGGATCCACGGTAGGATCGGCGACGACGAAGTTGTAGGTCTGGGACAGTTCCGATGAATCCGTCCAGCCGTCCTTCACCGCCCGCGCCCGGAGATCCGTCCCGGCTTCGAGCCAGAAGGGTGAGTAATACACGGTCGTGTCCGGATCCCCCGGAGCCGGGGCTGACCCGTCAAGGGTATACAGGATCGTGAACGGTTCAGGCGGCAGGGGCGCGGAAAGGGCGAGCGTCACCGTACGTCCTTCATCGAAGGTAGCGCCGGGGGGCGTCGCGGAGAGAGTGCCGCCGATTCCCAGCACGTAGTTCCTGGTCGTCTCGGCGGACTGCGCGTAGCCGGGTTTGAAAGCGGCAGTGCGCAAGGTGAGCGAACGGTCCACCGCTATCGCACCGCCGACGCCCGGGGAGTCCGCGGTCACCGCGTTTCCGTCCGTCGAATACCGTATCGTGGCGCCGACCGTGGCTCCTGGCGAAGTGTTCGTGATGTTCGCGGTCTGGACGGCTGTGAAATTTCCGGACAATAGGTCGATGGCCGGGGCGGTCGACGTAAACGCGAAGACGCCGGTGGCGGAGACGGGAGATGCGTTCGCGGTCCAGCCTGACCTGAAAGCGGCGGCGCGTACGGCGCCGGACCAGGGAGCCGCGGTCGCCGGCGGCAGGAGGATGGATGAAGCGTAGACAAAACCGGTCGTCTCGGTCGGATCGCTTCCGTCAAGCGTATAGCGGATCACCGTGCCCGGCGTTACCGAGCCGAGCGTCAGGGAAAGATCGTTGGGGAAGGTTCCCCCGCTCGCTGAAAAGGTGGGCGCTGCGGGGACGAGGGAATAATTGCCCGTTGCGGAAGGCGAGGAGGTACGTCCCCATCTGAAAGTCCGCGCCCGAATGGTCATGCTGTCGGAAACGGGGATGGGCGCCGTATAGTCCGTTCCGTTGAGCCGCGCTGTCGGAATCGTCCCGTCCAGCGTGTAGCGTATGACGACGTCCGGGTCCGCGACCGCGTCGGCGGAGGAAAGAGACAGGTCGAAGTTGTCCGGATAAGCGCCGCCCGCTGCGGAAAAGGTCGGCGCGGTGAGGGCCGCCCCCGCGGTATCCACTTCCATCGACGCCAGGCTTCTTGCCGATCGCGTCCAACCCGCGTCCTCCAACTGCGTGGTCGCGATCAGCCGAACCGCGGCCGCGCGCACGGTCGCGGTTTCTTCGATGTCGAAAGGACCCGAGTATTCGATCGGGGTTGATGTCAGCGAGAGGGGCTCCTGGCCGTCGGTCGTATAGTAGATAGCGGTGGAGAGGGTAGAACATGTGATGGTTATGGTCATCCAGGAAGAAGCGGCCGGGGCACCTATTATCACCGGAGCCGCGGGCTGCATCGTATATTCGAAAGAAACGATCCCGGAGGGGTTCGCCTCGTCGACATAGGCGTACGCGCGCACGGTCGAGCTCGCGTTCATGTCGATGGGAGCGGTATAGTCGGTCCAGGCGGCGACGTCACTGATATCGGCGGTCGCCGACGTCGTCCAGCGGATGTCCGCGTCCTTGCGTTCGTGTGAAAGCTCAAGGTCGAAGCGCTCGTTGTAGACGCCCGGAACGCTCGCGGCGACCGGAGGATCCAGGACGGCGCCCAGATCGATTATGGGCGAACGGGCACAGGCTACGAGCGCGGGCAGGAGGAGAAGACTGAAGATCGCCGATCGCGCGCGCTTTCCGGGGTTCGTATTCGCCATACCCGTAGATAATAGCGCATTTTTTCGATAGAGGCTGACATTCCGGGCGATTACTTCGGGCTTCCGGCCGCTTCCCCGAGCAGCTTTCCCAGGTACCCCACCGCCCCCAACTGATCCTCAAGTGAATTTTCCAGCTCCAGCGAGCCCCAGCGGCAGGTCATTCGGGAACGGTACTTGGCCAGGTAGTCCAGGTCGGAAAGCGCCTTGAAGTTGTGGTGGTCCCATTCGCCCGACCAGGCGTTGTGATCGCCGACCCGTATCGCGGAGAGATGGCAGCAGCCGACGGGGAAGCGGTCCAGGGCCGCCTCCACCGAACGGACGTACTCGGACCGCCCCTGCAGGCCGGCATTCTCCAGGTGCGAGAAGTCCGGGCACAGGCCGCCTAGGACAGCCAGCTCCGCCGCCTCCGGCGCGACGTCGACGTTCTCCACGAAGAGGCGGGACGCGAGATGCGCGGAGGCGCTGCCGTAGGGGTGGGTGCTGGCGCGGGGATGGATGTTGAAGGCTTCAGTCCCGAAGCGTCCTGCGAGGTATTCCGCCTCGCCCTCCGCGCAGTCCGCGCGGAGGTGGACGTGGGGAACGCGGAGGCCTTCGATCCTTTCGAGTTCCCGGTACAGGCCTGCCCGCTCCGCCTTGTCCAGGCAAGTCGGGAAGAGCGCGACGGTCGTGACGCGGAGGCGGAGCATGTCCTCAAGGAAGGGGCCGATGAGCTCCTTCCGGGTACTCGTCAGGCCGGGAATGACGGTCATGCGCGCGGCCGCGGCCTAACGTTTCATTGCCAGGTACGCCTTGATGATGTTCGAGCAGCCGTTTTCTTCGACCTTGACGATCCCCATCTCGTGCTTGGCGTTCTCGGGCGAGTCGGAAGCGTGGGCGGTGTTGACCATGACGTTGCTTCCGAATTCGCGGCGGACGGTTCCCGTGGGCGCCTTCAGTGGGTCGGTGGGTCCGAGGACGTCGCGGATCTTGGCGACGGCGTTCTCGCCTTCGTAGACGAGGACCATGCACTTCACGGCCCCGGGATTGTTCATTTCCTCGACCGGGCAGTTTTCCGGCCGGACGCCGGACATGAATTCGACGATCTGGCCGAACTGGTCCACGGCGTATTCCACGCCGAAGCTGTCCGACAGTGCCTTCTCGGTCGCTTCGCTCAGGACGATCTTGAACTCGCCTTCCAGCAGTTCCTTCGCCTTGCGGCCGAAGATGGGGGCGAGTTTGGTCTTCAGCACGCCCTTGACCGGAGCGTAGAATTCCAGGGCCTCCGCGATGGATATGCGGTGCACCTTGATGCCGATGATGCGCAGGCCCGTCCGGGAAAACATGTCGATGATCGTCCCGGGCTTGGAGGAATTGTACTTCCAGTTGTCCGGCTTCAGGATGACGAGGGTCCGTTCGATCATTTCCGGATCGGGGTAGACCATGTTCTGGACGAGATTCGGCTCGCCAGCGATGAAGCGCTCGAAGAGCAGCAGGTTGGCGTCGGCGAAGGCCTGGGATCGGGGCGTGAGGACGGCGGGTTCGAAGTAGCTCACCTTGGTCGGATCGGCGGGGTCGACGATGAGATCGGCGTAGGTGTCGCGGATGGTTTCGCCGGTGATCGATTCCACGCTGCGGTTTTCGGCGTACAGGGCGCCGCAGATGTCCGAGAGTTTCTTGCAGGCGTCGATGCCGCGGAAAAGCAGGAAAAGCGAGCGGTGGCGGCGTCCGAGGGAAGGGGCGAGGTTGTTTTCGACATAGTCCGCGATGAGCTGGGCGCCGCGGGGGTTGCCCGAGTCCACCTGGCTGCGCAGGAGATTCGCGTAGTCACGGACGAAGGCCTCGTCGGGCGCGATCATCTGGGCGCCGACGAGCTCCAGATCCAGGCGGGAAAGCAGACGGGCGACCACGCCGCCAGTGCGGCTTTTGGCGACGGTGTACGGCGTCACCAGTACGTAAGAGAGCGTTTGTTCCATTGTATGACTCCTGATTGTGCGGCCATAGTACCGGACCGACCGTCATTTGTCCATTAAAAATTTGCCAGACCGGAGTCCAGGAGATGCGCCAGAAGCTCGTCCAGCTCCTTCGCTGCGCTCTCCACGAGGACGGACCATTCGCCGCCCGCCTGGTGGTCCGCGTTGTCGCTAACCCAGCGAAGGGCGAAAAAAGGCCGGGCGATCAGGTAGCGGCAGACTTTCGCGATCGCGGCGCACTCCATGTCCACCAGGTTGGCCCCGAATTCCTTCGCTATGCCTGCCGCTTCGGCGGCGCCAGCGACGAACTGGTCTCCCGTCGCAGCGCGAGCCTCCTCCACCGGAAGGCGGAAGTCGGCGAGCATCCGGTTGATTTTCGCGCGAAGGGTAGGGGGGCAGGATTCGATGAGGGGTCCGGTCATCGGCGAGAGCGGCGTGATGCCGCGGGGAAAGCCGAGGGCTTCCGCGCGCATGTCGTGTTCGAAGAAACCGTAGCAAACCTTCAGCGAACCGACGGGGTCCAAGGCGATGGAGCCGGAGGTGCCGATGGACACGATCAGGTCGCAGTTCCTTGCCAGCATGGCGGCGGCGGCGGCCGAAAAAGCCTTGCCCACGCCGCTCACCATGAGGGTCATGGGATAGGCGTCGCTTTCGTAGGACGATACGCCGATCGCGCGCCAACGGTACTTCGGATTGGCGATGATCGCGTCCGCTTCTTCAACGGTGGCGATCAGTATTCCTGTCCGCGGCATCGAGGCCTCCTTTGTTCAGTCGGCCCGTGCGATGCGGGCCTGAGCGAGCAGCACGAAGAGAGGTCCGAGGAAGGAGCCGTAGCGCCGGCGTTCCGCCGAGAAGCGCAGGTTCGCCGCCTCCGCGGCGATGGAGCCTGAAATCGAGCCCCCGGTGACGGGCGTGCGCTTTCCTCCTTGGTGCAGTATCCCGAGACGGAGTTCCCCTCCGAACTCCCCGCTCGCCTGGTCCATGAAAAAGTCGGAAAAGACGAGGGCTTCCAGGCGCGGCATCGCGTGCAGCTCTTCCTCCCGGAGGCTGCCGGGCGCGACCCAGAGCGAGGAACAGGATCCGACCGGCGCGAGGGCGAGGGCCGCCGCATGTCTGCAGGGACCTTCCAGGGCGCGTACGATCCCGTTTTCTACGAGGACGGTGCGCCTGAGCGGGAAGCCGTCGGCGTCCGCCGGGCGGTCGGCGGGACTGCCCGGCATGGACGGATCGAAACCTATGGTCGGCGAATCGCCGCCGAGCGCGTAGGGTCCGATCGGTCCGCCGACCCTCGCGTCGGAGATGCCCATCCGGACCTGGGCGGCACCCGCTCGGTAGAAGAAGTGGGAGAAGAACTCGGCCACCGCCTCGCCGCCGAGCGCGACTGGAAGGTTCGGTAATTCGGGAAGGGATACGGCGTCGGCCCGATCCCGGGTGAGCGCGAGCAGCTCGGACGCCTCGCGCGCTATTTCAACGGCGACGTGATCGAAGGATTGAAGGGAATCGATGCGCGCGGACCAGGAGCCGACAAGCTCCACGTCATCGTTGCCTCCCGCGCCGGCGCAGGACGTGGCCATTTCCGTCTCGATCAGAGCGTCGTTCCATTCGTAGCGGTCGCCGCGGGAGTTCTCCAGGCGGCATTCCCGCTCGGTGATGAAGATTTCCGTTGCGGCGAAGCGCGCGGAGCGCGTGACGCGCGCGGAGGGGCCGCCCGCGCCCCGCGCCTGCGCTTCCGCTTCCGCGGCGAAGATCGCAGCCCGGACCGACTCCGCGGCCAGGCCCGCGGCGGCCGGATCCGAGGCCAGGCCCGCGGCGACCGGATCGCCGCGCCCGGAGGGCATCCGCTTTCCTTCGGTCGGGACGTCGGGGACGGAGGCTTCGGCCAGGCTCCAGGCGGGCCCGACGGACACGCGGGCCCGCTCGACCGCCCGGTCCGTGATCGCGGCGAGTTCGGCCCGGTCCGCCGACGCCGGTACGGAAACGAGGGCGCTACCGCGGCCGCGCTCCCCGGAAGTTTGCCGGGCGTCGACATGGACGACCAGGCTGCCCCGTTCCACGTCCTTGGAGCGGGCCATATCCAGCCTCGAACCCGTGAAGAAAGACTCGCGCGCCTTCTCGCGGCCTGATTCGTAGGTCCATTCGCTCAGGTCGGAGCGTCCGCGCAGGTAATCGACTATATCTTCGAATTTCATCCCAACCTCATCTTCGTCCGTACCCAGGGACCGCCCGAACTCACCTTCATCTTTTCTTTGTGGCCCTTGCCGCAGTAGCCGTTCCCCTTCAGCTCCACCTCCCGCGAGACGGCGCTCACCGCGCCGAGCACTTCGGGCACGGAGCCCGTGCACACCACCGGAGACGCGATTCTGCCGGTCAGCTTTCCGTCGCGGATTTCCCTGCCGATGAGGGCGACCAGCTGGATGCCCCAGTTCTTCGGATCTTCCATGCCCGAATTCGAACGGTCCAGAAGCCAACCGTGCTTGACGCCGGCGACGAGGTCCTCAGGTTCGGACGTCCCCGCCGCGAAGAAGGTGTTTGTCATGCGCGCGTAGGCCTTCCGCTCGAAAGACCAGCGCCTGCCGTTTCCGGTGGCCCGGATGCCCAGTTCGCGAGCGGAAAGGAGGTCCGAGATGCCCTCCGCCAGGATCCCGCGGTCCAGAACGAGGGTAGAACTCCCCGGCGTCCCCTCGTCGTCGAATTCGAAGGAGCCGGTCTGCTCCGCCGCGCGCGCGCCGTCGTACATGGTCACCAACGGCGAGCCGACGCGCTTGCCCATGAAGGCGGCGGCTTTGGCCCGCCCCTTCGCGATCATGTCCGTCTCCACCCCGTGACCGAAGGCCTCGTGGGCCAGGAGCCCGGTCAGGTCCGGCGAGAGCACGACCTCGTACTCGCCCGGCTCCACGGTGCCGGCATCCAGCAGCTCGATCGCCGTCGCGGCGGTCGTCTCCGGCGCGTCCGCCAGCTCCTCCAGGAGTTCGGTTCCCTTCAGGCCGGAAACCGCCTTGAAGGTCTGTTTGGTCTTCCCGTCCCGTCGGGCCGCCGCGAAAACGTAGGCCTGGCCCCAGAGGTACGACTGCTCCAGTTCGCGTCGCGCGGAAAGGTAGAGCTTGGAAACCCGCGCCCATTCGGCGCGGGTCCGCGCCATCGCGATGAGGGGGGAAACGGCCGCGGTCTGCGCGCGCAACTCCTCAAGGCGGTCCAGGATCTCCCGGGGCGGGGCGGTAAGCGGATCCCGGCCAGTCTGCGGATACCAGCTTCCGGTCAACGCGGTTTCGGCGGGGTCGAATGAAAAGGCGCCGTCGGGCGCGGCCGTCGCGAGCAGAGCGTCCATCTCTAGCATGAGAGCGGCGGAGCTGTCGGGGAGGCGGTCGACGGAGCGTTCGACCACGCGTCCGCGAGCGACGACGCGGAAGACGAACCCGCGCTCGGTCCACATGGACTCCGCGGCGCGCTTCTCGTCGGGGAAGGCCTCAAAGCAGGTGCCCGCGCAATCCGTCCCGAGGACTGATGCGAAGTCGTAGCGCTTTCCGAGCGCCTCCATGAGGCCGCGCAACGGTGCGCGGGAGGCGGCGAGGAAGGGCGATGGTTTGGTTGGATTCGGCATAACCTAAATATTAGCACGAAGCGCGGGCAAGGGCGAGCTGTCAGGGGAGGGGGCGGCCGCTGGCAGCTACTCCGCTGCCGGCGCCGCGGCCGCCTTCTCCGCCGCCAGCCTCCCCGCAAGAAGCTACTCCGCCACCGGCGCCGCGGCCGCCGGCCTCTCCGCCGTTAGCCCCTCAGCCGCCAGTCCCGCGGCCGCCTTCTCCCCGTCCTCAAGGCCCAGCTCGTACAGCGCGCGCAGCTTGGCTACGCTCTTCTCCGTCCGGGAGATCCCCAGGTCCCGCGATGGCCGGATCGCGAGGACGCTACCCCGCTCCTCCTCGGCCTCCACCAGTTCCATCTGCTCGTTGTAGCGCGCTACCAGGGTGCCGAGCGCGGTGACGAGGGCGGGCCTGTCCCCGTATACGAAACGGGCCAGGAAAGGCGCCTCCTCTTTCTTCCGGTAGCCCGCCGGGCGGGTCAGCACCACGACGTTCCGCGCGTACCCTTCCGAGACCGCCCTGGTCAGCGGAATGGCGTCGGCTATCGCGCCGTCCAGGAGTTCGCGGCCGTCGAACAGAACTTTTCGGGAGAGGAAGGGGAGGGCCGCCGAGGCACGAAGCGCCAGCAGGTGGTCGGCGTCCTTTTCGTAGTAGACGGCCCGGCCCGTCCCGCAGTCGGTGCAGACGGTGACGAAGCGGGAAGGGGAACCCTCGAAGGTCGTAAAATCGAAGGGCACGAGGCTCCGCGGTATCTCGCCGAAGAGGAAATCCATGCCGAACAGGCTCCCGGTGGTCAGGAAATTGCGCCAGGACAAGTAGCGCGGGTCGTTCCGGTATTTTTCGATGATCTCGAGGTTCCTGCCGCGCTGGCGGGAAATGAAGGAACAGCCGATGCTGGAACCCGCCGACACGCCGATCACGTAGGGGAACAGGAGCCCGGCATCCAGAAAAGCGTCCAGGACGCCCGCCGTGTATTGGCCGCGCAGACCGCCTCCCTCCAGCACCAAACCCCGTTCGACCATGTCCTTTCCTCCGCGACGATATTAGCCGTATCTTAGCTGCAAGGAGAACAAGATGGAATACCGTCGTCTGGGCAATGCGGGGGTCAAGGTATCGGCACTTTCCCTCGGTTCATGGGTTACGTACGGCACCGCGGTGGATATCGAAGAAGCGGCGCGTACTCTCACGGCCGCCTACGAGGCTGGCGTCAACTTTTTCGACAACGCGGAGTCCTACGCGAAAGGCAAGTCCGAAGAAATCATGGGCGCCGCGCTGAAACGCCTGGCCTGGCCGCGCTCCAGCTACCTCGTGTCCACCAAGTTCTTCTGGGGACTCGCCGACCGGCCGAACGAGAAGAACACGCTCAACAGGAAATACCTGATGGAGGCCATGGACGGTTCGTTGCGCCGTTTCGGCCTGGACCACATCGACCTCATCTACTGCCACCGGCCCGATCCGGACACCCCGATCGAAGAAGTCGTCTGGGCGATGAGCGACCTGATCGCCGCGGGCAAAGCCCTGTACTGGGGGACGTCCGAATGGAGCGCCGAGGAAATCCGGGAAGCCTGGGAAATCGCCGACCGGCGCAATCTCCGCAAGCCGCAGATGGAACAGCCCCAATACAACCTGCTCTACCGGGACAAGGTGGAGAAGGAGTTCGCGCGCCTGTACGAGGGGATCGGGCTCGGACTCACCACCTGGAGCCCCCTGGCCTCCGGCGTGCTTTCCGGTAAGTATTCCTCCGGCGTGCCTTCCGATTCCCGCCTTGCGCTGCCCGGCTACGAATGGCTGAGGGAACGTTTCCCGGAGGCCGTCCTGAAGGGCGCAGGCGCGCTGGAACCTATAGCCAAGGAACTCGGCGCCACCAGCGCCCAGCTTGCCCTGGCTTGGTGCGTCCGCAATCCCCGGGTGAGTACGGTCATCACCGGCGCCAGCTCCGTCGCCCAGGTGAAGGAAAACATGGCGGCGCTGGACATCGTGCCCAAGCTGGACGAAGGGATCGTCCGCCGGATGGAGGAGGCGCTCGCCCCCGCCTTCGCGGCGGTCAAGCGCTAGCCCTTCGTCAGTTACCGGGTCGGCTCGCCTGCCGCTGCGCCGGGTAGTACGAGTCGACCGAAGCCATCTGGCGACGAGGTTTTACCGGTCACACGGACCGGCGATACGGTCGTCGAGGAAGCCGTGACGCCTGGATTGACCGGGCCGCCACGGCCTTCGCCAAAGACAAGATGGGCGAGTCCGCCTTTGAGGCTTTCGTCGCACGCGTTCAAGCCGCCTCGGGAAAAACCGAACTCTGCGCGGCTGCGGCGGAATTGGTTCCCTGATTCTTGCGGAACCCGCGGCCGCTTCACCGGTCGGCGCCACGGACATCGCCGCCGCTCGGGAAATTGTCCTCAAAATGAGCAATTTCAAGAAACGGGGCGATGGGGCGAACGCGCGCGCCTTCCGCTTGGGAGGGAATACATCCAACTACGAGCTGGACTATTGCTCATGCGGACGCCGATGATTTCTCAATGACGCTCGATGTCGATCTCTCCATGTCCGACCACAAACACATCGTCCCTTAGGATTGGCAGGTTGATTACCGTACCGGATCACGCGCGATTGCGTAAGCAACATAAAGGTCAGGCGCCGCAGGGGAACGGCGCGGCCTATTCTCGCTGCTGTTCGGAAGGTAGAACCTATTGGTATAGGTTCAAGCCAATCGAGTGGGGCATTACATCGTCCAGGCCGAGGCCGAGATAGTAATAATTGCCCCAGGCGCTGATCGTGCCGTCGGAAAGTACCGCGAGAGAATGGGAGCTTCCTGCCGAGACCGTCGTAGCGTTGGTGATTCCTTGAACGCTGACGGGCGTCAACCGGTACGTCGTCGTTCCGTCTCCGAGTTGGCCGCCTAAGTTATATCCCCAAGCAACGACGGAACCGTTGGAAAGTACTGCTAGGGAGTGAGAATCGCCAGCGGAAACTGATGTTGCGGTCGCTATACCCTGAACAGGAACAGGCGTGTATCGGGTAGTAGTAGTTCCGTCTCCGAGTTTTCCACAATAATTGTCACCCCATGCAACAATTGTTCCATCGGCAAGTAGTGCTAAAGAATGAGAATACCCTGCGGAAATAGCGATTGCATTAGCTATACCTTGTACACTAACAGGAATTGTCCGAGTAGTTGCAGTGCCGTCACCAAGTTGTCCATAGGAGTTGTTGCCCCACGCGACAACCGATCCATCGGAGAGAAGCGCCAGAGAATGATTAACATTGGCGGAAATGGCGATGGCGTTTGTAATTCCCTGAACTGTAACCGGGGCATCTCGATTTGTTGTGGAACCGTCGCCAAGGACTCCATAGTAGTTATATCCCCAAGCGGCTATGGTTCCTCCTGAGATGAGAGCGAGAGAAAAACAGGATCCTGCCGAGATTGCAATCGCGTCGGTAATTCCCAATACGGACGTAGGAGTAAATGCAAACGAACTCCCAGTGCCAAGGTCGCAATAAAAATTTGTTCCCCATGTAACTATGTCTCCGCTGGATAATAAACCTAGATTATGAGTCGATCCTGCGGATACCGCGACGGCATTTGTAATTCCGGATGCCGCTACTGGGGTAGCTCTATCAATCGTCGTGCCATCTCCTAATTTCCAACTGGTGTTTTTTCCCCAAGCTGCAATTGAGCCGTTTGAGAGGACCGCGAAGGAATTATCGGAATTAATAGAAACGTTAATTGAACTGGTGATGCCTTGTACCGAAGCGGGAGTGGAGAAATCGGTCTTACCTCCATTTCCTAATTGTCCGAAATAGTTATAGCCCCATGAGACTACTGAACCATCCGATAGTATGGCTAACGAGAAATCTTTTTTTGTGGCTACTGCAATAGCCTCATTTACTCCTTGTACAGTTATGGGAATCGCCGAGTCAGTATTATTATTTACACCCAACTGGCCGTAGAAATTGTATCCCCAAGAAACGACAGAACCATCGGAAAGTACTGCGAGCGAGTGGTTGCCTCCAGCCGCAATCACCCTAGCGTTGGTGAGATTTAAAACGGTAGCCGGTGCGTACCTTGTTTGCTTAGTACCATCACCGAGTTGTCCGTAATCGTTTTTTCCCCATGCTATGACCGACCCGTCGGAGAGAAGCGCAAGTGAATGAGTATCTCCAGCGGAAATCGTGGTTGCCTCTGTGACTCCTTGTACAAACACAGGGGTATATTGATTTGTTCCGGTTCCGTCGCCAAGCTGACCGTAGTAATTATAACCCCATGCAACTGTTGACCCATCGGATAATAGGGCAAGGGAATAATCATTACCCGCGGATACCGCGATCGCATTAGTGATACCAGTAACGATAATTGGCGATGTACTAGTGACCGTAGTGCCGTTCCCAAGTTGGCCGTAGTTATTCCAACCCCAGGCTACTACGGAACCATCAGAAAGTACTGCGAGGGAGTGGTTGCTTCCAGCCGAGACCGCGATCGCGTTTCCGATTCCCGGAATAGTGACCGGAGATTCCCGCTCAGTCGATGTGCCGTCTCCGAGTTGTCCGAAGTTATTACTTCCCCAAGCTAGGACAGAACCGTCAGAAAGCAATGCGAGAGAATGTCTAAAACCGGCTGAAACCGTTACCGCATTTGTAATTGCTGCGACGTTAACCGGGGATGTTCGATCAGTCCATGTGCCGTCACCTAATTGTCCCCACCAGTTATTTCCCCAAGCCTTAACCGTTCCATCAGAGCAGAGTGCCAAGGAATGAGATTCCCCCGCAGAAATGTCGATCATCATCACGTCTTGTCGAGTGAAGGCAATTGTCGCGTTCGTCGGGTAGCCTGCCCAAATTTGGACGCTCTCGCTCTTCGTCCGAACTACGGTTCCGCCGGAATCTTTCAGTCTGACGATTAATAGGTAGTTCCCCGTTGAATATTGGCCGGAAAAAGTGAAAGACGTTTCGTTTTCCGTCAAGCTCAAATCGGTTAGGGAGCCTGTCGGCCCGAATTGAGCCTCAACTGAATAGTTTGAAAAATAGGAGGGTGTGCTTATCGTCAGGTCGAAATCGCCGTTACCGTTCCCCGGGGTGAACGTGGGCGCGATCGTAATGGAGAAACTGTTGGACCCTGAGGTTTCGACCAGACATCCTGACAGGGAGCCGACAGCTATCTCTATCCCTTCGCTATTCCTTCCCGAGACCGCGAAGGTATACGTTCCGGGGAGCAGATCGATCGTCACGGAGGAATTTCCGGTTTCAACTGGATCTACCGTCGACGGACCATCGGAGACGGTTACGTAGTACGAATCGATGTTCTCCTCAAAGCTGGGAAATATCGTCCGCGAGCTGTTTGAATGAGTGGAAAGCTGCAGCGAAACTGAAATCGGTCCGATCTTTTTTCCGTTGGTAAGAACTTGCGGACAAGAAACGAACAAGAAAATGGTAACGGCGGCAAATAGAAGCCTGACGATATGTTTGACTGTTTTCATTTTTGAACTCCTCATTATGGGACGATCCTGAAGGTAAGCTCTTTCGAATACTGGAGTCCGTTTTTCATTACTACGCAGGTCAATCCGTGAACTCCTATCGAAAGAGATGCTGTGGTTGTGACGCAAGTCCCGTCAGTTTCACCCGAAACCGTAGCTCCATCGAGGAGCCAAAGATACGAAGAAAAACTTTGATTTATCGTAGTAGTGAATTGAGCCGTCGCGGATTTATCGATGATGGCGTTTTGATTCGTATCGTAGCTTATGGCTTCGTCGCCGGGAGCGGCGAAAACGAACTGCAAACCGGAGCTAGGATAGACGGAAAACGCGCCGGATGCGATGGCGCTATTGTTGTATCCGGAAGCGAAGGCGCGAGCCCGAATAGTAGCCGAACTGGTGAGCGTAAAGCTGCCGGAGTAAAGGGTGGAGCCCGCGGTGGGGTCGGTGCCGTTGGTAGTGTAGCGGATCGCAGCGCCCGAAGTGGCGCAGGTTAGGGAGATGGAGACCGAATCGGCGAAGCTGCCGCCGGCGGGCGAGATGACCGGTGAAGCCGCGGTGGGCGTCACGGTGAAAGCGGCCGAAGCTACGGCGCTATTGTTGTAGCCGGAAGCGAAGGCGCGCGCCCGAACGGTTGCCGAGCTGGTGAGCGCAAAGCTGCCGGAGTAAAGGGTGGAGCCCGCAGTGGGATCGGTGCCGTTGGTAGTGTAGCGGATCGCAGCGCCCGAAGTGGCGCAGGATAAGGAGATGGTGACCGAGTCGGCGAAGCTGCCGCCGGCGGGCGTGATGACCGGTGTAGCCGCGGTGGGCGTCACGGTGAAAGCGGCCGAAGCTACGGCGCTCTCATTATAGCCGGAAGCGAAAGCCCTGGCTCTCACCGTTGCCGAACTGGTGAGCGTGAAACTGCCTGAATAGAGCGTGGAACCCGCGGTGGGGTCGGTGCCGTTGGTCGTGTAGCGGATCGTTGCACCGGAAGTGGCGCAGGATAGAGAGACGGAGGCCGCGTCTGCGAAGCTGCCGCCAGCGGGCGAGATTAATGGTGTAGCCGCGGTGGGCGTCACGGTGAAAGCGGCCGAAGCTATGGCGCTGTCGTTGTAACCGGAAGCGAAAGCCCTGGCTCTCATCGTTGCCGAACTGGTGAGCGTGAAGCCGCCGGAGTAGAGGGTGGAGCCCGCAGTGGGGTCGGTGCCGTTGATCGTGTAGCGGATCGCCGCGCCGGAAGTGGCACAGGATAGGGAGACGGCGACCGAGTCGGCGAAGCTGCCGCCAGCGGGCGAGATGACCGGTGTAGCTGCGGTGGGCGTAACGGTCACGGTGAACGCTGCCGAAGCGACGGCGCTGTCGTTGTAGCCCGAGGCGAACGCCTTGGCGCGGACCGTTGCCGAACTGGTGAGCGTGAAACTTCCTGAATAGAGCGTGGAGCCCGCAGTGGGGTCGGTACCGTTGGTAGTGTAGCGGATCGTAGCGCCCGAAGTGGCGCAGGATAAGGAGACGGCGACCGAGTCGGCGAAGCTGCCGCCTGCGGGCGAGATGACCGGTGTAGCCGCGGTAGGCGTCACGGTCACGGTGAACGCTGCAGAAGCGACGGCGCTGTCGTTGTAGCCCGAGGCGAACGCCCTGGCGCGGACCGTTGCCGAACTGGTGAGCGTGAAGCCGCCGGAGTAGAGGGTGGAGCCCGCGGTGGGGTCGGTGCCGTTGGTAGTGTAGCGGATCGTAGCGCCGGAGGTGGCGCAGGAAAGAGAGACGGCGACCGAGTCGGCGAAGTTGCCGCCTGCGGGCGAGATGACCGGTGTAGCCGCGGTGGGTGTCGCGGTTACCGTGAACGCTGCCGAAGCGACGGCGCTGTTGTTGTAGCCCGAGGCAAAGGCCTTGGCTCTCACCGTTGCCGAGTTGGTGAGCGTGAAGCTTCCTGAATAGAGGGTGGAGCTCGCGGTGGGGTCGGTGCCGTTGGTCGTGTAGCGGATAGACGCGCCGGAAGTAGCGCAGGATAGGAAGACGGAGACCGAGTCTGCGAAGCTACCGCCTGCGGGCGAGATGACCGGTGTAGCCGCGGTGGGCGTCGCGGTCACGGTGAACGCGGCCGAAGCGATGGCGCTGTCGTTGTAGCCGGAAGCGAAGGCCCTGGCTCTCACCGTTGCCGAACTTGTGAGGGTGAAACTGCCTGAATAGAGCGTGGAGCCCGCGGTCGGGTCGGTGCCGTTGGTCGTGTAGCGGATAGACGCGCCGGAAGTGGCGCAGGAGATGGAAACGGATACTGAATCCGTAAAGATTCCACCGGCAGGTGATATGCCCGGCGTTTGAGCTGTGAGGGTATCTGTGATGGTATACTCTTCCTGAACAGAGGCGCTTGGCTCGTACCCTTCGGCAAAAGCTCGCGCGATTAAATAAGTTGAAGAGGTAAAGTTTAACGGAGTGGAATATTGAGGTGAACTCTCAGTCGGGATTTCGTAATTTGTCGTATATCGAATCACCGCGCCCGGCATGGCGCAGGAAATAGTCACAGACACCGAATCGGAGAAGGCTCCTCCCGCGGGTGCAATGACCGGGGCGGCGACTTGTGATGTCTTGGTCAAGGTAAAAGTCGCGGAGACGACCGCGCTTGCATGATATCCTGGCGCGAAAGCCTTCGCCTTCACAGTCGCGCTTTCGGTGAGGATGAAACTTCCCGCGTAAAGAGCGGAACTTTCAGTCGGCATAGTACCATTAGTCGTATAGCGGATCGCCGTGCCCTGCGTCGCGCACGCGATGGAAATGGTTGCCGAATCCTGAAAGGTTCCGCCGTTAGGAGCTATGACCGGGGTTTCGACCGTGGGGTCCTTTTCCTGAATCGGTTGTTCGCAGGTAAGGAGCAGAAAAATGGCGCATAGAACAAAGAAAGGCTGTAATAGCTTTTTCAATGGCGTAATCTCCTATTTAAGATATTAACGGAAATGTAATGGAAGCGATAATAGCACGAGTTTCTTGATACGAAGAGATAGGAACTATCATTTCGGGTTTTTTAGCGATATTTTGCCGAAACCCGGGCTTTTCCCCGTAATCCAGCGCTTTTTGCTACAAACCCGACTGCTCCTGCCGACATTCCCGGCAACGCCGGGCCGGATTGGATGTAGTTCTTGGGAGTTTTGTCGTCAATATTGGAATTTCCGGGGACTTTGCATGATATAACGACAGAGCTCCGCCGTCCCGCTTCCTCGCCCCCGCTTACCACTGCGCCGGGTGGTACGAGTCGACCGCCTCCGGCCTGATTACCTTGGCGGGAAGGTAGCGTATGGGTTGCACTTCCAGTCCGTTGAAATAGTCTATCGCCGTCTCCAGGGCCAGCGCCCCGTCGGCCTCCGCCGATTCCCGGCGTATGCCTTGGACCTTTCCCGCCTTCATCAGATCCAGGCTGATCTTGTTGTTGCCCGTCGCGTATACGATGATACTCTCAGCCACCTGGCGACGAGGTCCCTGGTCCTCCCCCTGTCCGATTCCGTGGATTCGGAAGCCAGGCAGCTCATTCCGGGCGCGACCTTCTTCATTTCGGTCTGGAAACCCCTGGTGCGCGCGAAGTGCCGGGAGGTGCCGGTCTTGTGGCCGACCACGCAATAACCTCCCTTCCCGTCCAGCCTTTCGGCCATGTCGCGGGCCAGGACTCGGTGGGACCCCAGTCGTCGAATCCAGTGAAGCCGAGAGTATAGCGGTAGCCTTCGTTCAAAGGTTGCGCAGTGGAGACCACCAGGGGATTCCGGCTGCGTTCACCGCCTTGATCCACTCGAGGCTGGATTCTGCCTCTCCGAGGCTTCCGATGATGAGATCGGGTTATTCTCTTATCGTGCGCAACACAAGGTTGGGTCCGGCGAAGACGGTGTCCGCGTCGGCCGCCCCACCGAACCGATCACCATCCGCGGCTGCTTTATGCACGCCGTTCACGGCGGCGTCGTCGTCGGCAGAAACCGCCAGCGGTGTCTGCGATGTCGCCATCTCCGACTGCGATTTTCGCTCCACCGACCGAGGCCTGCGCATCAAAACTCGCCGGGGTCGCGGCGGGACGGTGGGAGAACATCGCCATCAAGGACACGCGTATGACCGACCAGCTCTGCCCAGTCGTGGTAAACTGCTACTATTGCCCCGGTGGTCCACCGGCCGACTCTCCGACCTTCAGTCTGAAGGCTCAGCCGGTTACGGCCAAGACCCCGCGGGTACGCAATATCCGCGGCGAGCGCCTCTTCGCCATCAGCTGCCGCGCCCGACATTGACTGCGGGGCCATGACGTGCGGCTTGCCCAAGGCCGCCGGCCGCGGTTTCCGCCTCCGGAACGTCCGCGGCGCCGTCATCAAGAACGTTACGGTGGAGCCGGAAACGGAAACGGCTTTTTGGGCGGAGGAAGCAGTCCGGTTCCGACAAGAAAAACGCCAGCATTCAATCCACGGCACCGGCGGTGAGGCCTGAACGGCATGACGCGCACCATAAAAAAAACGGCTGACGCCGAAAGCCGCCAGCCGTGATCTAAATTGTCGGATCAGGATCCGATGAGGTTTATTCCCAGCTTTCGACGCCGTTGCCTTCGGCATCCAGCGTCAAAGTCAGCTCGTCGATTTCTTCCAGCTTGAGTTCGTACCATTCGTCAGTGGAACCGTCCTCGTAGACGCAGCGCATATCGTAGAGGTCCACGCCGAAGGCCAGAAACAGCTCTTCCATGTCGGGATCGAACTCGAATTCAACCGATTCCCCGTCAGCGAGCACGTCCAGTTCCAAAATGTCGTCTCCCCATTCGTCGTCGTCGGACGGAGAAAGGTAGATTTCGTCAATCGCGTACCCGGTATTATTTACCAAGGTAAAATCGAAAACCTGCGCGAAGGCGCTGACGGCCATCACGACTGCTAAACCGATAACAAGAAACCACTTCTTCATTTATTACCTCCTAGACGATATGAACTATTTTTCTTGCCGAAAACCCGGTTTTCTCCCGCAATCCAGCGCTTTTCGCTACCAATCCGACTGCTCCTGCCGACGTTCCCGGCAACGCCGGGCTGGATTGAATGTAGTACTTGGGAGTTTTGACGTCAAGATGGGAATTTCAGGGGACTTAGCGTAACCAGTGGACAGAGTCCTGCCAATACGCTGGAGGTTAAAACCGTTTGGGAGGAGGGCGCGACCTTCTTCATCTCGGTTTGAAAACCCCAGGTGCGCGCGAAATGTTGCGAGGTCCCGGTCTTGTGGCCGACCCATTCGAGGTTCTCCGCGCACAAACGCCGCTATGGAAAACCTCGGATAATACCCCGATCAACTCGCCAAGGCAAAACATTGATCGGAAGAAAGTCCAACCAATTCTGGAACAATTAGGATGCCTAAACTCCGAACCCCACTATGAGCGGTTCTGCGCTTTCAACGGCGGAACATTTTTTGGCGTCGGCATCAGAAGATTCTTCTGAGGCAGCTTCGGGAGATTATCGCCGACCGCATCAGCATGACCGGCGGGCTGAGAGAGCGGGGAGCTTGTCCTGTCCTGATCTTTCATCGATCGTGGACGCGGACAAGCGATAACAGCGGCATTCCCAGGTCGCGCACCTTTTTCAGGATACCGAAGAGGGCCGCCTGGTCGGCCACGGAGCAGATCAAGCGGGTGGTACCTTCGCCCTCCTGGACTAGAACGAGGCCCCCGAACCAGTCCGCCCAGTCATCGCCCAAGTGGCCCTCGAGCCGTATCTCATAACGCATGTCGCACTCCTCGCAGGCATCGCGCTCCTATCGGGTCCGCACCGCAGCGGCTGCGGGCGTATCGAATCCCTTCACGATCAACCGGACGGCAAGAACCAATTCCTGAACCAAAATGGGCATGCAAAGAAAAGCGCCAACCGGAGAAGCGGCAGCAATCAAACCCAGAATGCCGCCTAAGCTGGATACCAGCATCAATAGAATTCCACCCAGCCCCCAAACGGAGAGCCAGCGCGGCACGAGTCGCGTGTTGTAGAAGATCGTGTAGTAGCTGAAAGCCCCGATGCAGAAGGGAAGGTAATAGGCGCGGCCCACCCAATCAATCACCGCCTTGATCGCCGCACCGGCGCCCTGGTAATACGAGTCCGGGGGACTGCCTGCCTCTACGAATTCCTGACTGACTGCCAGGAGGGCGACATAGCCGATGGCGAATACGAACTCGAGCGGCCCCTCCATGAGGCGGAACCCCATCGCAGTCAGCGCCAGACCCTTGTCGTGCGGGCTAAGGACTGGGTACAGCGAAATTCCGATTCCGGCGCAGGAAAAACCCATGATCATGATGGTGAGGACGAACAAGAGAATTTGGCCTCTGTTCGCCGCCATCAATGACAGGTAATCCGGGGACAAGAGCGGCCGTCCCCAAAGCGCCAGCGCGATAAGTATCGGAACCGTTCCAAGGATGAAAAGTACGCCGGTGATCCGGGCGCTTGTCTTTGAGGTGATCATGCTATCGTCTCCTTCTGTTCATGATTGAGCGCGGCATCTTCCATAAGAGGCTTGCCGGTCTCCCGCTCTATGAGCTTAACCAGGTAGTACTGTGGCAGTCAGACTTCGATTTGATGGTAAATGATACTCGCTCATTCGGTACGCTTGTCAGACATAGTCCTGTCAAGGGCCACACGATCGAAGCCTTTGATGATCAGCCAAAACGCCATCACCATTTCCTGCGGCATAAGCAGCATCTGTAAATATAATCCGACACCCCTATCCATCCGAAAGAGATGCAACAAGGCAAAAGCCATATACGGAATCACGCCGACCAGTCCCCAGACGGACAACCAGCGGGGAATCAGCCGCGTACGGTAGAATGAGATGTAGAGGCACGTAGCCCCGACAAGAAAAAGGATGGTTCCGGTCGGCGCAAGGAGATCTTGGAACTGATACAGGACTTTGATCATGGATCGTAATTCGGCCGAATTGGCGCCGGTAGCCAGGTATTCGCTTCCAAGAGCGAATAATGCTAAATAACCGAGCGTCGTCATAAAATACCAGGCTCCTTCCAGTGTTCCGCGGAAGATCAACATGCCCAGCGCAAGTTCTTTGCTGTCCTTTCTGAAGACCGGGTATAGGAAAGCCGTCATCGCCGCCAGCGAAATCCCCATCATGAGGATAAAGAATGAACCGCCGATAAGCCGGGACGAATCGGCAATAACGAAGCTGAGTAGAGCCGAGCCGGAAAGCGGCTTGCCTTGTACGATCGAAGAAATCAATTCCCCGCCAACGACGGCGCTTAGTACCCCAAAGACTGACCCGAGGAAGTAAAGGACGCCAGCCATCAACGCGTTCATTCTGTAGGTTTTCATTCGCATATTCTCCTTTGGCGATATTTATCAGTTACATATTGCTTTCGAGGTCGTGGATGCGAGAGCCCGGCAATAGCTGAATTCCAGGGTCGCTCGCTTTCGCAGGATTCCGACAGCGGATTTGAATCGTTCATTGCATTTCGATCCATCAGTTACCTCCTTTCTTTTCGTTCGGTCCCGAGTGTAACGCCGGCCGCATTTCGTCGTGAAGACACGAAAGTGTCAATTTGCGACCCGCTTGAAATCACACTCCGAACCACTCCGAGGTGTCATTGGAACGATTCGATCCCGGGCTAGAATCGTGGCTGCGTCAAGAAAACGCAAAAACACGGTAACTCTGGAGGATTGGATGAAGATCAAAGCAGTACGGGTAATAATTGTGGCCTTTTTCTGCGTCAGCGCGGCCGCTTACGCGGAGGGAAAGGACGCGGCGAACGAAATCGACTCGAAGCACCAGGGCATCTATTACGGCTTTCCCGCATACTTGTACCGGACGAGTTCGGCGTCGGGTGTCCAGTTGGGCTACCAGCTGGGCAAATTTCACTTCCGCCTGGACGCCAGTATCGTAGCTGATATGAATGACGGCGAGTCAGTCGTTTTCGCCAATCCCTCGATCGGAGTCTTTTATTCGGAAGACTGGGAATCGAAGATACGAACATATCAGGGAATATCGATCGGGGTTCAGAAAGGAATAATGAATTCTTTCGAGGGTACGTCGTATTTCCTGAACTTGCTGACCGGAGCGGAATGGTTCGTGTTCGAACGTAAGGCCATTTATCTTGAAATCGGAACCGGCATGGGCATGCCGGAGAAGGACGGAGCCTTCGAGGGCGGAACGGTAATCGGAGGAGGAATCAAATGCTTTTTCTGAGGGCTGGCTCTTCGAACGTCCGGCGGACAATATGCGGCTTGGCATACGCGGTTCTCGCGGTCGCGGCGATCGGCGCGGATGATTGGAAAACAGCCAAGCTCGACGATGCCAAAATCACGGTGAAATATCGGATTTCAGAACGAGTAACCGAAACCGGCGTCAGGGTCCCCATGATCGAGGACATCGCGACGACGATCGCGGAAGTCAGTTTGTCCGGCTGCGTTGCCCTGATGAAAGACACGTCGAAGCACAAGGAATTCATGGGCGATTATTCGAGCGAGGCGATCAAGGCGATATCCGGCAATGAATGGATCGTCTACTACTATACCAAAAACCCTTGGCCCGTTCCCGATTCGGATTGCGTCGCCATCATGTCCTTTTCCGAGGATGCCGGGCTGGGGACCGCGGACTTCAGACTCTCCGCCGCGCCGGACCTGATGGAATACAAAAAGGTGGAACGCATGAGCTTTTTCAATATCGCCTATTCGTTCAAGGATCTGGGGAACGGTACCGTCGAAATCGTCATGACCGGAAGAAGCTCTCCTCCTGTCAAAGTCCCTCTCTGGCTGATCAATTCGGCCTTTCCCGGCGTGCCGGCCGACGGTATCCGGAAGTTCGTAAAATTGGCGAAAACGATGTAGGAACCCTACAGGAGCCCCAGCCCGCGGGCGCGGGCCAGGGCCTCCGTGCGCCGCTTCACGTCGAGCTTTTCGAATATCTTGCGGTTGTGGCTTTTGACCGTATCCAGGGCGAGGAAGAGGCGGTCGCCGATTTCCTGGTTCGATAATCCTTGGCCGATGAGGCCGAGGACTTCGAGTTCGCGCTTGCTCAAGGGATCGAGCAGTCCTTGGGAAAGAGGCGCCACGGCTGCCGCCGGGGTTTGCTTCCCAAAGGCAGCCAGCAATTTATGGATATACGCAACCATGCCGGGCGTTCCGCTTTTTTTCGAAGTGTTCATCTTGGTCAACAACTCCGCCATGGCCGGGCCTTCGTCCACAAAGATACGGACATAGCCTTCCGGCTCGGCAAGAATCAACGCACTTTCAAGAGTCGCGAGCGCAAGCGGAATGTCGCCTTCAGCCCTTTGCGCGAGCGCCTGCAGCACCAGGATTTCGATCACGCTTCCTTTTCGTCCACTTGGCTCCGCCGCTTTCAGGAGGCGCTCCAAAAGCCCCATCGCTTGGCGGATGGAATCATCGGGGTCGCCCGCTCTTCGTGCCATGAGAATGCGGGCCAAGGTCAGGTGCCCGTACTCATGCAAATAATTAAGCTCATCATCGACGGACAGACTCTCTTCGCGTGCCCAGGCCAGGGCTTCGGCCAGTTTGCCCTGCGCGACCCAAATCCGTGCTTTCATTGCGGGAATGGGACGGATAACGGGCAGAGGGGTCCTGATATAGACGCGCTCCGCTTCGAAAAGCAGGTCGAGGGCACCATCCAGGTCTCCCTGGATCCGCCTCATGTGGGCTTCCGCGACGTAAAGGCGATGCTGCAATACCAACAGTTCGCCCTGCCCGCCCAGCTCCTTGCTTCTCGTCGAATATCGTAGCGCGGATTCAAGATCACCGCGTTCACGGTGCAGCTCGCTAAGGCCCCTATACAGCTCGGCTGCATCCGGAGGCACCGGTCCGCCTTGATCCACGACGAATTGCAGCGTCTGTTCGAGCGTGCCTGCCGCCTCACGGAGCTGCCCTTGCGCCAAACGGATATCAACCAGCACAAAGGCCGTGCCGATCGCGTCCGGAATATTGCGGGCTGACCGGAATTTCTTAGTGTAGTCGGTGAAAATACGGCCGGCCGTTTCCAGGTCTCCGCTCGCCCAGCAGCTGAGCCCCAGGAGGCCGGTTGCCTGCTCGCGCCTGAAATGGTCTTCTTCGGGCAGGAGCTCGAGCGCCCGTCGGGTGTACGTCACCGTACCGGAGAGATCGCCGACAGCCTGGGCGATATAGGCTCGGGCGACGGCGATCGTCCCGGGGAGGGACCGGAACTCTCGTTCGTCCGTGACGACCATCTTGGCCGATGGATTCGCGAGCCATCCTTCGGCGTCTTTCAGCCGGGACTCCGCGGCTTCCAGATCGGCGCAGGCCAAAAAGGCATAGGCATGCCACACGCTGAGCACCGGCCGCTCGCGCACCAGCTCGTCCGACAGCGCCTTCACCCAACCAAGCCACATGGAGGCTTGGGGGCTTCCCTCCATCGCAGGCCATGCCAGCTCGATCAGGCCCGCCGCCCGCTCGAAATCCTCGGCGGCGAGAGCATGGGCGATGGCTTCGGACGGCAGGCCGTTCTTCTCATACCACCCGCTTGCCCGCCGATGCAGTAAGGATACCGTATCGCGCTGAGCCTCCATCAAACGCGATTTGAGGACGTCGGCGAAAAGCTGGTGATAGCGATACCATCGGCGTTTGTCATCGAGCGGTACGACGAACAGGTTGCCGCGTTCCAGGGCCTCCAGCATCTCTCCGCCGTCTTTTCGCCCGGTGACCTCATCGCAAAGGGGACCGCATAATCCGTCGAGGATGGCTGTCTGCAGCAAGAAATCGTGCACGAGTTCGCTCTGGCGTTGCAGCACTTCTTCGAGCAGATAATCCAACACGAAGCGGTGGCTTCCGGAAAAGGCCTGTATGAAGCCGGCGCTGTCCTTTCGTCCTTGCATGGAGAGAGCCGCCATTTGAAGTCCGGCTATCCAACCCTCGGTACGGTTCTCCAAAGCTGCGATGTCATCCTCGGAGAGATCGAGACCCATTGTCCGGTTGAAGAATATCGAGGCTTCCGAGGCGGAAAAACGTAGGTCGGCGGCGCGCAGCTCGGTCAATTGTCCGCGGGTGCGCCACTTGGCCAGAGGCAGGTCCGGGTCCTCGCGGGTGGTGATGACCAGATGCATCCGCGGCGGCAGGTGTTCCAGCATGAAGGCGAGGGCATCATCGACCGGCTTGGCGTCTATGGCGTGGTAATCATCAAGCACGAGGATGAAATCGTCCGGCATGGCGTCGATCTCATTCAGGAGGGACGTCAGGACCGATTCGGTCGGTGTCTGGAGGGGAGATTGGAGTACCGCCAATATCCTCGTTCCTATATCCGCTTTGATCGTCCGCAACGCGGCGATGAAGTACATCAAAAAGCGAGCAAAGTCGCTGTCCCCTTCATCCAGCGAGAGCCAGGCGGACGGTCGCATGCAACCGGAGATCCATTCGCTCGCCAGAGTGGTTTTTCCGAAACCGGCAGGGGCTGAAATAAGCGTCAATCTGCGGTGCAGACCTTCGTTCAGCTTCTCGAGAATGCAGGGGCGAGGCACGAGTTTTGGCCGATGGGGGGGCGCATAAAGTTTTGTGGCGAGAATCGGCGTAGGCACAAACTCGATTATAGCGGCAATCACCGATAGAACAAGCGGGACGTTCCGAACGCGGAGGATCGGCATAGGCCTGGTAACGGGCAAGCGCGTTTCTGGTTGCATGAACTCACCCCGGGGGGATGAGCGAGGGGGCGAGGCGGCATCCCTGCCGCCGCGCCGCCGGGCCGGCTCGCCTACCACTGCGCCGGGTAGTACGAGTCGACCGCCTCCGGCCTGATCACCTTGGCGGGGAGGTAGCGTATGGGCTGCACTTCCAGTCCGTTGAAATAGTCTATCGCCGTTTCCAGGGCCAGCGCCCCGTCAGCCTCCGCCGATTCCCAGCGTATGCCGTGGACCTTTCCCGCCTTCATCAGATCCAGGCTGATCTTGTTGTTGCCCGTCGCGTACACGATGATATCCTTCCGTCCCGACGCATCTATCGCCTCCACCGCTCCGATCAGAGGATTGAAGGAATCCGTCACGAAGATGGCGTTCAGGGCCGCGCCCCGTTCCCGGAGCCACCTGGCGACGAGGTCCCTGGTCCTCCCCCTGTCCAATTCCGTGGATTCGGAAGCCAGGCAGCTCATCCCGGGCGCAACCTTCTTCATCTCGGTCTGAAAACCCCAGGTGCGCGCGAAGTGCTGGGAGGTGCCGGTCTTGTGGCCGACCACGCAATAACCTCCCTTCCCGTCCAGCCTTTCGGCCAGGTCGCGGGCCAGGACGCGGTGGGATCCCCAGTCGTCGAATCCCGTGAAGCCGAGGATATAGCGGTAGCCTTCGTTCGAAGGTTGCGCCGTGGAGACCACCAGGGGAATTCCGGCTGCGTTCGCCGCTTTGATCCACGCGAGGCTGGATTCCGCCTCCCCGGGGCTTCCGATGATAAGATCGGGTTTTTCCTTGACCGCGCGCAGCACGAGGTCCCTCTGGACCGCGGGGTCCCAGTTTCCCGTCCGGACTTCGACCTTTACGCCGAAAGCTTCCGCGAGGCTTCCCATGCCCCGTTCCCAGGCGCTGAAGTAGGGGTGGGAGCCGGGAAGGACCGCAATGGCGCGCTTGCCCGCCGCCCCGTCCCCGCGGGAGACGGGAAGGTTCGTTTTGGCGATACCCCAGCCCGCGTACTCCATATCGTACCAATGCCGTTCGTCCCATTCCCCGTAGGCGGCCGACTTTGACGGACGCGGCGGTATCTTCTTGATCAAGCGGTTCCACTGGACAAGCGGTTGGCCGTCGGAAGATTTCAGGGTCGAAGTGTCGATAATCGCGAAATCGTTAAGGCTCCCGTCCATTATCGCCAGATTCTCTGTGTTTTCCGCCCCGAGGGCGGCCATGCTCCGCATGGCCTCGGCTATCTCGTGCAGGCCGGCTCCGATTTCACGGATCCCGTGGGCGTTCTGGTCCGAGAGTCCCGCTATATCGTCCACCTGGGTCCCTATGTTCTCCGAGCGAGCCGCGATGGCCACGGAAGATTCCCGTACGCGTGCGCTCTCTTCCTTCATCAATGCGAGCGAGGCTGTTATTTCTTTGGTGCCGCTTCCCATCTCGCCGAGTCCGGTCAGCATCTCGTCCATGGTGGACGCGAGGATGCGCATGCCGTCCGCCATTTCCCTTGTCGCGACGTCGCTCCGCGCGGAGAGCCTGCCGGCTTCGGCGATGCCCTCTCCCATGCGCGACAGGTTCGTGCGGATGCTCGCGACATTTCCCGCCGTCGCCTCCGCGAGTTTCCGGATCTCGTCGGCCACTACTCCGAAGCCCCTGCCTGCGGCTCCCGCATGGGCCGCTTCAATAGCCGCGTTCATGGCCAGGAGGTCGGTCTGGCCGGCGACCGCGGTGATCACTTCCATGAACTCGCCGATGGCTCCCGCTGAATCGGAGACCCGGCGCATCGCCGCCATGCTTTCGGCCATGCTTTCCTCCCCGACCGCGGTGAGGTCCCTGATTCTGTCCGCGAGCGCGGACCGGGAAAGAGCCGTGGCGTTGAGCGAGCTTATCGATGCGATGAGCTGCTCGACCGCGGCCGAGGATTGGCCGATCGAGGAGGACTGCTTGGCGATGCCCGCCACGATCCCGTCGATGGATACCCTGATATCCGCGACGGAACCGCGCGCGGAGAGCGCGCGTTCGGCGAGGGCCCGGCTGTTGGCTCCGATGGATTCAACCGTCCGGGCGGACTCCTCCACGGAGGCGGCGATTTCTTCCGCCCCGGCGGCAAGCCCGCTTCCGATCTCTCCGCCCCGGGACGCGATATTCTTCAGCTGGGACACGACCCCGTGGATGCGGGCGAGCAGGACATTGAAGGTCCTGCTGAAAGGGCCAAGTTCATCCCGGTCGGCGACGGGAAGACGGAGGCGCAGGTCGGCCGACCCCGAGGAGGACAGGGCGATGCCCTTCCCGAGGTTCTTCATCTTTCCCAGGACGATGAAGTCCAGCAAGAACAACAGAGCGCACGCCAGTGACGCGAAGACGCCGATGCGCAGGATAGGCGGGAGGGCGGCTCCGAACGCATCGATCAAGGCGACCGGAATGAGGAATCCGGCCAGGGAGACGGCGATGCTGGCTCTTGAGGAAAGGCCGGATTTCATCTGTTGTTCCTTTTCAAGAAATGCGGCCGCAGACGGGGCAGCGTTCGTCCCGTTGGATCTCCAGCGCTTCGGCTTGGGGATTCCACCCGTCGGTGCGCCAGAACAGGTTTGGCATCGTGGGCTCTCCGAACACCAGATAGCGAAGCGCGGCGAGCGCCTGAACGGAGGCCACCATTCCTGCCGCCGGACCGACCGCCGGCAGGGGCGCGCTCCGTTCCGCTGCATCGTCGGGGAAGATGCAATGCAAGCAGGGGGTAAGGGGCGGAAAAAGGAAGGCGAATTGGCCGCCAGCGCCGAGCACCCCTCCGTGCAGGAGGGGGAGGCCCGCACGGACGGCATGGGCATTCAGAACCTGCCGGGCTTGGTAATTGTCAAGGCAATCGACGAGGATGTCGGCATCCGAAGCGATCCCGGCGACGCTGCCCTCGCGGAGCCGTACGCGGCGTTCCACAGTCTCCGTCCGTGGATTCAATCCGCGCAGCTTCCGGGCGGCGGCGGCGGTTTTGGGCTTGCCCAGGTCGGCCTCGTCGTACAGGAGCTGCCGATTGAGGTTCGAAATCTCCACGAGGCCGTCGTCGCAGAGAATGAGCGTCCCGACGCCGGCAGCGGCGAGGTACAGACAGACGGGACCGCCCAGGCCGCCCAATCCCGCGACGAATACGACGCTGCGCTTCAGCCTGAGCTGTCCTTCCTCTCCCCAGGCGGGGAGCATCGTCTGACGGGAATAGCGCTCGCGCTCCTCCTCGTCCAGGATAGCTTGGCCCATCATTACCCCTTCAGCCGCCGGAGGCGGCGACGATGAGCCTGATCTTGGCGCCGTCCGCCACCGAAGTCGTCGGCCAATCCTTGCGGCGGATGAAACGGGCGCGGGCGCCGTTCCCGGGATGTTCCTCCATTGTCGCGAAGGACGCTCCCGCACCCAGGCCGAGTTCCCGGACGAGCGCATCCATGTTCAGTCCTTCCCGCCAGGGATGGTCTTTGCCGTCTATCGAAATCATGACAGCGCCTTCGCGGTCCGTACGAGGTCGGCGGCGGTCAGGCCGTAATGGGCCGCCAGCCAGTCCTGGGTCCCCACTTGGCCGAACTCGTCCCTGATGCCGACGCGCTTGAATTTGCAGCGGATGCCGCTCTCGGCCAGGATTTCCGCCACCGCGCTTCCGAGCCCTCCGGCGATCTGGTGGTTCTCGGCGCTGATGATTCGTCCCGTGCTCTCGGCTTCCCCCAGCACCGCCTCCGCGTCCAGCGGTTTCAGCGACAGGACATCCAGCACCGAAGCCTGGATACCTTCGGCCGCGAGCGTTTCGGCGGCCGCGAGGGCGGAACCGACCATGAGGCTTCCGAGGGCGACGAAGCAGAGGTCTTTCCCCTTGCGGAGCGTCTTGGCCTTCCCGATCCGGAACTTCTCCTCCGCGGCGTACAGGCAAGGCGCGGCCTTGCGGGGCAAACGCAGGTAGAAGCAGCCGTAGGTTTCCGCCGCAAGGCGCGTGAAGGCCGCGCAGGAAACGGGATCGGAGGGTTCGATGATCGTGAGTCCCGGGATGGTCCGCATGAGGCCGAGGTCCTCGAAGGGCATGTGGGTCCCGCCGTTGTACGCGGCCGTCACGCCGGGGTCAGTCCCCACCAGCTTTACGTTGAGCCGCGCGTAGTTCGCCGACAGGAAGAACTGGTCGAAGACCCTGCGGGACGCGAAGCAGGCGAAGGTGGAGGCGAAGGGGATTTTCCCCGTGGCCGAAAGGCCGGAGGCGATGCCGACCATGTTGGCTTCGGCGACGCCCGCGTTGAACAACCGGTCGGGGTGGGCTTTCTGGAAGACGCCGGTCCCCGTCGCGCGCATCAGGTCGGCTTCCAGCACCACGATGTCCGGATTCGTCGCGGCGAGTTCCACGAGCGTATCCGCGTATGCCGCCCTCATTTCCTTGGTTCCCATTTTACCGCTCCTTGGCTGCGGCGGCGCCCGGCGCCGCGGCGTCCAACGCCGCGGCGTCCAGCGCTGCGATGGCGGCGTTCGCCTGATCCATGCCGAAGCTCATGTTGTGGTTGGAGACCAGACCCTCGGCGAAATCGCAACCCTTCCCCTTGATCGTGTCCAGGATGATCATGGAAGGTTTCGCGTCCTTCCCCTTCGCGCCCTGTTTTTTGGCGGCGAGTATCGCCGCGTCCATGGCGGCGAAGTCGTGGCCGTCTACCCGCTGGACGAACCAGCCGAAGGCTTTCCATTTTTCTTCCAGGCTGTCCAGGTTCTGGATATCCTTGGTGAATCCGTCAAGTTGTTGCTTGTTGTAGTCGGTGAAGGCGATAAGGTTGGCCAGACCGCCGTTGCCAGCGAACATGGCCGCTTCCCAGACCTGCCCCTCGTCCGACTCCCCGTCGCCGATGACGGCGTAGACGGTCTTCCCGGAGCCGTCCATGCGCAGGCCGAGGGCTACGCCGACGGCCGCGGAAAAACCCTGTCCGAGCGACCCCGTCGTCATGTCCACGCCGGGGGTCAGGTTCCGGTCGCAATGGCTCGGCAGTTTCGTCCCGCCGGTATTCAGGGTATGGAGCCACTCGAGGGGGAAGAAGCCCTTCAGCGCGAGGGTCGCGTACAGGGTCGGTCCGGCATGCCCCTTGGATAGCACGAGCCAGTCCCTGTCCTTTTTCCGCGGATTCTTCGCGTCGGTGTCCATGTGCTCGTGGTACAGCAGGGTAAGCAGCTCCACCACCGACATCGCGCCTCCGATATGGCCGACGCCCAGGTAGCCGATCTCGTCTATGGTCAGTTTGCGGATTTCCCGGGCTATCGCCCGGAGTTCCCCCGCTCTCGTTTCGGTCATCGTTCCTCCGTCAATCGAAATGCAAGCCGCCGTTCTGGTCGATGATCTCGCCGGTGATAAAGCCCGAGGACTCGTCAGCCAGGAAGCACACGACATGCGCGCATTCCTCGGGTTCGCAGAAACGGCCGACGGGAATCCTGGCGAGCACCGCGGCCCGCTGTTCGTCCGATAACTGCGCCGTCACCATGGGGGTCCGGATGTAGGCGGGGGCGATGCCGTTGACCGTTATGCCGGCGGATGCGAGCTCCGCCGCGAGGGAGAAGGTGAGGGAAATGATCGCGCCCTTGGATGTGGAATAGGCCGTTCCGGCGGTGATTCCGCCCGATTTCGCGGCGAGCGACGACATGTTGATGATGCGTCCCCAGCCCTTCCTTTTCATGCCGGGGACTATCGCCTTGGTGATATAGAAGACCCCGTTGACGTTGACGTCCATAACCTTGCGCCATTCTTCGGAACTGGTCGTCGCGGTCTTGTTGTTGCTCAGGATGCCGGCGTTGTTCACGAGGACATCCACGTCCCCCGCTCGTTCCGTGATGGTCGCGACGGCCCTTTCCACTTCCGTGGGGTCGGTCAGGTTGCAGGCTACTCCGAATACCTCCCCGCCGAGTTCCGCGGCGAGGACGTCCAGGCGCGTCTGGTCCATATCCGTCATGACCACCCGCAGTCCCTTGGCGAGCAGCGCTTTGGTGATGGCAAGACCCAGGACGCCGGCCGCGCCGGTCACCAGGGCGGTCTTCCGTTCAGTAGAGCCGTGCATTGACTCCTCCATCGATGAGTATCGTTTCTCCGTGGATCATCGCCGCGGCTTCCGAAGCCAGGAAAAGGACGACGTCCGTGACTTCCCTGGGTTCCAGGAATCTGCCGAGAGGGATTTTCGCTTTCACGGGGTCCGCCTTGGCGGCGTCTCCCCAGACCTGGGTTCCCATAGAAGTGAGCACGACCGTCGGCGCCACGGCGTTCACGCGGATTCCGTGGGGACCGAGTTCAACCGCCATCACCTTGGTCAGCCCGTCCAGGCCGAATTTGCTTGCGCAATAGGCCGCGTGCTCGTCTATGCCCGCCATGCACGCGTTGCTGGAGATGTTGACGATGACGCCGTATCCCCGTTCGATCATGCCGCGCGCCACGACCCGCGCGGTCAGCGCCGGCGCCCTGAGGTTGACGGCTATCGTCGTGTCCCAGTGCGTTACGTCCAGGTCCACGATGCGCTCGGGGAAGCTGATGCCCGCGTTGTTCACCAGTATGTCGATGCCGCCTGCATCCGCGACGGCGGCTTCCGCCATCGCCGTGCAGGCGGCCGCGTCGGCGAGGTCGGCCGGGTAGGTCCAGCACCGCCCGCCCGCCGCAGCGATTTCCCCGGCGAGGCCGGCGAGTTCCGCGGCATTCCTGCCGGTGGCCGACACCGTCGCTCCGGCCTTGGCGAAGGAAAGGGCGATGTCGCGCCCGATGCCCTTGGTGGCTCCGGTGACGAGCACCTTTTTGCCTTGAAAATCGAAAGCGATCTTTCCGTTGCCGTTCATGCGTTTCTCCCGGTCCTAGCCCGCGAAGCGGGGTTCGACGACGCCCGAGACGCCGGGTCTGAGGACGAAGAGGTCCCCCGCGTAGGGCTGGGCCTCGCGCCCCGCCGCGTCCATCCCGTACCAGGCCGTGGTGATGTACAATTCGTCCAGCTTCTCTCCGCCGAAGGCCAGGCAGGTTCCCGTCTCCACCGGCAGCGCATATTTCCGGTCGAGCTTGCCGTCCGGGCTGTACCGGGCGATCGTCGATCCGCCCCAGCGTCCGTTCCAGATACAGCCTTCCGCGTCCACGATGATCCCGTCCGGCAGGCCTTCTTCCGGAGGCACTTCGGCGAAGATCCGCCTTCCGGAAGGCTTGCCGACCGCAGTATCGTAGTCGTACGCGAGGATGCGGCCCTTGAATTGCTCGGACACGTACATGGTCCGTCCGTCCGGACTGAAACCGATGCCGTTCGCGACGGAGATGCCCGAGTCCAGTTCCGCGAGCTCCAGCTTGCCGTCCAGGCCGTACAGGCGTCCGTCGGGCCGGATGTGGTTCACGAAGTTCATCGTCCCCGCGACGATGCGTCCCTGGCGGTCCACGGCGCCGTCGTTGAAGCAGAGCTCGTCGTCGTCGGCCGTCGGATCCGCGATCAATCCGCAGACGCCCGAGTTCTGGTCCCAGAAGGCGAGCCCCTTCTTGGTGACCAGGACCCAGCCGCCGCCTCTCCTGCGGAGCAGGGCGGTGACGGGCAGGGTCACGGCGTAGCTTTCGCGTGCGCCGTCGGCGGGCCGGTAGCTGAAGATCCGCGAACCCTCGGTATCCACCCAATACAGGCGTCCTTCCTCGGGCACCCAGATGGGCGCTTCCCCGATCTCGTTGCCCGCGTTCAGTACATGCAGAATTTTGCCCGCCATGCTCCGCTCCGTCCTACATCGACTTCTTGAGGATCTCGACGAGGTCCTTTTTCCCGGGATTCATGGGGTCGATCGCGATGGATCCGCCCATGTAGCGGATGACGCCGTCGGCGATGGCTTCGATGTCGGATTCCTTGACGCCCTGCTTGCCGAGCCCGTTGGCCAGGCCCGCATCGGCGATCAGGCGTTCCACTTCGCGCACGGAATCCTCCAGGCGATCCTGGCCGAGGTTGGCCGGCTCGTCGCGGAGGAACATGCCGATGTTCTTGAACTTGTCGGGGTTGCCGCGCATGGAGAATCGCATGGTCTGGGGCGTCATGGCCGCGAGGCACTCGCCGTGGGTCGTGTTCGCGATACCGCCGACGGAGTGCGCCAGACCGTGGCAGACGGTTACGATGCCGACTGCGATGGAAAAACCGGCCAGCGTGTTCGCGTAGGCCATGCCGTTGCGCGCTTCCTTGTCGGCGCCGTCCTTGACTGCCCTGCGCAGGTACTTGCCGATGAGGCGGATGGCCTGTTCGCAGTACAGGTCGGTGATCGGAGTGGAGAGGGTACTCGTGTAGGCTTCGATCGAGTGGGCGAGGGCGTCGAAGCCCGTGGACGCGGTCGTCCGGGGAGGCATGGAAACCATGAGTTCAGGATCGACGATGGCGACCTTCGCGAAGGTGTGGTCGCTGCCGATCCCGGGCTTTTCTTTGACGGCCTTGTTCGTTATGACCGACCATTGGGTTCCCTCGCTGCCGGTTCCGGCTGTCGTCGTGATCGCGATGATGGGAAGGGTCTTGGCGGTGATGGGCGCCGCGGTCGCTCCCGTGCAGAAATCCCAGATCGGCCGGCCGTGGCCGAGAACGATGGCCGCCGCCTTGGCCGTGTCGATGGCGCTGCCGCCGCCGAGCCCGATGCAGAGTTCGCAGCCGTTCTTCTTGGCGAACGCGGCCGCCGCGTCTATCTCGGTATTGAGCGGATTCGGCGAGACGTCCCAGTAGTGGAAGGCCTCTACGCCGCTCTTCTTCAGAATGGCCTTCAGCCGGTCCACAAGTCCCGTCTTGATGAAGAAGTCGCCCGTCGTCACGACGAGGGCCTTCTTACCGTACGCCTTGGCTTCCTCGCCCGCCGCCTCCAGTTTGCCTTCTCCGAATACAAGTTTCACCGGCACGAAAAACGTAAAATTCCTGATCATCGCTCACCTCCTCCGCATGGTGCGGATATACATCCAGATATTTTATAGGTAGTATAGTCATGCCAAATATAGAATGTCAACAGATAATTGTTTTGTACATGAAAAGGAGGGGGGGAGAGCGGACGCCGGTAGCCGGTAACCTGTAGCCGGTAACCTGTAGCCGGGATAAAAAAAGCCTCCCCGGAGGGAGGCTCGGTAAGGTGATGCCGGGGTTGGAGGATCAGGCGGGGTGTTTGTCCTTCGCGTGTTTGGATCGGGCTGTCTGGAGCTTGTCATCGAAGAAGGTACCCTGGTAGCCGATATCGACGGAGACCCTGTACGCGCATTCCAGGACCAGCTGTTCGAAAATGGCCTTGCGGGAATTCTCATAGGTCTGCAGGAGTCCCGTGATGCCCAAGCCCGCGACTGCCTTGCCTTCCACGTCGAATACCGGAGAACCGACGCAGAGGATGCCGCTGGTGTATTCCTCATCGTCGTACGCGAGTCCCGTTTCGCGCACCTTCTCGAGGCTCTTGATGAATTCGGACCTGAGCTCGATCGTCTTCGGGGTCAGATAGGGGAGCCTTGAGGGCAGGATCTCCAGCAGGCGCGCCTCGTCCTCGAAGGCGAGCACGGCCTTCCCGAAGGCGGACGCATGGTAGTAGACCAGGCTTCCGGGCACAACCCGCAAATAGAATTCGACCTCCGGACTCATGGTGTCGAGGACCAGCATCCGGTCTCCGCGCGGGACCTGGAGCTGGCAGGTTTCGGATGTCTCGCGGCAGAGCCACTCCATGTGAGGCCTGGCGCGGTGGCGCAACTCGTAGCGGGTGTACAGGCTCATGCCGAGGGAGAATACCCTCGTGCTGAGCTGGTAACCGCCGGAAGCCTGGTCCTGGATCGTGTAATCCCGCTCGGTGAGACGCTTCAGGATACGGAAGATCGAATTCAGGGGTATCTTGAGCGCCCGGGAAAGCTCCGTGGCACCGTAGGGTTTGGGATTTTTGGCCATGAACTCCAGGATGTCGAGGGTTCGGTCCACCGCGGGAGCGGAATACTCCCGCGCTTCCTTTTTATCCTTCGCTTTTTCTGTCAGATCATGCTCCTTGCGTGCTCTCGCCAAACCCCGATGCTATCGAGACCGTGCCTGAGCGTCAATATCGCGAAGAATCCGGTTCAGTGGACGCCGTTGAACTCGTCCAAAGCCCCGAGCATGGCGACGATATTCTCCGTGGGCGTGTTCGCCTGGATGTTATGGATGGTATTGAACACGAAACCGCCGCCGGGCGCAAAGATCCCGCAGACGGCGAGCACTTCCTCCCGTACCTGGGCCGGTGTCCCGAAGGGAAGCGTCTTCTGCGTATCCACTCCGCCTCCCCAGAAAGTCAGCCGATCGCCGTACTTGGACTTCAGCGCCTTGGGATCCATGTTGCGCGCCGTCCACTGGACCGGGTTGATCACGTCGAATCCGGAATCGATGAAGGCGTCCATGAAGGATTCCACCGAACCGCAGCAATGCTTGAAGGTTTTCCAGCCCGTGTTCGCGTGGATCCAGCCGTTCACCTTTTTATAGTAGGGTTTGTATAACTCGTCGTAGGTGCCGAGCGAACAGAAGGTCGACGATTGGGTGCCGAAATCGGTTCCGCAGACCCAGGCGACGTCGAAGCCGTCCCCGACCGCGGTCTTGATGCGTTCCAGGTTGGATATCGCCATATCCGTCTGCTTTCCGAAGACCTCGTGCAGGTAATCCGTGCGGGCGACGGTGGATACGTACCATTCCTCGATGTCCCGGATGCCTTTCGGATCGGCCATCCAGGGAGCGGGCACGCAGGCGATGTCGCCGAGTCCGGCGCCGGGGATGACGCCGAGAGCGGCTCTCCCTCCCGCTTTCCCCGCTTGGAGGCCGGCGATCAGGAAGGCCAGTTCGTCTTCGCCGACGGGGCCGAACTCTTCCAGGTTGTCCGCCGGATCCATCTTGTCGTCGTCTATGGGACGCTGGCGCATGATCGCGTCGAAGTAGTAGCCCCCCTTCGGCATGCGCGCGCTCGGGGGAAAGGAAAGGTTTCCGCGGGGATGCATGAAGGTATCGCCTTCCGCGTTACGCGTCACGTTGAAGTCCTTGGGGACGAGGACTTCCAGCCCGTCCTCCATCCGGAATTCCTTCCACTCGTTCCTGGCTATCCCGAAGAATGAGTACAGCGGGGGAATGGCGTCCACGTCAGCGCCGAGCGCCTCCTTGAGGTCGTTTTCCAGCCGGCCCATCATCGTGTAGGGCTCCTCGACCTTGACGGGCTCCTTCCTGAGTCCGAAATGCTCCCTGAGCTTCGCGATGACCCCGACGTGGATGGTGGTCTGGGCGCAGCCGCCGAAATCCACCGGAACCCTGTCCGCTTCCTCGTGCGCAAGGGCACGCCTAACTCTTTCTTTTCCCGTCATGGGCGTTCCCCTTTCCGTTTCAGTATAGCATGCGCTGAAAAACCGTCAATCAATATTTGTTATATGGTACGTTGAATTGATTAGTAAAAAATATTTATTGACAAAATTCACAACCTCCCGCACACTACAACTCAAGCGGGCATCCGTCCGCCGATCCGAAACGGTTCCTGAATCGGAATCGAAACGTCGAAACTGAAAGGGCATAAAGGAGAACATGATGAACAGGACATTCCGGACAGCAGTGGTTTCATTGATGGTGGTTCTTTCCGCATCGATGGCTTTCGCCGGCGGAGCGAAGGACGGCAAGCAGGAGAAGCTCAAGATCGCCTTCTTTGTGTCCGACCTCAGCAACGTTTTCCACCAGGGCCAGTTCACCGAGGCCAAGAAATACGCGGCCGAGAAATACGGCGCGGAGGTATACGCGTTCGACGGCAAGGGCGACGGAGCCGTCATGACCGCGAACATCGACCAGATCGTGGCCCAGGGCATGGATATGGCGACCCTGCACATATGGGACGTCGACGCCGCCAAGCCAGGCGTGCTCGCCGCCATCGGCAAGGGCGTGACGATCGCGTCCTTCTTCAGCCCCCTGCTCGCCTCCTCCGGCGACATGGGCGTCCCGACCGTCCGCAGCGACGAACCCGGCATCTCCTACGCCATGGGCGTCGAGATGGCCAAACAATGGAAAGCCGCCAACCCCGGCAAGCCCATCGTAATGGTCCAGCTCGGCTGGCCCAACCACACCGAGGTCAAGTCCGGCCGCACCGATCCCTTCGTCAAGGGCGTCCGCTCCGTGGATCCCGCCGCCGTCGACCTGGGTTGCCAGGACGCGAGCAAGGGTACCGACGCCGCCAAGCAGATCGTCAGCGACCTCTGCACCCAGCACCCGGAAATTAACCTGATCTATTCCGAAGCCTCCCACCTCACCGTCGGCACCATGGCCGCGTTGAGCCAGGCCGGCCGCGGCAAGTTCGCGAACGGCAAGCCCCTCACGGAAATCGTGTGCAGCGTGGACTTCGACGAAGTCGAGATGAAGAGCGTGTACGATGCCGACAGTTCGCTCAAGCTTTCCATGGGGCTTCCCCCGGTGGAGACCGGCCGCGCCAGGATCGACAACCTGTTCGAAATCCGGAGCGGCAAGCTGAAGCAGGTCGAGACGCCGACCAAAGAGTACTTCGCGAAAGCTTACAACATTTCCTACTGGACCATGCCCCGCGCGGACACAGTGAAATGGCTCAATACCCAGTTCGGCACCAACGTACAGTAGAATAGACCGGATCGGAGGGGGCGGCGGGCGGCGGAAGTCGTTCCGTCGCCTCCCCGTATTTCAGGGATACAGGATGCGAATATGACCGACAACGTGTTGGAGATCAGGAATCTCGTAAAAGAATTCCCCAGCGTGAGAGCCGTGGACGACGTCAGTTTCGATATCAGGCGGAATACCGTCCACTGCCTTGTCGGCGAGAACGGGGCGGGAAAATCGACCCTGATCAAGATGCTCACGGGCGCGTGCGAGCGTACGGGCGGGACTATCCTGCTGAACGGGAAAGAGTACCGCGCGCACAATCCGAGGGAAGCCAAGCAGCACGGGATAAGCACGCTCTTCCAGGAACTCAACGTCGTGGACCAGCTCACCATCGAAGAGAACCTGACGCTGGGCATGGAGGATACGACTTTCGGCTTCCTCAGGAAGACGGATAAGGTGAAGAAGATGGAAGCGGTGCTGAAAAGCCTGGAACCGTCCATCGATCCGAAACAGCTCGTCTCCACGCTGAGCGTGGCCAAGAAGCAGATCGTGGAGATCGCCAAGGCGGTCGCCGCGGATTCGGACATCATAATCATGGATGAACCTACGGCGGCGATCTCGGAAAGCGAGATTCAGCGGCTGTTCAAGATAGTGAAGAACCTGCGCGAGAAGAACGTCACCGTAATCTACATTTCACACAGGCTCGACGAAATCTTCGAGCTCGGCGATTACGTCACGGTCATGCGGGACGGCAGGCACATCGACACCAAACCCATGTCGGAGATCAAGGACAGGTCCGAACTTATCAGGCTGATGATCGGAAAGACGGTGTTCGAAGAATACGTGCCCCGGGAAAAGGCCTGCGAGGACGTCATCCTGGACGTGAAGCACGTCACGAACCACAAGTTGAACGACATCTCCTTCCGGGTCAGGGAGGGGGAAGTGGTCGGCTTCTACGGACTGGTCGGAGCCGGCAAGACCGAGCTCGCGCGCGCCATCTACGGCGCCGACGGATACTCGGGCGACATAGTATTCAAGGGCAAGAAGCTCCATCCCTCCCCCGACAAGGCGATCGCGGCGGGCATCGCCCTCGTACCCGAAGAACGCAGGTCCCAAGGCCTGTTCACCATGCTGACCATCAGGGGCAACGTGCCCGTCATGAACATGGAAAAGATTTCGGATAAGGGCTTCATCGACGCGGGGAAAGAGCGGAAGGCGACGGCCGAATATATACAGAAACTCAGGATCGCGACGAGCGGAATGGAGAAGGAAGTCTCCAAGCTGTCCGGCGGCAACCAGCAGAAGGTGGTATTCTCCAAGTGCCTGTTCGCGGACGCGGACCTGCTCATGCTCGACGAACCCACGCGGGGCATCGACGTGGGCGCGAAAAGCGAGATCTACGCCATCATCCGCCGTCTTTCGCAGGAGGGCAAATCGATCATGATCTTCTCCTCCGAATTGCCGGAAATCATGAACATCTGCGACACCGTCTACCTCCTGTTCGACGGCAATCTGAAGGCGAATTTGCGGAACGGCTGCGAAATGGACAGCGAGAAGATCCTCCATATAGTCACGGGCGGAGAATAACGTGGAAATGCAAGCAGCTTTGAAAACGGCGTCGGTCGGCAATTCGGACGGCCTGGCGAAAGGCAAGATGAGCAATGATTCGTTCATCACCCTGTTCATGGTATGCGTGCTCGCGGGCGTCTTCCTGCTGGCCTGCGTCGTGGTGCCCAATTTCTGGCTCGCGCAGAATATCCTGAACCTTGCCACCAATTACTGGTACGTGATCATCCTGGGCATCGGCGTGACGTTCCTGCTCGTCACCGGCAACTTCGACATGTCGGTGGGCGGTGTCATCGCGTTGACGGGCGTGCTCTCGGTCTGGTTCGTCCAAGGCGCAAATGTGTCCCGCAACGAGCTGGCCAACGGCTTGGGCCTTCCCTATGGAGTCGCCGTCGCGTTCGCCCTGTTGTGCGCGATGGGGGTCGGGGCGGTTAACGCCTATTTCATCGCGAAATTGAAGGTTCCCTCCATCATCATCACGCTGGGCACCATGATGCTCGCGCGCGGAGTGGCGCAGATCATCACCCAAGGGGCCCAGCGCAACACCAGCCTCCCGGACGTCTTCGGCGTCCTGGGCAACGCTACGGTCGGAGCGAGTCCGATAAAGATCTCGTTGCTTCTGACCCTGCTCCTGATCGTGCTTGCAGTGGTCGTGGAACGGAAGACGGTGTTCGGCAGGCGGACTTATCTGATCGGCGCGAACATCACCGCGGCCAAGCTTTCCGGCGTGAAGGTCGGGCGCCATCTGGCTACGCTGTACATCGCGAGCGCCCTGCTCGCCGGCATCACGGGAATACTGCTGGCGTCCGAATACAAGGCCGGCGTGTCCAACAGGGCGACGGGCTACGAGTTCGACGCGTTGGTCATCGTGCTCCTGGGGGGCACCAGTATCGCGGGCGGTTTCGGTTCGGTGTTGGGGACGGTCGTGGGAGCCTTGATCCTGTCCGTCGTGACCTCATCCGCCACCGGGTTACTGCTTTCGCCGGATTGGCAATTCCTGATGAAAGGCGTCGTGACCTTCCTGGCTATCCTCGCGCAGCGCTATGCGCTGGACAAGCGGAAAGGTTGAAAGGGAGAGTATTGACGTGAAAACCGCAATGGAACGGACGAGGGCCTGGGACGGCTACGTGAAGAAATACTATATCTACGCGGTGCTGCTGTTCATGGTGACGCTGTTCAGCGTCGTGAAGCTTGACAGGGTCGCGTTTTTCGGACGCGGGCACTTCCTGAGTCCTGACAGCATCGTCAATCTGCTCAGGAGCGCGGTGCCCATCCTGACGGTGTGCGGGGCTTTTACCCTGCTCATGATCTCCGGCCACATCGACCTTTCCGTGGGCAGCGCGATGAGTCTGAGCGCCGTGGCGTTTTCCTGGATGATTCTGAACGGTTTCGCCCTGCTGCCGTCCCTCGCGCTCACGCTCGTTCTGGGCATCGCGATGGGTTTCCTGAACGGCTTCCTCGTAATGAAGCTAAGGATCACGCCTGTCATCGCGACCCTCGTGACCCTGAACCTGTTCAAGGGCATCGCCCTCCTGATAGTCCCCGATGGCCTTTCGGCCATCAAGGGCGCCGAGGGAAAGATAATGCCTGCATGGATCAATAATTATGGAAGGAAGGAAGTCCTCCTGGGCTTGCCTTGGGCGTTCTACGTCGCGGTCCTCATCATCGCGGCTATGGTCGTCCTCCAGAGGAAGACGATAATCGGAAAATATTCCGCGGCGATCGGAGGCAACCGGACTTCGGCCGAACTCTCGGGAATCAACGCGGTGAAGATGGTATGGCTGCTGTACGTCGTCGTCGGGGTGTTCGCGGCTCTCGCGGGCGTCGCCCGGGCCAGCTACATGTCCTTGGGCGATCCCTTGTCGGGCGACGGGATGGAACTGGACTGCATCATCGCCGTCCTGCTCGGCGGTACCGCCTTCTCCGGCGGCGAGGGCTCGGTATCAAAAACCGTCGTCGGCGCCCTCATCATCATGTGCGTGACCACGGGGCTTATGACCGTCATCCCGGCCTTCTGGCAGACCATGGCGAAGGGTACGGTGCTCATCGGCGCCGTCGTGCTCAACCATCTGCTCGTGCAGAAGCGGATGAATCAGGCGTAAGCGGAACGGAGGCGGCCGATCGGGCGATTGATTGGCCGCCAAATCCATCGAATACCACAATTGAACCGAGTAATTCCGTATATAGAATATCATACCCAAAAATAAGAATGTTTCGGATATCCGCTTGCAGGATCTGCGACCTTTTCTGAATCCCCCGTTTACGAATTGGATATATCCTTATCCAGGAACGCTATATAAACAACTAACCTTCATCAATGCTTGGTTTTATCGGCAGCTTTCCTGTAGTTTGAAAGATGGCCTTTATAGGTTCCTCTTGTTGGTTGGATTCGATATGTAAACTTGTAAGTTGAAATATCAAATATGTAGATTGACAAAAATAATAAATTGCCACACAATTCCCTCATCGTAACAACTGAAAGGGGGATTTTCATGAACAAGCGATTCAAGGTTCTTTCAGCGGTTCTCGCGCTCTGCCTCATCGGAGCCACGGCGGCGTCGGCCCAGGTCCAGAACAAGAAGTTCACGGGACCGGCGGACCAGACCTATTACATGTGCACCTTCGTCTCCGGCGTGGAGTACTGGGTCGCGGCCTTCGAGGGCTTCAAAGACGCCGCCAAGCAGATGGGCGTGAAAGCCGTCTATCAGGGCACGACCGAATACGACGCTCCCCGGCAGGTCAGCGCCTTCGAGCTGATCCTGGCCAAGAAACCCGCGGGGATCGCGCTGAGCCCCATCGACGACGCCGCGTTCATCGAGCCGGTCAAGGCCGCCATGGGCAAAGGCATTCCTGTCGTCACCTTCGCCAGCGACACGAACACCGCCAAGGTGGGTTTCGTGACTTCCTCCAACGAAAAGGAAGGCGCCTTCGCCGCCCGCGCCATGGGCAACGCCCTCGGCGGAAAGGGCAAAGTCATGGTCACCCGCAACACCCAGACCAACCACCAGATCCGGGTCAACACCTTCATCAAGGTGCTCGCCGACGAGTTCCCCGGCATCAAGGTCGTCTCCGAATATATGTCCCAGCAGGACGGAAACAAGACCTACGCCGCCATCATGAGCGTCGCGCAGAAGAATCCCGACCTCGGCGGAATTTTCTCCCCCGAAGGTCCCTCCGGTCGCGCCGCGGCCCAGGCCGCCACCGAACTCGGCGGCAAGATCAAGGTGCTCTGCTGCGACTTCGACGCCGCCATCCTTGAGATGATCGAAAACGGACAGATGATGGGCGCCATCCAGCCCAACGCCTACATGCAGGGCTATCTCAGCTTCATGATCCTGTACCTGACCAAGAACCAGATGGTCGATCCCCTCAACGGCGCCGCCGCAAAGGGCGATTATCTGCTCAGCCTCCCCTACGTCGACAACGGCCTGGACCTGATCACCAAGGGCAGCACCAAGTACTTCAACACGAACGACTGGCTCAAGCGGCGCGGGTCGAAGCAGTTCGTCGGCTGGTAAGCGAAACCGGCGAGAGCGGCTGATAAGCCGGACGAGCAGAAATTATGACGGGACGGAGGCGGCCGGCCGAATCGGCCGCCTCCGCTATTGACCAGGGGAAAAAAATGACGCAGGCGATTCTCGAAGTAAGGAACATCCGGAAGCGCTTCTTCGCTACCCAGGCTCTGGACGGCGTTTCCCTGAGCGTCCAGCCGGGCACCGTGCATGCGGTCATCGGCGAGAACGGCGCGGGAAAGTCCACCCTCATGAACATCATAGGCGGGGTCCACCGCGCCGACGAAGGCGAGGTACTGCTCGAAGGCCGAAAAATCGATATCCAGACTCCGCACGACGCGAAACTCGCGGGAATAGGCTTCGTCCACCAGGAAATCGCGCTTTGCCAACATATCAGCGTCGCGGAGAACGTCTTCATGTCGGCGAATGCCGGCATGCTCATCGATTTCAAGGACATCTACTCCGAAACCAAGAAGCTCCTCGCCGATTTCGAGGGGCATTCCCATATCGATCCCCGCCAGACGGTGCGGGAGCTCAGCATCTCCCAACAGCAGGTCATCGAGATCGTCAAGGCGCTTTCCTCCAAGTGCAAGGTGATCATCTTCGACGAACCGACCGCGGCGCTTACGGAAGCAGAGACCGAGGTCCTGTTCCGGATCATCGGGACGCTCAAAGCCAAGGGCCTCGGGATACTGTACATCAGCCATCGCATGGCCGAGATCTACCGCATCGCCGACGAGGTCACCATCCTCCGCGACGGCCAATGGATCGACACTAAGGACGTCTCCGCGATCGACCAGGTCGCCCTCGTCAACCGCATGGTCGGAAGGGACCTCCGGGAAATATACCCGGAGAAAAATCCCGCCTCCGCGTCGGCGCCCGTCACGCTCGAGGTCCGCGGCCTCTCCCTGGAAGGCGTATTCTCCGACGTGTCCTTCAGTCTGCGCGCAGGCGAGATCCTCGGTTTCGCCGGTCTCGTCGGCTCCGGGCGAACGGACGTGGCGCGGACCATCTGCGGTCTTTACGGGAAGAGCGCCGGGTCGGTGTGGCTGAACGGTGAAGAAGCGGTTTTCCGGAATTACCGGGAATCCATAAAAAAAGGCATCGTCTACCTCACGGAGAACCGGGCATTGGAAGGGCTGTTCCTGGAACTTGGCGTCGCGCAGAATATATCCGTCATGGACCTGGACAAGGTGGCGCGCATGAGCCTGATCCGGAGCCGCGACGAGCGGGCTTTGGCCTCGCGGTACGTCGAACGGATGCAGATAAAGCTCGCGGACGTCTCGCAGAAGGCGAACAGCCTTTCGGGCGGAAATCAGCAAAAGGTCCTCATCGCCAAGCTGCTTTCGGTCTCGCCCAAGGTCGTCATCATGGACGAACCGACGCGGGGCATCGATATCGGGGCGAAGGCGCAGATCTACCACCTGCTCAGGCGGCTCGCCTCGGAGGGCATCGGCGTCATCATGATCTCGTCCGAACTCCCCGAGGTCATCGGTGTCTGCGACCGCGTCGCGGTGATGTTCGAAGGTTCACTGTGCGCGGTGCTGGAAGGCGGGGACGTCAACGAGCAGTCCATAATCCAGAAAGCGTGCCTGAGCGAACAAGGAGAAGCATGATGAGCGGAAGCAAGCAAACGGCGGATGACAAGGCCGCGGACGGCAAAAAGGCTCCCGTACGCAATCCGTTCAGGAAGGCGGGCGGTTTCAGGGAAGGAACGACGATCATCGTCATTCTCGGGCTCGGCGCGATCATGAGCGTGATGTCGCCGTACTTCCTCACGGTCGAGAATTTCAGGACCATGTTCATGAGCTTCGCGATCAACGGCATCGTCGTAATCGCGATGACGCTCGCGCTGATCTCAGGCGGCATTGATCTCGGGGTGGGCGCGGTGATGGCCCTCGTCGGCGTCGCGGTCGGCAGCCTCTTCCTGAACCTGCACATGAACATCTGGCTGGCGTCCCTGCTCGGCCTCGTACTCGGCCTGGGCATCGGAGCGATCAACGGGCTTTTCATCACCAAAATCGGACTGAGCCCCTTCATCACCACCCTCGGCATGATGCAGGTGGTTTACGGCGCGGCCTCCGTCGTATCGCAGGGCATGCCCTTGCCTCTGCAGAGCCTGCCCGCCGCCTTCAAATTCCTCGGCCGGGGCATGATCGGCAAGACGGGCCTTCCCTTCGTGATCCTCCTTTTCCTGGTGCTCGCTTTCATATTCGACTTCCTGTCACGGCGGGCGACAGTGATCAGGAAAATCTATTACGTAGGCAGCAACGAGAAGTCGGCCCGGTTCTCGGGCATCGACGTCGCGCGCGTCCGGATGGGCGTCTACATGCTGGTCGGCGTCCTGTCGGCTTTCGCCGGCATACTCTCCATAGCGCGGTTCAATTCCGCTTCCAGCACGATGGGCACGACGGTGAATATGGACGCCATTTCCGCAGCGGTGATCGGCGGCGCCAGTCTCGCCGGCGGCGAAGGAACGATTTTCGGCGCTGTGCTCGGAATCGCCCTGCTCGCCCTCATCCAGACTTCCCTGAACCTGATGGACGTAGGTCCGTACTGGCAGTCGCTGGTCACCGGCCTCGTTCTCCTGATCGCCGTCTCCCTGGATTTCCTGTCCCATAGAAAGAAGCGCGCCTGAGCGGCATCGCCGACTAACGGAGGAAAAGCATGAAAGGAAATATCGGAAACATCCTGCGCGTGGATCTGGGTAAGGGGAAATTCGAAGTCGAGCATCCCACCGAGGAATTCTACCGCAAGTATATCGGCGGCGCCTGCATGGGCGCCTACTACCTGCTTAAGGAAATGGCGCCCAAGACCGATCCATTCGCGCCTGAAAGCGTCATGGTCTTTTCGACCTCCTCCGTGGTCGGCGCGCCCATCAGCGGCAACTCGCGGCACTGCGTGACGGCCAAGTCGCCGCAGACCGGCGGCCTCGCCTCCAGCGAGGCGGGCGGCTACTGGGGGCCGGAATTGCGCTTCGCCGGTTTCGACGCGATCGTGATCAAGGGAAAGTCCCCGAAGCCCGTTTACCTATGGATCAAGGACGGGATCTGCGAACTCCGCGACGCGGCGGCCGTCTGGGGCCTGACCACCGGCGAGGCCCAGGACGGGATCCGCGAGGAGCTCGGCGAAAAGAAAGCCCGGCTCGCCATCATCGGCCCTTCCGGCGAGAAACTCTGCCGCTACGCGGCGATCGCCAACGAACTCAAGCATTTCAACGGCCGCTCGGGACTTGGGGCCGTCATGGGTTCAAAGAACCTCAAGGCGATAGTGGTGCGCGGAACAGCCAAACCTGAATTCCACGACCTCCCCTTCATATCCGCGCTCGCCAAGACGGGAATCAAACGGGTGGAGGAACGGGAAGGCTCCCGCGCCTGGCGTACCTACGGCACCAACCTGAACGTCGGCTGGAACAGCGCGATCGGCGGACTGCCGACGAAGAACTGGACCATGGGCAACTTCGCAGGAGAGGACCTCATCTCCGCGGAAGCCTATTACGAGAAGATGATGGACAAGCCGGGCACCTGCTGGGCCTGTTTCCAAACCTGCAAACGGGACATCAAGGACATCGAGACCCCGTACAAGATCGAGAGCCGCTACGGCGGTCCCGAATACGAAAGCCTCGGCATGCTGGGGCCGAACTGCATGGTGTCGGACCTGAACGCCATCTCCAAGGCCAACGAGATCGCCAGCGCGTACGGGATGGATACCATCAGCCTGGGCGGCGTCATTGGCTTCGTGATGGAGTGCTACGAGAAGGGCATCGTCACCAAGGCGGATCTCGGCGGAGTGGAAGCACGCTTCGGCGACGGGAAGGCTCTCATCGCCCTCGCCGAAATGACCGCCAAGCGCGAAGGTTTCGGTGACCGCATGGCCGAAGGCACCGCCCGCCTGGCGCGGAGCCTCGGACCCGCGGCCGAGCGTCTCTGCGTGACCGTGAAGGGCAAGGAATTCCCCGCCCACATGCCGACCGCGAAGGGTGTCATGGCTTTGATCTACGCGGTCAATTCCTTCGGTCCCGACCACGTTTCCACCGCCCACGACGGCGACATCGCCGCCCCATCGGAGGCCATCAAGGGCTTCGGACTGTACGACGCCGAGCCGGACCCGGGCGCCTTCAATTTCGACAAGGTGAAGCTGACCGCCTATTCCCAGCGCTACGTGAGCGCGATCGACACTTTTTCGGTCTGTCAGTTCTGCTTCCATACCTGGAGCATCTTCGACATGGAAGACCTGCTCGCGGTGGTGGATGCCGCGACCGGCTGGCGCTACACCATGTTCGAGCTGATGCTCCTGGGCGAGCGGCGCATCAACATGGCCAAGATTTTCAACGTGCGGGAAGGTTTCACGGCCGAGGACGACATGCTTCCTCCGCGGCTCTTCGAAGATCCGCTTGAGGGCGAGGGAATTGGCGCGGGCCGCAAGATAGACAAGGCCGGCTTCCTGGAACGCAGGGAAGAGTACTACGTGATGAACGGCTGGGACCCGAGGACGGGCATGCCAGGGAAAGTCAAACTCAGGGAGCTCGGCCTCGGCTGGCTTGTCCGGGAATAGGGAGGTTCTTGAAGAACCTCTTGCAGTATTTTTGCACCGTTAGTAATTCTATACATTACTTAAAATAGCAAAAATACTGCTTTGCTTGCAAGGTAAAATTTCAAAACTTGAAGAGTTTTGAAATTTCCTCTATAGGGAGAGAAATATCATATGGCGAAGATAAGAGTCGGAGTCGCGGGCTACGGGGTGATCGGGCAGAGGCTGGCGGACGGAGTGGCCCTGCAAGAGGACATGGAACTGGTGGGCGTGGCCGACGTGGCCCCCACCCTGGCTGTCAGGGCCCTGAAGGAAAAGGGCATGCCCTACGACCTGTACACGGCGCTGCCGGAGAAGCGCGGCGAGCTGGATGCGCTGGGCATCCCGGTGTCCGGCACCCTGGAAGACCTGGTGAAGAAGTGCGACGTGATGCTGGACGCGACGAGCGCGGGCGTGGGGGCCAAGAACAAGGAATTGTACGCCAAGCACGGCAAGAAGGGCATCTTCCAGGGCGGCGAGAAGAACGCCGTGGCGGACGTCTTCTTCCACGGCTACGCGAACTACGAGAAGGGCATAGGAGCCCAGTTCCTTAAGCTGACCAGCTGCAACACCACGGGCCTCATCCGCGCGGTGGACTGCATAGACCGCAAGGTCGGCGTGGAAAGGGTGGCGATCACCATCATCCGCCGCGTCGCCGATCCGGGGGACTACCACCGCGGCCTGACCAACGCCCTGCAGATCGACCATGCCCCCAGCCACCAGGCCCTGGACCTGATGACGATCATGCCGCACGTGGGAGCCACGGGGATCCTGGTGCACACCCCGGTGACCCACGGACACATCATCACGGTGGTGATGACCACGAAGAAGGAGCTGTCCGTGGAGAACGCGCTGGAATTCTTCAGCGAGCATCCGAGGATCAGGCCGGTGTCCATCGATGAGGGCTTCCTGGGGAACGCGAGCCTGTTCCGCTACGCCCGCGACCTGGGCAATCCCCGCGGGGACATGTACGAGATCGCCGTGTGGCGTGACTCGATCGTGAAGAGCGGGAAGGACCTGATGTTCGCGATCAACATCCCGCAGGAAGCGGTGGTGATACCGGAGAACATCGACGCGGTGCGCGCCTGCACGGGGATGCAGAAGGACCGGATCGAGGGAACGGACGCCACGAACAGGTACCTGGGCATCGGGAAGTGGAGAGCGTAAGGGCGATGGAAGGACCGGCGATAAAGATCCGCTCCATCGACGCCTTCGGCATCCGGGGGAAGACGGTGATCTTCCGCCCGGACATCAATTCGCCGATAGACCCCGGGACCAGGAAGATAGTCAACACGAACCGGCTCGGGAAGACGGTCCCCACGCTTGCGAAGCTGCTGGAGGGCGGGGCCCGGGTGGCGATGATAGCCCACCAGGGCGACACCCTGGACTACCAGAACCTGATCCCCATGGCCGAGCACGCGGAGATCCTGGGCAAGCTAATGGGGCGGAAGATAGGCTACATCGACGACGTGTGCGGGCCGGCCGCGCAGGCGGCTGTCCGCTCGCTGAAGGACGGTGAGTGCGTGCTCCTGGGCAACCTGCGCTACCTGGCGGAGGAGATTTCCGGCTTCGAGAAGGAAGTGAAGCTCAAACCGCAGGAGATGCTGGAGACCTGGCTCGTGCGGAGCCTTGCGCCCCTGGCCGACCTGTACGTGAACGACGCCTTCGCGGCCGCCCACCGGAACGCCCCCTCCATGGTGGCCTTCCAGGAAATCCTGCCGAGCGCGGGCGGCTTGCAGCTGGTCGAAGAATACACCGCGCTGAAGTCGGTGATGGACAGCCCGCGCCGTCCCTGCGTCTTCGTGCTCGGCGGGGCCAAGATCTCCGACGCCTTCTCCATGATGCGCAAGGTCCTTGAGGACGGGGCGGCGGACGCCATCCTGACCGCGGGCGTCACGGGACTGGTGATGCACATCGCCCGGGGCAGGGACCTGGGAGCGGCCACGGCCAAATTCCTGAAGGACAAGGCCCTGGACGAGTTCATCCCGGAGGCGAAGGACCTGCTGGCCAGATGGAGCGACAAATTCGTGCTGCCCGTGGACCTGGCCTACGAGGCGGACGGGCAGCGCGCGGAAGTGGACGTGGCCGCGATCGGAGCGGAGGCGGCCGGCACGGCCGGCGGCACCGGCGCGGCTGGCAGCCGCGCGCCCGCCGGCCCCGCGTTCGCGGACGTCCTTTTCCCCGACGTGGGGACCAAGACCATCGCGCTGTTCAGTGAAAAAATCACCGCCGCCGGTTCCGTCTTCGTCAACGGACCTGCGGGCATGTACGAGGACGCGCGCTGGGAGAAGGGCACCCGCGGGATATGGAACGCGATCGCGGACGCCCCCGGCTACACGGTGGTCGGCGGCGGGGACACGATCAGCGCCGCCGCCAGGTTTACGGACCTGGAAAAATACGGCTACGTATGCACCGGGGGAGGCGCCATGGTACGTTTCCTCGCCGGAAAGAAGCTCCCGCTGATCGAAGCGATGGAGCAGGCGTACGACAAGCCGTACGTCTTCGACCGCAACCTCAAGACACAACCAAGGAAATGAACATGAAACTCGATCCGAGCCTTTCGAACCTGGACGCGGTATTCCCCGCCGGTTTCACGGAGGAGCAGAAGGCCAAGGCCAAGACCCTGTTCCTGAAGACCCTGTCACTGGAAGCCCACAAGTTCTACGGCGGCAAGATGCAGACCGTGCCCAAGTGCGGGATCTACGGACTGAACTGGTTCAACGTCTGGTACACCCCCGGCGTGTCCAAGGTTTCCACGACGATCCGGGACGACAACGATTCGTCCTTCGCGCTGTCCAACCGCGGGAACCTCGTGGGCGTCGTGTCCGATTCCACGCGCGTGCTCGGGGACGGGGACTGCACGCCGCCGGGGGGCCTGGGGGTCATGGAAGGCAAGGCCATGATCATGAAGTACCTGGG
>DPXI01000076.1 GCA_003527485.1 Treponema sp. | reverse complement strand
AGGTTGGCTTCGGCCAGCTGCAGGTTCGTGCGCCAGAGGTCGCGCTCGGCTTCTATCCGCTGGGTGATGTCCTTGACGATCCCCTGGAGTTCTCGGATTCCCCCCGAGGGGTTCTTCAGCGTGTGCGCCGTCTCCAGGCAAAAAATAGTCGTGCCGTCCCGCTTGGTGAGCACGATTTCATAATCGTCCACGTACCCGTCCTTGGCGATCCTCTCCAGGAAGAGCGAGCGGTCGCTGGGATTGAGTGCGAAGCTGCCGAAGGGCTTGCCGATCAGGTCGGATTTGGTCGGATACCCCAGCAGGTTCGGGCCGGACATGTTGACGCTCGTGATGGAGTCTCCGGCGTCCGCCGTATAGATCATGTCCCGGGATCCTTCAAAGAGATCCCGGAGGCGGCTTTCGTTCCTGGAAAGGAGGAGCTCGGCCTCCCTCCGCTTGTGTTCCTCGGCGTCGCGCTGGAACCGGATTTCGATAATGGGCGCGATGATGGTCCTGATGGAAGCGAGGGCCGCGGATTCCTTTTCCGTCCAAGGGCCTGAGTCCTTGCCGAGAAACACGAAGCCGCTTGAGGAGCCTGAGGTGTACAGCCGGGCGGAGATCCAGTCGGAGAGGGGCTTTTCTATTCCTGGGAGCGACCATGGACCGAAGCGGGCGATCGAAGCGTCCCCGGAATGGGTTTCCACGCAGAGCGTCCATCGTTTCTCGGGGAGGGAGATCGGAAAATCCGTTCCGGCCAGGCAGACGCGGAAATCTTTCTCTCCGGTCATGTAGAAAAGGGCGGCCGCGTCGGCGCGGAAGGAATGCCGCATCGTATCGATGGCGGAAATGTTCGCCTTCTCCGATTCGTCCTGGGCGTAGATCCTGCCGAGATTGGCGGACAGGGTAAGCATCCCGATGAGGTCGTCGGGATGCCGTTCATCTTCCCGCGGTCCGGTTTCAGCCATTCGGTCCGATCTCATCGAAGAAATTCATCAAGCCCAGCAACTCGAAGACGGAGCGTATCCTCGGCTGCATGTTCCGGAGGAACAGCGGTAGATTGCGCTTCCTCGCTTCGATCAGAGCGTTCGACAAGGCGCCGACGCCCGTCGAGGATAGGTAGTTCACCTTGTCCAGGTCGATGATGAGCCGTTTTTGTCCTTCAAGCTGCCCGATACTCCAAGAGAGCAGATTCTGGAGATCCTGGGAGAAATTGAGATCCATGGACCCCGTAACGAACAGCGTGAGGCCCATCTCGTCCTCGGTCCCGCGGATCGTGCCTGTGGGGTATTTGGCGAAGTATCGGGCGATGCCCTCGTTCACGTCCATGATTATAGGAGAAGGGCTGTGACGATCGTCACGTCGTCGGTGAAGTCCGCCGCGGACACCGATTTGAGCGATGAGTCCATGAGCCTGCGGTGATAGTCACCGCCCGGGGCTATCGTTTCCAGCAGGGACTTGAGCTTGACGGGTTCCTTCCCCTGGGCCGAGCCGATTTCCACGAGCCCGTCCGTGTACAGGACCAATTGATCGCCTGGGAATATGTCGAAAAGCTGGTCCGGAAAGGAGATGGTACGCGCGAAACCGATTCCGGTTCCGGAAACGAGCAGTTCGTTCGGATTGCCGTTGCGCAGCAGGAAAGGATGGTTGTGCCCCGCGTTCGCGTATTTGAAAGTGAAGGCCTTGAGGTCAAGGACGCCGGCGAAAAAAGTGATGATCATGTTGGAGGTGCTGCGGAATTCGAAATTCATGCGTTCGTTCAGCCATGAGAGGAAGTCGCCGGGCGAAAATTCCTTGCCGATGTTCGCCCTGACGTATTCGGGGTAGATGACCGCCTTCAGGATGCCCGTGACGAAGGCCGCCTTGACTCCGTGCCCGGCGACGTCCCCGATGAGGAGCAGGTAGCGGTCGGCGCTGAGGAAGATGACGTCGTAATAATCCCCGCCGCAGTACAGGCCGGGTACGGGACGGTAACTGACCCTGAATTCGATGCCGTCGGAACGGGGCAGGTTCGGCTTGAGTATCGCCTTCTGCATCTCTCCCGCCCATTTGAGCTCTTCTTCGATTGTCTTGAGATATTGGGCGTTCTGCCTGCGCGTCTCGCCATGGTCGTAGGCCTTCTGTATCTCTGCGAGCAGGTATTCGGAATTCCAGGGCTTGAGCATATAGCTGAAGATGCCCGCGCCGATCGCCTTGATGATTTCATCGGTTTCGGAGAATCCGGTGAGAAGGATGGAGACGATGAAGGGATACTTCGCCTTCACCTCCAGCAGGAAGTCGGATCCCTTCATTTCCGGCATCTTGAGATCCGATACGACCACGACGGTCTCCGCGCCCCTCGTCTCCAGGATGGTCAGGCCGGCCCTTGCCGAAGTCGCCGTCAGGATCTCGATGGACCTTTCTTCCGCCCAGTCCGCGAGCTCCCGGCGGAGGGCGTTCGTGATATTCAACTCGTCGTCCACGAGGAGCATGCATTGCTTATAGGTTCCCATAATCTCGACTCCTGTCATCGTCCGGTTCCGTTCGGGAAGCGCAGGACCGCGACCGTCCCGCCGTCATGATTGAATGATACGGTACCGTGGAGCTGTTCGGATAGTATCCCGATCAATTCCATTCCGAGCGATCGCGCCGTTTTGGGATCGAAGCCATGCGGCAAGCCTTCGCCGTCGTCGCGCACTTCGATCTCGAGGTTTCCGTCGTCACGGTTACGCAGGGCGATCCTGAGGGTCCCGGGACGGTCGGCGCCGCTGAACGCGAACCTCAGCGCGTTGGACACGAACTCGGAAACGATGAGTCCCGCCGGGATCGCCGTTTCCAGGCTCAATCTCGTTTCTTCCGTCTCGTAGGACAGCACGGGTTTCCCCGGCGATGCGGGGCAATCGTCGAAGAGCGCGGAAATGAGCTGGTGCAGGTAAAGGACGAAATCGATCCGATCCAAGTTTTCCGCCTTGTAGAAAAGTTCGTGGACGGTGGCCATGGCTTCTATCCGGCGCGTCAGCTCGTCGAAGATCAGTTTCGTCGACGGATCTTCGATATCTTTGCATGAAAGGCTCAGCAGGCTCGTGATCACCTGCATGTTGTCCTTGACGCGGTGGTGGATCTCGCGCATCAGGGCTTCCTTCTCCCCCAGCGAAGCTTCCAGCCGTTCCTTCGATCTTGTCCTCTCCGTCACGTCGCTTTTTATCGCTATGTAATGCTCGATGCGCCGGGCAGCGTCCATGATCGGGGTGATCGTCAATTCCTCGTTATAGAGTTCGCCCGATTTTTTCTTGTTGACGAGCTCTCCATGCCAGACGCTGCCGGAAACGATGGTATTCCAGAGCCCGCTGTATAAACCGGCGTCCTGCATTCCCGATTTGACCAGTTCCCGCGGATTCTTTCCGATCGCTTCCGTCCGGAGATACCCGCTCAATCGCTCGAACGCGGTATTCGCCCATTCGATCGTACCGTTCCGATCGGTGATCACGACGGCGTTGCCCACCGCTTCCAGCGCCGCGCTCTTGAGTTCGATTTCGGCCTCCGCGAGCTTCCGGGCCGTTATGTCGGTCAGCGTTCCAACGATTTCGGGCTCTTTGCCGGCTTCTCGCACGAGGCGCATCTCATCGCGGAGCCAGACCATGCTCTTATCCTTCTTGGCGAACCGGTATTCCCGTACGGCCCGATCGTTCTTCACGAGCTCCGAGATGCCCCCCACTGCCTCGATCCTTTCGGCGGCGTTGATATTCCGGAACCACCAGTCGGGGGAAAGGGCCTCCTCGCTTGGGAACCCGAGCAGGAGCCGGACGTTTTCGCTCACCCACTGCCATTGGGCCTGGCCGTCCTGAAGCTTCAGGGAATACGTGACGGTCGGACTCGTCGAAAGATAGTGGGATAGTTTGGCCGTCAGCTTGTCCCGCTCGTTTTCCGCGAGGACGAGGGCCGTGATGTC
>DPXI01000038.1 GCA_003527485.1 Treponema sp. | reverse complement strand
AGTTGCCGGAACGGTCGCGGGCATAGACAAGGCCGCGGGTATACTGGTACAAACGGGAGACGGGCTCCTCGCGATCGGCCGGTTGCAGTACGGCGCCAAGAAGGCCTTGGACTGGCGCTCTTTCCTGAACGGCGCCCGCGACTTCATCGGATCGCGGCTCGGCGCGGACGGCTCTTCCGTCTGACGCGGCCGTACCCCAGGCGGAATTCCATGCGATTTTTCAACCGTTTCGATATCGACTTTGACCTGGACTCCATTGAGACCTACGTTTCGGCGCGCCTGCGGAGCTTCATCGCCGCGGCGATAGCCCTTTTGGTTTTCGTGACCCTCGTCGCGATGACCGTGTTCTTCCTGGCGGTCCGGGGCGCCGAGCAGACCATGGTTCCGGATATCAAAGGAAAGGAACTCACCGCCGCCCTGCTCGAACTTCAGGTCAAGGAACTGTATCCGCGCATCCAGCTGCGGTATTCCCAGACGTCCGCCGAAAAGGGGACGGTACTGGAGCAGGATCCTTCCCCGGGAGCCATCGTGAAGGCCGGTCGGCGCGTGAAGCTCGTGGTGAGCCGGGGCGTGGTCGTGGACAAGATAGAAGACTTCACCGGCCAGAACCTGGACGACGTCAAGATGCATATCCAGACTCTTTTCTCCACGAGTTCCCGTCCGTTGCTTTCCGTCAGGGAGCCGCCCGCCTACAAGTTCTCCCCCGAGGCCGCGGGCACGATCCTGGAACAGAAGCCGGAACCGGGCGTTGAAGTGTCCGGACCGATGAAGCTGGAATTCGTGGTCAGCAGGGGTCCTGAAAACGCGATGGTGAAGGTTCCCGACCTCGTCGGCCTCCCCGTCGCCGACGCGCTGGAGCGCATCCGCCAATCGGGTATATTCTTCTCCATCCAGATCCGTCCCGCCGCAGGCAATGAAGCCGGAGATACAGTCGTCTCCCAGCTCCCTGCCGGCCAGGAAGTGGTTGCCGCGAACACCCGCGTGGCCCTGTTGGTTTCTACCCCGACCGAACTTGAAGAAGGCGAGTTATTCGGCCTGTTCAGCCGTACCCTGCCCGACTACCCCTATCCGCTTTCGGTCAAACTGGAAGCCCTGTTGCCGACGAACGAACGACGGCGCATCTTCTCGTCCGATTTTCCCGGCGGCGAGTTCTCCGTCCCCTTCCGCCTGCCCGAGGGTTCCACCCTCATCCTTTCCGTGCTGAACCGCGAGATCCTGCGTGAGGATGCGGTGGCGTACGTGGCGGCCGTCAATTAAGGGGAAGGAAACCAGGTTTAACGATGGGAAGGTAGCCGCTAGCCCGCTGGCCGGCGGCCGGNNCGCTGGCCTGCTACCCTCTTCTGTTTCAAATCTCATACTCCGCGCTGCCGCGGTCGGTGAGCCAGTTGCGATGCATGCCGTAGCGGAACACCACTTCCAGCTTTTCCAGGACTTCTTCGGTCGGGAATACGATCGTGAATACGCCCTGTTCCCGCAGTTCCGTGGACGAAGGCGTCCCGATGGGACGCGGATCCACCTGGACCTGGACTCCCGTCATCCGCGCTGCGCGTATGGCATCGGCGATTTGGTCTCCCTTGGCTCGTTTCACGACGAAGGACGCAAAATCAAGATCCGTGTCCATCCTGTCGGCGAAGGGTCTCCAAGCCGCGAGATCCTCGGGATACCAGCGTGAAGCCATCGGAAAAACGTCCGAACCGAGGACGTGGGTGAGTTCGAGGCGGCGGCCTGAAAAAAGGGAAATGATCCGCTTGACGATGCCGATGGTGTCCTGGTTTTCGCCTATATCCAGGGGAACGACGAAGGGACAAAAGGCTTCCGCCGCCTGCCGGCGCAGGATGTCGAAGCGGTAGTCGTATTCCGATCTTCCCGGCTTCAGGTTCGAATACGCCCCCTCCGGAACCACGATCACGAGGTCGGCCGGCCGGTCGCCCCGGCTGAGGAAGCGCAGGGCAGTCTCCAAATGGGTCATCTGGAAGGGATCGAAGGATCCGATGAAAATACCCGCGCGTATCGTTCCGGGCGGCACGGCCAGGCAGCGGGTCGCGCCGTCCTTGCCGCTCTCCGTCTTTCCGGCCTTATGGCGCTGGGCCTCCGGTCCGTCGCTACGGCGCGCGCGCGGGAATTCCACCGAGGCCGCGGAGAGCAGCGTCTCCACGGATCGTTTCGACCAGGGCTTGATCGCGCCCGTGTCGACGCGGGCATCAATCTCCGCGCAGGCCGTGCGGAAAAGGCGGCGGAAATACCGGAATTCCTTGCGGTCCCGCGGTCTCAGGAACGGGAGCACTTCAAGCGATGAGAAAACCTCGTCTATTTTGAACGCCATGCGGTACGCCGCGAGTGTGCGGTAACCTTGGTATTCGCTCGATCCCGGGTCCTCGGCTTCGTTCGGCATGGAATTAAAGGTACTCGATCGGGGGGGAATTGCAAGCGCCCGATGCGATTCAAAGCCTGGCTGACCCGTCTCTTGCCCGGATTTTAAGCGAAGAGCGCGTCCGGAGCATGCGGCAGGCTCCCCGTTCAGGCGGTAAAAACTTCCACGCCCTGCTGCTTCAATTCCTCGAGCGAGGATTTGCCGATGTTCTTGTCGGTCACCAGCTTGTCGACCCGGGTGAAGTCGCAGATGAAACAAAATGCGCGCGTCCCGATTTTGGAGCTGTCCGCGACCACGATGGTCTCCCGGGAATTCAGGGACATGAGGCGCTTGATTTCCGCCTCCTGGGGGATCGCCGAGAAACATCCTTCGTTCACGAGTATTCCCGAAACCCCGATGATGGCCTTGTCGGTGCGGTACTGCTTGAGCGAATATTCCGCGGCGCTTCCGAGCAGGGAGTTGGTCTCCTTAAGGAGTTCTCCGCCCGTCAGGATGACCTTGTTGTCATCGGCGTCGACCATCAACTCCCCGATGGAGGGAGCGTTGGTCACGACCAGCAATTTCTTTTTTGCGCATAGCGTCTTGGCGATCAGCATGGTGGTGCTTCCGCTGTCGATCATGAGGCTGTCGCCGTCATGGATCAACTGCGTCATGAACTGCGCTATGCGCGATTTGTCGTCCAGCTGCCTGACCATCCGTTCCTGCAGCGTGCTGGTCTGCCATACCGATAATTGTTCCCGCCGCAGGGCGCCGCCATGGGTTCTGTACACGAGCCCCTGTTTCTCCAGGGATACCAGATCCCGACGGATCGTGGCTTCCGCGACCACCAGGAACGCCGCGAGCTCGCTCAAATCGGCGCGGCTCTCCTTGTTGATGTATTCGAGGATCTTGCTACGGCGTTCTTCGACAAAATCTTTCTTATCCATGGCGTGAATAATCCCCTACATGGCAATCGCGGTCAACTGCCATGCAGCGGACACCCGTTATTTCCAGGCCTTTCCGTCGCTCATGCACATCTTGATGTGGTGCTTGGCGATCTCGACCATCTTCATTCTCGCAGGCGTGAGGAGCTTCATGAGATCCAGATCGCCGGGGCTCGAATTCAGGGTCGCCGTGAGGGTTTCGATGAATCCTTTTCTCATGACGGTGCTGAAATTGATCTTGGAGACGCCCAGCGTGATGGCCTTGCGGATATCCTCTTCGGGAATTCCGGTTCCGCCATGGAGGACGAGAGGAACGCCGGTACGTTTCTCGATCTGCGTAAGCAGGTCGAACCGCAGCAACGGCTTGTTCTTGTACAGTCCGTGCGCGTTGCCGATGGCGGCGGCGAAGCAATCCACGCCGGTTTTCTTCACGAACTCTTCGCACTGGTCGGGATCCGCGAGTCCGGTGAATTCCTGCTTCGGACCCTCGGGGCCATCCTCCGCCTGGCCGATCACGCCGATCTCGCCTTCCACGGATACGCCGCAGGCATGGGCGGCTTCCACGACCTTTTTCGTATTGGCGATATTTTCTGCCAAAGGAAGGCTGGAACCGTCGTACATGACGGAAGTGAAGCCGTACCGCAGGCATCGGATGGCTTCTTCGTACGAGGGACCGTGGTCCAGGTGGATGCTCACCGGAATCGGCAGCTTCTCGGCCATCGCCCTGACCATGGCGACGAAAACGTAGCCGTCCATGTAGTCGATCTCGCTCTTGGCCGCTTCGATGATGACCGGAGCGTTCAATTCGGTCGCCGCTTGCAGGATCGCCTGGGTATACTCCAGGTTGTTGGTATTGAAAGCGGCCACGGCGTAGTGTCCGGCCAACCCGCGATCCAGCAGCTGCTTATTCGTTACGATACTCATCAGTGTGCTCCTTCTGTGCGCTTGCTCTATCTTTTAACCAATGCCGGCAGGAATCCCCCGACAAAGGCATCTCCCAAACCAACGGTCGTCACCTTCTTCTCTTTGACCCGGACGGAGGGGAGGCAGGAGACGATGCCTCCCCCCAGTCCGTTGATGGCGGCGGAGAATTCCGCGCCTGTTTCTTCCGGAGGCAATGCTTCGGTTTCCGCATATTCGGCGGGAGTAAAATCATCGCCGAATCGGAACCGGGAGGTCGCCATGGTGATTCCCCCCTTCAAGGCTTCCGCATACCGACTAGCCTGCGATCCGAAAGCCAGCGCCCAGTATCGGGTATGGATCATCAACGCGGGGACCTTGAGCATCCGGTGCAGGTCCCTCACTGCCGCAAGCACTTCTACCGGATCCAGCAGCTGAATGCTTCTGCCCAGGTATCCCTGGAGTTCGTCCTCGTTCAGGCTATGGATTTGGATCCGATCCGTCAGCGCCCCGCGGACTTGCGCGCTGAGCGCCGGATTATGGAAACATGCGTCTTCGTAGAAAACGATCGCCTCGGGCGGCAGGGAGCGCATGATTCCCCGGAGTTTCCTCAAGCGGTCCGCGAGCAGCTCGCTGTTTTGCATGGCGTTGAAACCCGAGATCAGGAAGACCCGGGCATCGGAGACCAGGGTTGCGAAGTCCGGATTCAACTCCATGGCGATATTGTCGCGATCGTTGTCGTAGATGATGCGGTTCGCCCTCTTGGTATGGATCGCTATGTCTCCCGCTTCGACGCGCGTGCCCGCGGCGAATTGGATGATCAGGTGCGGATAGGAACTGTCCTTGTCGTTGCTGCAGACCCAGGGGCTGTCCGGGGGAATCAGCCTCCGGACGTGTTCGTTGATGGTCACCAGATGCAGCGCGGAGGTGAATCCCAGCTTCCGCATCGCGATCGCCGCGCGGACCGACGTGCCGCCGATGGTGACTTTGTTCTTGAAGCGGCCGGCGAAATCTTCTATTACCAGCGGCGAATCGACGAAGCGCTCCCCGCCATGCTCGTCCCTTAAAAAACCCAGGATCGATACCAGCAGGTCCCTGCCGTCGGAGATGGGTTTGTCGACGCTGAGTTCGGAGGCGGAGATGCCGTATTCGACGATGAGTTGTTCGATGATCCGGGAGTCCCACACGATTTCGTAGTCGGTGTTGTTTCCGAGACCTAAAACGATGCGCTCGCCCATAACAGCTCCGTATGTACATTACTTATGTTCATATGGGAGCATATCAGAGGTTATTTGTGAAGTCAACGGAATAAATGTATAAATATGAACATATAATAGTGTTAATATTTATTCATATTATGCTTGACAGTTGGAAAATCTGGCTGGATACTGAGCTGGAGGTGATCCTACCCTGACCGGAGTGAGAATCGCCCAAGACTATCGAAAGGAGAATCGCATGAAGAAAGCCGTCGTCCTGATTCTTTCGCTCGTACTCATCTCATCGTTCGGCTGGGCAAAAGGCGCAGAGGATTCCAAAGCTTCCGCCGGCGCGAAATCCGCCGAGCCCGTCACCATCGAATTCATCCAGTGGTGGGACCCGGAACTTCCCGCGGGTTCTTTCCGCGGAATCATGGATTCGTTCGAAGCCCAGAATCCCGGGATCAAAGTGAAGTTGATAAGCGGCCCGTATTCCAATACCCGCGATCAGATCGTCACCGGNNTGAAAGCAAATATGACGCCAGCCAGATCGCCGCCATCATCAAGCTCAACAACAAGAGCTACATGTTCCCCGTCGCTTCCTTCGTCTATCCGATCTTCATCAACGAGGACCTGCTCAAGGCGGCCGGGATCGCGAAGCTGCCGACGACCAGGGCCGAGTTCCTGGAAGCCGCGAGGAAGATGACGAATCCTGCGAAGAACCAGTACGGTTGGGTGCTTCCGCTTTCCCTGCAGTCCCCCAACGGCGTCCAGAATGACGTCATGTCCTGGGTCTGGGCCTCCGGCAAGAGCATGCTCAAGGACGGCAAGCCCGACCTGACGAACGCGGAAGTGATCAGCGCCCTCAAGTTTATCGATTCCATGTACAAGGAAGGCCTGATTTCCCCCGGATCCTTCGCCAAACAGGAACAGGACAAGGTGGAGGAATTCGTCAACGGCCGCATCGGCATGATGGTCGATACCCTCGCCCACATCAACATGATCCGTGAGCGGAATCCCGCCCTGAAATTCGCCGTCACCGCGCTTCCCGCCGCCGAAGGCTACACCGGCCGCAGGGGCCTGCCCTACGCCGCCTGGGGAATCGGCATCGCCGAGAACAGCAAGCACAAGGCTGAAGCCTGGAAGCTGGTCTCCTATCTGATGAGTCCCGAAGTGAACAGCAAGCTCGTATCCATCGCCCACGCCTTCCCCGGCAACGTGAAAGCGAAACCCGACTGGTTCGCCAACGATGCCCTGTTCACCAAAGGTTTCGAGATTTTCCAGTCCGGACAGCTCGCCAACGAATTCACGGGATTGCCGGTCGCCGAAGAACTGATGCGGATGTTCGACGAGGAAATCCAGATGATGCTCGAAGGCAAGCAGACGGCCGAAGCCGCCGCCGCGAAAGCCCAGGGAAAATGGCTCGCTTCGTTCTGACAGGGTATTGAGAATCCGCATTCGCGGATTTTCAATACCCATTGATCCGGAACCAAGTTTTTAAGGCTACGCGATACGGAGTGTCGCGTAGCCTGTATAATGCAGACAAGAGAGAGGACTCATGGCATTCCAGGTGAAGGTTGGATCCACACGACCATTGTTGTCGTATAAAGCCAAGCGCGCCATCGCGCCGTATCTATACCAGGCACCGACGATCGCGCTTCTGGCGATGTTGATGCTTTTCCCCATAATCGTCGTCGTCCGCTATTCATTCATGGACAACGTGATCATGAATCCGGACCCGACTTTCGTGGGCCTCAAGAATTACGCGTCCGTGGTCTCGAACGGGACGTTCAGGATTTCCTTGGGCAATACCCTGTATTTTACCGTCATGAGCGTGATTTTCCACCTGCTCGTCGGCCTGAGCTTCGCCATGCTGTTGAATTCAAAAATCGTCGCTCCGATCATGAAGAGCATCCTCAGGGTTTTCTACATCATGCCGTGGGTATTCACCGCCACTATCATCGCCATCATCTGGCGCCTGCTGTTGAATCCTAGCGGCGTCATCAACTATGCGTTGAGTATCCTCAAAATCACGGGGACCAATATCGAGTGGTTCTCGTCGACCAGTACTGCCCTCCACGCCGTGACTTTTGTGAATATCTGGGCCGGTTACCCTTTCTACATGGTCAGCCTCCTCGCCGGTCTGCAGGGTATTCCCAATGAACTTTACGAAGCGGCGATCATAGACGGGGCGAACGAGGTCCAGAAGTTCCGGCATATCACGATCCCCCAATTATCGCCGATCATCATCAGCATCGCGATGCTGGATTTCATCTGGACCATGCAGGTGTTTCCTCTGGTCTGGATGACCACCGGCGGCGGTCCCATCCACGCGACCGAGATGCTGGGCACCTTCACCTATAAATTGGCTTTCAGCACCTACAAGTTCTCGCAGGCTTCCGCGAGCGCGGTGATCATCTTGGTTCTATCCATGAGCGTTGCGTTTTTCTACGTCAAGCATCAGAAGGCGAGGGACTAGGGCATGGCACAAAGAAGCAGACGCGGATGGATCATCCCCGCCGTCACCTATGCGGGGCTGGCAATCGGCCTGATATATGCGAGCTTTCCCGTGCTGTGGATGTTCTTCAGCTCCATTAAGTCGAATACTGAAATATTCTCGCTTCCGCCGAGGCTGTTCCCCAAAGAATTCACGATGAAGGCGTATCGGGCTATTTTCGGCAATCCCGCGAAGGTCCGGTTCTTCCTGAACAGCTATCTGGTCGCTTCGGTGGTCACGCTCCTGACGCTGTTCGTGGCGATCCTGTCGGGTTACGGGTTCAGCCGTTTTTCTTTCAAGCTGAAGAAGCCGCTGAACCTCTTCATCATCAGCACCCAGACGGTCCCTCCGATCACCCTGCTGATTCCCTATTTCGGACTCGTGGTCGCCATCAAGATGTACGACACCTACTTCGCGCTGATTTTTACGTATATGGTGTTCACCCTGCCGTACGCGATCCTGATGATGACGGGTTACTTCAATACCCTGCCCAAGGAACTGGACGAGGCGGTGATGGTCGACGGGGGATCGAGTTTCTTCGCCCTCCGGCGGGTGTTGGTGCCAATTTCGATACCCGGCATCGTCGCCACCGGCGTGTATACCTTCCTGCTGGCGTGGAACGAGTTCCTGTTCGCGCTCACGCTCACCAAGACTACCGCGATGCGCACGGTCCCGATCGGCATCCAGCAATTGATGGGGCAGCACGCCTACGAGTGGAACGAAATGATGGCGATGAGCATGCTCGGCTCGCTTCCCATCCTGATCATGTACCTGGTCGCCCAGCGCTATTTCCTCGCGGGCATGACGGCAGGTTCGGTGAAGAGCTGAATTTGACGGCATCCCGCCGTTCCCCTACAATTCCGGGTGGAAGCACGAGGAGGATGCGCGCATGAAGAAGGAAGACGCTCTCTCGAAGGTTCCGCTCTTCCGCGACGTATCGCGCCGCAATATCGAAGGGCTCGCCGCCATCTGCGTCGAGCGCGATTTCAAGGCGGGCGAATTCCTCATGAAGCAGGGGGACGAAGGAATCGGTCTCTACATCATCGTCTCGGGCGCCGTGGAAGTACGCATGAAAGCGGCGGACGGGCAGCACCATCCGGTAGCTTCCAACGGCGCGGGCGACGTATTGGGCGAGATAACGGTCATCGACGGCGCGCCGCGGCCGATGGACGTCGTAGCCACCGAGCCCACGGTCAGCCTGATGCTGGCGAGCTGGGAATTCATGGCCTTCGTGAAGGCCCATCCCATGGTGGCGGTGGAAATACTTCCCGTTCTAGCCAAGCGTTTCCGGGAGGCGCAGGCGGCCCTGAGTTCGGGGGCCGTCCACTCCGCCATCAGTTCTTCTTGTCCTTGAGCGGGTACAGGAAGCGCTTGATCTTCTGCGTCGCGGTCTTTTCGAAAGGCTCGTGGTGGATTTCCACCCGGTGGATGCGGGAGAAACCCGCGAGCCGCTTGTTGGTG
>DPXI01000127.1 GCA_003527485.1 Treponema sp. | reverse complement strand
GAGGACCTCCACGCCCTCGGCGTTCAGGCGCACCAGCTTCACGTTCTGGTTGTCGGCTTTCTCCTCGGTCACGAGGCCCGCGGCCTTCAGCTGGTCCAAGTGGCGCGAGACGGTCGCGGTCGTGAGGGAGAGGCGCGAAGCGATCTCCTTGCCGTAGCTCGGTCCGCTGGCCAGGAGACGGAGGATCTCCAGCCGGCTGCGGTCGGCGACCACCCTCAAGCCTGCCGCGATGGCGTCGCCTTCGCGGTTGTCGCCTTCGGTTTCGGGATCGATATTGAAGGCGAACAGGAAAGAGTCCCCCACCGCGCTGGTGATGTTCAGGCGGCCGATGAACCAGGAAGGAACGAATAGGTAATCGCGATATTCGCGCCGCTCGAATACGCGTTTCTTGAATTCCTCCGCCACCTCGATCGGATGCTTGCGGGCGAGCCGGGCCTCCACCGCCCGGCAGCGATCATCGTAGCGGCCCTTCAATTCGGCGATCTTCCGATCGAAGGCTTCGGTCCGGTTCGCGGACACGTATTGGAGGAGTTCGGTCCGGAATCGTTCTGGTTCGGCGAAGAGGGCGACCAGATCGTCCGCGCCCATCCGCGAAAACGTGCTGAGCTTGCCCGTCTCCGCGGCCGCTCCGGCGGGATCCGCGAGGCAGGCCGCGACGGTTTCCTGTCCCAGGTCCCCGTTCAGGAGAACGTAAAGGAAGCGGTCGATGGGTTCCGCGGCCACGCGCGAGAAAAAGGCGTCAGCATCGTCCAGTTCGCCGGTGAACGTGACGTAATCCAGTAGGGAAAGTATCGGGCAGGAAAAACCGCTGACCAGGTCGAGGTAGGCGCGCGCGCGTTCCGGGAGGAGCGCGCGCTGGCGCTCGCGCCAATCCTCGTCTATGCCCGCCCGGACGAGGAGACCGCCGGACATGAATTCCGCGGCGAACAGGAGCTCGGCGACGTAGGAGAATCGGACGCGAACCCGTGCGGATTCGGAGGTGGAGAATTCGATAGGCATTGTTGCATGATACCGCAATTGCGTATTTGCGGAAAGATGCATGGCGCAGGCGGCCGCCCGTATCGAACCTTTTTTAGCCGTAAGGCGGCTTTCCCCTCCGGCGCCGACAGGGTATAGTCGACCGATGAGGTCGAAACGAAAGCCGCGCTGGGCGCTCGCGCTGTCCGGCGGCGGGGCGAAGGGCATAGCGCACATCGGAGTGCTCAAAGTCCTGGAAGCCATGGGAATGCCGCCGCCTTCGCTCATCGTGGGCACGTCCATGGGCGCCATCGTCGGGGGCCTGTACGCCTGCGGGATGTCGGCCGCCGAGCTCGAGCGTTTCGTTCTGGACGATTTCGACATCAGGAAATACCTGGACGGCTTCGCCTTTCCCGCCTCGGGCAATCCCTTCGCCAAGCTGATCAGGACGGGACAGGCCCTCGGCAACCTGGCAACCCGGCCGGGCATCGATTCGGGAAACAAGGTCCTTGAAGTGCTTGAAAAGCTTTCCGGCGGCGCCAGCTTCGACCGGACGCGGATCCCCTTCCTCTGCAACGCCGCGGACCTCGCCAGCGGGGAGGAAGTGATCCTTTCCGAAGGTTCGGTCGCCAAGGCGATACGCGCTTCCATGGCCTTCCCCGCCTTTTTCGACCCGGTGGGCTACGGCGATCGGCTGCTCGCGGACGGTGGCCTGGTGGACAACCTGCCGGTGCGGCTCGCCCGGGAAGCCGGCTTTTCCCGCGTGCTCGCGGTCGACGTGTTCGGGATCCGGCGGGTCAAGCCGGAAACCTTCAAGACGGTTCCCGTCATCGTCTACCGGGCCTTCGAGATCGCGACCGCCCGCATGGACCGCGACGCGGTGGACCGGGCGACGCTCACCCTGCATGCGGACGACGGCACCAGCCCCTTCGATTTCGCCCGCGCCAGGCGGCTCGTGGCGCTCGGGGAAGCCGCGGCCAGGGAGCGGACGCGGGAACTCGGACTTTTCTTCGAAAGCGGCCCGATCGCCGCGATACGCCGAATGCTGGGAAAACAAGGCGGATAATTGATGGACGCGTTCTACCGGAGCATAGAAGCCCTGACCTCATCCTACGGCGCCTACGGGCTCATCAACCACGCGGGGGGCCCCAACCTGCCTTCCCAGGAAGCCGTCGCGGACATCCTGCGGGATATCGACGCCCTGCTCTTTCCGGGTTTCCGCGAAGAGGAATCGGCGGACGAGGGAAGCCTGGCGAACGTCACCGCCGAGCGCGTGCACCGTACCGCGCGGAAACTCATGCGGGAGACGGAAAAGAGCCTGTCCTTCTCCTGCCGCAACGGCCGCTTCGCCTGCGAGGGCGCCGGCTGCCGCGACCTGGCCGCCCGCATCGTGAAGGAATTCTTCGCCGAGCTTCCGCAGATCCGCCGCATCCTTTCCCTGGACGTGGCCGCGGCATTCAAGGGAGACCCCGCCGCCAAGAGCGTGGAGGAGGTCGTCGTCGCCTACCCGGGACTGGAGGCCATCGCCGTCCACCGCATCGCGCACTTCTTCTGGTCCAAAGACCTTCCCCTGATCCCCCGCATGATGAGCGAAATCGTGCACGGCAGGACCGGCATCGACATCCATCCCGGCGCGACCATCGGCGAGTCTTTCTTCATCGACCACGGCACGGGAGTCGTGGTCGGCGAAACCACCCTGATCGGCCGGAACGTCAAGATATACCAGGGCGTCACGCTGGGCGCGCTCAGCGTGCGCAAGAGCGAGGCCGACAACAAGCGGCACCCGACGATCGAGGACGACGTGACCATCTACGCGGGCGCGACCATCCTTGGCGGCGAGACGACGATAGGACGCGGGTCGGTGATCGGAGGTAATGTCTGGGTCACCGAATCGGTGCCGCCGGACACCCTCGTCTACGTAAAAAGCGGGGACCAGGAGCTCAAGCCGAGGGAAAAGCGTGGCTAAAGGGGATAGGGCCCATATGAGGGAATTGCTTGAATCGCGGATCTTCAGGCGCCAATTCCTGTATTCCTTCGCCCTCGTCGCCGTTTTCGCCTTCGCGCTCGCCCTCTCGATATCGCTTAAGACGAGGGAAGAGACGTACAACCTCGGGCTGGAACTTGTCGGCCGTTACCGGGACCAGCAGGACGCCGCCCTCCGCGAATGGCTCGACAGCCGGATCGCGATGGTCAAGGGGGTCACCGCCATCTTCGACGGCGTCCCCTCCGNNGGACGCATTGGAAACGGGGGTCGGCATCACCGGTTTCTTCACGGGCAGGAACAAGGGACGCCCCGTGATGACGGTCGCGGCCCGCTTCACGACGCCGGACCGGCAGGTTTTCGTCTTCGCCGCCTTCATCACCCTGAGCCGCTTCGAATCGGTCCTGACCGCGCACAACCGCGGCGGCCTCGGTTCCACCTACCTGGTGGACGACCAGGCCCACCTCATCCTTCCGCGCGATACTTCGGGAACGGCGGGAGACGGGAGGATGGACAACGAAGCGGCCCGCGGAGCGGCCGCCGGAGGCCACGGTATCACGACCTACATCGATCCGAAAGGAGAAAGGACCCTCGCCGCCTACTCGTACCTGGAACAAATCCAGGCGGGCCTAGTGGTCGAACTGAACGGCGACATCATGCTCAAACCCCTTGAGACGCTGCTCCGGTTCGCCGTCCTCATGGCCGCGGCCGTTTCCGCGCTCGCTCTCTGTTTATCCTTCCTGCTCGCCGCGCGCATTCATCGTCCCCTTCGATTGCTCATCGCCGCGGCCGACGAGATGGCGGAGAGCGACTATTCGCGGGAAATCGCCATCCATACCGGCGACGAGCTCGACGGGCTCATCCGGAGCTTCAACAGCATGCGCAAGCGCGTCCAGAATCGCGAAATCGGCCTCATCGACGACGCGCGGAGGGACAGCCTGACGGGCCTTTTCAACCATGCGGCCATCATGTCCCACCTGGACCGGCTCGCGGCCGAAGGGCAGGATATCTGCTTCGCGATGATCGACATCGACCGCTTCAAAACCATCAACGACAGCTGGGGCCATCAGGCGGGCGACCAGGTCCTCGCCCAACTTTCCGGAATCCTGTCCTCCTCTATCCGCGCAGGCGACCTGGTCGCCCGCTATGGAGGCGAGGAATTCGCCGTCGTCCTGCGCGGAAGCGGCGAGGCCCATACGGGAACCTTCTGCGAACGCCTGAGGGAACGGATCGAAACGACCGAATTCCGCTACGCCGACGCCGTCATCAAGGTTACCGTCAGCATCGGCTGGTTCTGCACGCGGCTGGGCGTTGCCTCGGCCCCCGCCGCGGCCGTAGCCGCCGCGGACGCTGCCCTGTACCGTGCCAAGGATTCCGGCCGCAACCGCGTGATGCAGGGCTGAACTCCGCCGGAGCTCAGGGCTCGCCGAATGAAGCGAGCAGGCGGGCGGCTCCGTCGGAGACCAGCACGCTACCGGCCAGTTCGCCGCTGGCCAGGACGCCGCTGGCCAGCCAGGCCGGAGCGGAGGCGTACGCCAGTCCCGGCTGATCCACGGTCTCCGCCAACACCGCGGTCGAAGGGTCCCCCGTCCCCGCGCGCCAGACGAACAGCCGACCCTGCCCGGTTTCACCCCCTCCCGTCGCAGCGAAGGCGATGGGCGCCCCGGCGGCGGCGGTCTGGACCGCGATCCTTTCCATCCCCCCGAGGACAGTCTCCTCCGCGGTTTCCGTGAGACGCTCGGCCGTTCCTGCGTCCGTGATCCGCCCGACGCAGCCGCTTTGGGCGCAGAGGACGAGGAAGCCGCCGGCGATCGCCGCCGCGTCGACGGGGCCGTCCAGCCAGACGACGCCGCCGAC
>DPXI01000055.1 GCA_003527485.1 Treponema sp. | reverse complement strand
GACTCCTCGCCGTTGGATATGACGGGAACCCTCAGCTTTTCCCCGATGGTCGCCCCCACCGCGAAACCGACTGTCGCCCCCGCTTCCACCTCGGCGCCTGCCGTGACGCCGAACACGGTGCCCATATCGCCCGTGTCCTGGATGGGATTGCCGGAAGCGTCCGTTTTGTCCCAATACGGCGGGGAGCTGATGACGCCGATCACGATCGGCGCGGAGAAGGCCACGGAATGGCCTTTGTAGCGGACCACCGCGCCGTCGCCGTCCACGTCGGCGAGGCAGAGGTAGGGGGATTGAGCGCCGGTTATCGTGATGTCGGCGCCCTTCTCCACACTGTCGGAGTTCGGATTGTAGCCGTACTGCCGTAGCTTGCCCCTCAAGTAATCCAGTACGACGATCTCTTCCTTTCCGTCCCCGTTCAGGTCCCCGGCTTTCGCTTGGTTGAAGTAGGCGGTATCGGGAGCCCGATAGCCCCAGATATTCCCCCAACCGGGAATATTGACGGTCACGAGGCCACTCCGCAGCGTTTCGTCGCTCGACGCGCCGAACGCGTAATCGAGCGAATAAGTCGACGAGGCGGCCGTATAAGTCAACTGGAGGATATCGTCATTGGCTACGATCTCATCCGTGCCATCCCCGTCCAGATCGGCCAGGGTCAGGATGGGGATCATGGCGTCCATATCCCGGGCTCCCATCCATTCCCCGTTCAAGCCCCAATAGGCTTGGACTCCGCTGTTCAAATCATCCGTTTTGATTACGTTCAGGAACGAATCCAGCAATACGCCGCCTGAGACCGAAATATCCATTACGATCGTGGCGCAGGTCCCGGCATCATCCTTCAGGCCGGCGAATACCGCCTCCGGTCTTCCGTCCCCGTCCACGTCACCGATGGCGATCTCCGCCGAACGTAGATTGGTCGACGCGGCGCTGGCGGGCCTCCCGTCCAGGATCGTAGCAAGCGCGGTGCCGCTTCCCATCCTGAGAATGGATATCTGGGCTGTCTTGTAGGCGTCGCAGGTACCGTTGGAAACGATTATCTCGGCCTTCCCGTCCTCGTCGAGGTCACCGCATTCCACCCGGAGAATCTGAGATTCCGCGTTCGATCCCGAAACTGCCGAAAAATCCTCGGTCGCCATCAGGGAAAAATCGTGATCGAGAATGTACAGCCTTCCTTCTGACGTCAACGCGATCTCATCCATCCCGTCGTCATCAAGATCCGCGGCGGCGATGTCGATGGTGTGGTTCCAGATTCGGGTTTTGCCCAAATCGCTGGAGTAGCTGGTGATATCGTTCATGTCGGTGTAGGTTCTGCTCTTATTCCAAGTAATGGGCGTCGGGGTCATATTGGTCATCGAATAGGAGCTTCCGTCAGCGATACGGTAGAAGCTGATGGTGCCCGCGATCGGCGCGAATACCGCCGTCACGATTTCCTGCTTGCCGTCCCCGTCCATATCCGCGGCGACCGGTCGCTTGATCAAGCCGGAAGACTGTGCCAGTTCGGACGATGCGACCGACAGGGCTTCGTACGAACCCGAGGAAGATTGATTGAGGAGCTGGACGGAATTGTCCCCCGACACCACGAAAATCTCATCGATCTTCTGTAGGTTCGTCACTTCCTTTCCCAGGGGATTGTCCGCCTCCGTCATCGCGGTCCCGTCCTTCTTCAGGCGCGCGCCGGGCGTAGTATCGATCTGGAGCTGTTCGAGGACCAGATTCTTCTCGGTGACCACCGGGTCCGGATCGGGACCAGGTTTGGCGGAGGTCGACGGGCAGGCCGTCAACGACAAGGCGAAGAGTATGGCGGCAGCGATCGGAAGTGTAAGCGGAACCTTCGGGTTTATCATGAGCGGCTCTCCCCATTCGATCTGAGTACGGACGCAGGTCCATGCGCCTACGGTACCACCCGATCGATGGGCGAACATCTGACGAAACGTATATATGGCGAAATTGAGCCGGGAAAGCGGGATGCCTTATTCGGCCTGGCTGCGCCGATCGGCTTTGTTGCGCCGGTCGGCCTGGATGAGGCCTGAAAGTTCCAGTCGGTTTTTCGTCCTGGTCTTTTCGTAGATATGCGTAAGATGGGACCTCACCGTTCCCGGGGAGATGAAGAGGCGCGCCCCGATCTCCTTATAGCTGAAACATTGAAGTACCAGGGGGGCTATCTCGGCTTCGCGCTTGGTGAGTCCGTAGGTTCTGATGAAATCATCGTCCGCGGTCATCGGCTCGAGCGCCGCTCCCGGTTCAAGAATTTCGAGCGCCGATCCGAATAGGATTCCGAGGCTCATGAAGATATAGAAGGCGGGCAGTAGGGTAAAACCGGGTGGTATCACCGTGCTGAAAAAGGGGAGCAACCATCCGAAAAAATCGGTGATCAGGAAGAAGGGAAGCAGAACCAGGGTGGCCCACCCGGTGAAGCGCACGGCCATCTGGTAATGGCGAAGCTTCGATGAACGGGCGGCTGGCTTCCGGGTCTTGAGCACGCTCAGGAAGAAATAGGTGGAAACGAGGCTCAGATCCAGATAGGCCAGGATATATAGAAAGATAAATATCCAGGTCCGGGAGGACAGGAAGATGAAAAATACGGCAAAGGATAGCGCAAGTACGATCGCGCTAGCCGCGAAGCCCCGTTCGACCATCAGTTCCCATGGCTCCGACTTCTCCCGCCTGCACATCCGCGGGATGAAGAAGCATAGCGCGCAGACCGAGAATTCCACGGAATGCCAGATGACCGGCCGAAGGGATGTCATTTGTCCGGCAATCTCGCAATAGAGATCGAAAGATACCGCGAGGACGATGAGAGCAACAAAAAGGTCAACCCACAGGTATGCGGCTAACCGGGGATTACGGGTTTTGATATATAGGATCAGCACGACGAAGGTGGCCGAGACGCCGAGGACGATGGATACGATGTCATAGAGTAAAAAGTATCCCCTCATCCCCGATAATCCGAAAGGATTGTAGTGGTAATCGCCTGTGGCCGTCAACGTTTCCTTCGGGGACAGACAGACCGTCAACNNTTTCCTTCGGGGACAGACCCCTTCTTGCTCCTGGTATCGAAGCACCATGCACCATCGCCCCGTTCTTCATGTATGAGAAAGCCCCGTATATTAAAGGCTGACGCACGGTACCACGTAACCGCGCGTACCCACCGAAAGGAGATGACCTTGGAAAGCCGACGGACGAAAGTCCTCTTCCTTGGCATCGTAGCCAAGGCGAAGAGAAGGTACCGCTTCTCCATCGAAAATTTCTCGATCATGGGAAATCATGTCCACTTCATCATCAAACCCCACGAGAGCGCCAATCTTTCCAGGATCATGCAATGGATCAAGGGTGTTTTTGCCATGACCTACAACCGCATCCATCAGATCACCGGGAGCTTCTGGGGAGGGCGTTTCTATTCGCGGGTACTTGCTGATCTATCCGATCTTTTTCATACCTTCGGCTATATCGACATGAATCCCGTCAGGGCAAATCTAGTCAACTTACCTAAAGAGTGGTGTTTCGGGGGCTTGTTCCATCGAAAATGCGGCAGGTCGGATATCGTCGATCCGATGCCACCCGGTCTCGATATCCTGCTTCCCGACCACTCGATCTTACTATTGATCTGAACCTGAGTACAATCTGAAGCAAGTACAGCCTCTCCAAAGCCATACTTATGGCCCAATCGATCAATTTTTGACATCCGTAACAGGGATAGATCCGATCAGGCTTTATATTCTTTTTGATTTAATGTAACACCTTCCGAAGCCCGGGCCAGTCCTGGCACCAAAAGTGCCCGTCCATCTCATTCCCAGAATGCTCCCGATTCTTTTATCGACTCCTNNGCGACCGCAACCTTCGGGGTCTGTCCCCTTCCGTCATTGGAGGCTATATTTCTTACATGGAACCCATACCTGACCTTCGCATCCGCCGCATCCGAGCGCATACCCGCGGGATGCCTGACGACGCCCTCGCGTTCGCCGCGATCTACGACGACGCCGTGCGGACCACCACCGCAACCTTCGACACCGAACCCAAGACAGTCGCCGACAGGGCCATCTGGCTGGCAACCCATGATGAACGCTTTTCCGCCTTCATCGCCGAGGATCCGGCTTGGGTGGGAAGCGTCGACCTCGTCGGCGAGGAAGGGATCCCTCCCTCCGCTTCCTGCGCCGGCGCCGCTCTCGGCTGGGCGAGCCTCTCGCGCTGGTCAGACCGCTGCGCCTACGACGCGACGGGCGAGACCTCGTTCTACATCCGACCCGACGCGCGCGGCCGCCGGGTCGGCACCCTCCTCATGGACGCTGTATTGGCCCATGCGAGGAGCGCGGGCTTCCACGTCTTACTTGCCCGCATCGTTACCGGCAATGAGGCGAGCGAACGGCTGCACGTGAGATGCGGGTTCGTCCGCGTCGGCGTCATGCATGAAGTGGGTAAGAAATTCGGCCGTTGGCTGGACGTCGGGCTTTGGGAATTGATGTTGGAGAAATAGGTGCTGCAGAAATTTAATCAACAGCGACGTTGCTGAAAACTATCGATTTCCAGCAAAGTCGCCGTTAATATTTGGCATAATGCAACTCGTACTCATCATTTGTCCCAACGCACACTGGATATACCTGTTTTTAATAAGAAAAAGTCGCTATACCTCCTGGTCTTGGCATTACATGAAGAATAAAGCCCCTCCGTAGCCAATTCAGTTCCGGCGTGATCATAAATCTCGCCGAGCCAGGCGACCGGCACCCCGAACGAGCTTTTACCCCGGAAAAGGGCTCCAATGCCGGCGCGGCCCGGACAACGTGGGCATGAGGCGCGAAGTCGCGCCAGCGTACCGGGGTCAGAGCACGTGCCGGAGCATGCGCCGGGTCAGCGCTCCGGGCTCAGCGGTAGACGCGAAGGGGTCAGCGCGACAGTGGTCGCGAAGGGGTCAGAGCTCGAAATTTGCTCGGAGCTCGAAATTTTCTGTAAGCCGTTCCTCGGCCGCCGTCCTGCCGGCTTGCGGATTCCGGACAAGACGGGTACGGTACCTGATGGACCCAAGCCGCGGAGGGCAGAGCATGACGCGTTACCTCGTTCTGATCAGGGGCATCAACGTGGGCGGCATAGTCCTGAAGATGGACGACTTGAAGGCCCTGATGGCGGAATTCGGTTTCGAAAAGATCCGCACGTACATTCAGAGCGGAAATGCGATCTTCGAAAGCGATTCGGACGACGTCCGCGAGCTCGCACTTCGCATCAAGGATATCATCCGGTCCAGGATGGGACTGGAGATCGAAGCCTTCGTGAAGACGAAGGCGGATCTGGAAAGGATGCTCGACTCGCTGCCCTTCGGGGACGACGGTGGGAAGAAGCTCTATATCACCGTGCTGGGCGATCGGCCGGAGGCGGATCGGGTCGACGAGCTTCGGAGCCTCAATACCGACGCCGAGAAGATCGCGGTGGTGGGTGATACCGCTTACATATACTGCGCCGACGGCTACGGGGAAACCAGATTTTCGAACAATTACCTGCAAAAGAAGCTCGGAGTGCCCTGCACCACGAGGAACCTGAATACTATGAGGAAATTGCTGGCGATGATGGCGGACTGAGGGGGCGTCTCCGCAGGCCCCCGCCGCGTTCATGGCGGATCCTGCAAGGGCGGTTCGGTTCTTGCCCGAATCCGCCTGGCCGTTGGATCGTTCCGGTCGCGATGTCGTCCTAATCGGCAGACATTTCGGGTATATTCCTGAAGTTGCCCACATACTTGCTGCGCATCAGGCGGTCGTGATCATCGGTTCGATATTTATCCGTCGAATGCATTGCCTCCGCCTTCCGATGGCTGTCCGCGCCAGCCGTCTCCACCCGCATCCTCATTTCCGTTCATGACCATCAAGCCGGGAATATGCGGTAATCCTTGCTTATGGTTCTCCGGATATGCGACAGATTATAAACGCATATGCCTTTCATGACTGGAGATTCCTTAAGTAATAAGCGGATAATGATCGATAACTACAATAACAATCAGATATTTCGCCCTTCTCAATCAATAGTATTGCTCTTTATGATCAATATTTCGCCGATCTCGGCTTATCATCAAGCGGACTCCGTGCTATCTTCCGTAGCCGGAGGCATCCATGTCCACAGAACCGTACCCGTCATCCGCCGAAAAGGTAGAAATGCTTCTCGGGCGCATGACGGTCGAAGAAAAGATCGGCCAGCTCATGCAGCTGGACGGCCGGGGCCGCTACATCGAACTCATCCGCGATTACCATGTCGGTTCCCTGCTCCACATCAACGGGTCCGATGCGGACGCCGCCCTCAAGGCTTCCATGAGCGGCAGGCTGGGCATCCCTGTGCTTCTGGCCGACGACGGTATTCACGGCCATTCCTTCTGGGCCGGGGCCGCCATTTTTCCGACCCAGTTGGCCATGGCCTGCAGCTGGGATACGGAACTCCTTGAAGAAGCCGCCCGGGTGACCGCCGTCGAAATGAGGGCGACGGGCCTCAAATGGACCTTCAGCCCGGTGCTCTGCCTTGCCCGGGACCTACGCTGGGGACGCATCGGGGAGACCTTCGGCGAAGATCCGCTGCTGATCGGAGAGCTGGCGGTTGCCATGATCCGCGGCTACCAGGGCAGGGGTCTTTCCGACCCCGACGCCGTCCTGGCCACGGCCAAGCACTACGCCGGCTATTCGGAGACCCTGGGGGGACGCGACGCGTCGGAGGCCGAACTGAGTACGCGGAAACTCCGTTCTTCCTTCCTTCCTCCTTTCGAGCGGGCCGCGAAAGCCGGTGCGATGACCTTCATGACCGGCTACCAGTCCATAGACGGCGTGCCCAGCACGGCCAGCCGCTGGCTCCTGACCACCGTCCTCAAGGAGGAATGGGGCTTCAAGGGGATACTGGTCACCGACTGGAACAACGTCGGCCACCTGGTCGACAACCAGCGCATCTGCGCCGATTACGCCGAAGCCGCCGCGGTGGCCTTGAAGGCCGGCAACGACCTGATCATGGCCACTCCCGAATTTTTCGACGGTTGCCGGGAGGCCTTGGAGCGCGGGCTGCTGTCCGTAGCGGAGCTGGACGCGGTGGTACGCCGAGTGCTGAACCTGAAATTCCGCATGGGCCTGTTCGAGAATCCGGGCTTCAGCGATCCGGAGAGGATACGGACCCGGGTCGGATGCGTCGCGCATCGGCAAGTTGCCCTCAGGGCTGCCCGGGAAAGCCTCGTACTGCTCAGGAACGAGCGAAAGGACGGCATGGCTCTGCTTCCCTTCGATCCATCCCGGCCCAGGAAACTCGCGCTGGTCGGCCCCAACGCAGATTCTCCCCTTGCCCAGCTGGGCGACTGGAGCCTGGGAAGCGGACAGATGACCGGTCCCAGCGGATCGGAGCATCCCCGGTCGGCAACGGTCACGGTTCTCGACGGGATCAGACGGCTGCTTCCCTCGGGATGGACCCTGGTCGAACCGGAGACGGCGGACCTCATAGTCGCCGTTGTCGGCGACAGGCTGGACTACATCGGAGAGACCAAGAGCACTGCCACCCTGGAATTGCAGGACGGCCAGATCGAGCTGCTCCAATCGCTGGCGGCACTCGGAAAGCCCCTGGTCGGTATTCTGATCAACAGTAAGCCCCTGGTGCTACCGCGCGTGCTCATGGAGGCGCCCGCCCTGCTCGAGGCATTCAATCCGGGCATGGAAGGCGGAACGGCCATCGCGGAGGCCCTGTTCGGCCTCCTGAATCCTTCGGGTAAGCTGCCCATCAGCTTTCCCCGCCATGTCGGCCAGCAGCCGGTGTTCTACAACGCGGTCAGGGGCCAGCACGGCGCGGGCTACGCGGACCTGCCTCAGGACCCGGCATTCTCCTTCGGTTTCGGCCTGGGCTATTCGGAGTTCTCCACCGGGGAGCCGCGGCTCGACCGGGACGCGATCCGCCGGGATGAGGCGGTTTCCGTGGAAGCGGAGGTGCTTAACCTCGGCGGCAGGGAGGGCGTGGAAGTCGTCCAACTCTACGTGGAGGACGAAGTGACCAGCGCGACCTGGGCGCGGCGGGAACTCAAGGCGTGGAAACGAGTCAAGCTCCAAGCTGGAGAGGCCGCCCGCGTACGCTTCGAACTGAAGGCCGAAGATCTCTGGATCATCGACGCGGCGGGAAACAAGGTGGTGGAACCGGGCAGGTTCCGCATCCTGGTCGGAAGCTCCAGCCGGGACCGGGACCTGAAGGAAGCCCGGCTGACGGTGATATGAGCCTGCCCCGGCCTTCGGGGCCGGGACGCCAGGCCGGGGCGCGCGGCCTGGCCAGAGCGCTCGGGGACAGACCCCGCGGCCGAAGCCAGGCCGGGGCGCGGAGCGCCGGGCCTGGGCGCGCAGCGCTTACGGAATCAAGCGTTGCGCGTTTCCTTCGAAAATCTTTTCCACATCCGCGCGGTCAAGGCCGACCGCTTCGCAGGCTGTCCGTATCGCCAGGATTTCTTCGTACAAGAAGAGCGACAGGCTTTCGGCTTTGGGCGGGTCGAGTTCGGCCATGTTCGGATCCCCGGAGACGTCGCCGTAGCGGCCGCGGGGCACGAGGTTCACGTAGCGACCGCCCGTGCAGATGCGGCGCATACGCATTCTCGTGATGGGCAGGTCGCTTCCGAACAGGCAGCGGTCGGGGCCGAAGGCGCGCAGCAGGCGGGCGAACACCGCGGCGTTTGTGTTGGCCGAAAAGTCGAATACGAGATTCCTCGTCCCGCCCAGCCGTTCCGGGGCATCCCCCAGGTCTTCCTCGCAATAAGCCCGTCCGGCATGGGCCACGACGAGCTTGATCGAGGGAAAGTTGGCCTCGATCTCCATCAACTGGGCGATGTTGACCGGATCGCGCAGGCGGCCGGAACGCGGGATATGGAGCATGACGATCGCCTTCCTGCGGTCAAGCTCGTGCAGCTGTTCCGGCGGAAGGAAATCGAAGATCCGTATCTCTTCCCGGGGCAGGTAGGCAGGGGCGAAGCTCAGATACACCTTCGCTCCGACGAAGCCGCCGGCATCCAACCTGGCCGACAGTTCGCCGCCCGTCCAGTCGGGTCTCGCGAACAGCAAGGCGGGGTAGCCGCGGGAGCGTGCGGAGGCCGCCGCGTAGGCGTTCATGGCGTCGATATCGTCGCCGGGGCCGACCTCGGAAAAAATCAGCGGCGTCACGGTCTTGCCCGGGAAGAGCAGGGCGTAACACGCATCGAGATCCTCGATGGGGTTGTCCTTCGCGACGAGGGTCGGCCAGGAGACGACCCGGTCGAATTCCCGCGGATCGTGGGTCTTGTGGGCATCGAGCCAGACATGGGTATGGATGTCCGCGATGCGGTCGGGCAAGAAATCCCGGATGCGCTCCTCGTAGACCTTCCGGTCCGCCGCGTTGTAGTCGAAAGAAGCGCTTCCGCCCGCGCCGCCCGTCCGCCTCATGCGATGACCACGAGGTCCCAGCCCATCAAGGCCGCGAAGGTTTCCAGTTCACGGAGCACCTTCCCGTAGGAAAGCGCGATGTGGTGGGTTCCTCCTGCCAGGCTGTAGCGCTGCAGAAATTCGGGCAGGGGAAGGGCGGATTTGAACCAGCCGCGCACCGTGTCGCCCATCGTGTCCTCATCCGTCGTCTCGGGAATGCTGCCCGGAATCAGGATCAGGGAGTAGCGCCCCCCGGCGCCGGGCGCGAGGTTGACGAGGCACGCGTCCCCCGTCTTCAGGCGACCGTAGGCGGCAACGGGGTTTTCCGAACGGGTATAGGTGAAGTCCTGTTCCGCGAGCCGGGGGAGGTCCGCCATGAGGGCGGTGTTCATCTCCCCCATGTGGCTGAGGAAAACCGCATCGTGCTCCCAGTCGGGGCAGAACATCTCGGTGAAGGTCGTTTCCGGAAGCACGGACAGCAGGGCGCCGACCAGGGCCGCGGTCATGACGTCCCCCTCCCCCGCGTAGCCTATCCCCCTTGCCATGGAAAAGCACGCTTCCAGGAAGGGCATGCGCGGCAGGGCCGGCTGGGCATCGGTGGCCAGGAAATTGACCGTGAAGGCGGTCAGGCCGTTCTCCAGCATCCAGCCGCGGAGGGCCAAGCCGATCCGGACGGTCTCCCGCAAGGCCGCCGGGGAAACCCCGTCCGCCAGCACGGTATCGCCGATGCTGGCGATCTCGGCCTCCACCTCCGCATCGGAAACAAAAGCCAACCTCTTTTCGCCGGCGGCGAAATCGTAAAAAACCGTTTCCATTCCCAGATCGGCCTTCAGGCGCTCGGGGGACAGAGCGAAATCGCCCATGCCGGGGAAGGGTTCGCCGACGCTGCCGACCCGGGCGCCGCGCATCGCCGACGCGGCGGCCGCGCCGGAGAGCCGTGAGGCGATCCGGTCCACCACGTCCGATTCGCGCCAGTGCCCCGCTTCGATGAAGAACTTTTTTCCCTTCCGTTTCAGGAGGTTGCAGAGATCCTGGACCCCGTGGATCCCGTGGTTGAACATGATCTCCGAGGATTTCTGGCCGGGGCCGAAACCGTAGGAAGGGGTGGTGTCCAGCACGATCAGCGGCAATTCCGTGGCCGCCAGGACCTCCGCGGCTTCCAGGGATGGCGAATACGCCAGGTGGAGGGTGATGATGGCGTCCACCCCGGAAGCCTCGCAGAGGGCCACCGCGCGGGCGAATTCTTCCTTCAGCCGGCAGATGGGCAAATCGAGCACCTCGATGTTCCGGTTGCGAAGTTCCCCGGCCACGGTTCCCAGGAAGGCTTCCATCCGTCCCCGCGCTTCCGGCTCCACCCTGTCGTACAGCTCGAGATACAGGGGCAACAATCCGGCAGTCCTCTTTTTCACGCCTTTCTCCTCAGCTGGTATATGGCGGAACTCCGCCGTAAAAGGACAACAGGGCGGGAAGCCCCTCCGTATAGCGATCGAATTTTTCCGCGTACGCATCGCGGAGTCCCCCTTCCCAGGGCACGACCGGCAACCCCGGATTCATGTCCCGGACGGCGGATCCGTGATCGGGAAACAGTCCGAGGCCGACCCCCGCGATGGCCGCGGCGCCTATGCAGGCGGAATCCGGCTCCGACAGGGCCTGGACCTCGCACGCCACGTTGGAGGCTATCATGCGCGCCCAGTAAGGACTGCGCACGGCGCCGCCGGTCAGCCGGAGCCGGGTTATGGCGAAGCCGTTCTTGCGGTATTCGTCCATGGCCGCGCGCATCTGGAAGACGAC
>DPXI01000120.1 GCA_003527485.1 Treponema sp. | reverse complement strand
CCCTGTCCCGACCACCGCATCCCGCCCGACGCCGAATGGGACAACGTCGCCTACTATTGCGATACCTTCCGCAAGGCTTTCGGCTGAGGCTCTCGGCTGAGATACAAGCGGAGCAAGCGGTCCCCGGCGCAGCCGGGGACGCGCCGCCGCGGCCTTCGCTGACGAGCGCGATCGCCGAAAGAAGCTCCCGCATCAGAATGAAGGACGCCTCATACGACAGGGGACGGACACCAATTCGCTCATCACGCTTTTGACCAGTTTGCACGCTTCATAGAATTTGTTTCCCCGGAGGAGAGACTCCAGTTCCTTCACGGCCGGGTGTCGGGGTGCTTGGCCGCCACGCCGATGCGGGCGAATTCGTCTGGGTCGAGGATCGAATCCGAACCGAGAATCCATCGAAATCGAAAACCGGATACGGGAAAGCGTCCGACGTTTCTATCCATTTGGTCGCGAGCGGCGCGAACTCGCCGGTCTTGTCGAGCCACACCAAGGGAGACTTCTCCCTGGCCGCGTCCTCGACGACTCGCTTCGCCTGTTCGGTAATGATGCCCATTACTTGGTTCCCTCGCTTTTTTTAAGATGATAAAATGATTCGATACGATCGTATAGTTCAGCGATGCCCGGTGATTGGGAATAGGCCCGATCAAGGAACAGCCTCATATCGTTCGCTATACTTTCAGGGAGATCGATTTCCGCCGCAGGCGAAACGATCCTGAACAGACTGGGGATGTCCTTCAAGTGTTTTTTGATATCCCGGCTGTCGATTTCTTCTCCGCGCTCCCTGCGTTCGGAGAGATCAAGCCAGGCCTTCATTTTCAGCGGTATGATGAACTCAGGACGCGCCACGGGAAGGCCGTCGGTAATCCTGACGCCGCGGCGCAGGAAGTCGTAGTATTCCGTATCGAGCAGTATGGCCGACAGGCTCGAGGCCTCCTCTCCGGCGGGAATGGGAGTCAGGTAGCCGGTCGGCTCGAAACCGGGGATATCCGGTATACGGGAAAAGAGTTCGAGCATGTACGGAAAGGAGAGGTCTGCCGGTTCGCTGAAACGGTACAGGATATTCTTGTCCGTTTTCTTCTGGCAATGCGCGTATCGGCCCTCATCCACGAAGACCCAAAACGCATGGAAGAAGGCAGGGGTCAACGCTTCAACGCAGAGGACGATATCGATATCCTTTGTTGCGCGAAAGTCGAGGCCGGCCCCTTCCATGACGATTGAGCAGGCAGTGCCGCCGATAATCACGTAGGCATCCTTATAGTCCCGAAACCGTTCCCTGAAAAGATCCAGTCCCCTTACCATGGGACACCATCCAATAATTCATCCAGCGCCGCCGCGATCCGCTCGTCGTCGGTACCGCGCAAGGTCAGATAGAGGGAAATCGGATCGACGGTTCCATTCTTCGAAAACCCCTCGGGATCGTATCTCCATATCTCGAGAAGAACCGTATCGGTGTCCGCATACGGCACTTCCCTGATGAGCTTGTCCTGCTTCAGTTGTTTCCAGCGAGCGGACGACAGCGCGTATTCAGGAATCGCCGGGGAGGCAAGCATGGAGGCTTCCGAGAGTGCCGTCAGTCCCGCGCACGGGAGCCCCGCGGGAAGGCTCTTGAGTTCAATAGGCACTTTTTTCATAAGCGGAGACCGAGCCAAAGGTTCGGCCCGCTTCCAGACATCCCTGCCAGGCTGGTCCCGGCGCAAACGCCGCACTTTGCCCGTCATCTCGATCCTGAAAAGCCCAGCGTCCGAAAACTCGTCAAAGGTTCGGGATACGCTCATGGAGGAAATCCCGAGCGCCTCGGAAATGTCGGTAAGCGTCCATTCAGTCCGGTCCCCGGCATACAGAATGTACAAGAGAACGCGGACCGACGAAGGGCTCAGTTTCCTTGCGACGCCGCTCTTTGCCGGCAGCCGGGTATATTCACGGAGATCCAGAGCGAGGAGCGGGAGATAGAGCTGATTCCCCGGTACGATGAAGGACTGTTTCTGTTCAATGAGGCGGGTCCGGTTCCATCCGGAAAGAGTCGCGCTGACATAGACCACGTCCAGCATCGCCGTTTCTCCGACAATATCGAGTTGCTTACGGATGCTCGCCGGAGTCAGCGCTTCAGTTTTACGATCAAGGGCAAGGATGCAGGGGCGGTCAAGGACCGTCATGCTGAAGAACTCGTACCGATCCGTCAGGAATAGGGGAAGCTTCCCGGCCCCGGACCAAGGGACCGCTCGTACCCTAACGGACAGCGTTTCATGGATATAGTCTTCCAGCCGTTGTAGGGTCACATTCTCCATAACCAGCATTATAACACTAATTTTGCATTGTAACAAATAAAATGTTACGATGCAGATTTATTGTAAAGCTGGAAGATCAACGCAACCGGGGAATCGTTCGTTCCCTCGGATAAACTCGACGGTGTCCGTGCCGAGCCTCCCCGCGCGAGCGGGCGAAGCGGTATCCTCCGCCCTACGGGGCGGAGATACAAGCGGAGCACGCGGTCCCCGGCGCAGCCGGGGACGCGCCCCCTCGCCTCACTGCCTGCCCAAGGCCCTTTTTCGGTATTGGATCGGCGTGACGCCGAATTTGTCCTTGAAGAGCGATGAGAAATACGAGAGGTCCAGGTATCCGAGCCGGTTCGCGATTTCCTTCACGGGGCGGCCGGGTTCGGAAACCAATAGTCCCGCCGCCGCATCCAGTTTCCTGGCGATCATGAAATCCGAGAAATTCGAGCCGTTCGCGATCCGGAACCAGCGGCCGAAGTGGCTCTCGCTCATCGCGAATTTTTCCGCGACCTGCGAGAGGGAGACGCCACGCTCGGTATTCTCTTCTATGAAACGCAGTACTGCGGAGTACAGCTCTCCGTCCACGGCGGCCGCGCGCGCTTCGGCGCGGTTTTCCAACTCGGCCAGGAGCCTCCCGCACAATTCCCCGAAAGCCTGGACCGAACGCGCCTTCCCGAACGAATCCTCGATGTTCTCGCGTTTCAGGATTCCCTCCGCGCCGCCGCGGGCTTCGCCGACGCGCGCGATCGCCGAAAGAAGCTCCTGCATCAGGATGAAGGACGCCTCGTACGACAGGGAGACGGACGCAAGTTCGCTCAGCACGCCTTTGACCAGTTTGCCCGCTTCATAGAATTTGTTTCCCTGGAGCAAGGTCTCAAGCTCCCTCACAGCCTGGGTGTCGGGGTGCTTGGCCGCCGCGCCGATGCGGGCGAATTCGTCCGGGCCGAGGATCGAAGGCGAACCGAGGAAGTATACGTATTTCAGCGCGCGCGTCGCGGCCGAATACGACTCACGCGAAAGGGCCGAGGCGCTCGATCCTCCGCAATGCGCAATATTCACGATCGCGCCGAATTCCCGCTTGGCGCGGAGCGCGAGTTGCGCGCATTTTTTCGTCAGCGCTGCGGAGTCGTAATCGTCGGCGACCGCGACCACGCGGAAACCCGGCAGCGCGGCGATCAGGCGGTTCGTATCGTCCCCGAGTTCGGCCGCCGCCAATTCCGCCAGCGCGAAGAGCAGGTATTCGCGCTGATCCGCTGGCAGGTGCGCGATCAGGCTTTCGTCCGGTTCGATGACCGTCAGGCCGAAGCGGTCGGAACGGAATCGCTTTCCGATGACGCGCAGGCGATCGTTGAGGACCTCCACCGAAGGGAGCGCGCCGAGCAGCAGATCATCGACTATCGCGCGTTCGATGAGCGCGGCGTTTTCCGCAAGCGTCACCGACATTTCGCTGACCCGGCCGGAAAGCCGGTGCAGCACCGTATCGACCATCGACAGATCGTCCTGGTCCGTCCCCTCCATGCCCGCGCCCGCAAGGTTCGAGCGCGCGGCGGAGATGATTTCCCGGATGGGCGCGTACAGCCGGAAGGTCATGAAATTCACCAGGACGAGGCCTGCGGCGGCGAGGCCGAGGATGATCGCGGAAATGGTCTGGAATATCGAAACGATTCCGCGCCTGTATTTGGCCAGTGGAGACACCGCGATGTATTTCCAGTCGGCCATCGTCGACTTCGTCCAGACTACCGCCGACTTCGTGCCGAACAGGTCCTTCATAGAGACGCCCGTGTCGGAGCCCCCGGTGATTTCCCGCAGGCGCAGGCCGAGAGCCGCCGACTTTTTCGCTGATTCGTCGTCGCTGGAGAGGACGGCTCCGTTTCCGTCGATGATGGTCAGATCGAAGGCGGTCGGGTCGGATCTCGCCGTCAGAAGCAGTTTCCGCAGGCCGTCCGCATCGATGGTCGCCATGAAGCATCCCAGCCTGCCCGTTTCCTTGGCGAACATGGGGACGGGTTGGCAATAGGAAATGACGCCGCCCGGATCGTTTCCTTCCCCCCATAGCGGCGGGATCCAGACCGCTTCATCGAAACGGCTCATGGAAGACCGGATGAGGTCCGCGTTGAAGGAAGTCGCGCCTGATTCGCCCGATGCGCCCCTTGCGCCCGATGCGTTCGAGGCGAGCGCGCCGAAGGTGACGCCGGTATCGGAGGCGACCCAGGTATCGTCCATTTGGCGGTAGAGCCCGGCGGACCGGATGTAGGCGCCGTATAGTTCCAGATTGGTCACCGCCTGCTGGACCTGCCTGAGGTTCGCGGTGCTCGGAGGACCGGAGAAGAATTCCATGACGGAATTGTCGCGGGAGATATCCAGGAATTTCTCTATCACGAAGGTCTTGATGCGGCCCACCACGAAGGTGTCGCCGAAGATTTGGGCCTGGGCCAGCAAATTGCGGTTGGCGTCCGCGACGTCGTCTTCCAGTTTGCGATTCAGGATACCCATCAGGGAGAGCGATGCCGCCAGCATCAAAACGAGCGTGAAGGCGGAGTATCCGGCGATTATCCGGAATCGGTAGCTGCGGCCGTAGCCGCGGAGAAACAGGGCGACGCGGCTCTTGGACATGTTCAAAAGCATTCTCGGTTCAGTATACCATATTCCCCACGGTACCGGCCCGGCGTCCAGCCGACTTCCCGCTCGAACAGTCCGCGAAAAGTTGCCGGGTCGGAATAGCCGCAGGAGCGGGTGATCGATTCCCATGGAGCGTCCGAACGCTCAAGGAGCCGGCGCGCCTCTTCCACGCGGACGCGCTGCAGCCAGGCGACGGGGGAAAGGCCGAACGCAGCCGTCCAATGGCGCTGCAAGCTGCGCGGACTCAGGGCCCCCGCGGCCGCCCATTCGTCCAGACGTATATCTTCCGTGAACCGCGCGCTGATCCACGCGACCGCCCTGTCGAGCGCCTGATCCGCGCGCAGCGGAATCCACGCGCTTCCGGGCGCGCTGTACGGCGTTTGCCGTTTCCTTCCGCGGTCCCATACCAGGGTCCGCGCGCAGTCGTCGGCAATCGTGCCGCCCCAATAGCGCTCCACCAGGTGCAGTCCCAGATCGACCCAGGCCATCAGGCCGCCCGCGCTGACGATGTCGCCGTGGTCGATCACGAGCTCGGAAGCGGCCACGCGAACGCCGGGCCCGAGCGCTGCGAGGGCGGGGCCCAGGCTCCAATGCGTGGTGAGCGGGCGGCCTCCGTCGAGCCCCGCCGCCGCGATCCAGGCGCTTCCCGCGCAAACGGAAGCAATCACGGCGCCTTCCCCGTGCGCGGCGCGCAGCCGCTCCAATATCGCGCGATCGCCTTCCCGGTCGCCTTCCCGGTCGCCTGCGCCGCCGCCTGACGTCGGCAAACCTCCGCCCCCGTACGCCGGAATCAGTACTACCCTGCCGCCTCTTACGCTCTCGCCGCGCCTCCGCGCCATCGCGTACAACTCCCGCCAGCCCCAGACGCAGGACTGCAGGCATCCAGGATATTCGACTATTTCCCAAACCAATTCCGTCATCCGGCTTCTCCCGATTATGGCGCGATCGACCCCATAAATGTCGCAAGCGACGCTGGATTGTACCGTGTCCGATGAATAGTATCCAAGTCAGAGAGGAAAACGAATGAACGATATCGCGATCGTCACCATCGATTACCAAATGGACTATTTTCCCGGCGGCCGGTTTCCGCTTTGGGGAGCGAACGCGGCAATCAGGAAAGCCGCCGCGGTGCTCGGATCGGCGCGTCGGAAGGGGTTGCCCGTCATCCACGTCCGCCACGAATCCCTCGACGCGAAAGCGCGGTTCCTGGCGGCGGGCACTCCGGGCACGGCCCTGCATCCTGGTCTGTCCCTTCCCGCGGACGGGAGCGAAAGCGTGATCCTCAAACACCGTCCTGATTCATTCCTGGATACCGACCTGGAAGCCGTCCTGAAGGCCGCGGGGATACGGCGGGTGGTCTGGATGGGCATGATCAGCTGGATGTGCGTGGATACCACGGTCCGCTCCGCCAAAGCCAAGGGATTCGAGAATTATCTGGTCGAAGACGCGTGCGCCGCGGGCTGGCTGTTGCATGGCGGACTCCCGGTATTCCCCTGGACCTCCCACCGCGCGTTCATGGCCGCCCTCGGGGCGCATCACGCGACCCTGGTGAAAGCCGGAAACTGGGAGAGATGATGGAGGGTTCGATTTCCGTGCGGTATACTAAACCGAAGTATTGTCAAAGATAGGAGTTATACATGAGAGGATTCGCCGTTATCGGAACCTTGGCGCTGATCGGCATGCTCACCTCATGCGACGGAGAAATCGATTACGGCGATCCCGACGTGTTTTCATCGGAATCCTCCTATTTTACGGTAGACCATTCATGCGCGGACACGAGCCTCATTCCCGCGTCGGCCCTCGCTGCCGCGAAGGACAGACTCCATATCGCCTACAACCATACTTCGCACGGGAGCCAGCTCATCACCGGTATGGACTGTCTGGAAAGCTACCCCGACTACGGCAACGCCTACGCCTGGGGAAACGGCGGCGGCGAGGGCGTCCTTGATCTGCGCGATCACTACGGAAACCCCTTCGGTAGCTCCGGGTCTCCCGATCTGAGCCAGGGAGACTCGGTGGATGAAAACGAGGATACCCCTTGGGTCGTCTCCACGCGCGCCTATCTGGACGATCCGGCGAACGCGGAGATCAACGTGGTCGTTTGGTCCTGGTGCAGCATCAACGGCCACGACGCGCAGCGCTACGTGGACAACATGGAAAAACTCGTTGCCGAATACCCCTCCGTCGCCTTCGTGTTCATGACCGGCCACGCGGAGGGGCAGGGAGAGGATCTTACGGTGAATTCGGTCCACTACAACAACCAGTTGATCCGGGCACATTGCGCGGCCAAGGGACGCATCCTCTTCGATTTCGCGGACATCGAATCCTACGATCCCGGCGGCGGATATTTCTGGGATCAAAACATGTACGACAACCTCGCCTACGACGGCGGGAACTGGGCGGTGGAATGGATTGAGGCCAACCCCGATTCCGAACTCGCGAAGCTGACGATGGGAATCGGTGACTACGCCGGATGCCGGGGCACGGCCCATTCCGACAGCCCGACGGAAGCGAACCTGAACGGGATTCTTAAGGGCCGCGCCGCCTGGTACTTATGGGCGGCGCTCGGTGTCCGGGCCGACTGAGTCGCGTCGGATCGGGGTTTTTCGGGGACGGAGTCGGCGTCCGACCTACTCCCGCCGCTTGGACCTCATCGCGTTCAGGATTTTGAGGTCAGGGCTACTGCAAAGTTCTTCGTATCGTTCCGATTCGCAGGCGACTAACGCTATCCGGCCCTCCCCGTCGTAATGCATGCCCCAACCGTAGCTTTTCGTTATTGAACCTCTTCCTGCGTGTAGCCGTAAGGCCGCGAAGAAAGTAGTTCGTATTGGATGGCCGCGACGCGGATGAACGTATCGATATAGCCCATTCCCTCACCTCACGTTTCCATCAGCTTCCGCCTGCCGTCGATGACCGCGGACCTGTTGCCTTCGGAATGTTGAGCTGCGAGCGTCATGCCGAAGAACCACGTCTTCACCTACGCAGGCACCGTAAGCGCCTTCAGGACATCGCCGACTTCCGCTTGGAAAAGCGCTGTATAGATCGTCAAGAAATTCTCTTTTATTCCCATGCTGATAGCCTCCGAATGTCATGCGAATATACTTTATCGCTCTTGTCAGGAGAGCCTTTCTGGATTCCGGAGTCCTGAAGAGGCACTGTCCATTGCGCAGGACAACATCCGCCTCCTTCATAAGTCAAGGCAGATGGCGCATGAATAAGCGTTTCGAGTTAGATACTATTCAAATCCATTGCGCAGCTGTTCCCGATACCATTCGATTTGCTGTTCGGACATGCCGAGCTTCGCCTGGGAGGGTAGGATGATCGTATCGAGAATGGATATCATCCGATCCGTGATCGTATTCAAGGCAAAATAGCCGAGATCCGCGGCCGTATAGGGTAGGCATACTTTCATGTTGTACGTATCCTGAAAGACAAGCTCATGGGGGCCATCGTACATCCTCAAAACGTTGCGGATATGCCCATGTGTGCCGCTGATGATCCGCCCCCGGTCATTCGCTCGTATACGTTCCTCCAGCATATCGTATTTCTTCTGTTGGCTACGAAGCAGGAGGCCCCATGCAATATCGCGGAAATCCCGATAGAATTTCTCTCCCATGATCTGCGTGAACATATTGAATCGGGACGAAGAGATATACGTGTAATCGGTGGCGTGATCGAAGGAATCCAATTTTCGATAGATTAATTCCTGCAAGTACAGCATCCCGGTATGTGCCTTGGTGATGAAAAGGAAATTCGGATCCGTAGCACCGGTGAAGCCGATTTCCGCCAGCGAATACCCTTCCCAAAGCAACGCGCTGACATAATCCCTGACCCGGTTCACCATGTATTTCATGGAAAAGTACCATTCGCCCGGATGCAGCTCGGAATGGATTGCCCACAGCCTCCGGCACTTCAAGCTGAAGGACTTGGAGCCGATGACGTTGCGCACCGTTTCGATGGTCCTGGTTCTATCGGAGAAGATCGAAAGGCCGGTCACATCCGCCCGTAACCGGGTAAAGGTTGACTTGGAGACGTTGTCGCCGAGAAAGAGCGTGAATAGATGGCAATCGGGGAGGCTTCTGGTCCGGGAGAAGACAAGCTCCCGAAGTTCGGCGTTGTCGTGCAGAACGAACAGGCTCGAATCATTGCCCTTGTAGAACAACGCGGTCGCAGTCCGGAGCTTTTCGTCATCGCTTTCCATTTTCCCGTGGATGGCACGTACCGACTGGACCGTGAAGTCCGAATTCACCTCGATCAGTAGATTGAATGCCTCGAGAATCATTTCCCTTAACTTGTCGACCTTGTCCTTCAAGGATTTCATGTCACCGTCGGTCAAGGAATCGGATACGACGAAATTCAGATCCGCGTCTGTGCAGTACTGCACTCCGGTATCGTTGTAGGAAGAGAATATTCTCCCGAGGCCGAAAATCAGAAGATTTTCCGCGATGCGGGGCTCCAGGGAAGGGACGAAGATATGCTTGATCCAATTGTAGATCGTGAAGAAATACAGATCCTGCCGGGGGATGAGGATGGCTTTAGTTATCGATTGCGGATTTATCCGGATGAAGTCGAACGTCGCGAGGGCCTTGTCTTGGTCATGGAAAAAAGCGGTGAGGAACGATTCGTATTGTTTTCGTGTGATCTGAACGGTATCCAGCCGTTTCTGATAAACATGGAACGACGGATTCCTGTAACGGGGAGCCCGCGGGTTTCTTTCAATCACCTTCAACAATCCCGCACCCTCCCAATAGTCCCGAATCTGTCCAGCTATTGGCTAGGTATCAAATATACTGCGATCTCCACGCGATCGGCATCATCCTTTCGACTAATCCGCTTATCCATATATTGTAGGCCGATCGCCCGAGTCGCGGCTCTACGCCGATCGCTCCCGGGCCGTGCCCGTGCGCAACGTTTCCCCGAACTCATCGATCGGAACGGGCCTCCCGAAAAAGCACCCTTGATAATTAATGCATCCGCTCCTCCGGAGGTATTACCTCCGGGTGGACGTCTCCACGCCTTCCGCTACCGTCTCGAGCCCCAAGACTTTCGCCATGCGATGATCGCCCGCACGAACGCCGCACCGCTCGAATCCCCGCCGAGCCCGCGAACGAAGGATCGGTCGATCTTCAATTCGTCCAAGGGCAGCCTTTACAGGTATTGGAGGGAAGAATATCCCGTGCCGAAGTCGTCTATCGCGAATCCGATCCCGGATCGGCGCAATTCCCGTATCTTCTCGATGGTGCCGTCGACGTCCTCGAAGTTGGCGCTCTCGGTCAGTTCCAGCTTGACGCAGCTCGGAGAAATCCCATTTCCCGCGATCACGCTCTTGACTCAGTCGACGAAGTCTCCCGCCCGCATCTGCTTCGCGCTCACGTTCATCGAGAGCACCAAGTGCCGTATCGCGTCGGATTTTTTGCCACAAGGCGAGGCGGATGAACGTATCGCTATTGCCCATCGCTCCTCCTCACTTTTCCATCAGCTTCCGCATGTCTTCGATGACCGCGGACCGGTTGACTTCGGAATGTACAGCCGCGAGTGACGCGACGAAGAACAACATCTTCACCAACGCAGGCGGCGGCCAGCGTCCATTGGGTCGACCGAACGGATGCGCAGATGGACGGTTTCCGCCTGGCTCATTTCGATCCGGTTCAGGATGGGTATTCGGCGTGATGTTCAAGCCGCGCGCGGTCCGTACTTGGATTGACGGTCCAACCGCTTCCTGAGAGCCCCTTGCCGGTTTTCCGTGGCGTTCGCTTTGCCCCATTCGGCGAGTCCCGCAAGGAGGGGGCCGAGGGAAAGCCCCAGTTCCGTCAACAGGTACTCCACCGGCGCGGGGCGCGGCCAAAGGATGTTGATGCGCCATTTGGGGCTCAGAAGCGAGGCCGTCATGGCGATCGGACAGGTAAAGGTTTTTCCGGAAAGCAAGCTCTGGACGATTCCGCGGGTCGGAGCGATCCTGTTATCGGAGGCAAACGATGGAAAGAGTCGAGTATCCCGACGTGCCGCTTCTGCACAGGAATCCGGCGTTCTCGCAAGTCGCTGTCGTACCGGCTCCGGCCACGTGGGTCCTGGTCGGGGGGCAGAACGCGGTATCGGAAAAAGGCGAGATCGTCGGCAAGGATGATCTCGCATCCCAAGCCCTCCAGGTAAGGCTCAATGTGGAGCGTGCCCTCGGCGCGGCGGGTTGTTCCTGGAAGGACGTGGTGCGCGTGCAAGTGTACCTGAAAACCGGACAGGATCCCCGCGCCGCATTCGGCCAGTTCGCCCCTGCCCTGGCGCAACGGGACGCGCCGCCCCTGGTCGGCGTGTACCAGGTCGCGGCACTCGCACATCCGGATTTCCTGCTGGAGGTTTCCTGCGAGGCGGTGCGGCCGTGAGCGGACCCGAGGTCGGGCGAACGAAGGCCGCAGGATTCCAAGCTGGAGCGCGCGCTACCTTGAACGTACCGGCGCGGCGCCTCTGGGAATTCATCGTGAGCGCGGAGGGGCAATACGCACTGGGATCGGCGTCATCGGAACTGACGAAAGATAGCGAGGGGGTGACGGCCTTCATCGACGGATCTCATTTCCGCAGGCGAATTTCTGCCGACGATGGCCGCGGCTGGTTACTGCAGGTTCGAGTGCTTGAGGCTCCGGTCGGAAGATCGAGAATCGCTTTGCACGGGGAACGCCTGGCGGACGCCGGGGACAGGGAAGAAACCTTGAAGCGTTTCCATGAAATCCTCAGGAGGATCGGGCTAGCCGTATCTGCCGCTGCTTCGGCCCCAACCTAAGCGAGGGCTTTCACGCGAACCGCGCGGCAGGAGAGGGTTCCCACGCGAACTGCGCCAATCCGCGGAATACTTCAGACAACAGCTTTCAGAGCCCTGCGTGTTTTATTTTCTTCCGAGGCCGCCTTCTCCTTCCTTTCAGAAAACGCGGACAGCCTGCCGGCCAGAAACTATTCAGCGCACGTCTCGCTTACTTTTTCCCTTTCTGCGCGCGCACCATCAGCACCGGCACCTTGCCGGCCCGCAGGACTTTATCGGTCACGCTGCCGAAAGCCCATCGGCTGAGACCGGCCCGCCCGTGCGTTGACATGGCCACAAGGTCGGCTTCGACCTCCTCCTCGACCCTTATGATCTCCTCCGACGGATGGTCGCCGAACGCGACTATGCAATGGACGACCGCGCCTTTCCTCTTCAATTCCTGACCGGCTCGCTCAAGGTATGATTCGCCCTTCTCCCTCAGCGTCTCGAGTTCTTCATCCGTATAAGGGACGGAGACGGAATTCCCCCCAACTACATTGATGGAGTGGGTCGACTGCGAAGCGTGGAACAAAGTGACCTCAACTTTTTCCCCGGGGGCCAATCTGGCCACAAGGCCCTCCACATACCTCAATGCGGTTTCGCCGAGTTCGGAACCATCCAAAGGAATAAGGATTCGTTCAGACATACACTTACCCTCCATTTACCAGGATGATACTTCCGCCCCTATAAATTTAGATCTCCGCGCCCTATTTGTCAAAAAGCTAAGCGAACGCCTCCTTCAGGCAGGAGAGGGCTTTCGCGCGGTCGGCCGACAGTTTCCAGCCCGCGTTTATCCTCAGGTAGTTCGTGAAGAAGGGGTTCGAAGAAAAAATCTCCCCCGGCGCGGCGATCAATCCTTTCCGTGCCGAGCGTTCGAATACCGCCGTCGCGTCCGTTCCCACAGGGAGGGCGATCCAGAGCAGGCATCCGCCCGAGGGACGCCGGAGCGAGCTGCCCTCGGGCAGGAGGTCCGAGAGGAGCGCGATATGGTCGTCGACGCGGATCTCCAGCTCCCGCCGCATCGCGCCCAGGTGCCTGCGATGGGCCGCAGTCGCGACGAAGCCGCTCAGCGCGAACTGCGCCGCGCGGCAGGATTCGAAGGACGCGCTGAGTTTTTCCTCGGCTAAACGTTCGGCGTACTCAGGCGACCTGATCCAGCCGATCCGCAAGCCCGGGCCGATGGATTTGGAATAGGAGGACACGAGCACGATTCCGGAATATCCTGAGAAAGCGCTCAGGTTCCTGGCCCGCCGAGGCCCGAAAGCGAGGTCCCCGTACACGTCATCCTGGATCAAAATAATGTTCCGGCTCTCCGCGAGGGCGGCCAGGCGGGCCTTGGCCCCATCGCTCATCGTCACGCCGCTCGGATTCTGCACGTTCGGCTGCGCCACGATGGCGCGTATTTTCCGGCTGTCGATCTCCCTCTCAAGCATGTCCAGGTCCATACCGTCGGGTCCGACGGGCACTTCCACTATTTCCGCGCCGAAGGGCGCCAGCTGCCGGAAATAGTTGAAGTAGGTGGGCGATTCAAGGACCACCGCGTCCCCCGGCCGGACGAAGGTCCGCAGCGCGACCGAAAGCGCTTCGGTGGCGCCGTTGGTCACGACTATGTCCTCCGCGTCCGTCGGCCCGTCCGTCTCCTCGGAGGCGAGCGCTATCCTCTTCCGGAATCCCGGGTCTCCGGCAGCCTGCGCGTATTCGATCCAGGAGCGCCTGAGGCGGCCGAAAGCTTGTTCCAGCCGGTCGGCGGGAAAGAGGTCCGTGCCGGGCGCCGCCACCGCAAGGCTGGAATCCGTCCTGGTCAATCGCTCGAAAACCATGTCGAGCCGTTCGCCCGTTTCGCGCGCGCTGGAGACGAAGCGCTCGGGGATGGCCGGGGCGGCGTTTTCCAGCCGCGCCCGAGCCCGCGCGAAATAGCCGCTCCGTTCCTTCGCCCTGATCCAGCCTTCGTCCGCGAGCCGTTCGTACGCGTTCAGGATGGTGTTCACGGAGGTTGCCGTCTCGGCGGCCGCTTCCCGGACGGAGGGCAGGCGCTCGCCTCCCGCGATGGCGCCCGATGCGATGAGCTGCCGGTAGCGTTCGTAGATCGTTTCGTTCTTCTTCATGCCCACACAATACTGTACCCATAATTTTTTAGCAATCTGATACTGTATCCATTCCGTCCCAAGGCGGTATCTTCCTTGTCGGAGGATGCAATGCAGACACCTAAAACCTATGCGCTCTTCGCCCTCGTGTGCGGCATATTCGGAACGACTTTTCTGGCGATCAGGACGGGACTGGACGCCGGAGCCTCGCCCCTACTTTACGCGGGATTGCGTTTCGTCATCGCGGGTCTCGTTCTTTCCGTCGCGCTTTTCGTCTCCGGCCGACTCTCGTTCAGCGCCGCCGTCTCCCTGACGCCGCGGGCGGCCCTGCTTTCCGTCTTCCTGACCATCGGAACCTTCGGATGCATGTTCATCGCGGAGACGCGGATAGATTCGGGCCTGATGGCGCGGCTCGATACCGCGGGACCTCTTCTCACCGCGCTATTCGCGGCGATGTTCCTGGGGAAACGCCTGCGTCCGGCGCATGGACTCGCTTTCGTCCTGGGAAGCGCGGGCTCTTTCCTGATCGCCTCTCCCGCGGCCCTGGCCGAGCCCGCCTTCCTCGCGGCCGCCGTCGGAAGCGTTCTATTCTATGCCGCCGGAAACGCCATCTATCGGCTCCTCTTCAGCTCCCACGACGATCCCGTGGCCGTGAGCGCGCTGCAGACGCTCATCGGCGGCCTCGTCCTGCTCGCGGCGGCCCCGCTGCTGGAAACGCCGGCATTCCCGGCCGCGGCCCTCGGTTCCCTGCTCTGGCTTGCGTTCGCGGGCTCCGTCGTCGCCCATACCGCGACGCTCGTCCTGATCCGCGACGCCGGCCCGGTATTCGCGTCAAGCTGGCTCTACGTCGCGCCGGCCGTCGCCACCGTCGCCGGCGCCCTGGCGCTCGGGGAACCCATTACGATGCTCGGCCTGGCCGGAACGGCGGCGGCTCTCGCCGGCGTATTCGTCATGGATAGGGCGGAACGTAAAAAGCCGGCATTGCCGTCGATACGCCCGATCGCGACTATGATCAAACCGAGGGGAGAAGTCGGATGAACGCCAGCCCGCTTGCGGACGCCTGCGATCACGGTTTCCGGAAGCGCATCGCCGCCACGGCTCCGGTAGTCCAGCCACTGACCGTCAACCGGGACAAGGCGATCGAATTGATAGATCGCTTCAGGTAGCTGAGGGTGACCCCGCTCGGGCAGGAAACCGAACCGGAAAAACCGGTGCCCGAACCGGTTGCTCCCGGATCGAACAAGTCCGTCAATATCATACTGCTTTCGGACGGTCAGGCGACTACCGGCCCCGATCCGCTGTGGCGGCCGTCCTCGTGCTTGTCTCCGCCCTCCTTTCGTTCTCCTGGTTCGGCAGGGTGTTCTGACCGCGTGCCGCAGCAAGGCCGTATCAGGGCCGGATGCCGTCCCCCCGTAGACCGAGGTAGGCGATGATATCGGCGCGCTCCCCCTCGTCGTGGAGCGGGGGCAGGCTCATGAAGGTACCCGGCGCGAAGCGGTCGGGATCGGAGAGGAAGAGGTCGAGCGCGCCCGGGTTCCAGACCAGTCCGGCTGCCCCTTTTTCCTTCAGCGCATCGGAGTATTCGTAATCGGCGATGGCCGCCGCGGGACGGCCCAGGATGCCGTACAGGGTGGGCCCTTCGAACCGCCCTTCCTTGTCCGGATCGATGGAGTGGCAGTACAGGCAGCGCCGGAAGGCGAGTCCGCCTCTGAGCGCATCGCCCATTGCCGCGGGGGCGTGCCGTATCACGCGGATGCGGTCGGTGCCCGATTCGGCTACCCAGGTCTCGCCCTTGCGGCCCAGCAGCTGGCGCACGTTGGAATTTGGGCGATCGGAGGGATAGACAGTGAACCTTTCGGTCTCCGGATCGAAGCGGACGATGGCGTTCGAAGTCCAGTCGGAGAGCCAGACCTTATCGTCGGGATCGACCCATACCGCATAGGCGCGCGGCCGCCCGCCCGGCAGCTTCCATTGCCTCCAGCTCCCGGCCGCAGGATCGTAAACGCTGACGTTGCCCGAGTTCCATTCGCTGATCCAAAGCCGGCCCCCGGAATCCGACCATACGCGACGCGCTCCCTGGTTCCGGGTCGGCGGTTCATGGACTGTCGCCGCGCCCGTTTCGACATCGACCTTCGCAAGATAGTTCCCGGCGAGGGAGACGAACCAGATGGCGCCTGCCGGGGTGGCGGTAATGCCGTAGGGGCCGCGTCCCTTCGGCGCGTCCCAGATTTTCATGTCGGAGCTCCCGGGATCGAGCCGGCCGTAGATGCCGTTCTGGCCGGTGAACCATATCCTGCCCTTGCCGTCGAAGGCCGCGGTGTTGAGGTTGGCGTAGGGCATGGGCTCGGGGGGAAGGGGCCACACCCTGACCGCCTTGGTCACCGGATCGACGCGTACGATGGCGTTTTGGCCGCTGTCGGTGAACCAGGGCGCTCCGTCCGGGCCGACGATGACGCCGTGGGGCGCGGAATTCCTGCCGAGCGGGATGCGTTCGATGTTGCCGGTGACAGGATCGAGCCTGCCGGCGATGCCCAGCCTCTGCCCGGCGAACCAGACCTCGCCGGAAAGACCTACTGCGACATCATGCGGATAATCGCCCTTCTGCAAGGCGTAGTATTCCTGTGACTCGACCGATGCCGGGATCAAGAAGCATATGACGATCAACGCGAAGGGAAAACGTTTCATGCGACCCTCCTGCCGTCAAGAGGAGCTGCGCGCCGCCGGTCGGCGATCACGCCATGTCACGAATTTCGCCATCGCCACCGCCCAAGTCAAGCTCTCACCGGATACGGAGCGAAAGGGAATCCCCGAAGGAAAGCAGGATGCGGTAGATCCTCTTCCCCCACCCCGCCTGGAGGCGAGGGTCGGAAATATCGATGGGCTCCACCGCGATGCGCGAAGGATCCAGGCCGGTCTCCACCCGCGCCAGCTCGCCGACGGCGATGGTCCCGTCGCTCTGAACGACAGGTTCCAGCGGGGTCATCAGGCTCAGCACGGGGGGAAGCTCTCCCTCGCAGCGGTCCTCCACGAGGACCGCTCCCGCGGCGGTCCGTTTGTCCAGGGTTATCGCGCGCCTGTAGGAATGGACGCCGCTTTCTGGCGGATAGGCGCCCGAGAGTTCCATCGAGATGCAACTCACTTCGGGGTCGAAGGATATCCGCTCGTCGCGCGCGCGGTACGATGCGCCGTCCCGTTGTTGGCAACCACCGAAGGTCGGCAGGTTGTGATAGGCGGACTGCATGGTCCAGATTTCGTAGCGCCGGGGTGAGAAAGTTTTAGCTGTGTAGGATTCCACCCCGACGTCGATGATGCAGGGCTTCCCTTCCTTGTACAGGATGAAGCTTCCCGTGTCGTTGTGGTTGTGGTTGTCGCCGTTACCGCCCGCCTTGACGGCCAGGCTGAAGACGGCCGATCGGGCGACGAAGACGCCGACGCTCGGGTACCAGACATCGGGAAGCGGCGGAGGGGCTCCCTCCGTTTCCGGGTTATCGCGCGCGAAAGCTTCCATCTCGCCTGAGGTCGCTATGGCCTGCAACCGGTAGTAGAGGTTGATCTCGTCGGGGAGGTCCCCCGCGCCCGCCGCCCCGGCCCCGGCCGCGCCCGCCGCGCCCCCCGCTTCGGCCCCGGCCTCAGCCGCGTCGGCGGCGGCGAAGCGCATGAGCGCTGCATCGCCGATGCGCTTGCCGAAAAGGAATTCTCGCGACCCGGCGCGGCCTGCGATCGGGGAGCAATCGCCGAAATTGAAATAATGCTCGCCGACCACATGCATATTCAGGATGAAGAGCGCGATGTTCCGGATCTTCTCTTCGCGGAACAGCGGAGCGAAAACGTCGGAGCTCATGGCGTTCAGCGCGTCCATGCAGAGCGCGAGGCAGAGGCCGGCATGGCGGTAGTACTGTGCCCCTTCGTCGCAACAGCCGTCGTCGCCGTAATCCTTCAGGAAGCAGTCTAGGCTGCCCGCCGATTTGACGATGACCGAACGCAGCGTATCCTGGTCCAGGTCGCCCATGCCCGCGACGAGAAGGACGTTCTGGGTGCACCAGGGCGTCCAGTTGCACATGGGTTCGTCGCCGTTCCCCATCCACCAGAAATGCTCATGGAGATAAGGCGCAAGGATCCGCTCCTGCAGAACCCGGAGAATTCGGCGGGTGATGGAGGGACTCGCCGCATCGAGTTCGGAGCGCAGAAGGTACCTGGCGGTCGCCAGGAGCGCCCCGGTTTCGCAGGCGAAAAGATCCAGCACGGGCCGTCCGGTGTCCGGCAGGATGAGCTGCGGAGCATCGCGGACATAGCTGTTGTGCGCAGGGAGCTGCCAGGCGGTCTCGGAGCACAGCGCGTCGATACCGTCGATGATGCCGTCCAGATAGCGCCCGTCGCCGCGCGCGCATTCGGCGAGAACCAGGGCGTTCAGGGCGAGCCTACGCCGGAAGTAAGGCTCCTCAAAGCGCGCGCGGTTCCCCGTACGGCTGAAATCCATGTACAGGGTCGCAGGCAGCGGCGGATACGCGTATCCGGAAAACTCGTCGCCGCGCGCGATCGCCGCGGAGCGCGTCCTTTCCGGGAGGGACGACCAGAACTCGCGGTCGTCCGCGGGGCCGTACGGTGAAAAGGGGCGCAGGACCGGCGGCAGCTTTTCGATCAACTCACGGAACATGCTTTCCCGCCTTCCTCATGAAATCGCGGGGCGATACGCCCTCTACTTTCTTGAAGACCTTGCTGAAATAGAAAGCGCTCTCGAAACCGAGCCGGTCGGCGATCTCGTTGATCTTCAGTACTTCGCCCGCCATCAGCGTCTTGGCGGCGCGGATTTTGGCGCCGGTCGTATATTCGACGAAACTGCATCCTCCGTAACGGGAGAAAAGGGAGCTGAGATAATTCTGGCTGAAGCCGAAAACGGAGGAGACCTCCCCGAGCGTCAGCTTCCTGCCGAGATTGGCGTCTATGTAGCGCTGGACCTTCGTCACGATCCGCTCTCGGTAATCCTGCTTGCGTCCCTGCAGCGCCGCGACGAGCCCGTCCCTGAGGCGATGGATCCATGAACGGCATTCCGCCTCGGTCTTGTACTCGTAGATGCAGCGGTAGCCGTCCCTTTCGGATTCGAAGATCGAAGAGATGATCTCCTCCCCTTCGGGAAGGAGCGAAATCGCCATGAACAGGATCCCGCAGGCGACGTCCATCGCGCAGGCGTGTCCGGCCTTCGCCAACTCCAGATTCCCGCATATTTCGTCGAGCACGAACGCGAGCCCCTCGAAATCCAGTTCCCTGAACGCTACGGACAGCTTCTCCCGATATTTCCCCATGTCGAAAGCCGGCGTATCCAGGATGACTCCGGGATCGAAGACCGTCACGGAATCCGGGGAGGATCCGAGGGAGTGGATGCGCCGCGCGACGGTGAAGGATTCGTGGATACGGTAAAGATCGTCGACCGCGCAGCCCGCGGAACAGGTCAATTCAACGGCGAAGTAATTACGGACGAGGGCGACCGCGTGGACGAGCGCCTCCTTGATGCGCGGGAAACTTCCTTCGACACCTCCGCCCTCCGCGTACAGGAGAACCGCGAAGTGCCGCGGGTCCAGGCTCACCGCGACGCAGGGATAATATTGCGAGATCGTTTCGCGCGCCATGCCGATCGTGCTGGAATATAGGCTGGCGAATTTATCCTTGCCCATTTTTCCCGTATCGATACCGCGGATTTCGAAATAGGCAGCGCAACAAGCGCGAGGCGCGATATCCAAACCCAGATCCTGTTTCTGCTGAAGGTACTGCTCCCGCGTTTCGACCAGACCGTTGAGGAGTCTGACGAAGAATTTCTCGAGGAAGGGTTCGTGCCCGACGGGATCCTCCGTCGGCCCCGAATCGTGCTTTTCCAGGTCCCGCAAGATCGAGATCGAACGGTTAATGGACTCCGCGAGCGTATCCCGGGTCAGTTCGATCTTCACCAGGAAGTTGACGGCCTGATAGCTTATGGCTTCCTTCACGTACCCGTATTCCTCATGGCTCGTAAGCACGACGAACAGGGGAAGGCGGCCGAAGCGGCGGGAGCATTCGCGCATCACCTCCAGCCCGGATTTGACCGGCATCCTGATATCGGTGATGACGATATCCGGGGAGACCGCCTCTATCAGCTCCATGAGCTGGACCCCGTTGCGGGCGACGCCAGCGACGGTTATTCCGAAGGAATCCCAGTCCAGCATGGACTGGAGGCCTACCAGCACCAGGGGTTCGTCGTCGGCGATGACCAGTTTGTATTTCATGCGACCTCATCCGGAGGCGCCTCATCCGGCGACGCGTTATCCGGAGGCGGCGGCGCGTCCAGCAGGATATACGGAACGGACAACACGGCCCGGGTGAAAAGACCGGGTTCGCTGGAAATGTCGAGTCCGTAGCCGGAGCCGCAGGAATGCTTGATGCGCTTGTCGACGCTCGCGATCCCGATTTCCCTGAAAAGCCCGGGAGGGTCAGCCGGCTCTTCGTCAGAAAGCACGCCGCGAATCTTTTCCGCGGACATCCCGATCCCGTCGTCCTCCATGACGATCTCCACCACTCCGCGGCGGCGCTCCACCGAGAGAGAGATCCTGCCGGTTCCGCCCTTCGGCTCGATGCCGTGGAAGATCGCGTTCTCCATGAGCGGCTGAAGGCTGAAACAGGGAATCGAAACCCGCTCCAGCTTATGAGACAGCGTCTTTTCAAAAACGATGGCGCCGCCGTAGCGGTACCGCTGGATGAGGAAATAGTCGTCCAGGAAGGCGAATTCCTCCTTCAGCGTGACCATGGTCCGCGAGCCCTTGATGACGTTCTTCATGAGCCGGGAAAGGGCGGTCGTCAATTCCGCGATGCCGGTCGCGTTCTGGATGGTCGCCATCCACTTGATCGTATTGAGGGTATTGTAGAGGAAGTGCGGGTTGATCTGGCTTTGGAGCATGCGGTACTCCAGATCGCGTTTTTTCTTTTCGTCCGCGAGGCGATTCTCCAGCAGCGATACGATCTTACCGGACATGTCGTTGATGCCGCGCCCGATGTCGCCGAGTTCGTCGTCCCACTCTATACCCGGATCGCTCCTGAAATCGCTTTCCGAAATCGCGTCGATCTTCCTGCGGAGCTTGAGTACCGGACGGGTGATTATGCGGCTCAGCAGGAAGGATATGAGGAGACCGAAAAGCAGCACGGCGACGCTGATGAGCGCCAGGATCAGCACGTAAAGCCTCCGCTCCGCGGAAATCCGCCGGGCGGAGAGGCTCTGGGAGAGGAACGCTCCTTCAATGCCGGTCGGACAGCCCACCAGCAGGGAGGTTCCCCCCTTGTCCATGCGCAGCTCGCTCACGACCGTCTGCGGGCTGAGCGTCGTTTCCTTACGCGCCGAGGACGAGACGATGCGGTCGCTGATGTCGATGAAGTTCCCTTTCTCCAACCGATAAGTCGCGTCGCCGAGCGTCAGGTATAAGCTGCAGTCCTCGGGCATATGGTAGTTAATCAGTTGGTCCAGGAGCGCGTCGGCCGAGATCGCGAGGTAAACGTATCCGATCCGCTCGGATGATCCCGGCCTCCGTATCGGTCGCACCACGGGTATCACCTGCTCCTGTTCCCCGATGGCGTAGGGATCCTCCGCGCATTCGCGGTATACCCGCGGGGCGTCGATGCCCGCGAGCCCCAGCCGCGGCAGATTGTAGATGGTGACGGGCCAGCTATCGCTCATGTTACTTCCGGCCTGGAGCAATTTGGATACGGCGGCATCGGTGACGATGAGGCGGCGGATATATCCGTTCGACCTGTTGTTCCAGATGACCTCCTTGAGGCGGTCATAGATCAGGATCGAATTCTGCGCGCCCGGGGACTCCTGGTCCAGCCATTCGGCCATCTGCGTGCTGACGACGCACCATTTGGACAGCATGTCCAGTTCGGTCAGCTTCTGGCCGAACATGCCCGCTATCAACTGGAGGTTGAATTCGGTGGATTGGACGATGCTGCGCCGCGCGTAGTCCTGGAAAAACGTGAAGCTGAGCGTGGAAAGGAAGACGACGATAATGAGCGAAAAGGAAACCGTAATAAGCGAAATCCTCAATTTGATGGTATGGCGGATCTTGTGTCGCAAGGATGGCTACCTTCCATGACGGGATCGCATGATCCCGCGGGATCCCGCGATCCCGCGGATCTCCATTATCTCGCGGGAACTCCCGGATTTGTCAACCAGGAAGCGCGGCGGTGCCTCAGCCCGGATAGGAAAGTGCATGAAAAAATGGAAAGATGCATGTTCCGTCCTGGACCTCCGAGGATTTCAGAAGAATTGGCAGACTTCCCGGAAGATAAACCATGTCGCGATTCGGAATACCGTTCCTACAATGAGGAAGCGACTATTTTCAAGGAGGAGGAAGGAATGCGTAGAATCAAGGCGGCGGTATGCATCGGTCTGTTGTTCTCGTTCGTACTTTTTTCGGCGACGGCGGAAGGAGCCAAGGAAGCGCCCGCTCAGCAGGGTAAGACCGTGCTGAAATGGGCTCTCTGGGATCTCGCCGCGACCACCTATTATACGCCCCTCATCGCGGCGTACGAGGCCGCGCATCCGGACGTCAAGATCGAGACCCTCGATCTCGGATCCACCGATTACATGACCATGCTCAGCACCCAGCTGACCGGCGGCGACGACAGCATCGACGTCTGCACCGTGAAGGACATCCCGGGATACAGCAATCTGGTCAAGGCCGGCCAGTTGCTTCCGCTCAACGACTATATCTCGAAGAGCAAAATCGATACTTCCGTATACGGCGGCATCACCGACCAGATTTCCGTGGACGGCAAGGTCTTCGCCCTCCCCTTCCGCAGCGACTTCTGGATCGTGTACTACAACAAGGACCTCTTCGACAGGGCAGGAGTTGCGTATCCCACCAACGATATGAGCCTGACCCAGTACGCGGCGCTCGCCCGGAAGATGACGAGCGGCAAGGGCGCCGACAAGGTGTACGGAAGCCATTTCCATACCTGGAGGAGCGCGGTTCAGCTCTTCGGCATCCTGGACGGCAAGCAGACCATCGTCGACGGCAACTACGACTTCCTCAAGCCGTACTACGCCGCCATCCTCGCGCAGCAGAAGGACGGAATCTGCCAGGATTACGCCACCCTGAAGACCTCCAGCACCCACTACTCGGGTGTGTTCTACAACAATTCCGTCGCCATGATGAACATGGGTTCCTGGTTCATCTCGACCCTCATCGCCAAGATCGAAAAGGGCGAGACCCAGGTCAAGAACTGGGGCATCGTGAAATATCCGCATCCCGACGGCGTGCCCGCGGGAACCACCCTGGGAACCATCACCACCCTCGGCGTGAGCGCGGCGTCCAAGAAACAGGCCGCGGCCCTGGATTTCGTCAAGTTCGTGAGCGGAACGGAAGGCGCGGCGATCATCGCCAAGACCGGCACGATCCCCGCGATCCGCACCAACGAGATCGCCGCCATCATCGCCGCCAAACCCGGCTTCCCCGCCGACGCCAATTCCAAGGGCGCCCTCCAGGTCACCAAGACCTACCTAGAGATGCCGATGCACCCGAAGAGCGCGGAGATCGAAGTGGTGCTCAACCAGAACCACGACAACATCATGACCAACAACGTCAACATCGATGAAGGCATCGCCCGTATGAACAAGGACGTGGCGAAGATACTCGGAAGGTAATCGAAATCTCGATCGGGACGGGCTTCCCGCCCGTCCCCCGTAAGGAAATCATGTTAGCGACGAACCAAAGAACCGACCTGGCCCGCCGGAAAGAAGTGCGGAGGAATCTGGTCGCCTACAGCTTCCTGGCGCCGAACCTGCTCGGTTTCGCCGTTTTCACCCTCGGTCCCATCCTCTTCGCTTTCGTCCTGGCCTTCCTGAGCTGGGACGGCTCGAACATCATCACCTTCGTCGCCTTGGACAACTTCAGGCGCCTCATCGACGACGACCGTTTCTTCACCGCGCTCCTGAACACCGTCCTGTACGCGGCCGGCACGGTTCCGCTCACCATGGTATGCTCCCTGACCCTCGCGATTTTCCTGAACCGCAAGCTGCACGGCCGCAACTTCTTCCGCACGATAAGCTTCTTTCCCTACGTGGCTTCCCTCGTCGCGGTCGCGATCGTCTGGAACATGATATTCAATCCTTCCAAGGGTCCGGTCAACATGCTGCTCGGCGCCCTCGGCGTCCACGACCTGCCGGGCTGGGCCGCCGACAAGGATTGGGCGATGATCACCGTGATCCTCTTCAGCGTCTGGAAGAACATGGGCTATTACATGATCATTTACCTCGCGGGCCTGCAGGGGATCAGCCCCGAGCTCTACGAGGCCGCGAGCCTGGACGGCTGCAACGGCTGGGCCAAATTCCGGCGGATAACTCTCCCCCAGCTGGCCCCCACCAGTTTCTTCGTCCTCATCATGATCACTATCCAATGCTTCAAGGTATACGACCAGATCTACATGATCACCCAGGCCGGTCCGGGCACCTCGACCCTCGTGCTCGTCTACCACATCTACAACACGGCTTTCGTTTCCTGGAATCTCGGCTACGCCAGCGCCATCGCCATGGCATTGTTCATCCTGGTGCTCGCCATCACCGTCATCCAGTTCCGCGTCGAAAAGAGTTTCGCATGAGCGCGCGCACGATGCGGCCGCGAACGGCGCAGCCGCCCACGCTGCGGCCGCGAACGGCGAGGCCGTTTCCGAATGCGCTCACATACGCCTTTTTCATCGCGGTATCGATGGTGATGTTCATCCCATTCGCGTGGATGCTTTCGGCGTCGCTGAAGCTTGACCAGGACGTATTCAGTTTCCCGGTGCGCTGGATACCGGAGAATCCGCGCTGGCTGAATTATCAGGAAATCTGGACGACGATTCCGCTCGGCCTGTTCATCTTCAACAGCGCCAAACTGACCTTCTTCGTTACGGCGCTGCAACTGCTCACTTCGAGTTTCGCCGGTTACGCCTTCTCCAAGCTCCAGTTCAAATTCAAGAACGCTCTTTTCCTCGGCTACGTCGCTACCCTGGCGATGCCTTGGCACGTCTATATGGTCCCCCAGTTCATCATGATGCGGGGTTTCCACCTGAACAATTCCCACCTCGGAATCGTCTGCCTCCAGGCCTTCTCCGCCTTCGGCGTATTCCTGATGAGGCAGCTGTACCAGAGCATCCCCGACGAGCTGTGCGAAGCGGCGCGCATAGACGGGATGAGCGAATACGGGATCTGGGCCCGCATCATGCTGCCGCTTTCCAAGCCGGCGCTCTCGACCCTAACGATCTTCGCCTTCGTCACCACCTGGAACGATTTCCTGGGGCCGATGATCTACCTCACCAAGACGAATCTAAAAACCATCCAGATAGGATTGCGGATGTTCATCACTCAGTATTCTTCCGAGTACGGGCTCATCATGGCCGCTTCGGTCGTCGCCTTGATTCCGGTGCTCATCGTCTTCCTTTCCCTCCAGCGCTTTTTCGTGCAGGGCATCGCGACGGCAGGGCTCAAAGGCTGATCCGGGGCGGGATCCGCGTGGCGGGTTCCGGACTAGCCTTCGAACATGAAGCGCTAGCCCGTCCTTCAGAATCCCGCCAGATGCGGTATGAAGAGCACCAGGTCCGGAATGTAGGTCAGCAGGAAAAGCACCGCGATCTCGACGCAGATCATCGGCAGGATCTCCCGGATGATGTTCTTCAGCGGCGTCTTGGAAATGCCCGCGGTGATGAAGAGCAGCATGCCGAAAGGCGGGGTCGTGAGGCCGATCATCATGTTGATGACGATGACCACGCCGAAGTGGACCAGGTCGATGCCGAGCGCGTTGATCAGCGGCAGCACGATCGGGATGAAGACCAGCGTGATCGCCATCGTGTCGATGAACATGCCCAGAGCCAGGAACACCAAATTTATGATCAGCAGCATCACGTACTTGTTGTCGGTGATGCCCAGAAGCAGATTGGCCACAAGGGCGGGTATCTTCTCTATCGTGACGATGTAGGAGAACGCATAGGCGCATCCCACCAGGAGGGAGAGGGTCCCGACGGTCTTCACGGTACTGAGCAGGACGTGCTTGAGGTCCTTCCAGCTGAAGGCCCGGTAGAAGAAGACCGAGACGAGGAGGGCGTAGGCGGCGGCCAGCGCGCCGGCCTCGGTCGGGGTGACCACGCCGGAATAGATGCCTCCCAGGAGGACCACGACGGAGAAGAGGGCGGGCAGGGAGCGGAACGTTAGAGCGATGAACTCCTTGGCCGGCAGCGAAACGCCTTCGGGGTAATTCCTCTTTTTCGCGATGACCGCTGTGTAGCCCATAAGCGCGAAGCCGATGAGGAGGCCCGGGACGATGCCGCCCAGGAACAGGGCGCCTATGGAAGCCCCCGAGAGCATGGCGTAAAAGATCATCGGGATGGACGGCGGGATAACCGGGCCGATGACGGCGGACGCCGCGGTTATGGCGCAGGAGTAGCCGTCGTCGTAGCCCTTCTCCCTCATCGCCTTGATTTCCATGCTACCCAGGCCCGACGCGTCGGCCAGGGCTGAGCCGGTCATGCCGGAGAAGATGATGGACGCCACGACGTTTACGTGGCCGAGGGCGCCGCGCTTCTTGCCGACCATGGCGTTCGCGAAGGAGAAAATCATGCTGGTCACCTTCCCGGAGTTCATGATCTCGGCCATGAACACGAAGAGCGGCACGGCTATGAGTATGAAGCTGGAATTCATGTTGGTCAGGAACTGGGTCGCCACCATGCCGATGGTCGATCCCGGCCGGGTGGAAAGGGCGAAATAGAAGATTGACGACATCATCATCCCGACCCCTATCGGTATCCGGATCAGGAAGACGGCGATGAAGGAAAGGAAGAAGATCGCGAGGGCGAGGTTCATGCCGCGCCTCCTTTTCCCAAGGATTTGAAGTCATGGACCAGGTCGACGGCGATCCGAACGATCATGTCCGCCAGGAAGATCATGAAGGGGAAGAAGGCGATGTTCAAGGGTATGAGCAGGACGTCCGACTTCTTGTAGGCCATGAAGGAGACGTATTCCCAGGAAGGCACAAGGGCGATCAGGAACGCGAAGAGCTGCAGCGCGTTTCCGGCGATCCGCATGTACGCCTGGGCCCGCGGGGACACGGCGTCGTAAACCATGGAGAAGGCGACGTGCGAATTGTCGCGCTTGGCGTACAGGGCGCCGAGAAGGGCGGTCCACACGAAGCACATGAGGCTGAGTTCCTCGGGCCACAGCAGGGGCCTGAAGAAATACCTGGCGACGATCTGCGTCAGGAAGGAAAGGAAGAGGACGCAGAAGGTCACGACGGGAACGTAGACCTCAATCACGTCGACGAGGAACCGGCCGAATTTCTCGAGGGGCTGGGGAATCTTCATCGGGGCCTGCCTATTAGGGGGCGGCGCGCCGCCGTCGCCGGAGCGCGCCGCCGGGTAATCACTTGATCTTCTGTACTTCGTCGTAGAGGGCCAGATCCCAATCCTTGGAGAGGTCCTTGCTCTCGGTCAGGTAGGAATTCTTGGCGTAGGCCGAGAAGGCGGCGCGGTCAGGATTCTCGATGACCGTGAGTCCCTGCTCCTTGAAGAAGGCGATAAGTGAAGCCTCGTTCTCGAGCACCGTCTTGTCGCAGAATTCCCGGCCCTTGGCGGCGGCGGCCAAGACCCATTCCTGCTGTTGCTTGGACAGGCTCTGCCACTTCTTCTCGTTGATGGTCGGCCAGGTGGAATCCACCACGTGGTTGGTCAGCACGATGTACTTGGTGACTTCGTAGAACTTGGCGTTCTTGTCGGTCGGAAGGGGGTTGTCCTGCCCGTCGACCGCGCCGGTCTTGAGTCCCATGTAGACTTCGCCGAAGGCCATCGGAGTGGGGTCGCCGCCGAGGGCCTTGCCCATGGCGATCCAGGTGGGGCTGTTGGGGACGCGGAGCTTGACGCCCTTCATCTGCTCGGGTTTCGTGACCGCGCCGACCTTCTCGATCAGGTTGAGCTGGCGGGTGCCCAGGTAGTAGGCGGTCAGCGGGCGGATGCCCTGGCTGGCGGCGATCTCATCGAAGAGTTTCTTTCCGATGGAGCCGTTGAAAGTCTTGGTCATCTGGTCGTAGCTCTGGAAGGTGAAGGCCGCGCCGAACATGGAAAGCTTCGGAATGAACTGGGCGTTCCACTGGGCGGAGGTATAGACCATGTCCACGGTGCCCTGGCGGATCGCGTCCTGCTCGGCCGTCTGGTTGAACAGCTGGCCGGAGTGGTAGACGTCCACGGTGATCTGGCCGCCGGAGAGCTTCTCCACCTCATCCTTGAACACTGTCATCGCCTTGGTATGGGCGTCGTCGGGAACGCTTACCGACGAGAACGTCAGCTTGACTGATCCAGCGGCTTCTTGCTGGCCTTCGGCGAAGACTCCGACGACCAATACCGCCGCTACAAGCGCGACCGACACGATTCTCTTGAACATGGCTTCCTCCTCTTAGGAAAACGGTGATCTATTTCCACGCCGCGGCGCAACGCCGCGGCGCTCTTCCCCTGTTACGGGCGGTACCCGAGCCGCCGGGAAATCTCCTGTCCAGCGCGGACGGCGAAGGGCGCCATCAACTCGATCCGCTCACGGGTATTCCGCTCCGCCGGCCCCGACAGGCTCAAGGAAGCGAACACCTCTCCCCGGGCGTTCCGGACGGGAGCGCCTACGCAGCGCAGGTGCTCCTCGTGCTCCATGTCGTCCACCGCGTACCCGAGCTTCCTGATCAGCGCCACCTCGTCGAAGAGCTTCGCCTCGGAGTCGATGGTTTTCTCCGTGATCCTGGCGAGCCCCTTCTCCCGGGCGATCCGACGGATTTCGTCGTCGGTCATGAAGGCGAGTATCGCCTTGCCGACCGAGGTGCAGTACAGGGGAGCGCGCACGCCGATGACCGAGTAGGTCCGCAGGCGGCGCCGGGATTCGATGCAATCCACGTACAGCACCTCGTCACGGTCCAGCACCGTCAGATGGACCGTCTCGTCGAACTCGGCGTTGAGCCCCTGCAGGAAGGGGGCGGCGATGCGGCAGATGTCCAGCTCCAGGCGCGCCCGATTGCCGAGCTCCACCAGCTTCACTCCCAGGTGGAAGCGGCCGGTCGACTCGTCCCGCTCCACTAATTTCCCGGCGCCGAGCGTCTCCAGGATGCTGTGGACGCTGCTCTTCGGGAATTCCAAAGACCTGGAGATCTCGGATAACCCGAGATCGGATTTCTCCGCGAGCAACTCAAGGATGCGGATCGATTTCTGGACCGTATTTACCATTTCCACGACCTATGTTCAGATACAAGAACTATGTTCTCATACAAGAACCGATCATAAATCACGATCCACGATCCGTCAATGCGGAAAACGGGATTACCGGGCACCCGATCCGGCTACTCTATTCCGCATCGCCTCCGTACCTTCGATAAGTTTATCCAGGATCGCATCGAGCGCCCAAAACCGTTCGCGGACATCGAAGGCGATCGATCTGGACTTGATGGTCTTGAACGTGCCGATCCGCTGATGGTACATCTTCGCGAGCACCGGATATCCGAAGGCCTCGGACAACGCGGCAAGCACGAGGAAATTGGCCAATTCCTTCGCCAACTCCGGATGCGCCCGGGATGAGGCGTAGAGCCACTTATAAAGATCGGGATGGAAGTTCGTATTTACCCCGTTGAAGCCGCGGGATCCGGCTTTCATGGCGTCCCACGCTATCGCGGCGTTCGCGTTGAGGATCGCCAGCGGCGTCCCCCTGGTGAGCGCCACGCGGCGCTTGACCGTCTCCAGATCGCAGGAGACGTCCTTCAATAATACGAACCTGCCGGAATCGGCGATGAACTTGATTTCATCATCGCTGAGGAGGCGCCTGAACGGTACGGGGCACTCGTACATTCCCAGCGGAACGTCCTTGGGGAGTCGTTCCATGAGCCACTTGAGATTCCCCAGGAAGGTGTCCGTTCCCCGGTTCTTCGGGTCAAGGTGGTTGCTCACCAGGACCACTCCGTCCGCGCCCGACTCGGCCGCCGCCAGCAGCTCTTCCGCCTGGCTGTACGGATCGTCGCTGATATGGCCCGACGCAACGACCGGAATCCTTCCCGCGGTCTTCTTCACGACGAATTTGGCCAAGTCGGCGCGTTCCTTCAGGGAGAGGAAAACCATCTCGCTCGACTGGCACACTGCGAACATCGCGTCGGAACCCTTCGCGATATACCATTCGATCAAGCGTTCCAGGCTTTCGTAGTCGATATCCCCTTCGTCCTTGAACGGCGTGAGCATTACCGGAACGATGCCTTCGATCTTCTTGCCTCGCATACGAACCTGTCCTTATGGCCGATCGCCGCAGGTGCGGCATCGGCTGACTTTTACTAAAGCATTAATTACACGTGCTCAATTATTTGAGCGACTTTGCAAATCTGTCAAGAAAAATCCACTAAAACATTAGTATTATTTAATCATATTCAAGCGTATTTTACTAAATCTCGGAATTCACCCATTGAAATCGACTAAATATTTCTTAAAATCAATTAAAAGTTGACAAATCCTTAAGTAGGATTTAGTCTGATCCACGGATTATGGCTACAACAATCAAAGACATCGCGGATGCTGCGGGGGTCTCCTCCGCCGCCGTTTCGCTCGTGCTGAACGATCGCCCCGGCATCGGAACCGATACCCGCGAGAAGATCCTGGGTATCGCCGAGCGCATGGGGTATTCGCAGCGGAAAAACAAGGCGCAAGCGGGCGCGCGGCCTCGCGCCCTCCGATTCCTGCGCATCGCGAAGCACGGGCATATCATCAATCCGAATCATCGCGTGTTCATCGCGGACTATATCGACGGGCTGGAAAGGGAAGCGAAAGCGCGCGATTTCCGGTTGGAGATCCACACCGACGAGGGATTCAACCCCGATTCGATCCTGGGAACCTTCGATACCGACGCCTTCGACGGCGTTGTCGTGCTCGGCACCGAGCTTGACGAGACGGACATGGTAGTCTTCAAAGCCGCGCCGTTGCCGGTCGTCTTCATCGATACCTATCATCCGTACCTCGGCTTCGATTTCGTCGATATGGACAACGAATCGTCCGTCCATTCGGTCGTCGAATACCTATGCAAGGCCGGACATCGCCGCATCGGCATCGTGAAGGGAAGCATAGAGACGAGGAACTTCCGCGCCCGCGAAAAGGCGTTCATGGACACGGTCGAGCGCTTCGGGCTTCGCTTCGATCTCGGGGATTCCTTTTCGATCGACTCCACTTTCGAAAAAGGACAGGAAGACATGGCGCGCCAGCTGAAAGGGCGGGACGATCTGCCCACCGCCTTGTTCTGCGTGAACGACATCATCGCCTACGGCTGCGCGCAGGCTTTGAAGGAAAGCGGGCGACGCATTCCGGAAGACGTTTCCCTCGTCGGATTCGACGATCTGCCATCCAATATATACATGGAACCCCAATTATCCTCGGTTAAAGTCTCCAAGAGGAATATCGGACGCAGGGCGATTCAGCTCATGATGGACCGGATCGAAGATCCACACCGTCCCTTTGAGAAGGTGCTCGTCGGCGGCGAGTTGGTCGTCCGGAAAAGCGTCCGGAGCATGGATCGCCAGGAATAGGAGCCTGTCGGACTTATGATCGCGATAGTGCTGAAAATAGTATATTTGTACCTTTAACGCGCTTTTTTGTTGGACTCGGCGATCCGCGGCGTAAAAATGGCTCGTCAATCGGGCCATACAGGAAGTATGGCCCTCAATCCTCGCCCTTTTTCCACTCGCGGCTCGCCTTCGCCCAGCAAAAATCCTAAGTCCGACAGGCTCCTAGGGGCTCACGGCTGCCAGGGATTGTATTTTCCTCCCGTCACCATTTCACCGAAAATGGCGTCGAACTTTCCGCTCGCCTTGATCTTCTTCATTCCTTCCACCAGCATGAGGTCCGCCGGACCTCCCTTCCTTCCCTTGGGGATGGCGAAGATGAGATTGAACGAGTCATATAATTCGCGCTTGATGCTCTTCAGTCCGATCTGCCTCAACACCGGGTCGGCTGTCAGCTGGGAATAGATGTAGCCGTCGATGACCCCCTGGTCGGTTTTCCTGAAGCTGCCTTCGATGTTGGTGGTGGGCAAAGCCTTGAATCCGAGGAGCGAAATGATGGATCCGTCGGTTTCGATCTTATATCCCTTGGAATTGCCTTTCCGTAAATTATCGACATCGATCGGTTTCGATTTGTTGGTATAAAGGACGAAAGCCAGCTCGTACAGGGGCGCCGCCGACGCGTCGAATTTGAGCGCGGCCTGGCTCGCGACGTCTTTCGGCAGGAGATTGGGCACCTCGATATCAACCTGCGCCGCTTCCAACAGGGCTACCGAGCGAGGGGGAGGGAGAACCTCCATCGTCAACGTGTTTCCCGTAGCCTCCGCGATCGCGGTCATGAGGCTCTTATATTGTTCAGATGTGGCCAGCTGCTTCACCGCCACCTTGAAGTCCGCGCAGAACGCGGCCGATGCGACGCTGAAAACAAGCGCGACAACGATATTTCTCACCAACGACCTCATAGTGCCTCCTTCGCAACGATGTTTTACAGAAACCGGAATCATGACAAGATCAAATATAATCCGCGCGGCGCCGAGGCGCAAATTTTCCGGAAGCCGACATGGATGCGCGGATTTGCGAAATTAATCCGATGACGCTAAACTAACTATCATCCATGACGGATGGAGGCACGAACTTGGGCATGACCGAATACCGCCGCTCCGGAATCGGGCTCGGCGTTAAATTCACCGCGGTTTGCGTTTTGGTGATCAGCATCGTCCTGGCAGTTTCGGGTTTCCTCCAAATCGCGAACACCCGCTCGGCCGAACTGAAACGTATCGAAGAAACGACGCGGAATATCGCGCTTCGCCTGGAGCAGAATCTCGCCGCCCCCATTTGGAACTATTCACTCGAACAGACGGCGATCGTGATCGAAACGGAGATGCGGGACCCCGATCTCCTCGCCGTCGATGTCCTGAACAAGGCCACGAATACCGCTTTCGTTTCCAAGACGAGGCTGAACGGGGCCATCGTCGACGCTTCCGGAAAGGAGGCCTATCCCCAGGACGTACGGACCCTCGAAGGCAAGATCCTCTGGGAGGGGAACGAGATAGCTTCGTTTACCATCCGGTACGGCTCCTCCGAGTTCAACAGAAAGATCGCGGCCGTTTTCGTGGGCAGCATCGGGCAATTTATCGCGATCGATCTCCTGCTAATCGCTTCCGTTGTGATTCTGCTCAACCTGCTCATCTTGCGCCCGTTGATAACCGTCAACGATATGGTAGGCAGCGTCGCGGAAGGCGACCTTTCCCGTCACGACGGAGGCGGTCGTTCTTCCTTCGTCAATCGTTCGGATGAGTTCGGCATCACCGGCCGAACCATCGCGGAAATGGTGGTCTCCCTCGGCGGAATCGCGAAGTCGATTTCGGACGGAGCGGGGCAATTGCTTTCGCGCGCCGAATCGGTCAGCGAGACGAGCCTGATGCTATCCCAAGGCGCGACGGAACAAGCGGCGAGCGCGGAAGAGGTGTCCGCCTCCATGGAAGAGATGGCATCGATCGTGCGGCAGACCGCGGACAACGCGATGAGAACGGAGCAGATCGCGCGCGCGTCGGCCGAGAAGGCCGAGGCCGGAGGAAAAGTCGTCGGAGAGACCGTGGTGGCGATGAAGGAGATCGCATCGCGGATCGGTATAATCGAAGAAATAGCGCGTCAAACCAACCTACTGGCTCTGAACGCGGCGATCGAGGCCGCGCGCGCGGGCGATGCGGGAAAAGGTTTCGCGGTCGTGGCCAGCGAGGTCCGGAAACTCGCCGAACGGAGCCAGAGCGCGGCGCAGGAGATTCATTCGCTCTCGTCGTCGAGCGTAGCCGTCGCCGAAAGGGCGGGGACGCTCATCGATTCCATCGTCCCGGATATCAAGCAGACCGCCGACCTCGTCCAGGAAATCAAGGCGTCGACTTCCGAACAGAATTTGGGGATCGACCAAATCGGCAAGGCTCTCATGCAACTGGACAGCGTCATCCAGTCGAACGCCGCCTCTTCGGAGAAACTGGCGTCGATGTCGGAAGACCTGACGTCCCAGGCGCGTCTGCTCGCCGAGACGATCCGTTTCTTCAAGCTGGAAGAGCGCAGCGAGGGGACTCCTCCCGATTCCGATGAAGTCGAAGCATTGATGATTACCGAGCACCGGTAGCAGCCGGCGCTCCGGGGCCGGATGCCGGCGCTCCGGGGCCGGATGCCGAGGCGGGTGCAGGCGCGCAGGGGCCGGATGCCGAGGCGAGTGCAGGCGCGCAGGGGCGGGCGCTCCGGGGCGCGGGCGCCAGCCTGGCCGATCAGGTTTTCTGCCTTTCCAGCCGGCGCAGTCCGATTCGGGCGAGGATGACGGCCCAGGCCAGCGCCACGCCCCATCCGGCCAGAAGCGTCGGGCCGGTCAGGCCAACGCGCAGCCAATTCGTCAACCAATATGAAGGCAGCATCCATCCGACCCAAGCGTAGTTCAGCGGAGCGAACCAAGCCCAGGGGATACCGAGCAGGAAGACGCCGGCCAGTTTGGACAAGGCGAGGCCTTCCACCTTATTGCCGGCCAGGGCGACGATCAGCATCGCGATCGCCGCGCCCTGAACAGTGCTCTGGCCGGCGGCGGCCAGCAGAACCGGCCAGGCCGGCCGTGTCAGACTGAGTATCGAGCCGACCGCCACCGTCGCGGCAAAGGCCCAGACCATCGGCAAGCCGAGCCTCGCCAGCAGGTAAATAGGTCCATGCGCCGGCGTGATCTGGTAGTACGCCGACGTTCCGGAGTCGGCTTCGTCGAGCAGGAGGAAGGCGGAGATCATGGCGGCCATGAGCGGCGCCAGGCTGATGACGAGGGCGTCGGCCAGGCCGAGCCAGGGCCGCAGGGAAAATCCCCAGCGTGAGGAAATGAAGCCGTCCGCCAGCGGCAGCAGCAAGCGCAGGGCGCTGGCGGCAAGAAAGGGCGCAGGCACCAGGATGGCCAGCATACCGTCGCGGCCGATCTGGCCAAGGCCGTTGGCGAATATCCGCCAGAAGAGCTTACGCACGGATAGCCTCCGCCGGTCCGGCACCGGACTGGTCGACCCCAGCCGCTTCCGCGGAAAGCGACGCCCGGTTGGCGCCGAATTGGCCCCGCAGTCTATGCCGCGCCGGCCAGGCGAGCAGCGCCAGCCAGCCGGCTAGCCCCAACCACGGCCAGATCCGGAAGGCCGTTTGCCCCAAGCCTTGTCGGATCGCGTCGAGCAGCAGGCTGCCCGGCCAAAAGGCCAGCAGCGGGTGGTCGACGCCGAAGAAACGCAGCAGCGGCGGCGACATCAGGGCGGCTTCGGCCGGAAGCGACAGCAACAGGTAATGGTTGACCGACCGGGCGAAGGTTGCCACGTACAGTCCGACGACGGTGCAGGCCGCCGCGCCGATCATGAGGCCGGCCGCTAGCGCAAGGAGGCGGAGCGATGGTCCCATCGCCGCCGCGGCGATCGCCAAGCCGGCCAGGCAGGACACCAAAGCCAACGAAACCGCCTTGGCCGCCAGGTATTCTCCGACGGATAGCGGCGTAATCGCCAGCGCTCCGTGCACGCCTTCGCCCTGCTCCAGGAGCCAGATGCCGCCGATGAAAAAGAACCCCAGCATCGCCGGATCGGTCAGGATAATCAGGCTGGCCGCCGGGGCGCGCCAAGCCGCCGGCAAGAGCGCCAGCACGGCGATGTACAGCGTCGTCATGAACAGGTACAGGAAATAGAAACCGTACTTGAACTGAAAGCGGATATCCTGGCGGATTTGTATGGCCAGGCGACGGAGACCGAGGCTGCGGTACATCATGCCAGGCTCCGGCCGGTCAGCTCGATGAACACGTCCTCCAGCGAACGTTCCTGGCTGTGAAGGCTGAGCAGCCGGCCGTCGTCGAGAGCGGCACGGAAAACGGAGTCGCCGGCCAAGTCCGCCATGGCGACGCTCGCGCGCCGCTCCAGGCCGTCATCCCGATAGGCGTAATCGACGCGGGCCGGCGGCCGTGCGGTACCGTCGGCGCCGGCGGCGCGGAGGGCCAGCGGCGTATCAAGCGCCATGATACGGCCATCGACGATGAAGGCCACGCGGTCGCACAGTTCGGCGGCGTCGTACATATTGTGGGTGGTCAGGATGACGGTGACGCCGTCGGCCTGTTCCTCCTTTATCATCGTCTTCAGGATACGTGCGTTGGCCGGGTCCAGGCCGGAAGTCGGTTCGTCCAGGAACAGCAGGCGAGGCCGGTGCTGGACGGCGCGGACGAAGCCGAGGCGCATTTTCATCCCCTTGGAATAGGCGGCCACCGGTTTGTCGGCGTCCGCGGCCAGGCCGACCCGTTCAAGGAGGCCGGCCGCTTCCCGGAAGCCGGCGGCGCCTGAATACAGCGAGGCGAAATAGGCGAGGTTGGCGCGGCCTGAGAACTTGGCGTAGAAATTGGGGAATTCGAAATCCACGCCGATGCCCTCGTAGTAGGCGCGGCCGATCCGGCGCAGTTCCTGCCCGTCCACTTTGGCGCCGCCGCGGTAGCCGCGGAGCGTCCCGGTCAGGATGCGCTGAAGGGTGCTTTTCCCGGCGCCGGACGGGCCGAGAAGGCCGAAGATTTCCCCCGGCCGGACGGAGAAGCCGACTCCGGCAAGCGCGTCGCGCTTGGCGCCGGGATAGCGCAGATGCAGGTCGGACAGTTCGATACGGTTTTCCATAAGGTCGCCTCCATGAATCGGTCAATCGTCGAGGGTCAGGCCGGCCGCGACTCCGGCGATCAACCTATCGAGAACCGCGGCGCGGTCCGGGTCGTCCGCCGGCAGATGCCAGGCCGCGATGAAAACTTGCTGCAGGACCTTGGCGGCCACGACCGGCGTACAGGCCAGGCTGATGCCGGCGGCCACCAGCCGGGCTACGCCGGCGGCATCCTGGTCGGTATGCCCGGCCAGCGCTTCCGGCGGCAGTCTCCGGTAGAGCTGTTCCAGCGTCGCCGGATCGGTCCGGACCAGCAACGGCGCGCGTTCGGCAGCCGCCATCAACTCGGTACAGACCGCCGCCAGACGTTGGCGCGAAGAGCCGGTCGAGCGGGCCAGGACGGCCTCGATGGCCGAAACCATATTCACCTGCAGCTCGCCGAGGATATCGAGGTACAATTCTTCCTTCATACCGTAGAACGCGTAGAAACTTCCCTTGGCGATCCCGGCGGCTACGGCCAGGTCGGCGACGCTGACCTTGGCCAGTCCATGGGCGGCGAAGAGCTCGGCGCCGACTTCACGCAGCTTGGTCCGGATGAAGGCACGTTCGCGGTCGGAAAAACGGGGCATTACAACTTCCTCATATGACCATATACACTATAATGGTCATATAGACCATAATACAAACATAGCGTCAGGTCAAGCGGCAGGGCGCGTCGGCGTGATCCTTGTGCTGTGACGGAAGGCGCATATACTCATGGTTATGGATGCGAATCTGACCGCCCTGCGCAAATTCGTGGCTCCTGAATTCATTTTCGGGAACGGCGCGCTTCGCAAGTGCCCCGACTACGTGCATACCTTCGGCGTATCAAAAGTCCTCATCGTAAGCGACCCCGGCGTGGTCCGCGCCGGCTGGGCCGGCAAGGTCGAGGCGCTGCTGTCGGACGCGGGGATAAGCTTTGAGCGCTACGACAAGGTCAGCCCCAACCCGCGCGATACCGAGGTGATGGCCGGAGCCGAGTTCTACCTGCGCCGTCGTTGCGACATGATCGTCGCCGTCGGCGGCGGCAGCCCCATTGACTGCGCCAAGGGAATAGGAGTGGTGGCCGCCAACGGCGGCAACGTGCTCGACTACGAAGGAGTGGACAACGTACCGGTGCCCATGCCGCCGCTGGTATGCATACCGACGACAGCCGGTACGGGCGCCGACGTCTCCCAATTCGCCATCATCCTCGACACCGTAAGGCTGAACAAGATCGCCATAATCAGCAAGGGCGTCGTTCCCGACATCAGCCTCATCGATCCCGAGACGACCGTCACGATGGATGCCGAGCTGACCGCTGAAACGGGCATGGACGCCCTGACCCACGCGATCGAAGCATACGCGTCGAACGCGTCGAGCCCGATAACCGACATGAACGCCCTTGAGGCGATCTCCTTCCTGGCCGCGCATCTTGAATCTTCCTTCGCCCGGCCCGGCGACCTCAAGGCTCGCGCCGGTACGATGATGGGCAGCCTCCTGGCGGGACTGGCCTTCTCGAACGCCAGCCTGGGCTTGGTGCATGCCATGGCCCATTCGCTCGGAGGGCTCATGGACCTTCCGCACGGATTGTGCAATGCCTTGCTTCTCGAGCATGTGATCGCGTTCAATTTCGAAGCCGCCCCCGATCGGTATCGCCGCGTCCTCGCCGCGCTCTCAGGCGCCGATCCGCGCCGGGCTTCCCTCGGAACCGGCGACGCGGCAGCCCTCACCGGAGTGCTTTCGGCTCTGCGGCGCAGGCTCGGCCTGGGCGATAGCCTGTCCGCGGAGCCGGTTTCCGCCGCCGTTATCGCCGAACTGGCCGATCGGGCCTTCAAGGATCCCTGTCTGGTGACGAATCCCAAGAAGGCGACCAGGTCGGACATCGCCGGAATCTACAATGCCTTACTCGCGAAGAGATGACGAGAAGCCCGATCCGGACGAGATCCGGACGAGGATCATCGGACTGGGAGCGGGTTCCGCAAGGAAGAGTTATTATCCGCAATTGCAGGAGAAGATCCGGGATCTTGAGAGCAAACAGCTCGAATTGATGGACCTCGTGCGTACCCTCGAAGAGCGCGAAGCGATGCTGGAACAAGCGGTCGACGAGAAGAACGCCCTACTAAGGGAAGTGCACCATCGCGTCAAGAACAATTTCCAGATCATCGGGAGCCTGCTCAACCTGGGACTCGGCGCCGTCGCGAACAATGCCGAAGCGCGTCCGTTTTTGGTGACCAAGCAACGGTTGGACACGATGGCCATGGTCTATGGTCACCTGCTGCAGGCCGACCGTTTTTCCGACGTCAATCTCTACGAACTCGTCATCCAGCTGGTCGACGCACTCAAGTGCGATACGGATCGACCGGGAATCGAATTGAGCTACGGCATGGACTGCGCGGATTTTTACGTCGACATCGAACAGGCCATTCCCCTGGCGCTGATCGTCAACGAAGTCGCCAGCAATTCCTTCTGTCATGCGTTCCCTGATGGCCACGGCAAGCTTACGGTACGCATCGCCGCCGTCGCCCAGGATGAAAACGGCGGCAAATGCAGGCTGTTCGAGCTTGAGGACAATGGCTGCGGTTTCCCGGGCGGCGTCATGCCTGCCCTTTCGGGCAGCCTGGGACTGACGCTGATCGACAGCCTTGCTTCGCAACTCAATGCGATCTGGCGATACCAACCGGGTACGGATGATCGCGGCCTCCGCTTCAGCCTTTATTTTCGCTGACCTCAGGGGGCGTCGAGTTTGCGGACGATCACGTAATCGTTGTCCTTCATGCCCGCGTGGCAGGCGATGCAGCCGCCGACCTTGCCGGATGCCGACGCCTTGCCCTCCAGGTCGAAGCGCGCCCAGAACCAGTCCCCGTTCTCCGGGTCGAAGCCCCGGATCTTGGCCATCACCGTCAAGTTCGTGAGCTTCCTGTCGGCGTCCATGTTTTCTTTGACGATGATCGCCCCTTCCGGCGCGCTGAGCGACGGCGAAGGCAGGGCGGCCAAAAAGACCGCGTTGATGAAGATCCGATGGAAGGGACCGTGGGGGGACTGGCCTTCGCGGACGCCGTCATGGCCGGGCCAGTAGGCGTAGCCGGCATATGGACTATCGACCTTGATGCGTTTCCATAGGGCATCCGCGTTCGCCCCGGACACGGTCAGGGGGGGAAAAGTCGCTTCGGCCTTTCGTTGGCAGGAGAGGGGGGTCAGGATGATACAGAACAGAAGGGCTGCAGCGCCGAAAGGAGCTTTCGTCAGAGATTTCATCAGGCCTCCCGGGCGGGGAAGCGGATGGTGAACCGCGCTCCCGCGTTCTTCTTGGTCCATACCGAAATCCTCCCGCCCACAGTCTTCACCGCCTCGGCTACGGCATCCAGCCCTACCCCGCGGCCGGAGGTGCCGGTCACCGCATCCCGCGAACTGAAACCGGGACGGAAAATGATCCTGGCAAGGCGGTCGGAGTCCGCCGCTTCGCCGTCCGCCAGGAGTCCGCGCTGGACGGCCTTCTGCCGGACGGCTTCGAAATCGATGCCCCGGCCGTCATCCTCCACCTCCACCGCGATTTCCCCCGGCGAAGGGGAATACAACCTAATCGACAACCGGCCTTCCTCTTCCTTCCCCGCGGAGAGGCGCTCGATACCTTCCTCCAGCCCGTGGTCGAGGGCGTTCCTCACCATATGGAGCAGTGGATTCCTCAACTCGGACAACCGGGGCAGGACTCCGATCTCGTTGCGGAGCTCCACGCGGATCCGCTTGCCGAGCTCCTGCGCCATACCCAACGCCATGGCCTTGATGCGCGAAAGGACCTCGTCCGTCCTCGCCGCCGAGCCGCGCTCGGACGCGGCCGGCGCGAAAGCCCGGAACCGTTCGTTGATGCTCCGGACGTTTTCCACCTCCTCGGCGAGGCGGGCGGCGGCGGCCTCGAGTTCGCGCATCCTGGTAGCCGGATCGGCACCGTCCCGGATCGCCGCCAACTCGTCCTCAAGTGCGTGGGCCCGGCGCTCGAAAGACTGCAGTTCCAGGTAACGCGCGCTTCCCTTGAGCGAATGGAAAGACCGGAACAGGGAGGCCACGACCTTCCCGTCGCCAAGCGCTCCGTAATCCCGCTTTAGGGCCTCCAGGGCTTCAACCGCTTCTTCCGTGAATTCGGTGAAGGAGGCCGGCCCCGCGTTGAGGATCGCTGCAATTTCTTCGAGTTCCGAGTTCCTTCGCTCGCGTTGCGCCTCCAACTCCTCACGGGCATTCTCAATTTGGGTACGGTCCTCGAAGATGGCCATTACGCTTTCGACTTCATCCCCGTCCATGATGCGGGCGAAGCCGACGTCCACAACGATCCGCCGCTCGCCGCCCGCTTCGTCCCTCACGAGCAGGACCTTGTCCCTGAGAGGATTGGCCGCCTGTATCATATCCATCTCCGTCAGGGTGTTCCTGAAAACGAGGGAAAGGAAGGTCTCCAGCTCCTCCCTTTCTGTCCGGGCGGCCGGATCCGGATAAATGAAATCCGAGAAGCCTTTCCCGGCCGGTTCGGCCCGGCCGAAAAGGCGTATCAGGAAGGCGGAATACTGTTCGCGGATCCGGAAGTCCGCGCCGATCAGCAGAAGGCCCTGGCCGATATTGTCCAGGTATTTCCTGTTTTCCTGGTTGCGCGCTTCGATGGTCTTATTCTCTATCAGGAGCCGGTTTCGGCTCTTGAGCCCCTCGATCATCTCGTTGATCTTGAGGGCCAGCCGCCCCAACTCGTCCTTCGTCCCGAGACGGATGGACACGTCCAGGTTCCCCGCGCCCACCTCCGCCACGGTGGATCCGATGGCGAGGATAGGATGCACGACGATGCGCTGCATGAGCAGGATGAGCAGGACGGCGATCGCAAAGCCCATGACCGCCAGGAAGGATGCCAGGAATCCGCCCGCGGCGTTGATCCTGTCGTACGAGTTCGCCGTCGAAACCTTATAGTAGGCGACTCCGCGGATGAAGGGGGATGGACCGTGGCAGGTCCGGCACTGGGCGTAATTGAGGATGGGGAAAAAATACTCCATCTTCCGCTCGGCGGCGAGCTCGTTCTGGCGCGGGGTATTGGTCTCCAGCACGCTCCGGAAATTCGGGTTTTCGAGGATCAGCCGCTCGGTCCGTTCCGTCTGGTCGAAGAAAATATCGTCCTGGAACCTGTTCACGAATTCGATGGTGGCGTAGTCGTTGAAAGCCGTCGTGCCGTCCGCGCGGTAGATCGCGAGCTCCTCGAACTCCTCCAGGGATTTCAATCCCTGCAAGGTCTGGACTGCGATCGGCGCCTCTCCGGCGAGCATCAGGTTCCGGATGACGGTCGTGAGGATCTGGTTGTTGACCGACAGGTTGCGCCGCACCGAGCCGAGGAGGTTCTCCTTGGTGTTCGCGACTATGAACGCCAGGGACACAGAAATGCTCGCGGCCAGTACGAGCAGGATGACGGAAACTATCTTGAAGCGGATCGAGCCGAAGATTTTTCCCATGCGCTTGACCTCCGTCAGGCAATATCCTTAAGCGATACGTTGACCGAAAACGGGCCGAATTCGCAGGAAAAGGGAATGCATACCACCGGAACTCCTTCGGGCCAGTGGATCTTGTAGCTGTTGCCCGTGATCACTCCGGGCAGGGAAATCTGGATGCGGAATTCGAGAAGATCCTGCTTCGCGTTTCCTGCGATGATGTTGATGAGTTCGCCGACGCCGTCCAGCACCTCGTTGCCGAGCGCCACGAACTCCTGCCCGGCGAAGCGCGATACGATGCGGATGGCCGTCTCGCGGCCGAAGCTCAGCACGACCGCCCCCCGAGTCTCGCCCGCCAGGCCGATGATTCCCGAAACCTCGTACAGGGCCTGAGGATCCTGGAGGAGGAAGGGTTTGCCGCTTTCGACCCTCAGCCCCAGGTGATCGCGGAATAATCGCACCGACGCGTTCAGGAAGGGATTGACGTATTTGACTTGCACGTCGGCTCCTCAGGCATCCAGATATTTTCCGATCTTTTCGATCAGGGCTTCCCCTTTGATGGGTTTGACCACGTAATTCGTGACTCCGGCCTGGATCGCTTCCACCACATTGTAGCGGGCGGCTTCCGAGGTGATCATGATTATGGGGGTCTTGGCATAGCTTTCCATGGCGCGAACGCGGTGGACGAAATCCAGCCCGTCGAGGCGGGGCATGTTCCAATCGACCAGGAAGAGGCCGATGGTATTCTTGGCTGCGATCTCGAGAGCGACCTGGCCGTCTTCCGCGTCGATTATATCCTGATCGGCTATCCCGCGTTCTTTAAGGATATTCCGGTGAATACGCCTCATGACCGCGGAATCGTCGATGACGAGAATCTTCATGGATTCCTCCGGTATCGAACGAGGGTCCCGTTCCATTTCAGTCTGATTCCGGTTTTCTCGCCTGTCAAGCTTGGCTTCGATATCTTAGGGATATGGGGTTCCCATGGGGGGCGTCATGAACCTGAAATTCGTAGCCGTCGCGATCGCGATGGTTTCGGCATCGACCGCCTGCGCGGCGCCCCAAGACCTGCCCGCCTACAGGCTCGAAAAGGCATTCCCCGGCTTGCTCTTCCGGCGGCCGGTCGATCTGCAGGGCCCCGACGACGGGAGCGGAAGGCTTTTCGTCGCCGAGCAGGGCGGGCTCGTCTGGGTTTTCCCGCCTTCCTCCTCCGCTTCGGTCAAGAAGGAATTCCTGGACCTGAGGAGCAGGGTCGATACCCGCGGCAACGAGGAAGGTTTGTTGGGGATCGCGTTCCACCCCGATTTCCGGTCCAACGGGTATTTTTACGTCAATTATACCGCGGCGAACCCCGACAGGACGGTCGTTTCCCGTTTCAAGGCGGAGCCGGACAATCCCGACAAGGCCGACGAGGCGAGCGAATTCGCGATACTTGAATTCGCCCAACCCTATTCCAATCATAACGGAGGACAGATCGCTTTCGGTCCCGACGGATTCCTGTACATCGCGGTCGGGGACGGAGGTTCGGCCGGTGATCCCCAGGGGAACGGGCAGAACAGGAGAACCTTGCTCGGGAGCATCCTGAGGATAGACGTCGACGGGAGCGGGAACGGGCTCAACTACGCGATCCCCGCGGACAATCCCTTCGCCGGTTCCGGCCAGGGTTTCCGCGGGGAAATCTTCGCCTACGGATTCCGTAATCCCTGGCGCTTCTGCTTCGACCCCTCGACTTCCCTGCTCTGGGCCGCCGATGTCGGGCAGAACGCGCGTGAAGAAATCGACATGGTCCGGAAGGGAGGTAATTACGGCTGGAACCTGATGGAAGGTTCCCTGTTCTACGGCCCCGGACGGGACGGAAGCGGCCTGGAGCTCCCGGTCGCCGAATACGATCACGCGGTGGGCAAATCCATCACCGGGGGCTATTTTTACCGGACCGGGCCCCTCACCGAATTGAAAGGGGCCTACATCTATGCCGACTTCATTTCGGGGAAGCTTTGGGCCTTGCGGCACAAGGACGGCGTCGCCGAAACTCCGATTCCGCTCCTCGCGGACAAACCCGGGATCTCCTCCTTCGGCACGGATCCGACCGGCTCTTTATACGTGCTGGCCTTCGACGGATACGTCTACCGCATATCGCGCTAGCGGATGCGTCTCAGTCCTTCCCCGGCTTCAGGCGGAAGGTTTCCGCGTTCCCGCCGCGGAGGACCTTCGCCTCGAATTCTTCCTTCCCGCCGGACCGGCTCAGGATGCGGTTCAAATCATCCATTGAGGCGACCTGTTCATCGTTCAATGAATAGAATAGGTCTCCCGTTCTGAACCCGGCGCGGGCGGCAGGCCCGTCGGCGGTCACTTCCACGATTTCGATGAGCGAAGGCCGGTCCAGACGCAGGCCGTGCTGAATTTTCCGCGGAATCGGGCGGTATTTGCCCTTGATGCCCAGGAAGTAACGCCGAACCCTGCCATGGGCGAGGATTTCGCCGAAGACGAAGGCGGCGGTATTGATCGGGACCGCGAAGCCGAGTCCCTGCGCCCGCTCTATCATCGCGCTGTTGACGCCGACCACCCTGCCCCGGGTGTCGGCCAGGGGTCCGCCGGAATTGCCCGGATTCAGTGCGGTATCGGATTGTATGACCCGCTCCACCAGGTAGCCTGAAGGGGCCCGGAGCGAACGGCCCAGGGAAGAAACGATGCCGACCGAAACCGTATTGTCGAGGCCAAGTGGACTGCCGAAGGCTACGACCAGCTGGCCCACGCGGAGCGCATCGGAGTCGCCGAGGCGGGCGGCGGCCTGGGGAGGCGCCTCGACATGGAGGACCGCAAGGTCGGTCCTGGGATCGGCGCCCACGACGCTGGACGGGTGTTCGCTGCCGTCCGCCAGGGTAACCGCGAATCCCTTCCCCGAGGCGATCACGTGGGCGTTGGTGAGCAGAAACCCGTCGGGCGTCAGGAAGAATCCGGATCCCGATCCGGCGGGCTTTCCCCCGTCCCCCGTCACGGCGACCGCCGCGACGCTGGGCGCGATGGCTTCCACCGTCGCTACGACCGCCTCCGAAAAGGCATCGAGCAAATCCCCGCCGACCCCTGCATCGCCCATACCGGCCTCCCTCAGGACCGGGGACGAAGCGTCACCGTCTTTTCCGAGAGGATTCCGCCGCGCCATACCGTCACCTGACGTTCGAGCCGCTCCGAGACGCTCTTGCCTGCCAAGGCGGCCACCAGATCGCCATAATCCTGCAGGGGCAGGTCCCCGATGCCGAAAAGCACGTCCCCGGGGAGCAGACCCGCTTCGTCCGCCGGACTGCCCGGCTCCATTTCAGTGATCATCAAGGCCGAGCGTCTTTCCGCGACGCCGCCCCGGGGAGCGGGAACCGGAATGGTATTGACGCCCAGGAAGAAGCCCCGGAGCTTCGCGCCCCGGCGGAAATCGTCCAGCGAAGCGGCGATGGTCTGCACCGGTACGGTCATTCCGATACCCCTCGGCATCGCGCCGGTATTCATCCCCACTACGGAACCGCCCGAGTCCACCAGAGGGCCGCCCCAGAAACCTTCCGGCAGGCTTCCGTCCACTTCGACGTAAAAGGCCAGGGATCCGCCCCCGGGGGTTCGCCATGGCTCGGGGGAAACCGCGGAAGCCATACCCATGGCCACGCGGACGCTTTTCCCCGGCCGTCCCAGCGAGAGCAGGAGGTCACCGGCGCGCGGCACGGGGGCCGGTTTCCAGGCGGCGGCCTGCCCTTTTAACTCCAATACCGCAAGATCGATGGAAGGGTCGACCATAAGGATGCGAGCCTCGGCCTCCTCCCCCGCTTCATTCCTGATAAGGACGGTGTCGGCATGGTTTCCGCAGGAATCGGTCTCCAGAAGGGCTGCCGAGCTTACCGCAAGGCCGGCCTCCGTCCACAGGAAAGCCGAGCCTATCCTTCCCGGACCCTCAACCCTCAATACATATTCCCCGAGCCTCCCGGCGATGTTCCGGCAATCCTCGGACAAAATCTGCAAAGTCGTCATAGTTGCCTCCGCCCTTCAAGGTACCGACGATCCGCATCGGGGGGACAGCTGTCGGTTTCGACAGGGGGCGCAGGGAGGCACCGGAGGGAGACACCGGAGGGAGGCGCGGGACTCAGGCGCGGGGGATCAGAGGAATTCCCTCGGCAGCATGCTTTTTGCCACGGCCTCCGTACGGTTTTGGGCATGGAGCTTGCGCAGGATATGGTCGATATGGAAGCGGACCGTGCGTACTCCGATCCCGAGTTCATCGGCGATGCCTTTGTCCGGGAAACCCCGCGCCATCCGGACTAGGACCTCCCTTTCCCGCCCCGTCAGGATGGATCGGTCCATCTCCGCCGCCGCCACCTCCCCCTCCGCCACCGCGACGCCGCCGGAGCGGAGCAAGTCCGCGGCCTCCTCCGGGCCCACGATACGGGTGACCCGGAAGCCGCATTCTTCGAGCCTTGCGGCCAAATCCCGCCCCCGCTCCGGATCGGCGGCGATGACCGCCAGGGATTTCCCGAACTCTTTCCCTTCCCGGCCGCCACTCTCAACGCGCATACCTGGAAGGTACTATCGACGCGGGGGCGCCGTGCGTGAATTCGGTTCGGCGGGGTTCCCGCACCGCGAGGCGGAGCGCAGGACGGAGCGCAAGGCGGGGCGCAGAGCGGAGATTGTTCATTCCGGTTTGAAAATGGGATACGGACAACTTATGCTTACGTCTGTGCTCTCCAGTATTAAACGTCGCATGGAGGCAACAATGCGGTTCCGATATCGCGCGTATCCCTTCGATCCCCGAATTCCGGACATCGGCCAGGAGAATCGGAAGCCTATCGAAAACCGGGAGCCGAGCCTTCCGGCATCCGCATCGCCGATCACGATCAGCCTCCTGCCCCGCTACCCCTTCGACTATCCGTTCCTTGAGGCGCTGGACGAAATCATCGGATCGGCTCCGGATTCCGTAACCGCGATGCTGAAGGAGGGCGGATGGCCGCGGGCGGATTTCATCTTCCCGTCCATAACACCGCTCGCGCGGCGGCTGAAAGCCATGAACGACGAACGGGTATTCGTCCGTTTCGCGCGCCCGTCCTATCCGGCGCTTCCGGTAAGGGCGACGGACGGCGGCGCCGGGGACTCGCTCGATTGGTTCGATTTTTATCGCGTGCTCCTCCGGATCTGCGGCCGGCGGGCAACGGGCATTCCTGTCGTCTTCACCGATCTTGCCGGCGATGCCCGTGCGGCTTTTTTCGCGGAGCCGGGGACGCCGATCGCCTCCATACTGGCTCGATTCCGCAAGGATACCCCGGATCAGGATATCGTCGTCTTCGACCATCCCTTCACCGGAACCTGCCTCTCCCCGTCGGATACCATCGACGATTTCAAGGCCCACTCGGTCATCGTGGCGACCAGGAACCTGCGCAGTCGGCCGAAGGCCGGTTCGGTGCTGCGGAGGATGGTTTTCCGGAACGAGAATTATTCATTTTCCGGCCTGTACAATTCCATGCCGCGCGAGGTCGGGAGGCCCTGCCAGAAGTGCCTCCACTGCGTGCATATCTGTCCCGTGGACATCTGGCCGTTCATGATCGCCGCCCTCGCGGCGAACGAGGATGTCAAGAACGCTTCCGCGTACCGTCCGGATCGGTGCATCGAATGCGGACTGTGCTCCTACGCCTGCCCCTCCGGCATACCGCTCATGCATACCATCCAGGCATTGAAGAAAGAACTGGGGGTGGCGAAATGAAGCTGCGCCTGCCTTTCCCGAAGATCGTGCCGGCCTATCATGTCCTGGACGTCCCGATTTTCTTCACGCCCAGCCAACTCGCCGTTTCGACCCTGCTCATGGCGCTGCTCCTCCTTCCGGTTTACGCGATGGCCGCCGGCTGGTTCGGCTTCAAGATCATCGTCCTCCTGGGATTGAGCTGCGCCGCGGGCGCAGCGATCGAAGTATCGGGTATCGCCGTCACCCGGCAATATACGGGGTATTTCGGATTCGGCGCATGGTTCCTTTATCCCTTGATGGTGCCCCCGGGAATGGAACTCTGGATGAGCGTGTCGTGCCTGGCCCTGGCCGTAATCATCTGCGTGGTGTTCTTCGGCGGGCAAGGGCGCCAGGTCTTCCACGCGTCGGTCGTAGCCCAGGTATTCACGATGATCAATTTCACCTCGCGCTTCGGAGCTTCCTTCGTCAAGCCGCGCTTCGATTTCGGCTCCGGTTTCCGGTCGTATCTGTCCATCCCCGAGACGGGCGGCACTGCCCTCGCCCTGATCAAGGCCGGGAAGGCGATCCCCGGCCTCGAACTTTTCTTCGGTCCGAACATCGGTTTCCTTTCGGACGCTTTCCCGGTCGCGGTCATCTGCGCCGGGACCTTGTACCTGCTGTTCGGCGCCGTCAACAAGCGGACGCCCGTGGCCTTCCTCGTTTCGCTCGCTGCATTTTCCTTCATCGGCCACCGCCTCCTGCCGTCGTCCTTCCCCGGGACCCCGCAAACCCTGCTCGCAGGCAGCGTCCTGTTCTATGCGTTCTTCATCTTCTCCGACCGCTGGACTTCGGCTAAAAGCGACTTCGGGCGGACCGCGGCCGGAATCCTCGCGGCGCTCCTGACCCTGCTGATGCGATCGTTCTCGACGCATACGGAAGGCGTCATGTTCGCGGCCCTGTTCGTGTACGCGTTCAGTCCTCTCCTGGACGAGCTCGCATTCAAGGCGGCGTACCGGGCTTTCGGCAAGCCGGCCCCTCTGGAAGCGGGGAAGCCATGATCGCAAAAAAATCCCTGTCCGCCCTCGCCTTCCTCGTCATACTTACCTCGCTCTGCACCGTCTTCCTGTCCTTCACCAACGGCCTGTACCAGAACGTCAAGGCCGGCAGGCAACGTGAACTCCGGATGAAAATCTGGATGACGTTCGGGAACCAGGTGGACGGCGGGACTTTCGACCGGGAATTTCCGGAATCGGTGTCCGTCAAGGAAGACGGAAAGAACAGCTTCTATCAGTACGCGGCGCGCGACCAGGCGGCGCTCCACCTGACGGGACCCGGGCTTTGGGGCGACATCGAGCTGCTGATGTTCATCGACTACCGGAACAAAACCATCCGGGAGATGTTCGTCCTGTCGCAGATCGAGACGCCGGGCCTCGGCGCGAGGATTTCCGAGCAGGCCTTCCTCGATCAATTCAGGGGCCTGGATTACTCAGGCTCGGTCAGGATAACGAAGGACCGCTCGGGCAAAAGCGGCGAGGTCGACGCCGTCTCGGGCGCCACCAAAACGAGCGGAAGCCTGGAGGCCATCATCAACAAGGGCCTGGAAACGTTCTCCTCGTTCGCCGCAAAGGAGGCAAAGCCGTGAGCGGATCCGGAATACGCTCGAGCAAGGCATTCGCGACCTTCGTCGAAAACATCTGGTCAAGCAATCCGATCTTCGTCATGGTCCTCGGCGTCTGTTCTTCCCTGGCGGTGACGACCATGCTCGCCAACGCCCTCGTGATGGGGTTGTCCGTCACCTTCGTCCTGTGCGTCAGCTCCTTGCTCATTTCCCTCGTTCGCAAGCTGATACCGGAACAGGTACGCCTCATCGTATTCATGCTGATCATCTCAACCTTCGTGATCACGGTGGACCTCATCCTGCGGATACTCCTCCCCGACGTGAGCAAGGCGCTGGGACCCTACATCGGACTGATCATCACCAACTGCAATCTCATGGGCAGGGCGGAAGCCTACGCGATCAAGAATCCGCCCGGCCGGAGCGTGCTCGATTCCCTCGGGACGGGGCTCGGCTATACCCTGGTCCTCCTGATCCTGGGCTTCATGCGAGAGCTGCTCGCGAGCGGATCCTTGTTCGGCGTAGTGCTGCTGAGAGGATGGACGAGCTGGAACCTGGCCAACATCGCTCCGGGAGCCTTCTTCCTGCTCGCCTCGGTGATCATCGTTTTCAACATGCTCAAACGGAAGAAGAAGACCGCGGTCGTGACGGCGGACAAGCCCCGCCAAAGGTAGGTACCCATGTCCTTGGTCCTGATAGTCCTGGCCTCCGCGATCACCAACAATATCGCACTGACGTACTTCCTCGGGATGTGTCCCTTCATCGCCATCTCCAAGAGCCTGCGGGGCGCGGCGGGAATGGGACTGGCGGTGACCGTCGTCGTCGTGCTGACGACAGTCGCCAATTATCTCGCGTACTACCTGATCCTCGTTCCGCTCAGGATCGAATTCCTGGCCTTCGTCGTGTTCATAACGATCATCGCGGGAATCGTGCAGATGCTGGAAATTCTTGTGGAGCGTTACCTGCCTTCGCTGTACGGCATATTCGGGATATTCCTTCCCCTGATCACCGTCAACTGCGTCATCCTCGCCGTCTCGCTTTTCATGATCCTTCGGGAATATTCGTTCTGGGGAACGGTGGCCTATTCGTTCGGCTCGGGTTTCGGGTGGATGATCGCCATCACGGCGATGGCCGGACTCCGGAAGCACCTGGCGTTCAGCGCCCCGGTCAAAAACCTCGGAGACGCCGGAATCACGATCGTGCTGGCCGGACTCATGGCGCTTGCATTCCTGGGTTTCCAGGGCATGCTGGCCTGATCCGCCGGCAGGGGGAAATCATATGACCGCATTCATCGTTCCGCTCGTAGTCATGAACGGTTTCGCGGTGGTCATCTATGCCCTGATAATGGTCCTCAAGACCTACGTCGCGGCTTACGGAAACTGCAGTCTGGTCGTCAACGGCTCCAGGACCTTCACCGTCATGGGCGGAACCTACCTCAACAAGGCCCTTTTCGAGAACAAGATTTATCTGCCCTCGGCCTGCGGGGGGAAGGGAACCTGCGGGTTCTGCAAGGTCCGGGTGACGGAAGGCGTTTCCGATCCCTTGCCGGTCGAAGAGATACTGATCAATTACAAGGACATACGGCAAGGCTACCGTCTCAGCTGCCAAACCAAGCTGCGCGCCGGCATCTCGATCGAGATTCCGGAGGAGCTGCTCTCGATCAGGGAATACAAGGGAGTCGTGAAGAGTTCGAATAACGTCACCCGGGATATCAAGCGGATCGGCATCCGCATCGACGAGCCCAAGGAAGGGCTCGATTTCAAGAGCGGCCAGTACCTCATGTTCAAGGTGGGCGAAGACGAAACCCGGGCATACTCGATCGCATCGACGGAGCGCCGGGCGGACGAGGTGCAGATCGAGGTGAAGCTCATCCCGAACGGCCTGGGATCCTCCTATCTCCATTCGCTGACCGAGGGCGACGAGCTGACCTTCTTCGGTCCCTACGGACAGTTCTACCTGCGCGATACCAGCCACAAGGTCATCTGCGTCGCCGGCGGCGTCGGCTTGGCTCCCATGAAGCCCATCATCTTCGAGACTCTGATGAAATATCCGAACCGCGACGTCGAGCTGTATTACGGAGTCCGCACCTTCGAGGACCTGTACGACCACGACCTTTTCATCCGCCTTCAGGCCAACCACCCGCGGTTCCACTATTTCCCGACCCTCGAGCAGATAGGCGAGAGCGCAGCCTCGGCCTATCCCTTCACGAAAGGCTTCGTCAATAAAACGCTGGCGGAGAATCTCACGGACGGCGACAGATCGGAGGCCTATCTCTGCGGCCCGCCGCTCATGATCAATTCGTCGATCCAGGCGCTGCTGGCCAAGGACGTGCCGGAGATACGGATACTGTACGATAAGTTCTGATTCCGACTGCCTAGCGGTTCCTCATTTCCCTGAGCATGTGCTCATGCAAGGCCTCGAACTTCGACAGGTCTTCCATCAATCTTGCGATGGTCCCCGAGGACAGCGACGCGGCGTTCCGGTAGAGCCGGACCGACTGGACCTCGCGGTCGATAGCGAGGTCCAGCATGTCATCGAAGGTCGGGTCGCCACCCGGCAAGGCGAAGGGGGTCAGCCTGAATGAGGGAGGGAACTGGATCCGGGCCTCGTCCTGCGTTACCGTGATCTTGGCCAAAAGTCCGGCATGGGAGAGTTCCTCGGCGCGCAATTGGCCGAGCAAGTCCCTGACCTCCTCCCGTCCGCCGGTCTTGACCATGCCCGCATAGAATTCCGCTGAATCCTGTTCGAACGCTATCGCCATCGCAATGAGTTCCGCCATCGTCAGGTACGCCCGATTATCACTTTCCACCATTCCCTCCGTCCGATCGCTCGTTCGCCCGTTCCGCGTCATGGCCTATAGGACAGGTCGAAGGAAGGATCTATGCTCTTGATGGAGTCGTACAGGATCTGCACGGCATACAAAGGATTGTGTATCCCCCGGCTCCTGTCTTCAACGAAGAAACGGTAGTTGAAAAGCGCGGCCATCTGGACTTGCGGGCGGACGCCTTCCCTCACGACCCTCAGGGCGCCGTTTTTGTCATAGAAAGCGGGTTCGATGCCGGCCTGAAGGATTCCGGTCCCCTCCCCGTTCACGAAAAGGGCGAGCAAACCTTCGAACTCCAGCTGGAACGGCTCCAGGGTCCCGTCCCTGTCGTAGTCCGCCAAAGCTTTCCGGTCAAAAACGTCCCCCCCCGCGACCTGCTTGATGCCGGGATGACAGGACTGACAGACCGAAGCGTTCAGGGTTTTTACCCCGTGCACCTCGCCTTTTATATTGAAACTGTGCCCTCCGATTCCCGGATCGAGGGAGAACCGGCCTTCCGGCAGGGTCTTGTGGCAGGCCACGCAACTGTCGGTCAGCTTGGTCGTATGCGGCGAGGTTCCGTAGGTTTTGCCGGGATACTCGTATGCGCCCGTACCGGCGAACAGGTCCCCCTGCGGACCATAATGCGGGCCGAAGCGCGCGTTCACCTTTGACGCCTCGGTCTCTACCGCGACGACGGTCGCATCCGCGCGCGACTGATGACACGTGGCGCAAACGTTGCCCTTCCCTCCGTCGAACTCCGCGGCGTTGGTGAGCCGCACCGGTTTCACGACCCGCAGCTCGAAAGTTCCCGTGCCATGGGGATCATGGCAGGTGAAACAGGCCGGCTGCGAAGGAGCGCGTTCGAAGCCTTCCTCACCGGTTTCGCCGGTCGTCACGAATTTCACGAAACCTTCGTTCGTATGGCACTTTTGGCATCCCCCGCCGTTCGAATAGAACGCGTTCCCACCCGTCCTGTGGATGGAAAGCTCGTAGCCGGCACGGGCGCTCGCAATGGAAAATTCCGCGTCGCTTCCATGGCAGGAGGCGCACGCTTTCGGAAGAATCTCCGAAACGGAGAGGTCCCGTTTTTCGCAACCCGCCAAAGCCAAGGATACCGAAATCAACGCCACAATGAAGGGAGCCGGAATCGCCCTGGCCCTGAACGAAAAACTTTTCATGGATCCCCCTTTTGCGATAGGAGTCTTCGTGCGATAGGACAATTCTAGTAGCGGATTTAGGATAATGCAAAAAAACCTGCGATAGCCTATGGCGCCGGGGTCCCGGATCGCTCCGCTTTTCGCAACTGATATTTATGATTGTTTCTGTCATGTAATATCAGTATTTTGGAAATCAGAATTTCGGTTGCTGCGGAAAGGAGGAAAACATGGTGTACTTGATACGCAATGTCCGGGTCACCGGCGATTGGGAAAAAATGGAAAGCGCGGCGGGGGACTTCGTGAAGCATTGGGCTAAGCAACCCCAGGCCAGGAGCGTGGAAGCTTGGGGCAATATCGCGGGGCCGCAGGACGCCTACCGGTTCGTGGCCAAATTCGACTCCCTGGCCGACGAAGAAAAATTCTCGCTCGGCTTGATGGAAGACAAGGGATACTGGGAGGTCATGACCCGATTCATCGAAGTTTTCTCCCTGGAGGATGACGAGCTCGTGCGCACGATGGACTAGCCGGCCTTGCGGCGGATCGGAAGGCGAACGGTGAAGGCCGTTCCCTCCCCGATCCGGGTGTCGACATCGATCCGTCCGCCATGCGCATCGACGATGCCGAAGGCGACGGATAGTCCGAGGCCCATTCCCTTGCCCAGGGGCTTCGTCGTGAAGAAAGGATCGAAAATCTTGGGCAGTATCTCCGGCGGAATGCCCGTTCCTGTGTCGATCACGGATACCCAGACGTACTCTCCTTCGCTGCCGGTTCTGAGGGTAATGGTTCCGCGTTCGGGAATGGCCTGGGCCGCGTTGTCCAACAGGTTCATGAACACCTGGTTGATCTGCGAAGGGATGCATTCCACAAGCGGTATCGTCCCGTATTCCTTGACCAGGTCGGCTTTGGATTTCAGCTCGTTCCAAACCAGGTTGAGCGTGCTGTTCAGCCCGTCATGGAGGTCGGCGTTCTTCCATTGGGTGTCGCCGACGCGGGAAAAATCGAGGAGGTCCTGAACGATCCGCCTGACGCGCGAGCATCCGTCGATCGATTCCTGGATCAGCTGGAGCATGTCGTCGCGCAGGTATTGGATGCCGATTTCGCGTTTCACGGTTTCCACGCTTTTTTTTGGTTCGGAATCCGCCGCCGGGACGGACTCGGCCTCCTCGTACGCCGCGATCAGGCGAAGCAAGCCCGATGAATACTTTCTGAGGGTCCCCAGATTGGAATTGACGAAACCGATCGGATTGTTGATTTCGTGCGCGACGCCCGCGGCCAATTGTCCTATCGCCGCAAGCTTTTTCGACTGCATCAGCTGCGCTTGCGCGTCTTCCAATTTCCGGAAGAGTTTGCGCTGCTCTTCCTTTTCCCGCTGCAGGTCGAGATTCATCTTCTCGTTTTCCTGCAAGGCGGCTTCGAGTTCGCTGGTCCTCTCCCTGACTTGGTCCTCAAGCATGACCGTAGCCTGGAAAAGCCCGAAATCGTTTCCCCCAGCGCTCATCGCCCGCTCCGCGCGGTTCATCAGGGATTTGACGATCTTGTTCAGGCGCAGGATCTCCGCCCGGAGGGCCTCTTCGTTCGGAACGGGCGACGGTTCGTCCATATCAGGCGCGCGGAAAGCCGATGGCGATGCCGGTGAGGGTCTGATTGACATGCACGCCGTCGATCTGCTCTCCGTAGGTGCTGAATCCCACGGCGTTGTTCTCGCGCATGATATTCCCGACGGACTCTTTCAGCCCGCGCTGGGTTATCTCCAGGTTCCGCAGGATGCAGTCGCAGGCGATGGTCAACTGGGGAGGGCCGATGTCCTTACGGAGATCGGCGAAGGCCCGGTTCAAATTTTCGAGCAGATCGACGCCGCGCGCGACCCGGAACACGAGGCCTTCATCTATAGCGCTGAAGAAGGTCAGACTGCCGTCTTCGTTCATCTTTTGGATGGAACGGACGTAATCCGTCCCGTCGACCACGACGACGACCGGAGAATTGGCGAAAAGCGAAGGCGAAAGGTCCTCCACGGCCACGCCCACCAAGCGGGCGTATTCGGCCGCAGCCGGCAGGCCGTTGATCTCCTTGACTATACGCCGGGCGGCATCCGCTTCCGTGACGACAAGGCGTTCCTCTTCGCAGACGAAATGCTGGGTGCGGAAGATCTTGAACGGCAGGCTGGTATTGACAAGTATCAACGCGGAAGCGTTCGGGTGGAAGGCTCCGTCGTGGAAAACCCAAGTGCTCTTGAACTGCACGTCGTCACCGGCGGAACCGCCGAACAACCTGATTTTGCCTATGCCGTTCTGGAAGGCCCGCGCCGCCTGCTCTTCCCGTACCGACAAGCCGTCGATCAAAAGAAAAGCGAAGCTGTCGTCCGGCCCCGCGTCGGGCGCCCGCTTCCGCAGTTCCTGGAGGAGCGCGTGCCCCGCGGCCTGTCCCTCAGTGATGTTGAAATTCGCCAAGTCGTCCATGGAGGCGATGACCGCGGTGAACGTGGATGCCGGGAAACTGATCCCCGAGAGGCTTCGATCGCGATACCCGGAAGGACCGATCTCGCCCGCGGATGTGCACCCCACGACCGGGACGCCCGCGAAAAGCCGATTCATTTCGTCGGCCAAAGCGTCCAGATCGTATTCGCTGGAACAGAAGAAAAGGATCAACTCCGCGTTTTCCTGGGCGATCGACCCGTGCAATTCACGCGCCGCGGAGCGCGAGTCCGTCGCTGTCGATTGTCCTCGTCGGATGCTGTCTTCTGCGTCCATCGCCTGGGCCTCCGCTCGTCCGTATCTATCCCGTACACTCTTCCCGTAACGATATTGTCGTACCGTCCGGCCTTGCCGTCAAACCGCGGCCCGGCCCCCCCGCTCAAGACCCGGGCGTCTCCTCCGCGCTCGCGGTAAGCCGCTCGGTTATTTCATTGTATTTTTTCAGCTGGTCGGAATCGAAATCGGCCGCGAGCTCGCTCAATTCCTCGCTCACGCCCGCGAGCTCCTCTTCATCGGCGGCAAGGGCCTCCGCGTTGTTTCCGCCGGAGTCCGCGAGGTAGCGGGTGACTATCTCGTCGTATTTGGCCAGCCGCGCCTCGATGATCTCGGCCTTCGACGTGTCTATGATCGGCGCGGCCGAGGCGCTTTCGGACATCGCGGGTTCGGGAGGCGCTTCCTTTTTGCCTGCGCAGGATGCCGCGAGGATCAGGACGGTCAGGGCGATGCATGCTGGAAAGAGTTTTTTCACGATTAGCCTCCGATACACGATAGTATGTCGAAACCGTGCGATACCGGTCAACAAAGACTAAGCTTTTCTATATTATCCGATGCCATGAGGTGGAATATGTCGCGAAAAACCAGAACTTGCTTCGTTGCGGTTTGTCTGATGTATTGCGCGGGACTCAGCTCGTTCGCCCAGACCCCGGGTACCGGAGCGAAACCGGCCTCGCCGCTCACGGCCCTGGATCTTTCCCGCTTGGGCGCGGAAGCGAACCGCCAGGAAACCCTGGAGGGCGCGCTCAAGAAGGGCAATATCGATTTTTCCCAGAGCACGATCCATTATTGGACGGTCAATCCCGACTACGCCTCATCCCTTTCCTTCCCCAAGGACAAGGAAGACCTTTCCGTAGTCGACTACGCTCCGACCGGCGAGTTGCCCATCGAGATGCAGCGCCCGACGATCTATGTGATGTTCAACCTGCCCATGGTCCCCATGGCCAAGCTGGGCGAACCGATCACGTCCACCCCGCTGCTGACGATCAACCCGCCGGTGGCGGGCGTATACCGCTGGTACGGCACGAAGGTTCTGAGTTTCCAGCCGGACGGCCCCCTCGTGGACCAGCCGCGCTATACCGTAACCGTCTCGCCGGACGCGGTCTCCCTCGGCGGCCGCAGGCTGGGCAAGGCCTTCACCTTCGAGTTCCACACCGAAGCCGTGAAGATCGTCAATTTCTATGCCGGAAACGACAGCGATAGCTATGCCGGCACGAGCGAAGTTCCCGTGAAGGTGGGGCGGTTCATGGTCCTGGAGTTCAACCAGGGCGTGGACCCGAATCATCTCCGGCAATTCCTCTCCGTCCGGATCATGTCGCCGACCGGCGAACGCGAAAGCGGCTTCTCGACGGATCGGCCCGCGTACGCGGCACGTCTGTCGACGCGGACCGACCGCGCGCTCCTGGTGACGCTTCCCGCCGACCCTCCGGAAAACAGCCGGGTCACCGTGACCCTGAAAGACAAGGCTTCGCCCCGGCCCGGCTATCCGGTCCGGAGCGGCGACCAGCCGATGAGTTTCCATACCGTCACCCCCTTCAGGCTATTGTCCCTGAGCGCCAATGCCTATGACATGCCCAGGAACAACAAGCCGGGAGTCCTTCCTGTGTATGCCCAATTCAGCCACCCGCTGGACCGGAAAGACGCGGAACTTACCTATAAGGTACTCGTCAACGGCAACGAAGCGACGCCCGCCGCGATCGAGGCCTTCGGGTCGTACCTGCGGATCGGACTTTCCCCCCTCGAACCGGGAGACAAGGTCAGCCTGCAGGCTCCTGCCGCCGTAAACGATATCTACGAACGCCCGCTGTCCAACCCTGAGACCGTCGTGGAGACCGAGATACCCAGCCCCTATCCCTTCGCGGAATTCCCCTGGGGCTTCCACCATCTGGAAGCGGGTTTCCCGCCCAAATTCATCTGGGCCGGGCGCAATCTGGATACCCTTTTCCTCGGCAGGGAAGCCGCGGACCGTTTCCGCTTCGATCTGAACGAGAGGGAGAGGGACAACAAACCCAGTCCCCTCCCCCAGAATATCAGCGGCTGGAAGAAGAACCGCGCCAACTACTCCGTCTTCGATTTGAAGAGACTGCTGAATCCCCGGGGCTTCGGCACGGCCTATTTCAATTTCAGGGCTACCTCCACGAACGGCCGGTACCGGAACAGGGAAGGGCATCCCTTCGCGATCCAGGTGACCGACCTGGGAATCACCACCCGAGTCGCCTACAACCAGGTGCTGGTGTGGGTGAACAGCCTGAGCGGCGGTACCCCGGTAGCTGGCGCGACGGTCGACCTTGGCCAATCCACCGATTCGCCCTTGAAGACCGGAATTACCGACGCCTCGGGTTTCGTCGCCATCCCGCTGGATCGCGGCGAATTCCGCTCCCTTTTCCCCGGGGAGTACGACAGATATTATCTGCTCGTCAGCGCGTACAAGGATGGCGACCGCGCCGACATGCAGGTCGGCAATTCGGTGAATTCGTATACTTCGACCGTATATTCGCGTACCGAAGTCATGTCGGCGGAAGGACCGGTGAGCCGGGTCATGATCTTCACCGACAGGGGACTTTACAAGGCCGGGGAAGAGTTGGCTTTCAGGGGCGTCCACTGGATCCAGGACCCGGAAGGCTTCACGCCTTATTCGGGCAAGATCCACCTCGAGCTGGAGGATTTCCGCAGCGGCGAGGTCGTCTGGAAGCTGGATGACGTCGCGAGCGGGAACGGGGGATTCGCCGCACGCTTCAATCTTCCAAAGGGATTGGAGCCCGGAACCTACAGGATCAGTTACAAGAGCGATGGACCCGCCGCGAGGAGGGGTTATTACGATGAAGACTACCAGGACTTCGGGGTCAGCTTCACCATCGCGGAATTCCGCAAGCTCGCTTTCCAGGTCCAGGCTTCAGTTCCGGATCGCCCCTATTTCATGGGCGACGACGCCAACGTGGGCATCACGGCCAGCTATCTGGCCGGCGGTTCCATGCCTGGCGCCGAGTACGCGTATTACTGGACGCGGAAGCCCGTCGCCTTCGCTCCGCCTGGTCCGCAATGGGCGAATTTCGTTTTCGGACCGGGCAATTGGGAAGGAGAGCGGACCTTGGCCAACGGCAAGGGAAAGCTCGGCCCCGACGGTCAGGCATCGATCGGCGTAAAGACCGACGACCAGAACGCGGTCGGCGCGGCCTACGATTATGTCCTTGAGACTACGGTACAGGATATAGACCGCCAGGCCATCGCCAACACCGCCCATGTCATGGTGCACCCGGCCTCCTTCTACCTCGGCCTCCGCTTCGCGGGCGGCAGCGCGTCGGGCTGGTGGAGCCGCTTCGTTTCGACCGGACAGAAGGTCACGGTCAACGCCGTGCTCGTGGACCCGAAAGGCCGTCCCTATTCCGCGGATACCAAGCTCACCGCGGTGATCCTGAAGGGCGATTGGAAGGCCACGGAGCAGCAAGGCGTCTACGGGCGCATCAACACGCGCTGGGACTACGTGGAAACGGAAGTGTCGCGCGAGCAGGTCGCGGCTTCCGGCGGAACCGCATCATGGAGCTTTGCTGTCAAGGATGCGGGAGACTACCTCCTTACCCTGGAAGCGAAAGACCCGGCAGGTCGCCTCTCGAAAACCGTCGTGCGGTTCTACGCCACGGGCAGCAAGTGGGTTCGCCGGGCGACCGAGACCCCCTCCGACATCGAGATGATCGCCGACAAGGAGCTCTACTTCAGCGGGGAGACGGCCCACATCCTGGTCAGGAGTCCCGTCGAAAAGGGCGACTACATCCTGACCGTCGAGCGCGAAGGTATCTTCGAAAAGAAGCTTATCCACCTGGAAGGCGGCCAGAGCCTCATCGACGTGCCGGTGAAGGAAAAATACCTGCCCGTCTTCTACGTCGCGCTCACCTCCTTCACCAAGCGCGAAGCCCCTCCCGCCGATCTCTACGAACCCGACCTCGGCCGCCCGAGAAGCCTTTTCGGCATCGTCGGCCTGAAGGTCTCCACCAAGCCGGTAGAATTGGACGTAAGCATCGTGCCGGGCCAGCCGAGCTACCAACCCGGGAGGGAAGCCGAGGTCACGGTGAGGGTCACCCGGAACGGGCAACCCGTCGCGAACGCCGAAGTCACCGCGCTCGCCGTGGATCGGGGAGTCCTGGACCTCATCAATTACCATGTGCCGGACCCTGTCGAGCACTTCTACGGCATCGACAATTTCCCCCTGGCCGTGGACGGGGACGACAGCCGGCGCCTGTTGATGAAACCCCTGGCCTTCGACACCTCGGCCCTGACCGGAGGCGACGGCGACAAGCCGAACGAACGCGCCGACTTCAGACCCCTGGCCCTCTTCGATCCCTTCGTGAAGACCGATGCACGGGGCGAGGCCAAGATGCATTTCAAGCTGCCGGATTCGCTGACGACCTATCGCCTGACCGCGATGGCCATAAGCGGCAGCCGGGTCGGCATCCGTGAAGGGGAGCTCCTGGTACAGAATCCCATCAACGTGAGGACGGCGCTTCCCAGGCGCTTCCGGAACCGCGACACCGCCGCGGCAGGCGTGGTCATGAAGAACCTGACCGCCGTGGCGCAGAAAGTCCAGGTGACCGTAGAGAGCACGATTCTCACCGTCGGAGGGCCTAAGACCCGATCGGTCGAGATACCGCCGAACGGCGCCTACGAATTGCCCTTCATCCTGTCGGCGACCGCGGCGGGCGAAGGAACCATCACCTTCACGGTACGCAGCGACGTCGTCAACGAGAGGCTCACCGAAAAGGTCATCGTCGAGCTGCCCCTGATCAAGGAAGCCTTCACCACGGTCGGAACGATCGCCCGCGCCGAGACGGGCGCCACCGAAGGCTTGATACTTCCCGGGACCATAGCGTCGGGCTACGGCAGCCTGACCCTCCTCGCAAGCTCGACCCTCCGTCCTTACATAGAGCCTGGCCTGTCCCGCCTCCTCGACGACTCATGGTGGCCATACTGGGGCTACTACAGGCGTCTCCTTTACTCCTTCGCGGGCGTCTATACCGGCGCGGGAAAAGACCGCATCGCTGGGCTGATGGCAGATCTCAAGAACCGGCAGCAGCCCGACGGCGGCATCTATACGGGCAGCTATTCCTGGACTCCGTATATTCCCGATCCCTACATCAGCCTTCTCGCGGCCCACTTCCAGGAATTCGCTCTCTCGAGGGGCTACGAGCTGAAAGAGGCGCCCGACCTCGGCAAGCTCCTCGTATACCTGGACAACCGGCGGGAAAAGATGGAGGATTTCGATCCTTACTATCACGCCTACAACAACATGGCTCTCGCCGCGGGAAGCATGGCCGACAAGGCCTACCTGGCGCGGACCGAAGAATACGAGGACAAGCTCGGTCTCGGCGGATACGGTCTGCTTACCCAAGCCTACCTCGCCGCGGGCGATAAGCAAGCGGCGACCAGGGTCCACAGGCGCAGCAAGAATTTCGTGATGATGGGCACACAGACCATCGACCTCAAGGACACCTACGAGGTCGCCAATTACTGGAGCTCCGAAATCGCCGAAATGGCCATCCTGCTCAAGAATTCCCAGGATATGGGCGAGGACCGGGGTCTCATCCAGCGTATCGCCGGCTCCCTGAACAAGAGCGAGCGCCATTGGCAGGGACCGAACGACGATTTCTGGACCCTGCTCGGCTTCATTCCGCTTCTGGACGCGGAGGGCCCCGCCAAGGGCAAGGCCACCATGGCCGTCGATGCCGCAGGCACAGGTCTGGCCGATTTCAGCCTGACGCCGCAACTACCCCAGGCGAAGGCGGGGCTTGAATTCGGCGCCAAGCCGCTCGCCGATCTCAAGCGGGATCAGCTGCTGCCCTTGAATTTCGCCAAGACGGGCGACACGCCGGTCTACTACACGATGATCATGCGTTATGCCCTGCCCAACGAGACGGCCTTCGCGCGCGACGAGGGCATCGAGGTCGTCCAGCGGTACGAAACCCTGGACGGGGAGAAGGTCGGGGAAAGAGACCTGAAACTGGGCGAAACCTACCGGGTCCGCGTCGACCTGTCCACGACCAAGCGAAGGCAACGACTGGAATTGCTCGTGCCCATCCCGAACGGCCTGGAGATCATAGACCCGACTTTCGTCACGAGCGGTAAATTCCGGAACCAGGGCGGAAACCAAAGCGAAAACATCAACCGGGAAACCGTCTACGGCGATACGATCGATGTTTCGGGCGAAGGTTACGGCGCGTGGAGCGACTGGGACTGGCAATGGTACTGGTACAGGCCTGACAGCTTCGCCCTGGACAACATGATGGTGTACCGCTGGCGCGACTTCTACGCCGGAACCCGGACCGTCACCTTCCTGGTCAGGGTGACGACGCCGGGCATCTACCCCACCCCGCCGGCGAACGCGAGCCTGGAATTCGAGCCGGAAGTCTTTGGCCGTTCGGAGGGAAAGCTATTTGTCGTCAAGCCATAAAAGGCGGCTTTTGATAAGGGCGGGGATCGCCGGAGGGATCGCCGCGGCGCTCGGACTGTCGCTCTGGGCGCTGCCGCTCCTCCTGCCCTACGGGGCTCAGGAGCGGCTGGACGCGCTGGAGTTCAGCAAGGTCTTCCTTGACCGGGAAGGCGAGGAATTGCAGGTCCTTCCCCTTTCGGACGGTCTCAGGCGCATTTTTATGCCGCTCGACCGGATGCCCAAGGATTTGACGGACATCGTCATAGCGGCCGAAGACCGTCGTTTCTGGTTCCATCCCGGAGTCGATCCGGTCGGGATAGTCCGCGCGGCCTGGCAAAACCGGTCGGCGGGCAAGACGGTCTCCGGAGCTTCGACCATCAGTATGCAATTGGCCCGCCTCCTGAGGGCGGGCGAGAGAAACGGCGCCGGCCCCATGCAGGCGAAGCTACGCGAAGCCTGGGAAGCAATGCAACTGGAGCGGCGGCTGGGAAAGAAGGGCGCGCTCGAACTCTACCTCAACCTGGTACCCTTCGGCCGTAACGTGGAAGGCTTTCCGGCCGCCGCCCGGGCCTTCTTCGGCAAGCCGCTCGCCGAATTGACCGTATCGGATCTGCTCGTTCTCGCCGTCGTCCCCAGAAGCCCTAGTTTTTACGATCCCCATGCGAATCCCGCCAATAACCGCGCGGCGGTCCTCAGGCTCGGCCTTGAAAAATTGGGCGCCGACTCCCTGGATGCCGCCTATGACCGGATCCTGGATCCCGGCCGGAGCGGCATCTGGCCATTCAGGACCCCCCATTTCATCCGCTGGCTCGCGGGCCAGCCTTCCATCGCGGCTTCCGACGGACGCCTTCCCCTGCGCACCGGCATCGAGGGCGAACTGCAAGCCTATCTGGAGAATCTCCTTTCGCGGACGGTCGATGACGCGCGGGCGAAGCGGGTATCGAATGCGGCCGGTCTGTTCCTCCGGCCCGACGACATGACCATAGCGGCGTGGGTCGGCTCCGTGGATTTCAACGATGTCCTCTCGCAAGGCCAGGTCGACGGCGTCACCATGCTCCGGCAGCCGGGAAGCACCCTGAAGCCCTTCCTGTATTCAATGGCGCTGGAGCAGGGCTTCACCGCATCCAGCGTACTGCCGGACGTGCCGACGGATTTCGGCGGCGCAGAGGTGTACACGCCGGCTAATTTCAACGACCAATTCAACGGTCCCGTCCGCCTCCGCCAGGCGCTGGCTTCCAGCCTGAACGTTCCGGCGGTCTATCTTCTCCGCCGCATCGGGGTGGGTCCCTTCACCGACCGCCTTCTCGCCGCGGGCTTCAAATCCCTGGAAAGCCAAAAGGGCAAGCTCGGCCTGGGTCTCGCGCTCGGGAACGCGGAAGTGAGTCTGCTCGAATTGACGCAAGCGTACGGGCTTTTTTTGCACGATGGAAACCTGGTGCAAGTGAAGCCGCTCCTCGCGCCCGATGCGGCGGCGCCCGATGCGGCGGCGCCCGATGCGGCGGCGTCCGATGCGGCGGCGCCCGCGGGGGCGCCCGCGCAGGCGCCCGCGGCGGCAACCCGGAAAGTCATCGATCCGCAGGCGGCGGCCCTCGTCCGCGATATCCTTACCCGGCATCCGGACCGCGTCCTCACTTTCGGCCGCGACGGCAACAATCGTCTTCAATTCGACGGTGCCATGAAGACCGGCACGAGCAACCAATTCAACAATATCTGGGCGGTCGGCTTCACGACGGACCTGCTCGGCGGCGTATGGCTCGGCAACTTCGGCGGCCAGACGGTCGTCGGCACGGCCGACTCGGGCTATCCCGCTGGCGTGATGCGGAAGATGCTCGAGGTTTTCAGTTCGCACCGGCCCTTCCCCGACCTGGCCGGCTTCCGCCAGGTCGCCGTATGCGCCCTCTCCGGCATGACGGCGACGGATGCCTGCGCGCATCAGGTGATGGAATGGCTGCGGCCCGGCACGGAAAGCGGGCCCTGCGACTGGCATGTTAAGAGCGGGACCGGAATCCGGATCCGCTACCCCCAGGAATATCAAGCCTGGCTCGGCCGTTACCGGTATCGTCCTTCTGACGGTTACAAGGACGGCGACTTGGCCATTCTCCGTCCCCTCGACGGTGCGGTCTTTTATATGGACCCCGGCCTGCCGCTGGAAAAGCAGCAGCTAGCGATCGAGGCGACCGGCACGGGCACCGCCGAGCTTTCGATAGACGGAATTTCCGTTTTCAAGGGCGCTTTCCCCTTCAAAACCTGGTTCCAGCTGCGCGCCGGCAACCACCGTATGCTTTTGTCGAATGGCACGGAGACAATCGCGAACGAGTTTGAAGTCCGCTAGTGCGGTGGGGGCGGCGAGCACGGGGGCTGCCGTTCTCCCGGTCGCCGCCATAGGACTATCCGGTCACCAGGTAATCTTGAACGTGCTATCGCCGACGTTCTCGACTTTTCCTGTCGTCACCCCGGTCATCTCCAGGATTCCCATATATACCCCTTCATACAGCAGTTCGCTATATCCAGGAGCCGGCGCCTTGATCCGCACTTCCTTCTCCACGGCTTTCAGGATCGTCCTCGGGACGACGCCGTTGCCTCTGTGATTCTGAAGAAAGCCATCCGCTTCGAATTTTATCAATTGCAGGGGCGTATTGATATGAGCGGGTATTCCGCCGCTTTTCTTGATCGTCGGATATACTTTCCTTCCAAGGGTTACGATCGCAGTCTTTCCGGAGATGGATGATTTCGCGTAGAGATTCATGATCTCGTTGAATATGTCCGTATCATACCATCCTTCCTGCTCCAACTCCGTCCATTCGCGATTCGCCGTCTTTTTCAGAAATTGGTTCGCTTCCTCTTGAGCCTTTGGATATGCCCCCATCAAGCTACAGGCCAATACGATAAATTTTCCTTTCACTTCGGCCATGATTCGCTCCTTATAAAGGTTTTTTCCGATTAGCTTTCGGAGTATATTCAGGTCGCGTTTCACTCTGGAGAATCCCTGTCGCCTCCTCAATCGCCAGTGGTTGATTTCCGGTTCCACGACCCTGTGCACGCCTTAGGATAGCAAAGTCCGATCGCTTTCATCCGCGTCCGTCAGGACGGATCGCTTCGATCGCATGGAAGGGAAAAATAAAAAGTAGCGCCCTCGCCGACTTGGCCCTCGGCCCAAACTCTCCCATTGAGGCGCTCGATGATACGGGCGACTATCGACAAACCGATACCGGTGCCCTCGAATTCTTCGATACTATGCAGCCTCTGAAAAACGCCGAATAATTTTTCCTGATATCGGGGGTCGAAACCGACGCCGGTGTCTTTGACGGAATAAACGTTCATCCCGTCTTCCGTCCTGCATCCGATCTCGATACGCCGTTCGGCGCAGGGCGTCGTGAACTTGATCGCGTTGGCGATCAAATTGATCCAGACTTGCCGAAGCAACGTTTGATCCCCCAAGCTCGGAGGCAATGCTCCTACGGAGAAATCAAAGCTCCCCCGGACTTCGGGCGAGGAGATTTCCATGTAAGTTTCATTCGCGAGGGTCGCCATGTCCACGGTGGTGAACCGGACATCGATGCGGGTTACCCGCGAAAGAGTGAGCAGTCCGGTTATGAGGCGATCCATTTGCGCCGAGTTTTCCCTTACGATTTTCAGCAACCGTTTGCCTTCCGAATCGATCTTTTCGGTGTACTCCTCGGCCAATATCCGCAAGAACCCGTCAATGGCGCGCAGCGGCGTCCGTAAATCATGAGCTACGGAATACGCGAAAGTTTCCAATTCCCTATTCGCAAGCTGGAGCTGTGATGTGCGCTCCGCCACGCGTTTTTCAAGATCGGCGTTCAACCGTCGGACCTCTTCCTCGGCCAGTCTCCGATCCGATATTTCTTGTACCAGATGCCTCGTCTTGGAAGCCACCTGACGATTGAGCGAGACATTCCAGATGCCGAGCAGAAGCGCGAAAACAATCGACGCGAAGATACTCCAGGGCAGCCACGCGGGGAGTTCCGCCGAAGACGGCGGAGCCGTCCACTTTTTGTAGGTTCGGCTATACGCGGAGTCGGGATCGCCGATCATCGGTGCCATGAGCCGGTTTATCCCGGCGACCAGGTCGGCGTTTCTGCCCTTCGGCACGGCGAAAGACAAGGCGACCGGGGAGAAGCTGATCGCCGTGATCGCCACCGGAAATTCGCGCGCGAGCTCGTTTCCCAGCGAATATATGCAGACTCCGGCATCCGCTTCGCCGTTCGCGATAGTCTGCATGACCTCCCTGTTGTCTCTGGTCAGGACGAGCTCGCAACGCACTCCGAAAGACTCTATATAATCGAGGAAGCCTTTCGTGAAAATGCTCCCGTTTACCGCGGCGACCCGTTTTCCCTGGAGATCGAAAACGGTATGAAGGGCCAATTTCCTGTCGGCGAACAATACGCCGCTGTCGATGTAGACGGGATTCCTGGTGAAGTCGTATACCGAAAGGCGAGCGTCGGTGTAGCCCACGGCCGGGAGAAGATCGATTTCGCCTTTTTCCAGGCTCGCCAGCAATTCGCTCCAGGTTCCGACCACGTAATCGGTCCGCCAGTCCAAGGTTTGGGAAAAATACTCGATCAGGTCAATGAACAAACCATCAGGCGTATTATGGTCAATCAACACGAGGGGCGCGGCGGGAAACACGCCGATCCTTACGGTCCTCGCTTCAGCGCGGAGCGGCAGGAGCGAACATAAACCGAAGACGAGCGCGGGAACGAGGCGGCGGAATATCTTCTCTTGAGTCGCTCCGGCAACCATATTTCTTCCAATAGAAATTTTAGTATCGGCCTGACGGGGTGTCGATAAAACCGCGGATGCGGTTCTTTCGACATCCCGTTATCGATAGTGTCGTCCATACGAAAATGGAAGGCAATGCCGTGATTCAGTTTCATGCAGCAAATTTTGGCAATTTGGATTTGAACCGGCGTTATATTAATCCCAAGCATCGGGGCTGGGATTCTTCGATGATCACCACCGCGAGGAGGTCGTATGGCAAATCCCCGTATTCACAAGGCGTTCCTGGCATGCGCCTTCGTTTCGGCATTCGCGGCGGCGGCAGCTTCTGCCCAGACCGGCAACCGCCCGCCGACCCCCGCCCAGACCGAGGGTCCGTACTTCAAAGCCGGCAGCCCGGAGCGCCGCTCCCTGCGCCAGGCGGGCGTCGCCGGCGTGCCCCTCCGGCTGGCCGGGAAGGTCGTCGACCTCGCGGGGAAGCCCGTCCCCGGGGCGCGTCTGGAATTCTGGCAGGCCGACGGGGAGGGCCGCTATGACAATTCCGGATTCACCCTGCGCGGCCACCAATTCGCCGATGGCGAAGGCCGGTACCTCCTGGATACTGTCCTGCCGGCCCGCTACTTAAACCGGGCCAGCCATATCCACGTGAAGGTCATCGTGGGCGGCAAGCCCCCCCTGACCACCCAGCTCTATTTCGCGGGGGAAAGCGGGAATGAAAGCGATCCGCTGGTGGATGCCCGGCTGACGGTCGTATTGACCGACGGCCCCGAGGGGAAAGCGGGAGCCTTCGACTTTACGCTGAATTTCTGACGCGATACCGATCGGGCCTCATCGACCAGCAGACGCACCCCGGCCGGCGGCGTGTTATACTGATCCTACCATGATGCATCCTTCCCGCAACGTCCTGGTTCTCAACTGCGGCAGCACGACCATCAAGTTCCAGCTCCTGGACACCAGTACCGGGGAAGCCCTCTTCAAGGGGGCCGTCGACCGTGTCGGCAGGAGCGATTGTTCTGCCTCCTATCGTTACAGGGCCGATCGTCCGAAGCTGACTGCGGACCTGCCCGACGCTGCCCACGGCGAGGCGCTGCGTTGGGTTTTCGGCGTGCTGCCCGCGGACCTGCCTCTGTACGCCGTCGGACACCGGGTGGTCCATGGGGGCAGTTTTTTCGGCGGCCCCGCATTGGCGGACGAGGAAACCCTCCGCAAGATCGAGGAGTGCGCGCCCCTGGCTCCCCTCCACAATCCGATCCAGCTGGTGGGCATCAGGGAATGCATGGAATTCCATCCCGAAATTCCCCATGTCGCCTCCTTCGATACGGCTTTCCACCAGAACAAGAGCGCGGTCGCTTCACTCGTGCCCCTTCCGCCAGAAGTGACAGCTCGCGGCGGCTACCGGAAATTCGGCTTCCACGGGGCGAGCCATCGCTATGTCTCGGAGCGGGCCGCGGCCATGTTGGGCAGGGACCTGGGATCCCTTCGCCTCGTGACCTGCCATTTGGGGGGAGGCTCCACCGTGACCGCGGTGCGCTTCGGCATCGCCGTGGACACCACCGCGACCTTCGGTACCTTCACGGGCATGCCCATGGGGACCCGGTCGGGAGATATCGACGGGGGAATCATCCTTGATCTTTTGACGCGGCAGGGAATGGCCGTCCAGGAGGTGCACGAGCTCCTCTACAAGAAGAGCGGCATGGCGGCCATCAGCGGCGTTTCGGGGGACATGGCTGAATTGGCGCGGCTGGAAGCTGAAGGCCACGCCGGCGCCGCCCTCGCCCGCGAATATTACATCTACTGCCTCAAGAAGTTCATCGGCGCCTTCGCCGCCGCCATGGAAGGCGTGGACGGCATCGTCTTCACCGCGGGCATCGGGGAGAACGACGCCGATCTCCGCGCCCGCCTCTGCTCGGGTCTGGGCTGGCTGGGTGCCCGGCTGGACGGCGGAAAGAACCTGCTCCGCGGAAAGGAATGCCTCATCTCCACGCCCGATTCCGCTGTCGCCCTCATGGTGATCCCCACCAACGAGGAACT
>DPXI01000094.1 GCA_003527485.1 Treponema sp. | reverse complement strand
GGGGGCGACCGCGGGGCCTCTGGCCCCGCGGTCGCGCTGGAACCCCTGCTACGCTCGGTCGAATTCGCCGCCTCCGCGGATCTGACCTGCTGGTATATAGTCGCTGCCGGCCGCCAGTTTGCCGACCTCGACGACCGCGCGCCGCATGCCGCATGCCGCATGCCGCGCGCTCCGGACGGGTCGATCTACCATCCAATTAACACGAGGGAATTCTGGATCGATCTGATGTACACGCCCCCGCCTGCATTCGCAGCCGCGGGCCTGGCACGACGAGGCCGTCCGACAGGTGGGAGGCTTGCGCGTGCGGCTTTGCTTGCCCGAGACGGGGCTATACGCCCATCACTGGGATGACGCGGGCGGCCGCTTCTTCCGCAAGGATGCCAGGGGGCGGGAACGGTTGGGTTGCGGCAGGTATGGCCCATGTCGTGCGCGCCTTGCCCGAAGATTCCGCCGACCGGAATCGTATCGTGCGCCTTGTCCGCGAGCTCGCCTACGCGCTTTCCCGCGGCACGGTAGAAGCTCGGCTGCCGCCGTCCTGCCGGTGCGAGGCTCTCCACGTTGCTGTCCTGCCGGTGTGAGGCTCTGGCCCTCCAGGTTGCCGTCCTGCCGGTGAGAGGCTCTGGCCCTCCAAGTTGCCGTCCGAGCCAAAGTTGACCGCTTGGCATCGTTCGGGGTGCCTGCGGAGCACCCCGCTTCGCTTCCCCCGGCGTCCGAGCGGAAGTCCGGGCGTTTTTCCGGTCGATGACGGCGGCTGCTACCGCCTGTTCGGCGCTTGCACAATTTTTCCTATCGCTATAAAATACCCCATACTTCCACCACAAAACCCACCTATGAGGAAGGTCTATGTCAGATAAGAACATGGTCATGATCGACGGAAACAACGCGGCGGCTCACGTAGCCCACGCGCTCAGCGAGGTAATCGCGATTTATCCGATTACGCCGTCCAGCCCGATGGGAGAGTTCTCGGATGAATTCTCCGCCCAAGGGCGAAAGAATCTTTGGGGCACCGTCCCTCAAGTTGTCGAGATGCAGAGCGAAGCCGGCGCGGCGGGCGCCGTCCACGGAGCCCTGACGACCGGCGCGCTCAGCACCACCTTCACCGCCTCCCAAGGCCTCCTGCTCATGATCCCGAACATGTACAAAATCTCCGGCGAGCTCACTTCCACGGTGTTCCACATCGCCGCCAGAGCCCTCGCCGCGCAGGGTCTGTCCATCTTCGGCGACCATTCCGACGTGATGGCTTGCCGCCAGACCGGTTGGGCGATGCTCGCGTCCAACAACGTGCAGGAAGTGATGGACCTCGCGCTCATCTCGCACGCGTCCACCCTGGAATCGCGCATCCCCTTCCTTCATTTCTTCGACGGTTTCCGCACTTCCCATGAGGTGCAGAAGGTCGAAGAGATTCCTTTCGACCTTATGAGGAAGATGATCTCGGACAAATACGTCATGGCCCACCGCACCCGGGGACTTACGCCCGAGAAGCCGGCCATCCGCGGGACCGCGCAGAATCCCGACGTCTACTTCTCCTCCCGCGAGACTGTGAACAAGTATTATGAAGCGATTCCCGCCATCGTACAGAAGTATATGGACCAATTCGCGAAGCTTTCCGGCCGCCAGTACAAGATCTACGAGTACTACGGCGCCGCGGACGCCGATCGCGTCATCATCGTGATGGGGTCGGGAGCGGAGCCGGTAGAAGAGATCGTCGACGCCCTGAACGCCAAGGGCGAGAAGGTCGGCGTGCTCAAAATCCGCCTTTTCCGCCCCTTCGACGCCTCCCTCTTCGTCAAGGCCCTTCCCGCCACCGTCAAAGCGATCGCGGTCCTCGACCGTACCAAGGAACCCGGTTCCCTCGGCGAGCCCTTGTACGAGGACGTCCGGACCGCTATCGGCGAGGAAATGGCCGGCGGAAAGAGCCAGTTCAAGTCTTTCCCGAAGATCGTCGGAGGCCGCTACGGACTCGGTTCCGCCGAGTTCACCCCCGCCATGGCCAAAGCTGTCCTGGACAACCTGAAGCTCGATGTCCCGAAGAACAAGTTCACCATCGGCATCTACGATGACGTGTCCTTCACCTCGCTCGAGTGGGACGAGGATTTCGAACTCGGCGAGAAGGGCGTCCATGAAGCCCTCTTCTATGGACTGGGGTCGGACGGAACGGTCGGCGCCAACAAGAACTCCATCAAGATCATCGGCGACGCCACCGAGAACAATGCCCAGGGCTACTTCGTCTACGACTCCAAGAAAGCCGGTACTGTCACCGTGTCCCACCTCCGCTTCGGCAAGAAGCCGATCAAACGGCCTTATCTGATTTCCAAGGCGGATTTCATCGCTTGCCACAAGTTCTCCTTCCTGGAGAAGGTGGATATGCTCTGCAAGGCGAAGAAGGGCGGTACCTTCCTCCTGGCGAGCGCCTACGGCGCCGACAAGGTCTGGGATCATCTTCCCGTCGAAGTGCAGGAGCAGATCATCCAGAAAGAACTGAAGTTCTACGTGATCGACGCCGTCGCCCTCGCGGAGAAGGCGGGAATGGGCGGACGCATCAACGTCATCATGCAAACCGCGTTCTTCCAGATATCCGGCGTCCTGCCCGAGAACGAAGCCGTCGAACTCATCAAGAAAGCGATCAAGAAGACCTACGGCAAGAAGGGCGAGGAAGTCGTCAAGAAGAACATCGACACCATCGATATGGCCCTCGCGGGAATCCAGAAGGTCGAATATCCGAAGACCGCTTCCAGCAAGTCGAAGATGATCACTCCCGTTCCCGCGAACTCCCCGAAATTCGTGAAGGAAATCATCGGCGAGATCATCGCGTTCCGCGGCGAGAAGATTCCGGTCTCCAAGCTCCCCGATGACGGTACCTTCCCCACCGGCACCACCAAGTACGAGAAGCGCAACATAGCCGAGAGGATTCCCGCCTGGGATCCCGAGGTCTGTATCCAGTGCGGCAACTGCACTATGGTCTGCCCGCATGCGGTCATCCGCATGAAGGCCTACGCGGAATCCGCCCTCGCCGGAGCGCCTGCGACCTTCAAGTCGGTCAAGGCGAGCGGCAAGGAATTCGACGGGATGAAGTTCACCCTCCAGATCGCGCCCGAGGATTGCACCGGTTGCGGCGCCTGCGTGAACATCTGCCCCGCCAAGAACAAGGCGAATCCCGAACGCAAGGCGATCAACCTTGAGACCCAGGCTACCCTTCGCGAAGCGGAAGCCAAGAACTGGGAGTTCTTCCTCAAGATTCCGAACACCGACTCCAAGCTCCTGAACCTGAACCTCGCCAAGGGAATCGGCATGAAGCAGCCCCTGTTCGAGTTCTCGGGTGCCTGCGCCGGTTGCGGAGAGACCCCTTACGTAAAACTCCTCAGCCAGCTTTACGGCGACCACGCGGTGATCGCGAACGCCACCGGCTGCTCTTCCATTTACGGTGGAAACCTCCCCACGACTCCCTACACCCAGAGGGACGACGGACGCGGCCCGGCTTGGTCGAACAGTCTCTTCGAGGACGCCGCCGAATTCGGCCTCGGCATGCGGCTCACGAGCGACAAGCTCGCCGAGCATGCGCGCGAGGTCGCCCTGGAGGCCAAGGCCGCCGGTATCGCTCCGGACCTTCTGGATAAGATTCTGGCCAACGCGCAGGACAGCGACGAGGCCATCGAGGGCCAGAGGCAGCTCGTCGACGAACTCAAGGCAGTCCTGGCCAAGGATGCCAAGTCCGTCGCCAAGAACCTGCTGTCGCTCGCCGACCACTTCATCAAGCGTTCGGTCTGGATCCTCGGCGGCGACGGATGGGCGTACGATATCGGCTACGGCGGCCTCGATCACGTGATCGCCTCGGGCCGCAACGTGAACCTGCTTGTTATGGACACCGAGATGTACTCCAACACCGGCGGCCAGATGTCCAAGGCCACCCCGATCGGAGCCATAGCCAAATTCGCCGCGGCCGGCAAGAGCCAGTCCAAGAAGGACCTCGGCGCTATGGCGATGAGCTACGGCTACGTGTACGTCGCGCGCATCGCGATGGGCGCGAACATCGGCCAGACCATCAAGGCCTTCCGCGAGGCGGAGAGCTACAACGGTCCGTCCATCATCATCGCATACAGCCATTGCGCGAACCACGGAATGGATATGATGCGGGGAATGGATCAGCAGAAAGCGGCTGTGACATCCGGCCTCTGGCCCCTGTACCGCTACGATCCGCGTTTGGTCGCGGCGGGAAAGAACCCATTCCAGCTCGATTCCAAGGACCCGACCACTGCGATTGAGGACTTCATGTACAAGGAGGTTCGATTCAAGAGCCTCAAATCCGCCGACTCAGCGCGTGCGGACGAGTTGCTCGCGAAGGCGAAAGTCCAAGCGGCACGAGTGTGGAAGGAATACAAGTACTTGGCTGAAAGGCCGTTCTAGTCGAAAGCCACCGCAACCGCAATCCGGCGGTCGCAGTGTACGACGCGGAAGTCGGGCTGTCCGGGAGTTGATTCCCGGATAGCCCTTTTTTGTCGGCTGGCCTTCTCATTGCCTTAGCGGAAGCGGGATGTCGCTTTTTTGGCTTCAGTATTGCCGAAGATTCGGGGAATTAATCGAAAGGTCCGATCGGTATAGGGTCGAGGAACGCAAGATGTCCGCGTTCCCGGAACGTGCAGGCGCTATACGTCCAATCGAGGCATGAACGGACGAGGCCCGCTTTGACTGGATTCATGTCGATGTACGATGATACCCGAAGGTATTCCGTCAGGTTACCCAATATCCTGGAAAAATACCGAGTGCCCCAAGTATGTCCCGTAAGTCCGTTGATCCTGTTGTAGGTCACTGAAAACATGCTTTTTATCCATTGCATGATTTTGGGCAGCCCGCAGGAGCTGGACGGTCGTATGATCATATGGAAATGGTCATCCATTATGCAGAAATTCTCGACAGAGAATCCGTACTTGCGTTTCGCTCGTTCTACGATATCCAAAAACAGAACCTTGATGGATTCCGGCGCGAACGACATCTCCTGGCGGTTGATCCGGGAGGTCACATGGTATCTGGCTCCATCCCTTAATTCTCGTATCTTTCTCATGAAAGGGATACGGGGTCTTCGTGGACGGCGCTTGCGTATCCCGGCAGAAAAAGTGCATTTATCTGTTGTGAGCCATCCTATTAGAGGCTGGAAGCATCGATGAGCAATTTTTTTGCAGCCTCTGGCACCTGAAGCATCAAATGAAATGTCGGATCTCTTTCTCTTCCTGATACCCGCTCATGCGACCGAGCGCGTAGGTGCCGATACTCGCGATCACGACATCCAGAAATGTGCCGATGGCGATCAGGTAGAATGCTACCGGTTTGAGGATGAGGTAGCCTGCCTCGAAACCGCGGCCGTAGAATCCGCATAGCACGGCGAGCGCGGCGAATGTGCCATCACCGGGGTGTCGGGCGAGGAGTAGGGATACGATAACGGAAGCTAAGGAAATCGTGAAAAGATCGGCGAGCGTCACCCCGAGGCTGGAATAGGATTTGATGATGACGATCAGGGATACGGCGGCGACCATCGCGCTTCCGCCGCGCCCGAACGCCGAGAACAGGGGAAGGGTCAGGGCGTTGACGCGCCGCTTCACGCCGTGGTTTTCCTTCGCCGACCTGATGAGTATCGGTAAGGTGAAATTCAAATCACCGGAAAAGAACCCTGCGATGATGGATCCGGTAGAGCCATATAATTGTTTCCATGGATTGATTTTGGGCCCGAGCAGATAGAGGAGGAGAGGAATGATTCCGAATCCGGTGACCAAGGCGAGTCCGGCGAGCAGAATGATGAGATCGCGAAATACCTCGGAGTGAAGGGCTCCCTGGAATCTGATAGCCCAAAAAGCTCCCAGTACTATTATGACCGCACCGAGGATTTCGGAAAAGAACGATATAACATAATAGAAGATTCGGGAGAGGGCATCCACGAACTGTGCGATGCCTTTCGTATATGTCCTATCGTAGGAGAGGCCGGCGCCTAGGAAGAAGGCGAGAACGCAGAGCGGTAGGATGTAGCTCCCGTCGGAAATGAGTGCGGCGAAGGCGTTCGACGGAAAGAGTTCGAGCACGCCATCGGCGATCGCCAGGGAAAGTACTTCTTTTTGTCCTTCGATGAGAATAGGAATTCTCGCCGGCGGGAATACGATAACGGCAAGCAAACCGAAGAAGACAAGCAGTACCGACGAGCCGATGATAAGTGCTGCAGCGCGGAAAACGAGGCCCCACATCCGATTATCCTGTCTGAGTTCGTAGACGGCGACGGCAAGGGAGAAGAAGATGACGGGCGCCAGTGAATATCTTCCGATCCTTATCGCCAGGATCTCGACCCAAGCCAGCGCCGAAATGACGGCTTGATTATCATGGGGAAGAAGCAATCCGAGGGTGACGCCAAGCAACGATCCGATGAGAAGCTTCAGCCAGACTTTCATGACGGCAGGATACTTGATGGTAGATCGGCTCGTCAACGCGCCCTTGCGTCTCGACGTTTGGGCCGCAGAACATTATGCTCCTGTATAGTCGAACCTATGCGCGGAGGATTTCAATGAGGGCTGTATTCTTCCTCACTTCCCTCTCTTGCGGCCTCTACGTGTTTTTGGGCCTGTTTACGATTTTCCGGGCATCACCGGCTGATTCGTCCCGGCGCCTGAGCTTGGATGTGGTGTTCGGTCTCCTCTGCATAATGCTTTCCCTCGGTACTTTCGGGACAGCCTTCTTCATTTCCTCCGCAAACGCGAAGGAGGCGTTGGATTGGTACCGTCGCTTCGCTTTCACATGGTACCTTTCCCCAGGGCTTTTCCTCCTCTTTATTGTCTTGTTCGCAGGATTCAAGCTGAAGCCCGCCATACTTATCATGATCATGCTTCCCGGCTTCGTGCTCACTTTCGCCCAGGTTTGGAATCCCGTTATCGTCGTATCTTCCGTCGCCCCTGTCCAATCCGGGTGGCATACCCGATATTCGCCTTCCTCGCCCTGGATGTGGCTTAATATCGTGAACAACGTTCTGCCTGCCCTCGCTTCAATATTCGTACTTGTGCGGACCATCGCGGATCCTGTGAAGCGAAGGATCCGCACATGCACGATAATCATCCTCGCTTCCTCGGTAACGACATTCGGGGGCTCCTTCATCCTCGGGTTCGCTGTGCGTGCGTTCGGCATAGGAACCCTGCCGCCGATGCTGCCTGTTTTCCTGACGCTGCTCGTCATCGGTCTTGCCGTCGCCCTTTTCCGTTACGATTTCCTCGTCCTAACTCCGTCCGCCGCCGCCGACCGGATTCTCGCAAGCGTATCCGATGCGGTAGTGCTTGCCGATCCGAACGGGTACATAATTCATTCGAATCTCGAAGCCTCTGGCCCCGGCGCGGTTTCCGTGGGAGCCGGCACTGTTCCCCGCAAGCATATCGGTGATCTCATCGGCGAAGTCGGCGATCCGGTCGTCTGGCTGTCCGAATGCGCTGGACGCGACGGCGAGCCGGTTGAAACCGAGTTTTTCTTCGGCCCTGGCCTCAGGGTCCCCGCCGCGGCGGTTGTCCATTCGATTTCGACGCCGGACGGCTGCGCGCTCGGCTATATCGTCACCGCGCACAATCTTTCTGCGGAGAGGGGATTCGCCGCGGCAACCGAGGGACGGGCGGAGGCGTCGAGCGCCCTGCATTCCCTGGAAAGCGACCTGTCGCAGGCTTTCCGCGCGAGTCCCGCGGGAATGCTGATGGCGGATCTGCGGACGCAGGTCATCCTGCAAATCAATGCCGCCGGCGCGAAAATTTGCGGTGCCCAGCCTGCCGAGTTGCACGGGAAGAAAGTCGGAGCCGTCATCGACCTCCTGGATGAGACTGAGCTCGACTCGATGATATGTGCCTTATCCGATGGGCGGACGGTCGATGCGCGCGGGATAGCCATTTCAAGGGTCGACGGAACCAAGCTGGATTGCATTATGTCCGCTTCGCCCATGGATTATGAGGGGAAGAAGGTCGCGTTGCTCTTCCTTCTCGACGTCACCGAGTTGAATCGTCTGCGAAATCAACTCGTCAGGGACCAGAATCTCGAATCCATCGGAATGCTCGCGGGCGGCATCGCCCACGACTTCAACAATATCCTGACCGCAATCATGGGGAATGTGAGCCTTGCGCGTCTTAGCGTCGCCGAATCGGATAGCGCCTTTCCCGCGCTCTCGAGCGCGGAGGCCGCCTGCTTTCGCGCCCGCGAACTGTCCCGGCAGTTGCTCACTTTTGCCAAAGGCGGCGATCCTTCCCTCCAGGCGACCGACATTCTCTCTCTGGCGAGGGAAGCCACACGCCTGGCCGTTGCGGGGTCGGAGGTTGTCGCGACCGTCTTCGCGGAGAGCGATCTTCCGGCCGCATACATCGATTCGGGCCAAATCCTTCAAGTATTCCACAACATCGTTCTCAACGCGGTTCAGGCCATGAGGGGAGGCGGCCGCTTGCAGGTCAGGCTGCGTTCCTTCGTCAAGATCGCCTCCGCCGCGGGCAGCACCGACAGGACCGTTCCGGCCTACCTCGGCGATGGCGAGTACGTCGTCGCCGATTTCGAGGACGAAGGTCCCGGTATCGATCCGGTCGACTTGGAGCGAGTCTTCGATCCATTCTTCACTACGAAAAAGGACGCCTCGGGGCTCGGGCTCGCGATCTCCTATTCCATCGTGAAGAGGCATGGGGGAGGCATTTCGGTAACATCCGATCAAGGAAAGGGAACCGGCTTCACGGTGTACCTTCCCTCGGCAGGCAGGGACACGGAAACGGAGGCGAAGCGCGATCTTTCTTTCGGAAAGGGTAGCGTGCTGGTAATGGATGACGAACAGCCGATACGGGTGATGGTGGATCGCATGCTCCGTAGGCTCGGCTATGACCCCGCAGTCTATCCGAACGGCGAGACTGCCTTTGATGCATTCAGGAAGGCACATGACACAGGCCGAAGCTTCAGCGCGATCATACTGGATCTGACGGTGCCGGGGGGAATGGGGGGGCTCGAGACAGCGCGGCTCATCCGCGAGCTCGATCCGTCGGTTCCCCTTTACGTATCCTCCGGGTATTCGGATTCATCCGTATTTTCCGACTTCGCGAACTTCGGTTTCGACGGCGCGATCCCGAAACCGTACGGCATGGAGGAACTTATGCGGATGTTGTCCGGCAGTCATTGATAGGCGAGAACGGAGCCGTCCGGGAGGATTTTCGTTTTCGTTCCGAGCGCGGCGCAGCGTTCGGCGATTATCTTCCCGATGGCCGCCGCTTCCTTTCCCTTCGCCCGATCCGGCGCGAAACTCTCCCCGTCGATGCGGATCGGCACCAGCTGGACGCTTGCCGGGGAGTCGTCGCCCAACAGGAAAAAGGTGATGGCGCTCTCGTAGGTTCTCGCCGAGATCATATCGAAGACAAAGTTCCCCATTGAATAGATGATGGGCGCCCCATTATGGAATTCGATCCCCTGAAGCACGTGCGGATGGTGGCCGAGGATGGCGGCCGCGCCGTTGTCCACGAGACGCCGCGCGAGGGCTCTGTCCCCTTCGCGCGGGATGCCTTCATGTTCAGTGCCCCAATGCAGGGAAACGATCACGAAATCGGCTCTTCGGCGCGCCGAGGCGATGTCGGCGATGATGTCAGGCTCCCGGATGAGGGCTACGCCCGCCTTCCCGTCCGCTTCCTCGACGCTCCACATCGGCTCGGCGTACGAAAGGAGGGCAACCTTCGAGCCCGCGACCTCGATCACTGCCGGTTTCCGCGCGGCGGCGGCGCTTGCGCCCGCGCCGCTGCAGGCTATGCCGAGCGCGTCCAGGGAATCCAGGGTTTCCGCAAGGGCGGCGGCTCCGTAATCGTTGGCGTGATTGTTCGCGATGGAGACCATGTCGAACCCCGCCCGCTTCAAACCGAATAGGGCACCGGGATTCGCGCGGAAGGTTACCGTCGGGTCCTTGCCTTTGTAGGGAAGTCCGAGGGTGGAGGCCGGGCTTTCCAGATTGCAGAACGCGATGTCCGCGCCTTCCAGAAGGGGGCGGACCCGTTCGAATACCGATGCCCACCCCGCCTCCGCGATCCTCTGGCCCACGCGCCGGGCAAGCTGTATGTCTCCGACGGCGGCGATGCCGACCGGGCGTCGCTCTCCTTGCCGCGATACGCCATCCGGGATGTCTGGAACCTCAGCCTTTCTGACGACCGCCTCGGCCGATGGGGCCAGAGGTTTCGGGGAAATCGCGCCCGCATCGGAGAGGGAGCCGAGCCAAAGGACGGAAACGAATCCGAGCGCGCCTCCGAATACGAAACCCGCGGCGAAGGGCACCCTGCGCTCAGGCTTCATACGGACTGCGTGCGATCGGCATGCGGCGTCCCATCCCGAAGGCTCGCGGCGAGACCTTGATCACCGGCGGTGCCTGGCGACGCTTGTACTCGGCCCTGGCGACGGCTTTCACCACGCGGGAAGCCAGTTCGTCGGTCCAGCCGCGTTCGACTATCTCCGCCCGGGAGAGATTGTCGATGAGGTGCAGCGACAGCACCGCGTCCAGGACATCGTAGGGCGGCAGGCTGTCCTGGTCCGTCTGGTTGGGTCTGAGTTCGGCTGACGGCGGCTTGGTAAGCGTTTCGACCGGGATGACGGGTTCTCCGTCGCTTTGGATGGCCCGTTCGTTGATGCGCCTGCACAGGGCGAATACTTCGGTTTTCAGCAGGTCCCCGATGGGGGCGAGCGCGCCGCACATGTCCCCGTACAGGGTGCAGTAGCCCATCGCGAGCTCGCTTTTGTTGCCGGTGGTAAGGAGCATGGATTCGAATTTGTTCGAATAGGCCATGAGCAGGGTCCCGCGGATGCGCGCCTGCAGGTTTTCCTCGGCCAGATCGAAGGGCTTGCCCTCGAACACTTCCTCCAGCGTATCGAGGTAGGCCTCGAAGGCGCCCTCGATGGGCAACATCACGAAGCGGGCGCCGAGGTTTTCGGCGAGCCGCCTCGCGTCGGTGCGCGAACCTTCGGAGGAGAAGCGCGAGGGGAGGCCGAAACACACCAGCTTATCGGCTCCGATCGCGCGGGAGGCGAGGTAGGCGACGAGGGCCGAATCGATGCCGCCGGAAAGGCCGAGGTGGGCGCGGACGAAGCCGCATTTCTGCATGTAGCCGCGAATCCCGAGGACCAGGGCTTCCTCGATCACATCCAGTTCGTTCGTTTCCGCCTTCGCGGGCGACGATTTGCCGTTTCCGGCCACTGAATCCCACAACAGGAGGTCTTCCTCGAAGCCGCGGGCGACGGCGCGCAGGCTCGCGGCGCCGAGCGGCCCGGCGGACGCCGATCCGGAAGCGGGCGCGACGACGAACGACCGCCCGTCGAAAACGATGGAATCGTTGGCTCCGACGGCATTCGCGTAAATGACGGGTATTCCGCCGCGGCTCGCTACCCTTTCGGCGAGTTTCCGGCGGACCTCGAACTTTCCCCGCACGAAGGGTGAGGCCGAGGGGACGAGCATGATCGTCGAACCGCGGTCCAGAAGTTCCCTGACCGGATCGATGGCATAGCGGAACCCGGTGGCGTTTTCGGATTCCCACCATAGATCCTCGCAGATCGCGATGCCTATGCGCTCGCCCTTCCAGGCGAAAACGCGCCTTTCGCGGGCGCTCTCGAAATAGCGTGCTTCGTCGAATACGTCGTAGGTCGGCAGGAGGGTTTTCTCCTGCTCGAAAGCCACCGTACCGTCAAGGAGCAGCGCGTACGAATTGACGAGGGCCTTGCCGCTCGCCATCGTGTTCCTGCCGACGTATCCGACTCCGACGGCGATGTCCCGGGGCAGGCGATTCTGGAGCGACCTGAGGGAACGTTCGCTGAGCTCCGCGAACGATTCCTGATCCAGCAGGTCCATCGGCGGATATCCGCAGAGGGCGAGCTCGGGGAAGACGACGAGCTCAGCCGCGTGTTCAGCGCGCGCGCGTACCGCGAAACGGACGATCTTGTCGGCGTTGCCGGCGAAATCCCCGACGATGGAATCGATCTGGGCGATTGCTATACGCATATCGAAGACTACCATCTCTTCTCCCTTTGCGTAAGCGGAAGGGACCCTCCTCGCGCGGCCTCTGGCCGCGGCTTCCCGCCGGACATCGGTTGCGTTCTCCCGAGCTCCCGTATACACTTCTCCGCATGACCAGAGGCATCCTCATCGTCGGCAACGAAGCCCCCGCCCTTACGGCGCTCGCGGCGGAAGCGCGCGGACGCGTCGCGTTCTTCGCTTCGGCGACCCTGCCCAACCGTTTCGGCGGCCGCCCGGTAGAGGCACCTTCGCCGGATGCCCGTCCTGCGGACGGCCGTCCGGCGGACGGCCTGCTCGAATGGAATCCCGCAAGCTCGATTTCCGCGCGTTCGCTCGTGATCGGAGCCAGGAACCGACTCGGGAAGATCGACGAGGCCCTGCTCGTCTGCTCGCCGATCGCGGTGCGCAGGCGGGCGGACGAGCTCGTCCCCGCGGAAATCGACGCGGTAGTGGACGACCTGGTGAAAGGCTGGTTCCTCCTGACGCGGGAACTCGCCCTGGAATTCAGGGCCCGGGGATCGGGCACTCTGGCGTTCGTGCTTTCGGAAGGCGGTCTGGGCGGCGGGAAGGATGATGCGGCCGATCTGGTCGGCGCGTCCGTCGCCGCTTCCTTCAGGGCCCTGGCCCAGGGAATGCTGTCATCTTCATTCAAGGAACCCTGGCGCTCGCTTGCGTTTTCGTCCGAGGAGGCCGGCGAGGATGCCTCCTTCGCCGCCTTCGTGTTCAGGATATTGGACGAGGGAGGCAAGCGCGAATCGGCCAGGTGGCACAAATTCGGGAAGGGCGGTCTTTTCGGCCTCCGATGACTTCTCAGGAGAAGTAGCGCACCCCCGCTTCGAATATCCTCTGGTACTTATTGCCCGGAATATTCTTGAGCACGTTGGCGCCCACCCGTTCGGAATGACCCATCTTGCCGAGGATGCGGCCGTCGGGGCTTGAGAGGCCTTCAATCGCGAAAGCCGATCCGTTCGGATTGGCGGGTTCGGCCATCGTCGGGAATCCGTCCGAATCCGCGTATCGGAAAGCGACGCGCCCGTCCGCCAGCAGTTCGGCGGCGAGGGCGTCCGTAATCGCCACGCGGCCCTCTCCATGGCTGACGGGAATCGCGTGGATCGAGCCGATCGGGTCGAGCGCGAGCCAGGGCGAGAGGTTCGAGGTGACGCGCGTGCGCACGATCCGCGAGACGTGGCGGCCGACGGAATTGAAGGTGAGCGTCGGCAGCGTCTCGTCGGCGTGCCGGTATTCGCCGAAGGGCACGAGCCCGAGCTTGATCAAGGCCTGGAAGCCATTGCAGATCCCGATTATCAGTCCGTCGCGCGTGCCGAGCAGCTCGTTCACCGCCTCCATCACCACGGGGGACCGGAAGGCCGCGGCGATGAACTTGCCCGATCCGTCCGGCTCGTCGCCGGCGCTGAATCCTCCCGGAATCGCGACGATCTGGGCTTCCCGAACGGCCGAAGCGAGCTCGGCCGTGGACGAACGAACGTCCTCCCGAGTCCTGTTCCTGAAAACGACGATTTTGGTCCGGGCTCCGGCCAGGCGGAAAGAGCGCTCGAGGTCCCATTCGCAGTTCGTGCCTGGGAAGGCGGGGATCACGACCAGGGGCGCGGGGCCAGAGGCCGCCCCCGCCGCAGGCCGAAGCCTGCGTGCCGCTCCCTTGTTCCAATCGGGAAGGTCCAGCCTTTTTTCCGTTTCCAGCCAGGCGCCGTCAGCCGAGGTATCTCCGGTTGAAGTCTGGGGATAGACGCGCGCGAGGGGATATTCGAAGGCCCTGCGCAGAAGCGCGAGGGGCGCTTCTGCCGTCGCCGCCGCGGGGTTGTCCTCGTCGAAGGGCAGTTCCGGATCGACGAAGCGGAGGACGCTTTCCGGTACGAGCCGCGCGACGAAAGCGGCGCGATTATCGAGGGCTTTCCGCGTTTCCGCCGCGCGGTCCGCGAAGGCCGCGCCGTCGAGCTCGACGAGCATGGATCCCGCGAGGACAGAGGCCGGAGCCGCGGACAGGTCGTATTCAAGGCCGGCCCCGTTGCCGAAGGCCATGAGGGCAAGGCTCGCCGCGACGCCGCCGCTCGCGACGGGATAGGCGGCGCGAACGAAGCCCAAGCTGTCGAGCGCCCGGAGGACCGCGATGTTGGCGCGGAAAGAGTCCCATTCGTTTTCGGCGAAACCTCTGGCCCCGGCGCCGGACTCCTGGATCAACAGGACCACGAAGTTGCCGCTCTTTCCCGAGAGTGCGCCCGACCGGATCCCGGCGGCGGGGGCGACTCCCGCGGCGAAGGCCACGAGGGTGGGGGGCACACGGAGTTCCTTCGTGCCTTCGATGCCCGCTTTCGGATCGCGGTAGCTGCCGGACATGGAGTCCTTGCCGCCGATGGCCGGCACGCCGAGGGCGAGCTGGGCTTCCAGGGCTCCGAGGAGGGCCTGCATCGGCTTGCCCCAGGCTTCGGGGCTCGACGCGCGTTCGAAGTATTCCTGGAGGGACAGCCGCGAAGCGAAGGGGTCTCCGCCGAGACAGGCGAATTTTGCCAGGGCTTCGAGCACGGCGGCCTTGGCTCCCCGGTACGGGCTTTCGGAAGCAAGGACGGGATCATAACCGAAGGTCATGACGCTTGCGGTCTCGCAGTCCTTGCCGAGTGAGGGCAGCTTGGCCGCCATGCCGCATTCGGGCGTTCCCTGCTCGGCGCCTCCCCAAGGGAAAAGGACCGAAGCGGACCCGATCGATCCGTCGAAGCGTTCCTGCAGGCCGCGGCGGCTTCCCGTCCGAAGCGACCTGAGTTCGCGCTCCAGGGCGTCGAGGGCGGCGGCGGGAGTCGCCCGGAGGGTCTCCTCCTCCCGGAGGGAAGGCGGAGCACTAACCATGAGGGCACCGGCGGAACGAGGCGCACCGTTGGAATCGAGGAAATTGCGGTCGAGGTCAACGATCGTATCGCCCTTCCACGTCATGCGCAGCCGCTCGCCGCTCCCGTTCCCTGCGACACGGGCGATGACTACGGCCGAAAGGTTTTCGGCGGCCGCGAGCGCGATGAACACCTGCGCGTCGGCGCTTTCGACAACCACCGCCATGCGTTCCTGCGACTCGGAGATGGCGAGTTCCACGCCGTCAAGGCCATCATACTTCTTCGGAACCGCGTCCAGATCGATGTCCAGCGCACGGGCGAGTTCCCCGACCGCGACGGCCACGCCTCCGGCTCCGAAATCGTTGCAGCGCTTGATGAGGGCGGTGACCGCGGGATTGCGGAAAAGGCGCTGGATCTTCCGCTCTTCCACGGCGTTTCCCTTCTGGACCTCCGCCCCCGCCGTCTTCACCGATTCCTCGGTATGCGCCTTCGACGAGCCGGTGGCTCCGCCGATGCCGTCGCGACCCGTGGCCCCGCCGACGAGGATTACGAGATCTCCGAGTACCGGTTCTTCCCGCCGGACCCAAGCCTCTGGCACCGCGCCGATCACCGCGCCGAGCTCCATTCGCTTGGCGAGGAAGCCGGGATGGTAGAATTCCGATACCTGGCCCGTGGCGAGTCCGATCTGGTTGCCGTAGGATGAGTAGCCCGCCGCCGCCGCGCGCGCGATTTTGAGTTGGGGAAGTTTTCCGGGAAGGGTATCGGCGAGGTTCGCGCGGGGATCGGCTCCGCCCGTCACGCGCATGGCTTGGTGCACGAAGGCACGGCCGGACAGCGGATCGCGGATGGCGCCGCCGAGGCAGGTCGCCGCGCCGCCGAATGGTTCTATCTCGGTGGGATGGTTGTGGGTTTCGTTCTTGAACATCAGGAGCCACGGTTCCTTCGATCCATCCTCGAACTCCGCCCGCACGCGGACCGAGCACGCGTTGATCTCATCGGAAACCTCAAGATCTTCCAGCAATCCCCGCTTGCGAAGGACTTTGGCTCCTATCGTCGCGAGGTCCATGAGGGTGCGCGGCCGTTTCCCGGACCCTTCCGTTCCATAAATCTCCGAGCGCGCTTTCTCGTACACATCCAGGGCGTTACGGATCCCGGTTGCGTCCTCTCCTTCACCGACTTCCACCGATTCGAGGACAGTGGTGAAGGTGCTGTGCCTGCAGTGATCCGACCAATAGGTATCCAGGACCCGTAGTTCCGCAAGCGTCGGATCGCGACCGATCGAAGCGAAGTGCGATCGGCAGAAACGCAGGTCCTCCGGCGACATGGCAAGCCCGTAGGCCGGCGCGAGGCGGGCAAGGAACTCATCGTCGGCGACGCGGAAGCCCTCGATCCGTGGTATGGGGGCGGCGTCGCTCGAAGGGGGATCGAGCGTCTCCGGTAGCGCGAGCGAGGCTTCACGCGAATCGACAGGGTTTATCAGGTATTTTTTGACCGCCTCGATCGCTGATGGTGCCAGAGGCTTGCCTTTCCCGGGCACCAGGAGGAAAATACGCGCCGTCCGCACCCGGGGCCGGGAGCCGACGACGAGTTCGGCGCATTGTTCGGCCGAGTCGGAGCGCTGGTCGTACTGTCCAGGAAGGTATTCGACCGCAATAGCGGTTTCCGCGAACGCGGTTTCGTTGCCCGTCACAGGAAGAGCTGAGCCGGCGTGGAGGCGGTCGCACTGGGGCTCGGCGAAAACGAGGTGCGCGACACGCTCGAATTCCTCCGCGGACAGGAATGCGGCGTCATAGCGGTGGAGGATTCGGACGCTTTCAAGTTCACGCAATTCGGGGTGTTTCGCGCCCAGGAATTCGGAGAGCTCATCGCGGAGGCCACGTGCCTCCACATCGAAGCCGGGACGTTTCTCAACATAGACGCGACGGATAGGGGCGGCGAACGGCATGGATTCTCCTTGCGCGGCCCTGACCGGCCGCGCCTGTTCGGGAGGTACCGGTCTTCAAGCCGGTCCCCGCGGGTGCGGTCAGAGCGGAGTGTACCCGTTTCGCACCGCGAGGACAAGCGCGCGCCGGCTTTCAGTCAATCGACATGGACTCCGGTACGCTGCGAACTTGGTAACCTGCGAACTTGGTACGCTGCGAACATGGTTCGCTTGCATTCGAGGATTGCCCATGGTACGCTGATTCAATCATGAAAGGTGCGGCTCGCCTGATTCTGTTCTATATCGCGGTATTCCTGTTCATGGCCGCCGCGGGAACGGCGATCGCGGCGGTACGCGGATGGACGATCGCGGCCACTTCCTTCCCTCCAGGATCCTTCAGCCTCTGGCCCTCGCTCCTTGCCGCGGCGACGGATCTGACACCTCTTTCGTTGTATGCGGCTGTTCTTTTTTCTTGCGTCTACGCTTCCCGGCATTCCGTCGGTCCGGTGGTTTCCGGCATCGCTATTCTCCTGCTCACTTCAGCCGTCCTCTTCGTCTCTTCCGCCGGCGTCGCCGACCTTTCCTTCGCCGAATCGGCCAGGGTAGCGGCTCCGCGCATTTCCCGCGATGCCGATGGTCTGATCCTGAGGAGTCCGGGCGCGGAGGCCGTTATCGTCGCCGGATCCGCGGGAACCCCCAGAATCGCCGTGATTTCCGTCGCGGGGGAACGCCTGCACCTGACGCCCGCGGGCGCCGGTGAAAAGACGACTTCGAGCTCCGGCTCTCCTTCCCCGTTCGAACAGGTCCTCTCGGCTCCGGGCTATGTCGATTCGTTCCGCGCCGAGGGCGCCCGGCTCGCCGCCCGGCTGCGTGAGGCGAATACCCGCGGACCTCTGGCCCTGCTCGCGTATTCGGCGGCATTCTCTTTCCTGCTCGCCACCGCACGCGCCTTTTCCGGCCTCATCCGCTGGCCCCTGGCCGACCTCGTCGTGTGCGCCGCGGCGTTACGCGCCTTTTCCGTCCTCGCCGACCTCGCGGGCTCTCCAACGGTTTTGCGCGCCGCCGTTGTGATGATCCCCGCGGTTCCCCGCGAATACGCGGCGGCGTTTCTGCTCGGCGCATGCGCCCTCTTCCTGGTCGTGAGCGCTTTCCTGGTGTCCCTTGCCCGCCGGGGCGGAGAGCGGAGTCCTCGCGATGCGTGATTCCCGCATCCTTTCCGCGCCGGCCGCCCTGTTCGCGTATTGCGCGGTCACACTGACGGCCGTGACGTTATACCGTCTGGTCGTTCCGGGAGAAGCCAGTCCGCTTCCTCCCTATGCCTTTTCGTGGCTCTTATCCTCCGTCGCCGTCGATTTCATCTCCTTCTTTCCTGCCGTCTGCATGGCGGCCCTAACCGCCTCGTTCGGATACCGCGCCGCTTCAGGCGAGATCGGCCGTCGATTCTCGCCTCGCTTCCTTGAATCCATGACCCTCCCGCTTTTTTCGGCCCTCGCCGCCTCCGTTGTGTATGCCCTCCTGTTCCTTATGGTCCTTCCCTATGCAAATGTCTCGCGCAGCGACATGAGGGCAGCCGGTGCGCTTTTCTACGAAGCGAAGGGGAAGGCGACCGAGGAAGTAGTCGCCGAACGGTGGGACGATGCGGCGCGCCACTTCGCCACCAGCGATCGCATCTGGCCGAATAGCCGGGAAAACCAGGAACTGCGGGACCGTCTTGAAGTCGAATTATCGATGGCGCGTTCGGAGAAGGAGCCCGCTGACATTCCGCCCGGCGGGAAGCTTGGACGTGAATCCGGCGCCGCATCCCTGGTTCCGCCGATCGGAGGCCCGGTCGACGCCGTCACCGCGATCGCGCGGGCAGAGGCCGCCCTCCAGGACGGTCGCCCCTTCGACGCCCACCGCCTGGCCACCATAGCCCAACGGCTCGCCCGTCCGGGCAGCCCCGAAGCGGCCGCCGGGAAACGGATCGCTTCGTTGTCCTGGAACCGGGTCGCTTCGCTGGAGCCCGAAGCGGCGGAGAAAGCCGCTTTCGCCGTCTACCAGCGAAAGAAGGAGGGCTACCAGGCGCTCGACGCCTCCGATTGGATTCGCGCCTTCTACATTTTCGAGGAACTGGCGGAGAGGGATCCCGGTGATCCGGAAATCAAGGAATTCCTAACCATGAGCGAAGAGGGCGCGCGAACGGTTTCTTTCTTCATCGACGAATCCGCATCCGCGATCGGCGAAATCGACGCCGACGTGCTTTTCTCGCTTCCCGGAAAGGACGGCGGACGCGATGTCCTGAAGGCCGCGAGGATCAGGCTTTTTTCGGATGCGGCCTATGCCGAGACGGTGGAGCTTCTTTCCTTCGATGATTCCGGCTCCCTCCGCTCGCGCGTGGCGGCGCCCTTCGCCAAGCTCTCCCCCTTCAGGGTCCTCATCGGGAGCGAAGACGGGGCACCCTCCCGTACGGTGTCGGTGACCGCGCTCCTCATGCTCGCGCTGGACAGGCACGATCAATCGAAACGTTGGGAACCCCGCTGGACTGGGATCGCACGTTCCGCCGTTCCGCCGCCCAGAGCCGTATTGGAAGTCCCCTACGAGCGCATCCAGCTGATCGCGCGCGCGCGCAAGGGGGTGGCGGCCCTTTCCCTGAACGATCTGATCTCGGCCTCCGAACTCCTGGGCGCTTTCGGTTTCGTGCGCGAGACCTTCCAGGCCGAATTCATCCGGCGTTTGTCGGAGCCCTTCGCCTTCCTCTCGCTCGCGATACTCTCGATCGCTTTCGGTTGGCGGCTTCGTTCGCTCCGCGGCGTCGGCCTTCCCGGTCTTCCCATGCTCATCCTGCTGCCGCTGATGCTCCATGCCGGCGTCCAGGGTTTCCGTTTCGCGGTTTCCGTCGTGTCGACCGCTTCCGTCGTCGCCTTCCCCTTTACGAGCGCCCTCCTCGCGGTACTCGCAGTCCAGGCCGTCTCCCTGCTCCTATCCCTCGTTTTCCTGGCAGGGCAGCGGGGGTGACTCCGGTCAGTCTGGAAGCCGCGGCCCGCCGCGTCATGCGGTTCGTCCGCTACCTCTGGTCCAGGCGCTATGACTGGCAGGGAAAGGCGGTGGGTTCGCTCATCGGCCTCGCGGGCGGTTTGTTCGGAGTGGTCACGGGCGCGATCGTCGGTCACATGACGGACATCCTCCTGCGCCAGGGCAGGGCAGACCGTGCCCTCGTCCGTTACCTGGAGAATCCGGGTCCCCACGACATCGAAGAATGCGCGCCGGGGGCCGCGTCCTTCTGCGCGCTCGCGACCCTCCTCGCTCTCGAATCCAAGGAACGCAGGAGGAGAGGCGGCCTCCTCGGCGTCGAGTCGATCGGGACCGCCGCACTCGCGGCCGAGACGGCAGCCGCGGTCTTCGGCCTTTCCCGCGAGTTCCTGCCCGCGCTCGAGTCCTATTCCCGCGTCGCCGCTTCCATGGCGCCGCGCCTGAATCGGGACCTGCTGGCGGAATCCTTGGCTGCCCGGCGCGCGAAGGCCGGCGACGGCGCGGCGCTGGCGGCGGCCCTGTCGTCGCTTGCCCGGGGCGCGGGCGCCGAGGAACTCGCGCGGGAAGCCGCGGCCATCCTGGATCCCGCGGGCGCGGCTCGCTCCGCCGCGCTGCGTTCCCTGCCGCGGGAGGACGATCCTTGGCGCATCCTGGACCTCCCGAAGGGAGCGTCGATCGATCAAGTGAAGGCTTCCTTCAGGGCTCTCGCCGTGCGCTTCCATCCCGACGCGCTTTCCGGACTAGGAGAGGACCGCGAAAGGGAAGCCGCCGCCGCGTTCAGGAAGATCGAATCGGCATACCGCGAGATCCTGCGTTCGGTCGAAGGATAGGCAAAGGGAAATACCCTACCCTAACAGCCGTCCTCGCGCGAGATGCGCGCGCCGAGAGTCGTGAGGCGGGGCACCAGGTTTTCGTAGCCCCGCTCGATCTGGTAGACGTTCCGGATGATGCTCGTCCCTTCCGCGCAGAGGGCCGCGATCACCATCGCCATACCGGCGCGGACGTCGGGAGAAGTGAGTTCCGATCCCGTCAGCGGCGAGGGGCCGGTTACGACCGCCCGGTGCGGGTCGCACAGGACGATGCGCGCCCCCATCGTGATGAGCTTGTCCACGAAGAACATCCGGGATTCGAACATCTTCTCGTGCACGAGCACCGTACCGTCCACCTGGGTGGCGACCACCGTGATGATGCTGGTGAGGTCCGGCGGGAAACCGGGCCAGGGGGCGTCGTCGATTTTTGGGATCATTCCGCCGAGGTCGCAGTTGACCTTCAGCTGCTGGTTTGCCCTGACGCGGATCGAAGTGCCTTCGATCTCCCAGTGGATGCCGAGCTTGCCGAACGCGATCTTGGCAGGGCGCAGGTCCTGGGGGCGTGTGTGCTCGATGACCAACTCGCCCCCGGTGGCAGCTGCCAGACCGATGAAGGAGCCGATTTCCATAAAATCCGCGCCGAGTTCGAAGTCGCAGCCCGAAAGTCGCGCGACGCCGTCGATGCGAAGGATGTTCGACCCGATTCCTTCGATCCGGGCGCCCATCGCGACGAGCATGCGGCAGAGATCCTGGACGTGGGGTTCGCTGGCGGCATTGGTGAGTGTGGTACGCCCTTTCGCAAGGGCGGCGGCCATCACCGCGTTCTCCGTAGCGGTGACCGAGGCTTCGTCCAGGAAAATATCCGCGCCGACGAGTCCCGCGGTGGAAAATCGGTAGGCTCCATCCACCTCCACCGATGCGCCCAGTTCGGTGAGCGCGAGGAAATGGGTGTCCAGCCGTCGCCTTCCGATGACGTCCCCACCGGGAGGCGGAAGGATCGCGGAACCGGACCGCGCGAGCAGGGGACCGGCGAAAAGAATGGAGGCGCGGATCTTGCGCGCCAGTTCGACCGGCACGTCCGAACGATTGAGGTTCCCGAGCGATAGCCGGTATTCGTTGGTGCCGGAGGCCGTCACGCTTCCGCCGAGGGCGCGGTATACGTCGAGCATGACCTGTACGTCCTCGATGTCGGGGACGTTCCTGAGCGTCACCGGATCGTCGGTGAGCAGGGCGGCGGCGATGCAGGGGAGGGCGGCGTTCTTGTTGCCGCTCGCGCGGACGACGCCCGAAATCGGACGGCCGCCATCGATGCGATATTGGTCCATCCGCAGACTCTACCCGCGTCGGCTCAGGTGGTCAACGGGACCCGGCCGCCTTGACCCGGCTGCCTTGACTCGGCTGACCGAAAGGCGGGTACCGGGACCGAGGCCGAAACCTCCTTCGCGCACTGCCGGTTCGGAGATGGCGACTCGGTCCGACCTCCGCAACGAGAGGAAGTCCTTTTCTGCCGGGAATCCCTCTCCCGGCTTGGTGGAAAGGGGAATGCGCCCGTCCCGGCCGCAGAGCAGCAGGCGGATCCGCCCCGCCTTGTTGAGCATCGGATCCGAGACAACCCGCCAGAGGCCTTCCGGCCCTGCCTCTGGCCCCGTCGCCTCCAGCCCCGTCGCCTCCAGCCGCCGAGTCTCTGGCCCCCGGGAGAAGACGAAGGCCGTCATCTTCAGGAGGTCCTTGTCCAAGCCGGTCCTGCGAGCCAATTCGCGGACGACGCGCGGCGGCCACCAGGAGGCTTCACTGTGGCAGCTCTGGCCCTCCAGGGGCAGGGCGGGACAGGAACCCGACCGGAGGCAGGGCGCGAGGATCGGAATACCTTCGGCAGCCAGCAGGTCCCGCAGGGCTATCGTCTCACGGCTCGTGGTCTGGAGGGCAGGTTCGATCACGAGCAGAAGGCCTCCCGGGGAGAGGAGGGCCAGAGCCTGGGACAGGAACTCCTTCCTTTTCCGTATCCGGTCAACATCGTTGCTGAAGAGTTCGTTGAGCAGGTGCCCCATGACCACCAGGTCGAAGGGGCCAGAGGGTAGTTCGTCCCGCTCGGCGTTCCAGTCCGAAACGCTTTCGAAAGCGAAGCCGGCCGATTCGGCGAGCCGGCGCCCGCTTTCCAGCGAGAGGGGGCTGCGGTCCAGAGCGGTGATGCTGATCCGGGGAGCCCCCGGCCCCATGGCCTCTGGCCCCTTTGCCTCTGGCCCCAGGGCTGCCGGCCCCATAGCCGCTGATCCCCTCGCCTCCGGCCCCTTCCGGTTTCGGCAAAGCCATTCGGCCGCGGCTATGGAGCAGGGCGCGGGACCCGCACCCAGATCCAGGATGCGCAGAAGGCCTTTCCCGCTGATGGAAGAGCCGCCGTCCATCGTGGCCATATCCAGCATGAAACGTGCCTGGGCCCGGGATACCGGCCAGTAAAAAAGAAGGTAGGAGGCGAGGATCTTCCGTTCGTCCATATAGGCCTCGCCGACGAGCCCGCGCGACCCGGTAAGGCCGCGCTGGAGGCGAAGGAGGTCGCGGGCAGCCGCGTCGAGTTCGGCCGGGGCCAGAGCCCGCACGCCCAGACGCTCCGCTTCCGCGACAAGGCGCGACTCCCAGACCGCGTCCTCAGACAAGGCTGGGCGTGTATCCGACGTCCGCGATGATGCGGGCGACGGCTTCGCCTCGCTCGTCGCTGTCCACCGTCACCTTTTTGGTTGCGAGATCCACCGTCCATTTGGTGGCCTTGCCCCAATCCTTGAACGCGTTTTCGATATGCATCTTGCAATGCCCGCAGCTCATGTCGGGTACGTTGTAGGTATGGGTCATGCGAACCTCCTGTCTGATAGCGTCATTGCAATATAGCAAAACTTAAATGTTTGCACTATACGGTCAAGCGCGCTGTCCGGACCAAAGGCGTACCAGCTCGACGATGGTCCTGGTGGAAGCCACCATGTCCGAGACGGACGCCCATTCGGTCCTGCTGTGGAAATTCCGTCCGCCCGCGTAGATGTTCGGGGTCGGAATGCCCATCTCCGTCAGCCGCGAGCCGTCGGTGCCCCCCCGGATCGGTTTGAGGTAATGCTGCACCCCGGCTTTTTCAGCCGCCTTCTGAAGCAATTCGAGTACCTGCGGCTTCGCGTCGATCTTCCGTTTCATGTTCAGGTACTGCAGGACCGGCTTCACATCCACCGTTCCGCCGGGGAACTGCGCTTCGACGGCGCGGGCGAAAGCCTGGAGCGCCGCGAGGCGGCGATCGGCGCCTTCCTGGTCGAAATCCCGTACGTAAACTTCCATTTCCGCCTTCTCGAGGTTGCCTTTCACCTCCATCGCGGAATAATAGCCGTAGTAGCCGTCGGTGGCTTCTGGGCTTTCGGATCGCGGGAGCATGGTTGCGTAGGTCGCAGCCATGAGCACGGCGTTCGCGAGCTTGCCGCGGGCGTAACCGACATGGATCACCTTTCCGGTGAAGACGACATCGGCCTTGTAAGCGGTGAAACACTCGGTCTCCACCTCGCCGGCGGGACCCGCGTCCAGCGTATAGCAGGCCTGCGAGCGGATGCGGTCGATGGGAAACTCGGGAAGTCCCTTGCCCGTTTCCTCATCCGGAGTGAAAAGGATTTCGATCGGGCCGCGGGGGATTTCCGGATGGGCGAGCAGGAAGTCGACGGCGGCCATGATCTCGGCGACTCCGGCCTTATCGTCCGCCCCGAGCAGGGTGGTGCCGTCGCTGGAGACGATGTCGTCGCCGATGCGCGTCAGAAGCGTCGGATCGGCGGCGGGATCGAGTTTCCTGCCTTCGGCGAGCGGGATGGCCGAGCCGTCATAGTTTCTCGTGACGACGGGCTTCACGTCCTTGCCCGAGACGTCGCTGGAAGTGTCCACATGGGCCATGAAGCCGATCGTCGGGGCGTTCTCCCCCCCCGCCGTCGCCGGTATGCGGGCGATGACATAGCAATGGTCGGTCAGTTCGACGTCCGCAATGCCGAGGGCCTTGAGTTCCTCCTGGAGGATGCGCGCCAGATCCCACTGGCCGGGAGTGGACGGAGTATCGGCGATGTGGCGGTCGCTCGTGGTCCAGACGGTCACGTACTTCAGGAACCGGGGGAGGAGGCGGTCGACTATTTCCGCGTCCGCGAGTCTTTGCTTGATGGAAGTCATGGGCGCAGTATGGAGGGATTTTACTTTTGCGTAAAGTCGCCCGGCGAGTTGCCGAGCGGCGGCGCCCATGAGTATCATAGTCGGATATGAAGATTCCTGATTTTCCCGAATTCGTGCCTCTGACCCTCGATCTGCGTGATGAGATGCATCCCCGGTTGAACCTCACCTCCGACGGGGTATCCGAATACACCTTCTCCAACCTCTACCTTTTCAGGAAGCGGTACGATTACCGCGTTTCGCGGGTTCCGGAGAAGACGCTCCTGATTTCCGGCGAGCGGGAAGGGAAGCGGTTCTTCATGACCCCCTGCGACGTTCCGGGCCGGGGAGTGCTGGACGAACTCTTCGCGAGCCATGACTATTGGAAAGGCCTTTCCGATTCGGTCCTCTGTCCCCATCGCATCCACCTCGAGCAATGGGGTATCGAGGCCGTCGAGGACAGGGATAACTTCGATTACCTGTACCTCCGGACGGATCTGGCCGAACTCTCGGGCAAGAAGTACCACAAGAAACGGAATCTCGTGAACGCGTTCATCAATTCCTACAAGTATGAGGAGCGGCCGTTCGAGGCCGAACTCGTGCCCCAAGCGATAGAGGTCCTGGACCGTTGGCGCGCCGACAAGAACCTGGAAGGCGATTATGTCGCCGCGCGGGAAGCCCTGGAGCTGTTCGCGGCTTTGGAAATGAAGGGTGCGATGTACTACGTGGACGGGAACCCCGCGGGGTGGTGCCTCGGCGAGAGCGTCGCGAAGGGAAAGATGTTCGCGGTCCACTTCGAGAAGGGGATCGAGGAATACAAGGGGATCTACCAGTTCATCAACCAGGCCTTCGCCGAAACCTTGCCCAAACATTTCACCCATATCAACCGCGAGCAGGATCTTGGGGACGAAGGCCTGCGCCAGGCGAAAATGACCTATCGACCTTCGGGGTTCGTCCGGAAATATACGGCGAGGAAGGGTTGACGGTCGTAGGCGGGCGGGAGGTCGGCCATCGGCCATGGATGGAAATGATGCCGCTTCCGGCATAGACTGGTCGTATGTCCCAAGAATCCTGGCTCGGAAGGTTCGGTGCCGCCGAGCTTCGCTCCGCCTGCAAGCTGGCTGCCGTCTATTTCGTCGTCGGAGCGACCTGGATTCTCCTATCCGACCGGCTTCTCGGTATCCTCGTGAGCGATGCGCATGAGTATGCGCGATTCCAGACCTGGAAGGGCTGGTTCTACGTCGCGGTCACGTCGATCCTTTTCGGCGCGGTCGCTTTCCGCGAGTTGGAGCGCCTCGCCGGCATCCAGGAGCGGGAGGGCGAGCGGAACCGCCGGTACCGGATGGTGTTCGAGACGGCGATCGAAGGCATCCTCACGTTGGACGCCGACCACCGCATCATGTACGCCAACCCTGCCGCCTGCATACTGTCCGGCCGCGAACTCCCCGATCTTGTAGGCCATCGCCTGAGCGAATTCGCGGCGCCCGAAGACGCATTCTCGCCCGCGTGTTTTGAAGCCGAGCTGGCGGGCCTCGCGGAGCAGAGGTCGTTCCGCGGGGAATTTCCGCTCGCGCGTCCGGGAGGGCGGTTGTGGTGCGAGATCGCGATGAATGCCCTGGTCGACGAAAAGGGCGCATTTTTCGGTTCCCATGCCCTGCTCCTTGACATCCAGGGCAGGCGCGACCATGAAGCGAGCCTGGCGGATTCGCTCAAGGAAAAGGAAATACTCCTGCGGGANNGTCGTCACGCCCGAGCTTCCGGTCATCGATCTGGACGGCCTGGTGATCGATCTCGCGATGGAATTCGTATCCCTGTACAACGAGCGGGATATCCACCTCAGCTTCGGAACCATCGCGCCGATATCGATCGATGCGGACAAGGCCGTCCCCGTCGCGCTCGCGGTGAACGAGGCGATGCTCAATGCGATCCTCCACGCCTACCCGGAAGGCGACCGGGCGGACATCTTCATCGAAGTCAAGATGGACGGCGATACCGCCTCAGTCGTCGTCGCGGACCAGGGCCGGGGTTTCGAACCCGCGCTCGCCCGCCGGCCTTCCTCCGGGATCGCGATCATGGAAGGGCTCGCCGCCCAAGCCAAGGGCTCGATCCGTTTTGAGGGAGGCCCGGGACAGGGCACAAAGTTCTACCTGACGATGCCGGTCTTCGCGGCCGGCGCGAAAACGCCTCCCGCAAAATCGTAACGGACTCCTTCCTCCATCGGCGCGTAGACGGAATCGGGGGCGTTCCTCTCCAGCGAGATCTTGAAGGGGAAAGGATCGCAGCGGTTGTGCGGGAAGAGGTCCCAGTGCGCGGGGACCGCGAAACGGGCCTTGGCCGCGCCGGCCAAGCGCGAGGCGTCCCAGTGCGAGAGATTCCCGTAGCCCGCGTTGATGCAGACGGCCATGACGTCGGGGGCCGCGCCCAGGGCGGCGCAAGAGAGGGACGGAAGGGTATCGCACCAGGCGCTGTCACCGGTGTCCCAGAAGGTCGCGCCGCCGGAAAAGCGGATGAAGAAGCCCAGGTGGTTGAGGTCCGTCCCGTCGGTGGGCAGGGCGAAAGTGCTCCGGATGCGGATCCCGCCTTCCCCTTCCATGACGTATTCCTGCCCCGCGTGCGCCAGGGAAAGCCGCTCTTCAGGAAAGCCGGCCGTCCTTGCGACGAGGAGGGCATCATGGGGACAGAGGCAACGGACGCGCCCTTTCGAGGCGAGAACTGCGAGGGTTTCGGGGTCCGCGTGGTCGCAATGCGAATGGGTCAGAAGCACGAGGTCCACGTCGAGTTCCTCGGGGAGGATGAGGGGCGGGCGGAGGCGGCTGCGGCTCGTCCGCTCCTTCGATTTCCCCCTCGTAGCGCACCAGTCGCTCAGATAGGGATCTATCGCGACCAGGGTGCCGCGGGGATCCTTGAGGATGAAGGAATTCTGCGACAGGAACCAGACGGAGAATCCGTCCTCGGGCGCCCGGGCTTCCGCTATCTCCTCGGCGAGCGGCCTCTGGCCCCGTTCCGGCTTTCCGGCGTTTTCCATGATCTGCCTCCTCGCGGCGGCGCCGCGGCCATCATTGTACCCGGCGAAGCCCGGGCGGTCAAAGCGGCGTGGGCTGTCCGCGCTTGGGTAAAAACTGATCCGTAAAGTCCAATATGTCCATAAAGATAAATACTTTACCTTGCACGTCCCCGGATCGGGGGGTATACTCGAAAGACGATGCACAAGACGATCCTCGTCATCAATCCCGGGTCAACTTCGACCAAGATCGGCGTTTACCGGGACGAAGAAGAAGTATTCGTGGCCAACGTTTCGCACTCGACCGCCGACATCGCCGCCTTCGATACCGTCGCCGACCAGCTGGAATTCCGCGAGAGAGCGATCCTGGAGCTGCTGGACGCCCACGTGATCGATGTCAGGGCCTTCGACTGCGTCGTCGCCCGCGGAGGTCTGGTGCGGCCCCTGCCGCACGGGACCTACCGCATCAACGAGCGGATGAAAGAAGACCTGCGCACCGCCTGCTACGGAGGACATGCCTCCAACCTCGGCGCGCTCATCGCGGACGACATCGCGCTCAAGTTCGGGATCCCCGCCTACATCAGCGATCCGGTGGTCGTGGACGAAATGGACGACGTGGCCCGCGTCACGGGCATCAAGGGAATCAAGCGGAAGAGCATCTTCCATGCCCTCAACCAGCGCGCCGTAGCCCTGCGCTACGCCAAATCGAAGGGCATCCGGTACGAGGATCTGACCCTCATCGTCGCCCACATGGGCGGAGGAGTCACGGTGGGCCTGCACAAGCGGGGACGCGTCGTGGACGTGAATAACGGGCTGGACGGGGAAGGTCCCTTCACTCCCGAACGGGCCGGCACCATCCCCGCGGGCGACCTGGTGACCCTCTGCTTCTCCGGAAGCCTCAGCGAGCACGAAGTGCGCAAGACCCTGACAGGCCACGGCGGCTTCACGAGCCTGCTCGGCACGAACGACATGCGGGAGGTCGAGCGGCGCGCCCGCGACGGCGACGCGGAGGCGGATCTGGTGCTGCGCGCCTTTCCCTACCGGCTGGCCAAGGAAATCGGCGCGCTCGCGGCGGCGGCGGACGGAAAAATCGACGCGATCATCCTCACCGGCGGGATCGCCCGCGGCCAGGCGCTGACCGACGCGATCGCCGCCAAGGTGGACTGGATAGCACCGGTCACCGTGTACCCGGGGGAGGGCGAGCTGGAGGCCCTGCGGGACGCGGGCTCCCGAGTCCTCAAGGGCGATGAACTGCCCGTGGAGTACTGACATCCTGATGAGCATCGGAGGACGCGCATGAAGACCATAGCCGAACTGATCGCCGCCGCTATCTCGGCGGTTCCGTCGTCCGGCGGAAAGATACGGATCGCCGTCGCCGCGGCCCAGGACGCTGCGGTGCTGCAGGCGGTGGAGGCCGCGCGTAAGGCGGGGCTTGCCCAGTCCATACTTTTCGGCGACCGTGAGGCCATCGCGCGGGTCGCCGACGCGGAAGGCATCGACCTGTCCCCATTCGAGGTCATCCACGAAGCGGAACCCGCCATGGCCGCCGTCGCCGCGGTCGCCCACATCAGGGCGGGCGAGGCTTCCGTCGTCATGAAGGGCCTTCTGGATACCTCCATCCTGCTGAAAGCCGTGCTCGACAAGGAGCGCGGTCTGAACGCCGGACGCCTCGTGAGCCACGTCGGCGTCGTCGAGTCGCCGTATTATCGCAAGCTGCTTATCGTGACCGATGCGGCGATCAACATAGCGCCGACCCTGGCCGAGAAGATCGACATCGTGCGGAACGCGGTGGATTGCGCGCGCGCGATCGGCATCGGGTTGCCGAAGGTCGCGATCCTGGCCGCCGTGGAAAAGGTCGTGGCGGAGAAGATGCCCTGCACGGCGGACGCGGCGATCCTGACGCAGATGAACCGGCGAGGCCAGATCCCATTCTGCGTAATCGACGGGCCTCTGGCCCTCGACAACGCGATCAGCGCCGAGGCCGCGCGCATCAAGAAAATCGAGAGCTCCGTCGCCGGCGACGCCGACATCCTGGTCGCGCCGGACATCGAGGCGGGAAACATCCTGTACAAGTGCCTGCTGGACCTCGGCGGAGCGAAGGGCGCGGGCCTCGTGCTCGGGGCCCGTGCGCCGATCGTGCTCACCAGCCGCGCCGACAGCGCCGATACTAAGCTCGCATCCATCGCCCTCGGCGTGCTTGCGGCCCTTGAGCGGAGAACGTGAATCACCGTTTCAATAGAAGGAGATCGTATGGCTAAGAGAGGCAAGGCCACCATAGACCGGGATCGCTGCAAGGGCTGCTACCTTTGCGTGCGCGCCTGCCCGGTGAAAGTCCTGGAACCCGATACGCGCGTCAATTCGACAGGAACCTACCCGTCCCTGTCCAGGTATACGGATAAATGCATCGCATGCGGCAGCTGCTATCTGGTGTGCCCCGATGCCTGCATCGAGGTGTTCGAGCTGGAAGGAGGCGAGTCGTGAGCGTCGCGGAAGAGAAGAAACTCATGAAGGGCAACGAGGCCATGGCCGAGGCGGCCCTCCGCGCCGGCTGCCGGGCCTATTTCGGATATCCGATCACTCCCCAGAACGAGTTGATCGCCTACATGGCACGCCATATGCTGGAACGGGGCAGGGTGTTCATCCAGGCGGAGAGCGAGATAGCCGCGGTCAACATGGTGTACGGCGCCGCGTCCACCGGCGCCCGCGCGATGACCAGTTCCTCAAGTCCCGGCATCAGCCTCAAGCAGGAAGGCATCTCCTACGCCGCCGGCGCCGACATGCCGATCGTGGTGGCCAATGTCGTGCGGGCCGGACCCGGACTGGGCGCCATAGCACCGAGCCAGGGGGACTATTTCCAGTCCACCCGCGGCGGCGGACACGGGGATTACTACTGCATCGTGCTTGCGCCCAAAAGCGTGCAGGAAGCGGCGGACCTGACCTACCTCGCCTTCGACCTGGCCGACAAATGGCGCGTGCCGGTCATCCTCCAGGCCGACGGCATGATAGGCCAGATGATGGAGGGCGTCGTCCTCCCTCCGGAGCGCCCCCTGGACTCCCTTCCGAAGAAGGATTGGGCGGTCGGCGGCATGGAAGCGTCCCGCCGCGAGCCGAACCATATCACCTCCATAGACCTCGTGCCCGAAAGCTTCGAGAAGAAGATACGTGCCCGCTTCGAACGCTATGCGAAGATCAAGGCGGAGGAAGTCCGCTTCGAATCGGTTTCCTGCGGCTATGACGAGATGGATGTTTCGGGCGGCACCGGCGCGGGTACCGGCACGGGCACCGGCACGGGCAAGGCAGGCTGCTCGGCCGAGGACGCCGAACTCGTGCTTGTCGCCTACGGCACATCCGCCAGAGTCTGCCTGGGCGCCCGCAAGCTCGCGGAGAAGGAGGGCATCAAGCTGGGCCTCTTCCGTCCCGTCACCCTCTGGCCCTTCCCGGAAAAGGAGCTCGCGCGGGTGTCCGCGAACGGCAAGCCGATGCTCGTGGTCGAGATGAGCATGGGCCAGATGGTCGAGGACGTGAAGCTTTCCACCCTGGGCAAATGCCCCGTGCATTTCCTGGGCCGCGTGGGCGGCGTCATCCCGACCGAAGAGGAAGTCTTTGCCGAAGTCAGACGGATATTGGGGAGATAGGCGATGAAAAAACTATTCGGGCATCCCGAGAGCCTCGAGCGGATCCAGACCAAATACTGCGCCGGTTGCGGCCACGGGGTGATCCACCGCCTGATCACCGAGCTCATCGACGAAATGGGCATCCGCGGACATACCGTCATCACGAACCCCGTCGGTTGTTCGATCTGGGCCGACCTTTACTTCAAGTTCGATTCCGTCCAGCCGCCCCACGGCCGCACTCCCGCCGCCGCCACCGGCATAAAACGGCTGCTCCCGGACCACCTGGTCATCTGCTACCAGGGCGACGGCGACCTCGCGGCCATCGGGACGGCGGAGATCATCCATGCCGCCAACCGGGGCGAGAAGTTCACGACGATCTTCGTCAACAACGCCATCTACGGCATGACCGGCGGCCAGATGGCCCCGACCACCCTCGTCGGCCAGAAGGCGGCTACCGCGCCCCTGGGCCGCGACCCGGTGGAAGCGGGCATGGGCTACCCGATCAGGGTCTCGGAGTTGCTGTCCCAACTGGAAGGCACCCGCTACATCGCGCGCGGGGCGGTCGACACGCCGGCGAACGTGCGCAAGACCAAGTCCTACATCAGGAAGGCATTCCAGGCGCAGATGTCCGGCGTCGGCTTCACCATGGTGGAGATCCTTTCCCCCTGCCCGACCAACTGGGGAATGTCCCCCGTGGATGCGATCGACTGGCTCCAGAACAACATGATTCCCTTCTATCATCTCGGCGAGATCAAGAACCAGCTGGAGGCCGTAACCGCCTCTGTCCCCAAGGAGGCGGCGAAATGACCGAGAAATCATTTTTCGCCGGATTCGGCGGCCAGGGCATCATCTCCCTCGGCCAGATCTGGGTCTACTGCGGCATGGAAGAGGGGAAGAACGTCACCTTTTTCCCCTTCTACGGCGCCGAGAAGCGCGGCGGCATCGCCCGGGCCGGCGTCATCGTTTCCGACGAAGAGATCGCCAGCCCCCTGGTGACCACCCCGGACTCGGTCCTCGTCATGAGCGCGGATTCGCTGGAGCTCTGCGAGAAAATGCTGAAGCCGGGCGGCTTGATGCTGCTGAATGCGGACCTCGTGGCCTCTGGCCCCTCGCGGAATGATATCCGGGTGGTCCGCCTCGCTGCGCAGGAGCTCGCCGAAAAGATCGGCGACGCCAAGATCGCCAACATGGTTGCCCTCGGCGCCATGGCCAAGCTCACCGGCGCCCTCGATCTGGCTTCCGTGGAGAAGATCCTGAAGAAGTTCTTCCCGGTGAACAAGCACAAGTTCGTGCCGATGAACGTGGAGGCGATCAAGGCCGG
>DPXI01000050.1 GCA_003527485.1 Treponema sp. | reverse complement strand
TGATCGGGGATGCCGTGGTTCCGTCACGGCAAAACGACGATTGTCAATACGGGGTAGCGGCGCCGCTTGACGGGGAGCTCCGGGCGCACCAGAATTCAAACATGCCGATCGACCCATTCCAATACGATCTATTCCGCGTCGTCGCGCCCTTGGTCGCGGCCCTCGTCGCGGCACTGCTCGCGGTTTCCCGTACGCGCTCATACAGGACGAATCCGGCCTCCAGGATCTTCGCCCTGTACGCGATGGCGACCATCGGCTTCCTCGTCTCGAACACCCTCGAGATTTCCGCGACGACCGAGGCGGGCAACCTTTTCTGGTCCCGCGTCATCTACCTGTTCATTCCCTTCTTTCCCATATTCTGGCTGACGTTCGCCCTCAGGATTTCAGGCAGAAACCAGCCTCTCCCCCTTATCGCTCTCGGCATGCTCCTGATCGTCCCCGTACTTACCCTCGTATTCGTCTTTTCCGATCCGCTCATGTTCCTGGTCTGGAGTTCCATCGAATATGCCGAACTCGGGGCTTACGTAATTTCCCGCCGTAGCCACGGGCCCTGGTTCGCCATTTTCGCGGTCTACACCTATCTGGTCTCCGGTGCGGGCCTGGTCATCGCGGTTCGGGCGTTCTCGTTGGACCGCAGCTATTACCGGAAGCGGACGGCGATGATATTGGCCGGCGCTCTCTTTCCCTATGCCACTAGCCTGATTTTCGTATTCCGGCCTTTCCCCGGGCTCCTGAAGGATCTGACTCCCCTTGGTTACGGGATCGGCGCTTTCTTTTTCTTTTCCGCGTTGTACCCGCTGGATGCCTTCGCGATCATTCCCATGGCGCGTACACGGCTCGTCGAACACATGAGGGACGGCATCCTCGTTTTCGACGCGGAGCTCAGGATCGCGGACGCCAACCGCTCGGCCTTGCGTATGTTGCGCGCGGACGAATCGCTGTTGGGCAAGGGCCTCGAAGATACCGGCAAAAACCGCGCGGTCCTCCCGCCAGCGGTGGAGGACGCGGCCAGGCACGGACATGACGGGACTTTCGACGGGGAGACGGACTACGGATCGACAAGGCACTACGCGGTGGATGCCGTGGACCTCCCCGGCGCCGCGCGCCGGCGAGGCCGGCTCGTGGTCATCCGGGACGAGACGGTCCTGATCGACGCTCTGGGCCGGCTCGACGACCTGGCCCGCAGGGACTCGCTGACCGAACTCTCAAACCGGCGCGGTTTCATGGAAGCCGCGGAAGCCGCCGCCGCCTCGACGGCGCGCTACGGCGAACCCCTGACGGTCGCCATGTTCGACCTCGACAACTTCAAGAGGGTCAACGACGAACGTGGCCACGCCAAAGGCGACGAGGTTCTCCGCGCCTTCGCCCGGACACTTTCCCTGGACCTGCGCGGCTCCGACTCCGTGGGACGAATCGGCGGCGAGGAATTCGCCCTTGCGCTTCCCCGCACCACTCTGGAAGGCGCATGGATGGTCTGCGAACGTATCCGCCGGGATTTCGCGGGATTGGCCTTCGTGGACGGGAACGGGGAAGTCTTCCGCTGCACGGTGAGCGTGGGCATAGCCGTGAAGACGCCGGATTTGGTCGATTTCGCTGCGGTGTTGGCGGCCGCCGACGCAGCACTGTACAGGGCAAAAGCCCAAGGCCGCGATAAGGTCGCGTCCTGATGGAAGGAGAGACGATGGCGATGACGATTTTCGACCTTTCTGCCAAGTCGGGAAACGGAAACGACGTTCCGTTCAGGAGTTTCGAAGGGAAAACCCTGCTCGTGGTGAACACCGCCAGCAAGTGCGGCTTTACGCCCCAGTATAAGGGACTGGAAGCCCTGCACGAGAAATACCGCCAGCAGGGACTCGTGGTCATCGGTTTTCCCTGCGACCAGTTCGCGCATCAGGAACCGGGGACCGACTCCGAGATCGCGCGGTTCTGCGAGCTGAATTTCGGCGTGACCTTTCCCCTCATGGCCAAGATCGAAGTCAACGGACCGAACGCCCACCCGGTTTTCGCCTTTCTGAAAGGAAAAGCGGGCGGCCGGCTCGGTTCCGACATCAAGTGGAATTTCACCAAGTTCCTCGTGGACAAGGACGGCATCGCGGTGAAGCGTTTCGCGCCGACCGTGGAACCCGAGGAACTTGTGAAGGACATCGAAGCCGCCCTCGCGCGATAGGGCTCCGGCTTCGACCCGGCCTCGCTCCGGCTTCGACCCGGCTTCAGTCCACGAACGCTTCCTTCAGAAGTTTCAGGTCCAGTTGCGGATAGACGGGGAAGCGCGCCAGGAGCTTGGCGATCCGGGCGAGGGCCTCGGCCTTGACCGCGGCGTCCACGACGAATTTTGCCTTGCTCTGCTTGGCGGGGTCCTTGGCGTCGGGGGCGGGCTTGGTCCCTTTTAGCACGAAGGCCATGATCGAACCGAGCTCCTCCATCTCCGCCGTTCCCATGCCGAGGGTCGTCATGGCGGCGGTTCCGACGCGGAGGCCGGAAGTGTACCAGGGACCGTTCGGGTCGAAGGGAAGGCTGTTCCGGTTAAGGGTCACGCCGCATTCGTGCAGGGCGCTCTCGGCTTGGCGGCCGGTGAGCCCGACATCGCGCACGTTCACGAGCAGCAGGTGGTTGTCGGTACCGCCGGTGAGCACCGTCAATCCGTTCTTGATGCAGGAAGCGGCCAGCGCCCGGCAGTTCTCCACGATTTTCGCGGCGTAGATCCTGAAAGCCGGCGTGCCGGCCTCGCGGAAGGCGACCGCCTTGGCGGCGATTACGTGGGGCAAAGGGCCGCCCATGGTGAGCGGACAACCCTTGTCCAGCTGATCAGCGAACTCCATGGTGGAGAGGATCATGCCCGCGCGGGGTCCGCGCAGGGTCTTGTGGGTCGTGGTGGTCACGACGTGGGCATGGGGGAAGGGGCTGAAGTCCCCCGTGAAAACTCCGCCAGCGACGAGACCCGCGAAATGCGCCATGTCCACCATGAACACCGCCCCTATTTTGTCCGCGATCGCCCTCATGCGCTTGAAGTCTATCTTCCGGGGATAGGCGGAATAGCCGGCCAGCAGGATAAGCGGCCTGATTTCAAGCGCCTTGCGCTCGATATCGTCGTAGTCCAGCAGGCCCGTCTCCTTGGAAACGGTATAGGAGTAAACGTCGAACATGCGGGCCGACATGTTGTAGCGGTAGCCGTGGGTGAGATGCCCGCCGGAATAGTAGTCAAGGCCGAGAAGCTTCTGGTTGCCGAGGTCGGCCTTCAGGCTCTTCCATTGCTCGTCGGTCAGCTTGTAGAGGTTGGTCTCCCCAAGCTTCTCCAGCGCGGGCGCTTCAACGCGGGTGGCCAGGATGGCCCAGTAGGCCAGGATATTGGCGTCGGCGCCGCAGTGGGGCTGGACGTTCGCGTATTCGGCGCCGAAAAGCTTGCGCGCCTCGGATGCCGCCAGGGATTCGATCGCGTCGACGTTCTCGTTGCCGGCATAAAAACGATGGTCGGGCATGCCCTCCGCGTACTTGTCGGTGAGAAGGTTGCCCATGGCCAGCTGGACGGCCATGGAACAGTAATTCTCGCTGGCGATAAGCTTCACTCGCTTGCGCTGGTTCTCCAGCTCCTTGACGATGGAAGAGGCGATCTCGGGGGCGACCGCCGCGGTCTCCTGCAGGTTGCAGAGATAGGCGAGCAGGGAAACGTCCACCTTGTCGGGGGCTGTCTTGGCTAGGTATGCGGCTACGGCATTCTTGGGCATGGGTAACTCCTTGGAAGGCCGTCCGGCCCAGGCGCGCGATCGGACGATGAATTTTTTGCCGCTTCCCGATGGTGGACCATCTCTCGGGCGCCAGTCGCGTATGGGACATGCTAGCGCGAGGGAAGTCCCTTACGCAAGCGGAGGACCGAAAGACCGGACGGTCAGGCGCTCTTGCCGCAGCAATGCTTGTACTTTTTGCCGCTGCCGCAGGGACAGGGATCGTTGCGGCCGACCTTCGGACCGGAACGCACGATGGTGGTCGGAACGATGTCGCCGTCTTCGTACAGCCAGACGCCGTCCTTCTTCTTGAATTTGGCGCGTTCGCGGTGCTGGTCCTTGAGTTTGTCCATCGTGTAGGAGGCGATGAATTCCACGACTCCCTCTTCGTCCGCAACGCCGCCCTTCTCCACCGACACTATCTTCAGGCCGAGCCACTCCGACTTCTCGCTCCATTTCCGCGTCTGCTCGACGTCGATGTCGCGCGTGCCGTCCCGCACGCAGGTATCGACGATGTAGTCGACTTTCTGTTTGGCGTAGGCGGTGTAGCGGCTGCGCATCAGGGCTTCGGCCGTGGGCGCCTTCTTGGCGCCGGAGATGTATTGGCCGCAGCAATCGGCGTAGGAGCGGCCGGAGCCGCAGGGACATGCTTCCATCAGGTGATCTCCTCATTCGATCGTATCTCGTCAGCGAAGTTGTACCACGGGAACGCCCTTCCTTCCAGCGCCGGGCGCGGGCTATACTCGCTTCCATGCGCGTGAAAGGTCCCAATCCCCTCCAGGTCCTCCATCCCTCGGGCGACGTCGACCTCGCCTCCTTTCTCCAGGTCCTCCAGCTCAAGCGCCTGTTCCGCCAGGGCTGGCTTAAGCGCGGCGTGGCCGAGTCCGACTGCGAATCGGTGGCTGACCACAGCTTCGGAGTGGCCCTGCTGGCGCTTCTGGCGCCGCTTCCCTCAACCGGGCGGGGCGGCGGGAAGGAGATCGCGCCCCTCGACCGGACGAAGGCGGCCATGCTGGCCCTGGTGCACGAGCTCGGGGAAGTATACGCCGGCGACATCACCCCCGTGGACGGGATCACGGTCGAAGAAAAGTCGCGCCTGGAACGGGCATCCCTGGAGCGCGTCCTGGCCGGCCACGCCGAGGCGGGACCGATATCGGCGCTTTGGGAAGAATTCGAGACGGGCTCCACGGCGGAAGCCCGCTGGGTGAAGGAACTGGACCGGCTGGAGATGGGCCTTCAGGCGGCGCTGTACCGCGCGGAGGGTCACCCGCGGATGGAGGAATTCATCGCGAGCGCCGACCGCTCGGTCCGCGACCGTCAGTTGCGTTCCATCTTGCGGAGCGCCGCCGCCCCCGATACGATCCCCTGATGAACCAACGCCGCGGCGCCCTCGCTTCGATCATCCTTGCGGTCATCTTCTGGGGCTTTTCTTTCATTTCCATCAAGATCTCGGTGGCGGTGCTGCCGCCCATGAGCCTCGGCGCCGCCCGCTTCGCCCTGGCGGTCGCGTTCCTCTGGATCGTGAAGAAACTCACCGCCCCGGAGGAACGCTTCGATCCGCGCGACTTTCCCTATCTCGCCGGAGCGGGGCTGGCGGGCGTCACCGCCTATTTCTACTTTGAGAACAACGGCGTCATGCGGGTCAGCGCTTCCGAGGCCTCCATCATCGTCGCCACCATTCCCGTGTTCACCATGATCGCCGAAAGCCTCTTCCCCGGCAAAGACGGCCGCCGCCGGATAGCCCTCCGCCGCTGGACGGGGGCCGCGCTCTCGGTCGCCGGAGTCTGGCTCGTGGCAGGTGCCACCTTCGCGATCTCCGGCAGCATCGCCGGCTACCTGTTCATGCTGGGCGCGGCCATGAGCTGGGTGCTTTACTGCTTCCTCACCCGTCCCCTATTCGCCCGCCGCTCGCGGATCTACATCGTGTTCTGGCAGTCGGTTTTCGGTTTCGTCGGCTTCCTCCCCTTCGCCGCCCTGGAGGCGCCGGGCTGGAACCGCCCCGACCCCGTCGTGCTTCTGCATATCGCCTACCTCGGCATCTTCTGTTCGGCGATCGGCTACTGGTTCTACGCCCGCGCCCTGGAAGTCCTGGGCGTGGCCACGGCAACCGTCTTCGTCAACCTGATCCCCGTCGTCACCGTCGCCGCGGGCTTCGTCTTCCTCGGCGAACGCCTTGCGCCCGTGCAATGGCTGGGCGCCGCAGCGGTGCTCGCCGGCGTATATCTTGCGACGTTGGAGGGGAGCCGGCGGGATTAGTCCGGGAAATATCCTTTATTGGATATCATTACCCATACTAAATTCCGGTCATCGGCGGCATTCCGAATTCGGCGGCAAAAGACTCCCTCTCACAACGGCAATGAAATATCCGCGGCCATCCCTTCGGAAACGCTGAAGTGAAAATCGCCCGAGAGCTGCGAGACGAGGGCCTGCACGATGATATTGCTGACGCTATCGTTCCTCGCCAGATCGTTCGTCCCGGCTCCAGCGGCCGAACCGGCTCTGACCCCGATCAGAAGCCTGCCGTTCGCCGCTCCTACCCGGATCGCGATTTCTTCCCGTTCCGGGCTGTTCGCCGCATGCCTGAAAGCGTTAAAAACCAATTCGCCAAAAATCAAGGAGCACGGAATGGCCTTGTCAAAGGAAAGGCGGACAGATTTGAAGTCGAAATCCCGCTTTACGTTCCTGGAGCAAGGTTCGTTGCCGGCCACGATTTCTACGATCGATTGGGCCACGTCCTTGAAATCGATCATGTCGATATTCTCGCAGCCATAAAAGCAATCGTGGATCGCCGCCATGCTCTGTATCCTGTTGCGGATATTGATCAGCCGCGTTTCCGAATCGGCCGCCAGGTCGGAAACCTCGAAATCGATGAGACTGGAAATTACCTGCAGGTTGTTCTTCACCCGGTGGTCGACTTCCTTGAGCAAAGCCCCGCGTTCTCTCGCGAGCTTCTCGACTTCATTGTATAGAGTCAGGTTGGTATAAGCCGATTTGATACTCGCGTGCGAAACGTCCAGTAGCTCCCGTTCGAAAAGGTAGTCGGGCGACCGGTACTTCATGAACAGGACGCTCTCGTTTTTCTCGCTTCCCTTGATATCCATGGCGAAGCAAATACCGCCGTAAACCGTCTTTCGTCCCTCGACGGCGGCCTTCATAAGATCGAACGCCTCGCAGTCGAGGACCGCCTTGGCATCCATCCCGACGAACTGAGAGTAAGCGCCGATACCCGCGATGATCGTGAATACGGGGCTCCCCTTGTTTCCCGCGGTTTGGGTGACAACGGCAAAAACGCCATCGTTGCCCTTTTGTAAAAGCGAATCGAAGAGGAGCAACGCCTCTTCCGCATATTTCGCGAAGGGCTGGAAACCGAAGATCCTGTCGGATGAATGGATGATCATCCTCAGAAACTTCTTGCTCTTCTCGATGATTTCGATATCCCTGTATGATCGGATCGCGGACATAACGGCGGTAATCAATTTTTGCGCGGTGAGTTCCGTCTTCTCCCTATAGTCATTGATTTCATATTGTTCCATGATGGAATGTTCGGGAGCCCGGCCGGGTTGTCCCGTGCGCAGGATTATCCTGATTTTCGAATTCCCCATCGTATCCCTGATTTTCTTGACGAGGGTCAAGCCGGAATCTTCTTTTTCCATCACCACATCCAGCAGGGTGCAGGCGATTTCATCAGTGATGAGCAGCTCCTCGGCTTCTTGCACGCTCGACGCGAAAAGCAATTCCAGCGGCCTTCCGACCAGTATCTTTTCGGTCAACACGAATTTCGTCATCCTATGAACTTCCAAATCGTCGTCAACGACCAATATTTTCCACGGAGCGCCGTAGTATTCTTTCACCTGAGGAGGATCTTCGGCAAAGACCATCGGTTCCCCGGTCCCTTCGCTGATTTTTGAATTATCGGGGAATATTTCCAATCTCGCCCTCCGAAATGTTTGTTGGCACGGTGATCCTGAAAAGGGCCCCTCCGCCAATGACCGATTCGCACTCTATTTTACCCCGACATTTCACGGTTATGAGGTTGAAAACGATTGAAAGTCCCAGGCCGGTCCCGCCTTTCCCCCGTTTCGTCGTAAAAAACGGTTCAAAGATGTGCTTTTTTATGCTTTCGGAAATCCCTATACCGTCGTCGGAATATTCCATCATGAAAACCGATCCGGCTAAATGGCCCGCTATGCGTATATGGCCGGCTTCCCTGTTCTCGAATCCGTGCAAGAACGAATTCATGACTAAATTGGCTATCATTTGATAGAGTGCTCCTGGATAAGTTTCTATCTTGATTTTTTCCGGAATAATATTTTCCATCGTTATCCGCTTGGTACGTAAATTTGGGCTCAACGCCTTGAAGATGTCGTCCACGAACTCCTTCACGCCGAGTGCCCGCAGGGCTTCCGTTTCCTGGTCCACGGCTACCTGCTTGAAAACGCGGACTTGGGACGCAGCCCGGTGGAGGTTGAATTCTATTATGCTTCCGCCTTCTCCGACCTTGGACAGATACTTTCCCAACTCCGATTTCGTAATTTGATTCTTTTCGAACCGGGACGTAAAAGTCCGGGTCTCGTTCACGATGAACGATGCCGCGGTGATGCTGGTGCCCAGGGGCGTATTCAGTTCATGCGCCATACCCGAGACCATCGTGCCGAGCGCGGCCATTTTCTCCGATTCCACCAACTGCGCTTGAGCCGATTTCAGGAATTCCAGGGATTTGCATAGAGCGGAATTCGCCGCGTTCAATTCTTGGGTTCTTTCCGCTACCCGGTCCTCAAGGGCTTCATTCAGCACCCTGACTCTGGATTCGGCTTCCTGGTGTTCCCTTTTTTCCGTCTCGAGCCTGTTAAGGGTGCGCTGGAGCTCCGCCGTCATCAAATTGAATTCCTTGGCCAGTGTCCCGATTTCGTCGCTTGAGACTTCCGGTATCCTGACGTCGAAATGCCCTTCCGCGATCCCGACCGCCGCTTTTGAGACCGAAACGATGGCTTTTGAGATCGCGCCGGCGAGGGCGAACGCCACGACGGTCGCGACGACGGTACCCAGCAGAATGATTGACAGTATATTTAAGACGGTTTGATTCCGGGCAGCGAGTATGTCGGTTTCCGGATACGCGATCACGAAACGCGCGATCGCGTCGGAACCCTGACCGGATATCGGGAACCATGAAATCATGAAGGTATCACCTCCGATGTTTATCCTGGGAGCGGGTCCCCTCAACGGAAAAGAAGAAGCGATTGCACCGGCAATCCGGAAAGGCGCGTCGCCGTCCGAGAAGACGAAGACCTCATCGTCGTCAATGATCAGGTAAGGACAATTCAACTGCTCGCGGATATCGACCTGGTACTCGTCCGTGCGGCCGTTCGGTTGGGAAAACAAGTAACCGGCCAACGCGTAGCCGATGAGACTCCCCAAGTCGTCCTGTATCTTGACGGCCGCGATCAGGACAAGGCCGTCGGAGATCGATCCTGAATCACCCAGTGCCTTGCCCAGGAATTCCGATTCGAAAAGACGGGCCGCGAAAAACGCCTGTCCGCCTTCCGCGACTCTGGACCGCAACTCGGAGCTCAAAGCTTCGGGGCCGGGTTGGTTGGGATAGACGCTCGAACCCCAAGCGCGGACCCTTCCGCTCGCATCCAGTATGGCCGTGAACGTGGAGCCGCGAACGTCTTCGGTGGAAGCGATGTAGTTGCCGATCGCTTCGTATAGCATGAGCTGTAGGTCCAGCCTGACCAGATTATCGGCGGCCAAAGTGTTCGCCGTGGAATGGAGCATTTGCGTCAGATTTTTATAAAGAAGCTCGGCGAGCTTGAGTTTGTCGTCCAACATGGCTCTCGCGTTTTTGGTCGATATATCAATGAAGAAGCTGAGCGAAAGTACGGCCGCCAGTAAGATCGGCAGGCCGACTGCTCCCAAGAACACCAGGAGGAACTTCTTCTTGATGGGAAGCGATCCCGCTATCCGCGCCGGCATCCCCAACATCCTTTTGGCCATTATTGACTCTCCAGCGCTTCCATCAGGTATTCGTCGTCCTTATCCAAGCCCATCATGATCCGGACATGCCCCTTCGCCGACGCTTCATCTCCGGGCACCTGGGCGACGAGGATCACGTCGGCGGCGAAAGCTTCCCGCAGCCGATCCGTATGGAGGGATTCTTCCGGCCGCCGTTAGGACCGAATTCCTGTTCCCGGAAATCTTCATGCATTAACCGGAGAAGGCGTTCGCTTCGTTTATCATTCGCGCCAATCTCGGCGATAGGGGGGGGCACAGTTCAAGCAACCGCGCGACGAGGTACTTCTTCCCGTCCGCGCGCATCACCATCAGCGTCGCCCCGCCGCTTAGCGTCCGTATGAATCGAAATCTCGGACTATCCGCTCCGCACCCTCGTCCAATCCCGTTATCGCAAACCGCACTTGGTGCTCCAAACACGATGTCCACCTGGTTCGGGTCCTGTCCGATTCAACGCCCCACGTAATTTCCCGCATAATCCGTGTACACCCTGTACGCGGCTCCGATCACGTCTTGCGGAATTTTAACTCCTATTTTCTGCGCTGTTTTCAAATTGAGGATGATGTTATAAATCCTCGGATAATCCCAAGGAATATCACCCGGGGATTTCCCCTCGAGCACGAGCACCCCTTTCTCGGCCAGCTGGATCCCGATATCTTTCCATACCACGCTCGCGCCGCCCAAAGCTCCGTAGCTGATTACCGTTTCATCGTAGGCGAGCACCTGCACTTTCTTGAGTCCGTTCTGGAAGAAGGGAGGCTCGTCCGCGGTGATATTCGCCGGAGATCCGTCCGCGTGGACGAAGGCGGAAATCACTCCCATGACGAAGTACTCGTCCGATTTCGCGTCGTATTCCCTGAAAAAAGCGAATTCCGCCTCTTCGCTGTCGACTTTGCGGAACTCGACGAGTTCGACTCCCTCCTGCTTCGCCGCCCTGGCGATTTCTTTTTCAAACCACTCATTGATCTGGGTCATGGCCGACCAGCTGAATACGGCCAGCTTTTTCGCCTTCGGATTGATCCTCTTCATCAGCCTGATCTGCGAGTTCTGCTGGAGGAAGACCCCGACTCCGGTCACGTTTCCTCCCGGTTTTTGCCAGCTTGGAATGAGACCGATTTCCACGGGTATGCAGTTCTCGGAGACGAATTTGTATTTGGGGTCCGTCAGTTTTTTCGTGATGACGGAATCGGCGAAGCCCGAAGGATAGTTGACCATGCAGATGAGGTCGGGATCGCCCATCCGGATCGCGTCGATGATCGGAGGAATTCTCTCGGGATTCACCTTTGTATCGAATGTCGTATACGCGGCTTTCGCCCCTTTCGACGACACGAATTTATCCATCGATTCCTTGAACCCGTCCATGATTTTGACGGACCAATCGTCGACCGTGTCCACAACGATGAAAATCTTATATTCCCGCGTTGTCCGTTCGGCCGACGAAATAGCCTGGGGGAAAAGGAGAACTGCAAGGATCAGGAAACGCAACAATAACGATTTACGCTTTGGCATACCGTACCCCTATCCTCGGCATTATAGGCGTGATTCAATCGGGCGTGTGGCAGAAAGAAAAAAGATCGTCTACCAGCTCCGTCCTGACGCAGCCGGGCAACTGGTACAACATGGAAGATATCAAGACGACTTCCGAATCGAACGAAGTGACGAATTCGTTCACCCAGGACGTCTCGGGAGAAACCGAATGCGGACGCCTTAGGGAAGCGGTAATCGGGAGACGGTAGGCTGATTGCGTATTCCGTCCGCGAAGCGGAGGGCGGATCGAGTGAATGAATACGAGGAAGGCTTGGCTCCCGAACTTGCCCGAAAAGGCCATTGTTTCCGAAATGAGGGATTGTGAGGTGTTGAAACGCAGTTTCCTGTTTTTGTACGGCGATAGAGTGCCGGAAAACATATCCAGAAAGGTCAAAGGAGCCTCGCCTTTCGACATGCGCAACTCCAACTTTTTAAAGATCTTCTTCGATATTGAAATACGGATAATTTTTCATTCTATTTTATCGTCTCGGATCTGGATGTCAAGCTAAATCTCCAAGAAGTCAAGTTGTTGCGTGGCGGATACAGACACGGAGTGCTGGGTCGGGCTGGGCTGGGTCGGGCTGGGCTGGGTCGCAGCACCGGTTTCTCCCTTCCCGCGAGAAACCGACGAGGGGGTACCGGCGGCATCCATGCCGATGCGGAATCGCAAACGATTCCGCTTGCCTTTCCCGGGCTCGGCATCCTTGCCTCGCACCGCTACCGCGGCGCGAGGCCGCCGGCGAGGAGGCCGGAGGTAGGGGGAGCCGCGTCAGCCCAGGTTGGATCCTGCCGTTGGAGTCGGGAAGCGCGCGATTCACAATTTCCGATTCGGGCGGGGAAAACCGCGAACGAGCGAGCCGCAGTCCGCCGGTCAATGTCCGATCTACGAAATGCGATAACAATTTTTCCAGATTTTTGGATATATCGGACGATTCCGCCGCGCGGCCGACGGGCCGCGCTAAAAATCATTTCCTATCGGACTCGGCTGCAGGCCGAGGGACCCGAGCTCGGCAGCGGTTTCCCCCGCCCGAGCATGGAGAGGGACCCGCGCGATTCCCGTTATGGAATGGACGTGCTCCCCCTCCCCGCGAGCTCCCCCATCGCCTTGATCGCGGCTTTCCATTCTTTTCGGAAGGCGGGCGGGGACAGGGCTTCGGCGTTGGGGCCAAAGGAGAGGACTTTGCCGAGTAGCTCGGTCCAGTCGGCCACGGGGAGGCGGAGTTCGGAGAAGGGCTCCCCGGAGGCGGAAACGCCCTCCACGATGGTCTGGGAGGGGTGCCAAGTCTGGCGGGCCACGAGGGGGGCGGCGCGGCCGGTGATGCGGATGGCGGCTTGGGTGAGGGTTCCGCCCTTGAAGATGCCGAAGCCGCCCTGCAGGTAGGCTTCCGCGGCCTGGTCGCGGGAATGGGCGCTCGCCTCGTCGGCGCGGGAGGCTGCCTTGCGGCGGGAGAGGGAGGCGGCTTCTATGCGGGAGAGGTGGAAGGTGCGGAAGTCGGCCTTGCGGAGGTCCCAGGCCAGCAGGTACCAGCGGCCGGAATAGTTGACCAGCCGTTCGGCTTCCACGGCCCGTACGCTCTTGGCGCCCCCTCTGTCGCTGTATTCGAGGTCCAGCTCCAGGCCGAGGGCCATGGCCTGCACCACGATGGTGAAGTGCTCCAGGGCAACTTCCTCGGAGACGGGGGTGAGGTAGCGCACCCGGTCGGCGACCCGGCGGTAGTCGCGGGAAACGCGGCGCGACACTTCGTCCAGAAGCTCCAGGGAGAGCAGGGGCACGTAGTGCTCGTTGCTGAGGAAGCCGCGGAGCAGGGCGTGGACGATGAGGGCCTTTTCGTCGGCGAAGCGCAAGTCATCGAATTTTTTCGTGTAGCGGTAGGCGCGCAGCGCGGCGTCCCATTCGATGGGGGCGCCCACGCGGTCGCGGAGGTACTCGATGTCGCGTTTGACGGTGCGCGCGTCCACCTCGAAACGGGCGGCTACTTCGGCGGTCCTGGCTCCGCCCCCTTCCCTCATGGCCCGGTCCAGGTAGGCGATCCGTTCGAACTGGCTCATCGGAAAAGTATAACATGCTATAATCAGCTCATGACGCCAACCAAAGACCTGCTTGATCGTATCGCCGCTGAAGAGGCGGAACTCGTGCTGGAAAAGTTCGACGAGGACGACGCCTGGAAGCTCGGCAACCTGCTGGCGAAAGAAGCCCGGGCACGCGGGGCGCCCGTCGCCGTCGACATCCGCCGTCCGGGCCGCATCCTTTTCCATGCCTCGCTTCCCGGCGCGGCGGGCGACAACGACGAATGGATACGCCGCAAGGCGAACGTCTGTTTCCGTATGGAGAAGAGTTCCTTCGCGGTCGGAATCGCCCTGGCCCTGTCAGGAAAGACGATCGAAGAAAAGCACTATGTGAGTTCAATGGAATTCTCGGCCTTCGGCGGGGCCTTCCCCATCCGCGTGCGCGGCGCGGGCCTCGTGGCCTGCGCGACGGTTTCCGGGCTCCCGCAGGAGGACGACCATGCTCTGGTTGTGGCATGCCTGCGGGAGCTGAAGGGATAAGGAACAAGCCAATCCGAAGGGCCGGGGCGCCGCGCTTGCCCTTTACGAAACCGCCCCGGCCTTCATCTCAGTCGGTGAGCCGCTCTTTCCACCCGCAGACATGAACGCCCCGCGTCTCCCAGGCGCCGTCCCCGCCGTACACGACGATATCGTTCCCGGGACGATCGATGGCTTTGCGAACGAAGGGAAGCCGGCGCCACAGATCGGGATGCGCGGTTTCTCCGCTTTTTATCTCCACAAGATCAATCGAAGGCCCATCGCTTATCATTAAATCCACCTCCAATCCATGATTATCCCTGAAGAAGTAAAATCCCCGCTGACCGGATCGGTGGCGTTCCCGTTTCAAGGTATCGGCGATGACCAAGTTTTCGAAGAGGGAACCGCGCAAGGGATGCGCGGCCACATGGACGGGACTGCGGTTGCCCAGGAACCAGGAAGCCAATCCGACATCCCAAAAATATAATTTCGGAGCCTTGACGAGACGCTTCCCGATATTCTCGTGCCAGGGCTGCAACAGGAACACGATGAAGCCTTCCTCCAGTTTCGATATCCAGTCCTTGACGGTATTCGGACTCACTCCGGCGTCCGCGGCGAGGGAGGCCATATTGAGCAACTGTCCCACGCGCCCAGCGCACAGCATCATGAACTTCTGGAATCGGCCGATATCCTGGATGGCTTGAACGGAGCGCAGATCGCGCTCTATATACGTAGCCGCGTAGAAAGCCAAGGCTTCCGCAGGATCAAGGGCTTTGTCCCAGATGCGGGGATAGAATCCGGAATTCAACAGCGAATTAACGTCCCGCGTTGGAAAGAATCCTTCCAGTTCGGATAGCGTGAAAGGATAGAGTTGTCCGATCGCCGTCCGTCCGGCCAAAGTCTGGCTGATGCCGGCCCGCAAGGAAGCCTGGTTGCTTCCGGTTAGGATGAATCGCCCATCTCCCCGCCCGGCGTCGATTTCCGTCTGCACCTGGGAAAGAAGCCCGGGCGCATTCTGGATCTCGTCGATAATGGCGCCGTCCGGAAAACGGCTCAGGAACCCCCTCGGATCGGATTCCGCGAAGACGCGTTCCTGGGCATCCTCCAGATTGACATACCGTTTATCGGGAAACGCCGATTTCGCCAGCGTGGTTTTTCCGCTCTGGCGCGGCCCGATCAGGGTGATCGCCGGATACTGTCCAGCCCATCGAACGAGGGTCTCTTGCAGTTCACGCGGAATCATGATGCAATTGTAACCGAATGTGTACAAATATGCAATTCTATCGCATATTTGTACACGACATACAGATTCGCTATTCCCCCTTCGGGTTCACCAATACGATCTCCCCGGTCACCGTTCCGATGGCGATGAGCTTCCCGATTGAAACGGGGGTAGCGGACGTCCCGACTCCCTCATAAGTCCCGGAGAGAGATCGCGGAACGCCTTTTCCATCGCCTTGGTGACTGCCAATCGGCATGCGGTGAGCACCTATAAAACAGAAAGAGGAGGATCGCATCCGGCTATTCGCGAAGTTCCTGCGTCAGGTGCTTATCGGGTACCGTCCATACTCCTGGACCGCGTCCGCCATCGCCAGGATGTTGGCCGCGGGGACTTCGTCCATGATCGTGTGGACGGCGCTCAGCATGAAGCCGCCCCCGGGACCGAGCAGGCTGCAGACCCGCTTCACCTCGGCGCGCACCTCTTCGGTCGTCCCGTAGGGGAGGATGCGCTGGGTATCCATGGCCCCGCAGAACACGAGGTCCTTCCCGTAAGTCTTTTTCAGGCGCGCCAGGTCGGACATACGGCCTGCGCCCGACTGGACGGGATTCAGGATATCGACGCCGATCTCGATCAGATCGGGGATGAGGTCGAAGACGTCGCCGTCCGAATGGAAGAAGACCTTGGCCTTGGTCCGCGTCTTGATGAATTCGATCAGGGCGGCGTGCACGGGCTTCAGGATTTCGCGGTAGGTCGCGGGGGAGATCATCAGGCTTTCCTGGGTGCCCAGGTCGTCGCCGATCTTGATGATGTCCAGGCTGTCGCCCGCCGCGTCCAGGAAATGGCCCATCAGCCGTTCGCAGAGCCCTTCGATCTTCCACAGCAGGGCTTCGGCGAATTCCCGTTCGGTGAGCATGTTCTCAAGGAAGCGGTCCAGGCCCTGCATCGCCTGGGCCCGTTCGAAGGGGAAGAGCAGCCAGGGACAGCCGAGGACGGCGTACCTGCCCGATGCCTTCAGGGCCCGCGCCTCGGCGGCCACGTGCGCGACACGGCTCGGATCGTCCATGTCGGGCCAAGGGTAGCGTTCAATTTCGTCCAAGGTCACCGCGTTCGCCATCGGGTGGATGCCCGGATACCAGCGCCCCTCCTCGATCTCGCGTTGCCCGGTGCCCCAGTCGTCCACGAAGGGCGAATGGGGATCGCGCGCCTTCACGCGCTCGTACACGGAAGCCGGGTAGAGGTCCAGCACGCCCCGCGCGTCGGCGCCCAGGCGTTCAAGGACCTCTTCGTCCGGCAGCGCCGTGCCGAGCTCGGGCCAGTCGTAGATCCAGCGGTCCGGCGCCTGTACGCCGACGAGCTTCTTGAGCTCCCGGTAGGCTTTCATCTTGATGCCCGTCGCGTTGGTGATTCCGACCACCAGGGGCACCCGATCCGCTTCTTCGTGGGCGAGGGACGCCCGGACTCGTTCTTTTCCAGTCATTGTTCGATTATAGCTCAGCGGCGGCGAAAAGGGCACGGAAGTCGAGCTGAAAGTCGGGCAGAACGGCGCTGGAGAAGGAGCCGGTGACGCCATCGGCATCCAGTACGACCGATTCGGCGGGACCGAAACCCTTCGCGTCCGGACGTTTGAAAATATTGACCACCCGGTTACCCGGATCCACGATCCAGTATTCCTTCACACCCCGTTTTTCGTAGGCAGCAAGTTTGATCCTGGTGTCGCGGGCCCACGAATACGGCGACAGTATCTCCACCGCGATGTCGGGCGCGCCCCGGATCTCCCGTTTCCCCAGTTTTCCCTTGTCGCAGATGACCAGCGCGTCCGGCTGGACTACCGTATCGATATCCTCGTCCTTCGCGTCGGAACCCTGATCCGGCGCGAACAGGAGTACGTCCAGGGGCGCGATGAATACGCGGCAGGGTTTTCCTTCAAGATGATTTTTCAGCTGATGTCCGAGCTCGAGCAAGAGACCCTGATGCTTCCAGCTCGGTGACGGGGACATCTCGTACGCCACCCCGTCTATCAACTCCCAGCGCTCGTCGTCGGGCCAGGTCAGGTAATCGCGGTACGTGAAGCGCTCATCAAGTACGCGTGCGGGTTCTCCCATCTTCGCCATGCCTCCCATTATAACGTATTCCGGCATGATTGATACGGCGGGGGCGTTCACGGTGCTTCAGCTGACAAGCCTCTTTTCCAGACGCCGGACGAGGAAGCCGATCCAGGGCGAAGGCGCCTTTTTCTGGCCGAAATCCCATTCCTTGTAGGGCGCGTAGACGGATTCGGCCAGGTAGGAGCCGTCCGCAGTCCGCCTGGAGCGGATGAGTCCGACCATTTCCAGGAACCGGCTGTCGAGACGGACGGCGGGGAAGAGGGAGAGGACCTCAGCGACGTGGAGGATGTCGTACCAGAGGAAGGGCGCCTTCAGTTTGCGGAAATCCGTGCCCATCCTGAAGAGGTAGGGACTCCGCTCGCGGCTGCGCGCCCAACAGTCAAGGAGGGATTCCGCGCCCGCGGCAGTTGCCGCGGCGGACGCGGCCGCGGCGGCTTCCCCGCCGCATGCGCCGCATGCGCCGCTAGCGGCGAGCAGCCTGAGCATGATGAGGGTCGCGTAGGGGCAGGGATCGTCCTTGCGGCCTGGGCCCCGGAAGGAAAGTTCGGGACTGACCGCGCAGGGCCACCCGTTATCACGGATCAAGGCGGAAAGGGCGCGGATTCCGGCGCAGACCCGCGGATCGGCGCCGCGGCCGAAGCGGACGAGGGACAGGAGGAGGGTCGGCGCGTCGCAGAGCGCCCAGGCGTTCATTTCAACGCCCGGACCGCCGTGTGTCGCGGAGTACGTCATGGGGAGCCGCGGGATCCCATCGGCGCCCATGCTTTCAAGTATCCGGTCCAGGGCGATCCCGACCTCGGCGGGCGGGGGACCGCTGCCCGCGAGCAATTCGGAGAGGAATTCCAGTGTATGGAAGCTTTGGGAGGCGCTGCGGTGGCTGTTCAGCACCGTGCCCGGCCAGCGCGTGACATCGGCGAGCAGCTGGCGGACGCGGGGATCGGCGAGCGTCGCCTCCCGCGCGGCCGCGGTTTCCCCGTCAGCGGCGCTCCGGCCTTCGAGGTCCAGGAGGGTCCTCAGCCGGACCCAGGGCGGGACGCCCTGTTCGCTCAGCATTCATTCGCCCGCGTCTTGTAGCCGTCCAGACTGTCGGTGGCCTTGCGGGTAGCCTTTCCGTTTTCCGCGATGGCCTCCGCGACGACCGACGTGCCTTCGCGGATCCGTTCCATTTCTTCTTCGATCCCGTTGATCACCCGGCCGAGCTTGCTTCCGGATTCGAGTAAAGCTTCCAGGGACTGGGAAATGCTCGAACCGGAAATCCGGATCTCGGCGGAATCCCGGCGGACGCGGCGCCCGAGTTCCGTCATCGCGTCCAGATCGGAGGAAGCCATTTCGCCTTCCCTGCGCTGCTTTTCCATGGTCGTGCGTATCGCGGTTTCCAGCGCCGCGACGGCCTGCAGCTGCTTCTTGACATCGTCGAAGGCGTTCATGGTCCCTTCGGCTTCGTCGCGCATGGAGCGGACGCCTACGCGGACGGCATCCAGGGCGGCGGCGATCTCCTCGGTGCGATCGGCGGAAGATTCGGCTAGCTTGCCTATTTCGGAGGCCACCACCGCAAAGCCCTTTCCGGCCTCTCCCGCATGCGCGGCCTCGATGGCGGCGTTCATGGCCAGCATGTTGGTGCTTTCCGCGATGGAAGCGACGGCCTCGTTCGCCTCGCCCAGGTTTTCGGCCTGCCTGGCGGCTTCTTCCGCGCGATACCGGAGGCGGTCCACCCGTTCCATGCCCGCGCCCGAGGAGGAGGAGAGTTCGTCGATGAGGGCGCCCAGTTCGTTCAAGGCCTCGGAGGAATGCGCGACGTTGCCGACCATTTCCCCGATCTTGGCCATCGATCGGTCGATCGCCTTCTCCTGTTCGGCGGTCAGCCCTTCCAGGGCGTTGACGGCTTCCAACACCTGCCGAATCGCGACGGCGGAAGAATCGAGGTTCCTATCCTGCAAGTCAAAGGACGACCGGGCTTCGGTGATGCGCTCCGCGATGGCGGCGACGGCCGCTCGGGCCGCGGCCATGGCCGTGGCGAGGGACACGCCCGTTTCGTCGATCCCCGATACGGACGAGCGCACGGAGGCGAAGGAACGGGACAGGGCATCGGCGAGTTCGTTGAAGCTTCGGGCGAGCGCGCCGATCTCGTCATTGGAAAAAGAGGGGATTTCCACGGTGAAATCGCCGTCGGACAGCAGCTCGAGCGAGGAGGAGACCGCGCCGATGGGTTTGGCGATAGAGTGGGCGATGAACGCCGCGGAACCCGCGATGACGACCATGATGACGACTGTCGCCGCGATCATCCACCAGAGAAGACCGATGGCCGGCTCGTCGATCTCGGAGAAGGGGACGGCGGCCACGAAGCGCCAGGATTCGACTCCCCCGATCTCCACGGGCGCGGATACGACAAGGGACTTGTTATCCTCGACCTCGGCAAAAACCGTCAGCTTCTTCTCGGGATCGGTATGCGCCACGACCATGCCTCCCGTCGAAACGAGGCAGGCCCAGCCGGCACGGCCGATCTTGAGTTCGGCGATGCGCTTCTCTATCGCGGTCAGCGAAATATCCAGTCCCGCGACGCCGAAGAATGCGCCGCCTGAATCCGTGAGCGGGGCGGCGGCCGAGGTCATGAGCGTGCCCTGGTCGTCATCATCCTCGTAGGGTTCCAGCACCACCAGGGAGCCGCGTTCCTTCGGCAGGGCGTAATAGTCTTCCTGGTAGGCGGCGTCTTCCCAAGCCAGCAGCTCGCCGACTATGACCTTGTCCGCATCGCGGTAGAACCAGGGGGCGAAGCGTCCCGAAACTTCGTCGTAGCCTTCGGCCCCGATGAATTCCCGGTCCCGCCCGTCCCAGGCGTTCGGCTCGAAATTGGCCCATACAGCCTGGATTTCCGGCCGGTCCGAGAGGAAGCGCTCAAAAAGGGCGGGCAGGAAGGTCCGGTCGGTTCTGCCGAGGCGCTTGAGCTCTTCGACCACCGCCTGGAGATCCCGGCTGGACTCGACGGCACGGATCAGGTCGCCTGATAGCAGTGCGGCGTTCGCGCGCGCCGTCTCGCCGTAGCGGCCGGACTCGTAGGCGCGGAAATCGCGGAAGACAAGCAGGGATACGCCCGCCATTCCGATGGCGACGAAGGGAACGATCGAGGCGCAGAGGATGAGCGCGAGGCGTGTGCGGAAACGGAGGCGCATACCGGTGATACTCCACTTTTCAGGATATCCTCCAGTATAACGAGCGCTTGTCCCCGGAGCAAATCTCTACATTTTCGCCTTTCGCTTCTTCATTCGGCTTTCGCGACGACGAACTGCCCGCGGCCTTGCCGCATCGCCTGAGCCAGCGCCGTCCGTGCGCGGGCGAGCGTCTCGGGTCCTTTCAAGGGCGATCCGTAGGCTGCCCCGACCGATCCGCCCAGCCAGATCGAACCCGCCGGATGCTCGACCGGCCGGCCGATGAGCTCGATCAGGTGGCCAGCCCGTTCCGACGCGAGCGCATCCGCCCGGGCCGGGACCACGGCGACCACGGAGGCGAACTCGTCGCCGCCGGTACGGGCTGCGATGCCTTCGGAACCGGCCACGGCGGCCACGCGGGCAGCCACCTCTTTCAGGACTTCGTCGGCTATGGTCCGGCCCCGCCTGGCCACGACCTGGTCGAAATCGTCAAGGCGGGCGACGAGGACGATGAGGCCCTTGCCGTCGGCCGCGAGTCGGGCCCCCCGCTCGGCGAACCAGGCCGCCAGGCCGTTCTCGTTCGCGAGCCCTGTCAGGGGATCGATCCGGTCGGCTGAAATTTCCGTCGGGACGGATTCGGGCACGGCCGCGGGCGCGCCCGGAGCGGCGGTTTCCGGCGCGGAGGAGGCCGGGAACTTCTTCCGGGACGCGAAAAGGACCCAGGCGGCGACTCCCGCCGCGATCGAGGCAGCGATGCCTCCGATCCAGCCGAAGGCGAGCGCGGACGCGGCGCCGGCGATAGCCGATACGACGGCCACGGAAACGAGGAGGACCGGACTCGGAGAGGATTTCGGTGTATCTGCCATAGATGGAATATCGACAGGAAAGGGATAAAACTGCACTTCCGCGAAGCGGCGCGGATCGGTATGATGAGCGTCTACATGAGCCGCTCCCGCAAGCCCGCCCCCGACATCCTGCTTGACCAGGAAAGTTTCGCCTATGCGGCGTCTTCCGCGGCACGGTTGTCGATCCGCGCCTCCATCTTCGGCCGTCGGGGCCCGTATCGCGTACGGGCCGCGCCAGTCCGCTTCGTCCGCCTGATATTCGCCGCGCTCCTCTTCGTCCATCTGGCCTTCATGCTTTCGACCTCCCTCGTCCTGATCCTGTTCAGGACGACGAATCCGGCCGCGACGACCCTCATGCTGTACCGGAAATGGGCCTACGGTTGGGAAATCGTCCAGCCCCGCTTCATGCCGCTTGCGCGCATCCCCAAGTCCATCCGGACGATGACGGTCAGGGTGGAGGACGGCAGCTTCTACGAGCACCACGGCATACTCCTCGCCGCGATGAAGAACGCGTACCTGCTCAACAAGTCCTTCGGGGAGCCGATCTACGGCGGCAGCACCATCACCATGCAGACCGCGCGGACCATCTTCCTCGTGCCGGAGAAGAGCTATCTCCGCAAGTACCTGGAGGCGATCATCGCCCTCGAGATGGAGGCGATACTCGGGAAGGACCGCATCCTGGAGCTGTATTTCAACTATGCCGAATGGGGACGGGGGGTATTCGGGATCGAAGCCGCCTCGCGGCGGCACTTCAAGAGGGGCGCGGCGGCCCTGGAGCGCGACGAGGCGATCAGGCTCGTGACCATCCTCTCTTCGCCCATACGCTACGGTCCGTACGACTTCGGCCGCAACGGAATCCTGCGGGGCCGCTACGCGTACCTGCTCAAACGTTTCGGCGACCCGCCGCCGGCCGCTGAGCTTCAACCCGAACCAGGAGCGGAACCAGGAACGGAGCCAGTCCCGGAGCCCACGCTAGAGCCTGCCGAGCAACCGGTAGGCGACGACTCCGGCGAGCTCCCGAAAGATGCGGGTACTCCGGTCCAAGGCGCCGGCATCGGGGAACAGGTCGGCGGGGAATGAGAAGGGGTCGACAAGGCTGTCCGCCGCGTACGGGACAAAATCGTAACCGGCTTTCCCGAAGATCCCGGCCGAACGCCGCATGTGCCAGGCGGAGGTGACGAGAACGATCCGGGACGCGCCGATCGAATCCAGCAGGGGCTTGGAGAGCGTCGCGTTCTCGTGCGTATTGCGGGATTCCGCTTCCAGCAGGATGGCTTCCCGCGGCACGCCCATGAGCTTCAGCAACTCGGCGGCCAGGGGGGCTTCCTTGTCGTCCGGATGGGAGATGTCCCCCGAACCGCCCGTGAACAGGATGATCGGCGCGATGCGCGCGCGGTACAGAAGGGCGGCGGCGATGAGCCGCTCCATAGCATCGTTCAGTTCGATATGTCCGGCGATCGAAGCCGCCGGCTTGGTGGAGCCGCCGAGGACCACGATCACGTCGAAGGGGCCGGCCGCCGCGAGTTCCTGCGCGTTTCCCCGTTCCGTTTCCCAGAGCCGCGCGAGGCCGCTGGCGACCGCCGGAACGGATATGAGGGCGAGGGCGAGGCAGGCGGCGAGCGCGACGGCCCTCAGCGCGCGCATCCGGCGCTTCTCCGGCTTGAGCGCCAGCAAGGCCGCGACCGCGGCGAGCAGGGTCAGGAACAGCGGCGACGCGAGCACGGGGCGCAGCAATTTGGAGATCCAGAATATTATGGTTTGCACCCGCGGATCGTAGCCCGGCACGGCGGCGGCTGTCCAGAATGGGGATCGGCTTGCGTCACGCTCGCGCCACTCTCGCGCCACGCGCTTCCCCATGCTAGAATGGGGCATGGAATCCGGCAATACGATCATTCTGGCTCTTGAAGCCTCCCGAATCCCGCCGGGAGCGGTGGACAGGATACGCGCGGCGGGCGGTGGACGGGAGGTCCTCGTGCGCTCGGGCAAGGCGGAAATCGAATCCGCCCTGGACCGGGCGGAAATAGTCGCGGGCGACTTTCCCGCGAGCCTGCTGGCGGCCGCGCCGCGTCTTAAATGGTTCCAAGCCTGGTACGCGGGCACCGACTGGCTACAGAAGATGCCCGAAACCAAGGAACTTCCCTTCTTGCTGACGAGCGCCTCGGGCGTGCACGGGGAGCAGATGACCGAGCACCTCTTCGGCCTCCTGTTCGCCTGGAACCGGAAATTCCCCCGCGCCTTCGCCGCCCAGTCCAGGCGGGAATGGGCGGATTTCAAGCATTCGGAGATGTCGACCCTCGCCGGCAAGACGATGCTGATCCTCGGCTACGGAACCATCGGGGAACGCTTCGGCCGCGCGGCCGAAGCGTTCGGCATGCACGTGATCGGCGTCCGCCGGACCGCGGGTTCCGCGGCTGCGGCCTCCGCGGC
>DPXI01000021.1 GCA_003527485.1 Treponema sp. | reverse complement strand
AAGGCGAGGTTTTCGGCATAGGTGCCGGGTATCACCCAGGAGGGTACGGAAAGGACCACGGCTACTTGATCCGCAAGGGAATGCCCGAGACCATGAGGATCACGCGGTCGGCCGCGTTCGCGAAGCGGATGTTCGCCGCGGCGAGCAGGCGGTTGTAGCGCCGCGTATATTCGTCGAAGGGAATGTTGCCCAGGCCCGTCTCGTTCGTGACCGCGACGCAGTCCGGCGGCCAGGACGCGAGGAAGGCATCCAGGATAGTATCGAACTCGTCCTCACGGCCGTAGTGCATAAGATTGTTGACCCACATCGGCAGGCAGTCGATGAGCAGGCCGCGCGAGGCGTCGGAAACGCTTTCGAAGACCCGGTCGATACGGACGGGCTCCTCGATGGTCTCGAACTCGTCGGTGCCGTCGCCGAGGCGGCGCTCCGAGCGGTGCCTGGCGACCCGCTCGGCCATCTCGTCGTCGCAAATCTCCGCGGTGGCGAGAAAAATCTTCCTTCCGGCGAATTCGGCGCGGGCGAGCGCGAGGGCATGGGAGCTTTTCCCCGATTTGACTCCGCCGGTGATGAGGGTCCTCATCCTTTCCCGTCCGAGCAGGAAGCGATCACCCGCATCCGGGACATGGTTTCTTCCGAGAGCACGTGCTCCATGCGGCAGGCGTCCTTCTCGGCGATTTCCTGGCTCACGCCCACCACGTCGCGCAGGAAGGCGGTCAGGAATTCGTGGCGGTCGCGGATGGCCGCGGCTTCGACCGCGCCGATTTCCGTCAGGACCACGCCCCGGTAGCGCTCGTGCTCCAGGAGGCCTCGCTCCTCCAGGGAGCGGAGCGCAACGAGCACCGAAGGCTTGGAGACGCCGAGTCGCGAGGCTATATCGGTCACGCGGACCGCGCCGGAGTCGGCGAGGAAGCTCACCGCTTCCAGGTAGTCTTCCAAGGATTGGGTCATGCGTTTCTGATTAAGAACGAACGGCGGCTGGATGTCAACATTGATTACAGCAAGCTCACCGGATCCACGTCCACCTCCACGTAGGCGTTGCGATCCTTATCCGCCTCGTATGCCGCCAAGGCGCGGCGGGCGGCTCCGTGCACGGAACCCATGTCGGGACCCCGGAGGATGAGCTGGCGGCGTGCGTTGGAGGCGATGACGGCGATGGGGCACTCGGCGGGGCCGAGCAGCTCAGCGGAAGGCGGCAAGGATTCCCGGCACAGGGAGGCCAGCCGCCTTATGACGCGGTCGGCCGTAGGCGCGTCCCTGGAGCGTACCACGAAACGTACGAGGCGGCTGTACGGCGGGAAGCCGAGCGCCTCCCGCTGCTTCAGTTCGGCCGCCCAGAAGCCCTCCACGTCCAGGGCGCAGGCGCGCATGATGGATTCTTCGTTGGGCCGGTAAGTCTGAACGATCACCCTTCCGTCCGGAAAATAGCGGCCGGCACGGCCTGCAACCTGCACGATCAGGGAAAAGGTCCGTTCCGCGGCCCGGAAGTCGGGAAGGTGCAGGCCCGTATCGGCCAGGACCACGCCCACCAAGCGCACGCCGGGAAAATTGAGGCCTTTGGCTACCATCTGGGTGCCCAGGAGTATGTCGATCGCGCCGGTGCGGAAAATGTCGAGCGTTTCTTTCAGCGCCCCCTTCCTGGAAGTGGCGTCAGCGTCGGCCCTGCGGATACGGAGGTCCGGAAAGGTGCGCGCGACTTCTTCTTCGATCATCTCCGTCCCGAAGCCCGCGAATCCGGCCTCCAGTGAGCCGCATTCGGGGCAGGAAGAGGGGACGACGGTCGAATAGCCGCAATAGTGGCAGAGGGCGCGGCCGCGGCTCTTGTGGTAGGTAAGTGAGACGGAACAGTGCTTGCAGGCAAGCTCGAAACCGCAGGCCTTGCAGCGGTAGAAATACGCGAAGCCGCGCCGGTTGAGAAAGAGTATTGTCTGCCTGCCCACCTGCGCCGTCGCGCGGATTTCCCGCTTGAGCTCATCGGTGAGACAGCCGTTCGTCCCCTCAAGGCTCACCGCCCTGATCGCGGGAGGGGCGCCGCCTGAAAGTCGGGAAGTCAGGTCCAGGCGGCGTATCGCGCCGTCGCGCATTAGCTTCCAGGCTTCGGCGGAGGGTGTCGCCGAACCCATCACAAGGCGCGCGCCCGCGATAGCGCAGCGTTTCAGGGCTACCTGGCGCGCGTGGTAGCGCGGCGAGTTGCCCGATTTATAGGAGCCGTCATGTTCCTCGTCGATGATCACCAGTCCCAGCTCCCGCGCCGGTGCGAATACGGCGCTCCGCGCCCCTACGATCACCCGGGCCTCGCCGGCCAGGATCCTATTCCATTCGGAAAGCCGCGCGCTCGGTGTCATCGAAGAGTGGAGGGTGGCGGCAACGGGTCCGAAGCGGGCGGCGACAGCTTCCACCACCTGGTGGGTGAGCGAAATCTCGGGAACGAGATAGATGACCGACTTCCCCGCCGCCAGCGCGCGCTCGGCGGCCCTGAGGAACACTTCGGTCTTACCCGAACCGGTTATGCCGTACAGGTAGGACATGGAAACCGGCGCGGGAGTCGCGCTTGGGGGCGGCATCGGCGCAACAAGCGACGCGCCGGCGCTGTCCGTACCTGCGGTATCCGAGGACCAGATTGAGTCCAGCGCCTTCGATTGTTCCTCTGAAAGGGAGTGGTCGGCCCTGCCGGTATCCAGCTCCTCCTCGGCGAAAGCGGGCGCCGAAACTTCCCGCCGCCCGGAGGGAATCATCGCGGCGACGGCTTCGCCAAGACCGCAGAGATAATAGGAGGAAATCCAGCGAGCCAATTCGATCTCGTCCTTCCCGAAGACAGGGAGAGCGTCCACCACTCGCCGGATCGCCTTGATCGCCTCCATAGGCACGCCTTCAGGCGGAGCCTCGCTTTCGGCGACCACGAAACCGAGGACCTCCCGCCTGCCGAACGGGGCCATGACCCGCTTGCCGACCGCCGCGGCGCCCTTCTCGTCGCCCCGGTAGCTGTAGGAGCGGTTCAGGGGAAGGTCGAAGACAAGCTCGAAGTAGGGCGGGGCCACTGCCTACCTTCCGGCCATGGAACGCGCATAGTCCTCGTC
>DPXI01000029.1 GCA_003527485.1 Treponema sp. | reverse complement strand
GCTGCGCGGTCCCTGGCCCTGGAAGGGAACCCCGTGCACGAGGACATGATGGACGCGTTACCCCTGATCAAGGCGCCGGTCTTCGCTCTGATGACGGTTCTGGACAAGGACCAGAAGGTCGCCGCCGCGACCGCGGGAGACCTGATGGCCTCCTTTTACGCGGCGGTGGAAACCGCCCGGCGCATCTTCTGCGTGGCGATTCCCGAGCGGGCCGACGTGGTCGTCTCGGTGGCGAAGTTCCCCATGGACATCGACCTGTACCAGTCCCAGAAGGCCATCGACAACGGGGCCCTTGCCCTGAAGGACGGCGGGACCCTCGTCCTGGTGTCCTCCTGCCGTGACGGCATCGGGGACGAGGCCTACGCCAAGCTGCTCGCCTCGGCCCCGACACCGGCCGCCGCCATCGCGAAGATCGCGGACGGCTACAGGCTCGGCTACCACAAGGCCGCCAAGATGGCCGCCGTCTCCGAGAGGGCCACCGTAGTCGCCAAAACCGAACTGGACGGCGAACGGCTGCGGAGCATGTTCATCCAGCCGGTCGGATCGGTGCAGGAAGCGGTGGACGCCGCCCTGGCGCGGGCGCGGGACCGGGGCGTGAAGGAACCCAAGGTCCTCGTGCTCGCCGACGGTTGCGTGACGGTGCCGGAACCTTCGGATTCCTAACCGCCTGCACCCGCGCCTGCCCCCGCCCCTAACCTCGCCGCCCCAGCCTGTGCGTCCGCCCCAGCGCCCACCCCCGCGCCTGCTCCAGCGCCCGCACCCGCGCCTGCTCCAGCACCCGCACCCGCCACTGCGGCGGTCAAGCGCTGGATCAATGCTCTTTGGGCTGCCTCAGCCCCGGTACGCCCATGGTCCTGATCTGGGCATTATGGAATACGTCATGGGTGCAGAGCCAGGCGATCGCCTCGCGGAAGGGAACGCCCCATTCGGAGAACATGGCATCCAGCTCCTCGCTCGAAGCATCTCGGAAAGTCTGCATCGCCTCGTGATGGGCTCGCCTGAGCACCGCGCGGGTGGTTTTCCAGGCGACGTCGTCGGGAGGGGCGGGGATCGGCGCGAAGTTCTTCTCGGCGTAGGGGTAGGGGAAAAGTTCGACCTTCGCGCCGAGCGAACGCGCTATGAAATGCTTGTACCAGGCGCAGTGGATCGCGATCTCCCAGGCTGAATAGCCTTCGAAAGTCGCCTCCGATGCGGCCTGCTCCGCCGTAAGCGAATCCAGGGTCGCCATGAGCGACGGCCCGTTGAAGGATTCTCCGTCGAATTCCTTGTCCGCCATGCCGAGCATGGATTCCAATCGTATATCCATGCATGTAGTATAGGACAAGCGGCCGCTGCGCGCCGTCAAATAATTCGGGAGAGGGCTTACATGGATACAATTCGTTTCAAGGGATTCGCGATACCCGGTTCTGTGGATTTAGTCGAAGGAACCGGCGGACTGCCCAAGATACTCATCCGCTCCGATTCCGGAGAGGCGGAAGTCTACCTCCACGGCGCCCATGTGACGTCCTTCACGCCCAAGGGGGCCAAGGACCTGCTCTGGCTGAGCCCCCTGAGCCCCTTCGCCTCAGGAAAGAACATCCGCGGCGGCGTCCCGGTCGTATTTCCCTGGTTCGGCCCTCACCATGCGCGCAAGGATCTCCCCGCGCACGGCTTCGTCAGATCGAAGTCCTGGGAAATCGCCTCCAGCGCCCGTTTGTCCGACGGCCGCGTCCGGGTCGCCCTGCGTACCCATTCGGACGAGGCCACCCTGGCCTTCTGGCCCCACGACTTCACGCTCGAACTCGCCGTCACCGTCGGCGCGGAGCTCGGGCTGGAGCTCACCGCGACGAATACCGGCTGCGATCCCTTCGCCTACGAGGATTGCCTGCATACGCACTTCGCCGTCGGCGCGGTGGCCGCTTCGGGAGTCTCAGGCCTGGAAGGCTCCTGCTGCATCGACAAGGTCGCGGACGGCAAACGCGCCGTGCGCGCGGGAGAAATCAAGCCCGCCGCCGCGCTCACCGACGTATTCACCCTCGCGCCGCCCCGTACGGTCATCCGCGACGAGAAGAACGGCCGTTCGATAGTCTGCGAACAGGAAGGTTTCCGGGGTACCGTCGTCTGGACTCCCTGGACGGGCGCCGAGACGAACTTTCCCGACATCGGAGCCAACTGGAAGGATTTCCTCTGCGTGGAAGCCGCCAACTGCATCGATTACGACGTGACCCTGCTTCCCGGCACCTCGCACCGGAGCGCCGTCCGCTACCGCCTGGCCTGATCCGGCTTCCGCGCCCGCCTGCCGCTGCGCCGGCTTCCGCGCCGGCGGCGGCCGCCGCCTCCGCGCCGCCTCAGGGCCTCGCGAGGCGGTGGGCGCAGAAGGTTTCCAGGGCGCGCATCGCCGAGCGGATGTCCGGGTAGACCGGGAGCCCGCCTTCCTCGATCGCGCGCACCAGGCCCTGGTAATGGTTGCCCGAATTGACCGAGACGACCACCGGTTTGGAATGCCGGGAGGCCGCCCGCACGAGCTGGGCCGCCAGGGCGTCGCTGTCGCGGCAGACGTCGTCGGTGGTTTTCAGGGTCTCCACGTGGGGCACGATCGCGACGAAGGCGCAATCCACGCCCGGATCGGCCAGGACGGTCTCCACGATCTCCCCGAACAGCTTGTCGTCGGTCATCGGCGTGACGTCCAGGAAGGTCGCTCCGACGTTCAGCAGGCCATGTTTGTTCAGCTTCGCAAGCCGTTCGTTGGTCTCGCTCTTGTAGGAGGCCGGAACAAGGGAGCCGAGCTGATCGGCCCCCATCGTCGCGTCCAGGCCCGCATTGACCACCCCCGCCACGCGGAGGCCCTTGGGCGGCTTGGCGCTGAGCATCGAAAAGACCTTGATCGCGTTGTAGAAGTCGGGCAGCTCGTCGATGAGGACCACCCCCGCCTGTCCGCAGGCGGCGCTGAAGATGTCGTAGTTGCCCGACATGGCGGCCGTATGGCTCGCGGCCGCCTTCGCGCCTGCCTCCGTCCGTCCTGCCTTGTAGACCACCAGGGGCTTGTGCGTGCCCTTGGCAAGTTCGAAAAAGTCCCGGCCTTCGCCCGCGCCCAGGCCTTCCAGGTACATCGCCATGACCTCCACCGAATCCTCGTCCCGGAAGTAGCGGACCAGGTCGGCCAGGTTGACGTCCGCCTTGTTTCCGAAGGAGACGATGGCCTTGAAAACCGGCGCGTTCTGGGTCCGCTCCAGGGCGGTGATCGCCATGGCGCCGGATTGGGTGAACAGGGCCGTATTGGAGCGGGCGGTCCAACCGATCTTCAGCCGCTCTTCCCCGATGAACAGCGTATTGACGCCTGCCCGCTTGGAGTCCGGCGCGAAGAAGACGCCCATGCAGTTGGGGCCGATCAGCCGAACGCCGCGCGATCGGTGCAGCCTCGCCTTCGCCGCGAATTCTTCGAACTTCAGCTCCGCTGGTATGCCCGATATGAGCACCGCCGAGGAACCGTCCGGCAGGGCGTCCAGGAAACCCACGGTATGGTGGGCGGGGGCGGCGAAAACGAAGAGGCCGCATTCGGCGGGCAATTCGGAGACTGTCCGGTACAGTGGCCAGGTTTTTCCGGCTATTTCGGCGGTGCCGCCCTTGGGGTTCAGGCAGTAGACGTCGGTCCTGCCGAGATCGGCCAGCAGTTCCACGATGATGCGCGCCATGCTGTACTTGCCCGCGTCGCTGGTCACGCCGGCCACCGCGATGCCCTTCGGTTCGAAGAAGGCCCGCAGGCCAGCGACGTCGGGCCTTTTGGCCGGCAGCTCGCGCTCGGCCGCGGTCGCGAACTCTGCGAAGCCGTCCACCGCGACGAAGCGGCCGTCCTTCGAGAATACGAAGGGATTGATGTCCATCTGGGTGAGCAGGAAACGGGGAGTCCGTTCCGCGATGAAGGAATACCGGGCCGCCAGCAGGCTCACCGCGCGCAAGGCGTCCCCGATCATGGGGCAATATTCCGGATGGCCGTTCGCCTCGTACTTGTGGCGGATCTTCAGCGACTGGGACAGTGCCGCCGCGTCCGCCGCGGACAGGGGCGCCAGCGAAAGGTTTGCCGGATCGTACCAGCGCGCGAAAAATTCCGCGTCGTCCCCGCCCTTGGACAGGGTCACGGTTGGCCCGAAGGAAGGATCCTCCTTCATGCCGATGAGGACCTCGCTGCCGATTGACTGGGTGAACGGAATGAACTCGGCGATGAGGAAGCCGTCTATCGTCGGCTGCTTGTCCCGGTCGAAGTGCGAAAGCACCTCTTCCCGCATCGACGCGAGCACGAAGCGCACGTACAGGGGATCCTCCGTCGCCACCGCGCGCACGCCGCCCAGCTTGGATTTGTGGGCGATGTCGCGCGACACGATCTTGACGATGGCCTTGGCGCCGAAGGGCTCCAGCATGCGCTCGTCGACCTTCGACGGATCCTCCAGGTAGACGTGGCGCGGCGTTCCGAGGCCCAGGGCTTCCAGGATACGGTATACCTCGAATTCGTGCAGTATCCTCCGTCCCTCGGCGGCGGCCCGCGCGAAAACCTCGTCGATCCGATCGGTCGTCCTGGCGTCAAGCATGGAATGATCCCCCTGCGACCATTCTACACGATTATTTTCGATGTTTGACCCACATTCCGCCGCCGATAATCGGTGTATGGAAAAGTCGTCGCCGAAACCGGTCCTGTTTCTCCTCGTCCTCGCCGGCCTGGCCCAGCCCTTCTCCGCCGTGTCGGCGGACCTGGCCATAGGGCCCGAAGACCTCCGGATCGAACAGCGGGTGGACGGCGGCTACCACCTTTTCGTGCGCAGGAAGGGCGATGTCCGATCGGTCCTGCTCACCGAATCCACCCGGGATCCCAGCGGAAAGGCCGACAACTACGCATACCGTTCCGCCGCCTGGAATCCGGTCAACGGCGACGAGGTCCGGCTCCTGGACGGCGCGCCGATTCCGAAGGAGCGCGGGATCTGGTCGCTTATCGATTCTTCGGTCGAAAGCGACGCGGCCTTCGGCGAAGCCTTCCATATCTACATCCCCTACCTGGTTCTGTACGGATACGCCTGGACCCGGAACGGAGAAACCTACGTCGTGGACGGGACGTATCTGAACATCCGGGCCTTCGAGAAGCCGTTCGGCGACTACGCCGGAGGTTTCAAGGACAATCCCTTCGTACTGAAGGTGATCCAGAAGCCCCTGGAAGGGCCGCCCGAAGGCAACTTCATGAAGGATACCGTGGACGCCTTCACCGAGATCGCCAAAAAAGGCGAGACGGTGCGTTCGACGGGGGCCGACGATCTGGTTCCCAAGATCAAGAACTTGCTTGAGGACGCCAGGGGAAAGTCCGTGGACCTGGTGCTCGCCTTGGACACGACGAGCAGCATGAAGGACGACATAGATTCGGTGCGGAAAATGCTCATCCCGATGCTGCAGGAGCTGATCTCCGGCTTCCGCTCGTTCAGGATCGGAATGGTCCTTTACAAGGACTACTTCGACGAGTACGTGACGAAGATCGTGCCCTACACCAGCGATTTCGGCGCCTTCCAGCGGAACCTGAACGCGATCCGCGTCGCGGGCGGCCGGGATATTCCCGAGGCCGTCCACGAGGCGCTCTATGCGGCGGCGACGAAGTTCGCGTGGGAGGCGGAGGCCCGCAAGATCATCCTGATCGGCGACGCGCCGCCCCATCTGAGGCCGATGGGCGACGTGACGGCCAGGATGGTCGATGAGGCCGCGGCCGAGCGCGGCCTGGAAGTCGACACGATCATCCTGCCGCAGTAGCGGTTTATTCTTTCAGTTCGATCATCGCCAGGATCTTCTCTCCGAGCACCTTGTATTGCGCGGGCAGGAGAGCCGCGTCGGGGCTATCGTAACGGGCGAGCAGGCGGATGAAAAGCGGCTTGGCCTGCCCGTAGTCTTTTTCCTTGTAGCGGATGAAGGCGATCTCGTACTCCGCGGCGCAAACCGACGGCAGATCCTCGGGAAACCGGTCCAGGACCGCCTGGTAGTATTGGACGGCAGCCTCGTTCTTTCCGCGCTCGGCGGCATTCTGGGCCATCTGGACCAGTTCGGCGGGCGAGGCCCCTTCCGGAACGGAAACGGGCAAGGAAGCGCAGGAGAGCACGGCGGCCGCGGATACGGCCATGAGGACGGACAATCTGAGGAATCGCATGGTTCACCTTCCCTTCGTGATGCGCCGGGAAGCCCGGCGAAGGTCAGAATACGAAAATTTCATCCTTTACGGGAAGGGATTTCTTTAAATCGCGGATATAATCCTTCGCGTCCCCCATATCCTCGTAGGCGTCGCAGGAGCCGATGCTCCTTCGGGCGACGGTGCAATACTTGTAGACCTTCTCCTCGCCGAGCTTCTTCCGCCATTTGCCCGCGGCGCAGCGGACGCGCAGGAAATAGCGTTCGTCGCCGTCGGGGCTGGAAGGAACGAGTTTGCAGTGGATGCAATTTGCGCAGTAGATCTTGCCGGCGCAATAGTCATCGGAAGTTCCGGTTTCATCGACCGCTGCTTCCTCGATATCGACGGCTTCGATCATCGCCTGCCCCCTTTTCTTTATGAAGGAAATAGTAGCGCGGGCATTTCCGGCCGTCAAGCCGCGGGACCCGTGCCGCCGATGCGTTTCGCTGTATAAATATGCTGAACGCGTGTGATCCGTCAAGCGGTCCGGACTCTCCGACAGAGCCGCTCTTGAGAAAAATTCATCAGTCCTTGTTCGAGCTTGATATGATAACCTCATATTTATGAACGAAATAAGATTAATATCTCTATTATTCACAATTCCGGGCCGTCTTTTTGTGCCAAAATCAATATCCGGACTTTGCTTGACATAAATTAATATTTATGCAAAAACTAAATATGCATCGATATCGGGAGGATGTTATGTTCCAACAAAGCGATCACGGCAAACCGCCGTCCGTCTCCGCTTCCCCGACCGTCGCCTCTCCGCTCTCTTTTCACGTCCTCTCCGCCCGTCGCCTCCGTCGTCGTTGATCCCCCCTCTCGCAACTCCCCCGTCGTCGCGTATAATCGTCCAGGAGGTTTTCCATGAAGACCGCAGGTATCATCGGCTCCACTGGCTATGCCGGGGCCGAGCTCGTCAGGCTGCTATCGGCCCATCCCCAGATCGACCGTCTCGTTCTCTCGTCCACCAGTTTCGAAGGCGGCCGGATAGAGGACGTATATCCCAATCTTATCGGAAAGGTTGCAGCGCCCCTGGTCTCGGGCGAGGCCGTCGTCGCCGATTCCGACGTGGTCTTCTCGGCTCTTCCCCACGGAGTCGGGGAACGATTCGCCCGGCTGTGCATGGACAAGGGCATACCCTTCATCGACCTTTCTGCGGATTTCCGCTTCGGGGATGACGAAGAAACCTTTTCCGCCTGGTACGGCAAGGTGTGGGAAGCGAGGGAGCTTCATCCCAAGGCGGTCTACGGACTGCCCGAACTCAACCGCGCGCAAATCCGCGGCGCCGCCATCGTCGGCAATCCCGGCTGTTATCCGACGGGCGCTTCGCTCGCCCTGTATCCGGCGCTCAAGCTCGGCCTTATCGCCGGAGGAACCGTGATCATCGATTCCGCCTCGGGCGTCACCGGCGCCGGCCGCTCTCCCAGCCAGGCCACGCACTTCCCGGACTGCTCGGATTCCATCGCGCCGTACAAGGTTGGCGATCACCGGCATGTGCCGGAGATCGCACGCAACCTGGCGATCATGGCCGGCCGGCCGGTCCCCCTTGTGTTCACGCCCCACCTGGCGCCCATGAACCGCGGAATCCTGACCACGGCCTACGCCCCGCTCGCCGCCCCGGTCGGATCCGCCGCGCCGGCCTCGGCTCCGCGTCCGCCGAACAAGGAGATGCTGGCCGTCGCCGCTTCCGTCCGCGCCGCCTACGCCGAGTTCTATAAGGAAGAACCTTTCGTACGCGTGCTGCCCTCCGGCGCGATCGCGAGTACGCGCAACGTGCGCGCTTCAAATTATTGCGACATTTCCGTGCATATCGACCAGGGAGGGACGACCCTCATCATCGTCTCCGCCATCGACAACATGGTGAAAGGCGCCGCCGGGCAGGCGATCCAGAACATGAACATCGTTCTGGGTTTCCGCGAAACCGACGGGATCAACGCGATTCCCGCCGCGTTCTAGCGCGGGGGCAAAGGAGCAGCCGGATGGATAGGATCGAAGGCGGCGTCTGCGCGCCGAAGGGTTTCAAGGCGGGCGGCGTCTGGTGCGGGATCAGGAAGAACAAGGGCAAGCGCGACCTCGCCCTCATCGTCTCGGACGTTTCCTGTTCCGCCGCGGGCATGTACACCACGAACAAGGTCAAGGCGGCCAGCGTCCTGGTGACCCGCGAGAACCTGGCCTCGGGAAGGGCCCGCGCCGTGATCTGCAACTCGGGGAACGCGAACGCATGCACGGGAGAGCCGGGACTCGCCGCCGCCCGCAGGATGGCGCTGCTCGCCGCCGAAAGGATTGGCTGCGCGGTAAGCGAGGTCGCCGTCGGCTCCACGGGCGTCATCGGCGTCCCGCTCCCCATCGCCGCGGTGGAGTCGGGCATCGACGCCCTCTTCGCGAGCCTGTCGGCCGATGCCTCAGGCCATGACGCCGCCCTTGAGGCCATCATGACCACCGATACCCGGAAGAAGGAGATCGCGGTCGAATTCGAACTGGGCGGCAGGAAGGCGCGCATCGGGGCGATGGCCAAGGGCGCGGGCATGATACACCCGAACATGGCCACCATGCTCTCCTGGGTGACGACCGACGCGGCGATCGCCCCCGGTCCTCTGGACGCCGCGCTCCGCGCGGCCGTGGGCCGCTCCTTCAACCGCGTCACCGTGGACGGCGACACGAGTACCAACGACTGCGTGGTGGCCCTGGCGAACGGCCGGGCGGGCAACGCGCAAATCGCGTCCGCCTCGGGGTCGGACTGGGCTTCCTTCGCGGCGGCCTTGGAGGAGGTCCTGGTCTACCTCGCCCGCGCCATCGCGCGGGACGGGGAGGGCGCTACCCGGCTCGTCGCCTGCACCGTATCCGGCGCCGCCTCCGAGACCGACGCCGAGACCCTCGCCAAGGCCGTGGTGGGCTCCAGCCTCGTGAAGGCCGCCTGCTTCGGCGCCGACGCCAACTGGGGCCGCATCCTCTGCGCGATGGGCTACTCCGGCGCCGACTTCGATCCGGAANNGCGGGAGCCTCCATCCCCTTCTCCGAGGAGACCGCCAAGAAGGTGCTCTCCGAGGAGGAGATCGAGATCGTCGTGGACCTGCGCGCGGGCGCCGGCAAGAGCCGGGGCGCGGGCCAGGGCGCGGGCAGCGCCACGGCCTGGGGCTGCGACCTCACCTACGATTACGTGAAGATCAACGGCGACTACCGGTCGTAAGGAGAATGATGATGAGCGCGCCAGTCATAACGAACAAGGTCAGGGCCGAGGTCCTCGTGCAAGCTCTGCCCTACATCCAGGAATTCATGGGCAAGACCATCGTCGTCAAATACGGCGGCAACGCGATGATCAACGAAGACCTCAAGGCCGCGGTGATCCAGGACCTCGTGCTGATGTCCTGCGTCGGTGTCCGGGTGGTTCTCGTCCACGGCGGCGGCCCCGAGATCGAGAGCATGCTCAAGCGGGTCGGGCTGGAAAGCCGCTTCGTCGCCGGCCTCCGCTACACCGACGATGCCACCATGGAAATCGTGCAGATGGTCCTCTGCGGCAAGGTGAACAAGGACATCGTCGCCCTGCTGCAGGTCGCCGGCGGGAAAGCCCTCGGCCTCTGCGGCCTGGACGGCGGCATGCTCTCCGGAGAACGCCTGCGCAAGGACGGCGTTGACCTCGGCCTCGTCGGCGACGTGAAGTCGGTCAACGTCGCCCCCCTGCTGGACGCGCTGGAGAAGGGTTACGTGCCGGTGGTGTCCACCGTCGCCCTCGGCGTCGGCCCGGACGCCGGCCTCTCCCTGAACGTGAACGCCGACACTGCGGCCGCCAAAATCGCCGTTGCCCTCGGCGCCGAGAAACTCGTCCTCATGACCGACGTCCGAGGCATCCTCCGCGATGTCGCCGATCCTGATTCACTTATCAAGAAGGCGAGCCTCTCCGAGCTCGACGTCCTTGTGGCGGACGGCATCGTCAGCAAGGGCATGATTCCCAAGACCGAATGCTGCCGCGTTGCCCTGGAAGGCGGCGTCAAGAAAGCCCACATCATAGACGGCCGCATCCCCCACTCCATCCTGGTGGAGTTGTTCACCGATGAGGGCGTAGGCACCATGATTGAATGAAACCGCTGCGCGGTTTCATTCTTCCAGTTTCGCCTGCGGCGAAACTGGCGAGGTGAAGCGCGCAAAAAGACACCCGTAAGGGTATGGTTATTGGTCGGGCAGGAGTCGAAGTATTCCTGCATATTTGCGCTTGTGGGGGGAGGGGCGTTCCGCTTCCGAGCGGCTTCCGAGTCCGTCGCGAAGCCAGGATGGCTGAGCAGGACTCGGGCAGCCAAAAAAATCCAGGANNAGGGATTTTTTTGGCGGAGCGAGGAAGCGGGTTGCCCCTCTCCCCATGCGATGATGATCAGGGAACACTATGAACGACTATTTCATGAATACCTACCACCGGCTTCCCGCCGTCTTCACCGAAGGCAAGGGTTGCAGGCTCACGGACGTCGACGGGAAACGCTACCTGGACTTCACCGCCGGCATCGCGGTCAACTGCCTCGGCCACGGGCACCCGGCTCTGGTGCAGGCCATCGCGGAGCAGGCGGCCAAGCTCGTCCATGTCTCCAACTATTTCCTGAGCGACACCGCGCTCGCCTTCGCCGAAGAGCTCGTCGCGGCCTGCTCCAAGGTCGGGATGCGGAACGTGTTTCTGGGCAATTCCGGCGCCGAGGCGAACGAAGGGGCCGTCAAGATCGCCCGCAAGTATTCGCTCGCCAAATACGGTCCGGGCCGGCACCGGATCGCGACCCTGAAGGGAAGTTTCCACGGACGGACCATCACCACCCTCGCGGCCACAGGGCAGGACCGCTTCCACCAGGACTTCGGCCCCTTCACCGAGGGCTTCATCTACATACCCTCAGGCGACATCGCCGCCCTGGAAAAAGCCCTGGACGGCACGGTCTGCGGCCTCCTCATGGAGCCGGTGCAGGGGGAGAGCGGCATCCGGCCCCTGGATCCGGCCTACGCGAAGGCCGCGGCCAAGCTCTGCGCGGAGCGCGACGTGCTCCTCATGTACGACGAGATCCAGTCCGGCGTCGGCCGGACCGGAGACTTCCTGGGCTGCGAGATCTTCACCGACGGGAAGGATGGCTTCAAGCCGGACGTGGTCACCATAGCCAAGGGCCTCGCCGGCGGCATTCCCGTCGGGGCCGTGCTCGCGGGCGACAAAGCGAAGGACGTGCTGGGCGTCAGCGACCACGGCAGCACTTTCGGCGGAAATCCGCTGGCGGCGGCCGCGGGCCGGGCCGTGCTCTCCATCGTCAACCAGCCCGCCTTCCTCGCGGAGATCGCGCGGAAGGGGGAGAAGCTGCGCGCCGCGCTCGCCGGCTGGAAGCATCCCCTGGTGGCGGAAATCCGGGGCAGGGGCCTCATGCTCGGCGTCGACATCGGAACGGACGCCTGGCCCGTGTTGGAAGCCTGCCTTTCCAAGGGCCTGATGATGCTGTCCGCAGGTCCACGGACCCTCCGCTTCCTGCCGCCCTACGTCATCACCGACGCCGAAATCGACGAAGGCCTATCCATCCTGAAATCCGTACTGGATTCGGTCAAGAAATAAGGAGTTCGATATGAAGAGAAAGATAGTGCTGGCGTATTCCGGCGGACTGGACACCACGGTCATCATCCCGTGGCTCAAGGAGAACTACGACTGCGAGATCGTCGCGGTGTGCGTGGACGTGGGACAGGAAGCCGACTGGAAGACGATCAAGCAGCGCGCCCTGGACACCGGCGCCGCGAGCTGCCACATCGCCGACGTCAAAAAGGAATACGTGGAGGACTTCGTGTGGCCCGCGCTGAAAGGCGGCGCCGTCTACGAGGACAAGTACCTCCTGGGCACCTCCACCGCCCGGCCCCTGATCGCCAAGGTCCTGGTGGAGTGGGCGCGCAAGGAAGGCGCATCCGCCATCGCCCACGGAGCGACCGGCAAGGGGAACGACCAGGTCCGCTTCGACCTCGGCATCCTCGCCTTCGCCCCCGACATCGAAATCATCGCCCCCTGGCGGACCTGGGACCTCAAGAGCCGCGAGGATGAGATCGCCTACCTGGAGAAGCGCGGCATCCCGGTGCCGATGAAGAAGAGCGACTCCTACAGCCGCGACGACAACCTCTGGCACATGAGCCATGAGGGCCTGGAGCTGGAGGACCCCGCGAACGAGCCGAGCCTGGACCGCATGCTCAAGATGACCGTCTCCCCGGAGAAGGCCCCCGACAAGGCGGAATACGTGGAGGTCGAATTCGAGAAGGGCCTCCCGGTCGCCGTGAACGGCAAGAAGATGCACGGCGTCGAGCTCATCTACGCGCTCAACAAGATCGGCGGCGCGCACGGCGTGGGCGTCGTGGACCTGGTGGAGAACCGCGTGGTCGGCATGAAGAGCCGCGGCGTCTACGAGACCCCCGGCGGCGCCATCCTGTACTACGCCCATGCCGAGCTGGAGCATCTCTGCCTGGACCGCCAGACCTATTCCTTCAAGCAGGGCGTCTCGCAGAAGCTGGCGGAAGTCATCTACGGCGGCCTCTGGTTCACCCCTCTGCGCGACGCCCTCTCCGCCTTCGTGGACGTCACCCAGAAGACCGTGACCGGCAAGGTCCGCATGAAGCTCTACAAGGGCTCGATCGCGGCCGCGGGCGTCTCCTCCCCGTATTCGTTGTACAACACGAGCATCGCCAGCTTCGAAACGGGCGAGCTCTACAACCACGCCGACTCCAAGGGCTTCATCCGCCTGTACGGACTCCCCATCCTGGTGCGCGCCCTCATGGAGCAGGGGCTGGGCAAGAAGTCCGGCCTCCACGGCGGCGACGAAGCCAAGTCCGACGGCGTGGCGGGCTAGGGAAGGGCTTGCGGGGGGAAGAGAAGGGGGGACACCTTCTCTCCCCCCTGAACTGACTCCAAAAACTTGTCAAGCTTTGAGGGGTCATTTCAGGCCTGTACCCGAGCGTCGCTCACGCGGCGGGCCTCTCCGCCCTCTTGCCCGCGTGGATGTGCTGGGCTCTGGCCGCGGACGTCGCGCGCTTCGCCGTCAACGTGATGGGTGTTCCCCGCGACGCCGCCCGGACCAAGCTCGTCGCGCATGAGGGAATCGACCGCCTGGAGGACTACTTCCGCTCCGTCGGCATGCCCGTCGACCTCGCCGAGCTCGCGTCCCGCTCGCGCTCTCCCACGGACGACGAGTCCAGGTTCGCCGAGATGGCTGCGAAGAAGCCGATGGCCAAGCCGGAGATCCTGGGGGTCTACCGGCTCGCGCGGAAGTGGGGCTAGCGGAGTATAGGCGGGAAGGCTCGGCCGAGGACGGCATCCACTCTTATTGAACCGATCCTGCCATCGCGGAATAGTCGAGGACATATACGGAACCGGTCACCCGCTTCGCGACCAACGGAAGCAACCCCCTCGCAGTCGTTTTTGTCGGGGCGAAAAACGCGAAGGATCGGGGCGGAAGATCGATCGCCACGGCCGCATCGTATTCCCGCGGCGCGTGATCCATCGGAGAAGACTCATCTCGCTCTATAGTCGCCAGTCCGGAAAAGAATTCCACCGGCTCTCCGGTGAGGCCGTCGACGCGTAGGCCGGTTCCTCCCGTACCTGTCCGCGCGCGGTTCAATTCGGCGACCATCGCAAAGAAGAGATCGTCCGTTGGTTCGCCGTACGCATCGCCTATGCTCTCCCACCCGGTCATCGGCGATTCCGTCATCCTCCGCAGGAACGAGATCCCGCCCCGATCGATCAGGAGCGAGGGATTATCCATATCCCAATCCATCCCTCCCTTTCGCCAGAATAGCCATGATAGGAATAGGGTCATCGCGCCCCGCCGTCCTGCGCTATCCTCGCGTCCGAGAAGATCTGGGCCGCAAAAAGAATATCTCCCAGTATCCTTGAAGAACACGTCCAAAAAGTCGACATTGCCGCCGGAGATGCCGAATCCGCATAGATTCTCGCTGAGGTGGCTCCACCCCTCATCAAGAAAAACCTCTTCCCGTACTGGTTTCCGCGCATAGGTGACGGCGTGGGTCAGCTCGTGCGCGATCGTGGCGGAAACGACTGACGTTGAATACTGTCCGTCCGGATCCGATCCCGGAACCGCCAAATACAGGAGATCCATCTCGTTGCTCCAGGAATTGTATGAGGACGAAGAGGCGTTCTCGACGCGGTCGCTCAGGTCCCGGGGATCGAAGTAGCCGATCGCGACCCCCTCGTCGTTTATCGTATGGCTGAACAGCAGCGCGATCTTCCCGTCGCCGTCGACATCGTCCCATCCGCCCCAGATGGCGGAAACGCGGGGCAGTATGAGATCCTCGAACGATCCGGCGCAAGTATCGATATTTTCGATATCGGTATCGCTTCCATCCGCAATCCAGACCGTATACCGAGCACCGATGCGAACGAGCGTCGCGGCGATCTCGTGCGGCGGCGCCATCTGGTTCGCCGTATTCGTCACCCGGAAAGTTTTCTTATCGCCGATCGCGGGAGGTACGATAATCGCCCGTCTGGCGTGTCCCGAAGAATTGATTTTCAGCGACCGTTTTGCATTAGCGCCATCCGTCATCACGCGGAAATCGCGGATAAGCCGCTCCCCGCCTGCGGGTGACGACGGGAGGGGAACGATGTCGGAGAAGGCGACACACAGACCGCTGGCCGATCCATCGAGCGCGAACAAGCCAAGATATTGCGTACCTTCGGGAAGGTAGAGGTCCTGCTCGTTCGACACTATCAAATACGCGGATTCGGAAGGTCCTCCCGAACGACGATCCTCAACCAGGATAATGATAGAACGGAAAATCCCCTCGCTGCTCCGCATTTCTACCCTATGCGATCCCGGTGTCAGATAGCGGGATATTCCGTTCCCCGTTCCCAGAGCCCCGTCGATTGAAGAGGCCCATCCGATCGCTTCCGAATCAAGATTGGAGGATAGAAAAACGGGCATGTCGGAATAGTACCGCCAGCCCGCGCTCGGACTGGAGATGCGTACCTTGGACATCCAAGACGGCATTGGAACTTCCGATTCCCCGGAGACTCCCAGTTCACATGAAAAGAGCAGCATCAGGAGGAGGCCGTAAACCAAGAGTTTACGGCGCGCAGTTGAAAACATGGCTTGATCCGGGGAAGGTAGCGACCGAATAGTAATCCGCGACACGGAACAGGGGATCGCCGAAAATCTTCTGCGCCTGGATCTGGAGGTAGTAGCTCGATCCCGATGCGAACGTACCGGCCGGAATCACCACTTGAGGCGCTTCGGTGGAAACGCTATAGACGGTTTCAAGCGCCGTTCGGGCGCTCACCTGATAGACCGATCCGGGAATTCGCGAACTCCACGCCACCTGAATTTCCTCCCCCCCGTCAAGATTCTCGCCTGCGAGCACCGAACGCCCCGAAGAATCTCGGAATTGTGCGAGGACCGGTTCCTCCGTGATTCTGACGTGCGGAATTGAATAATCAATGGAATCCGCTAACAGGATGGAATCGACGGATATCGAAAAATTCTCCTCTTCTGCTATAGCGATCGAACCGGCATAACAGTATCGGACCGGATCGAAGGGCAGGAGGACGACATCGTTCGCGGAATTCCGCACGACGACCACCGCACCGGTAACCTGGTCTCCATCCGCCCCTTCCACATACACGAGTATATCCGCAACCTTCGTCTTTTCTGATTCGATCCTCGTTCGGATACGAACTCCGCTCTCATCACGAACGGCATCCGTCCCCGCGCCCGCGCATGAGACGAGGATGATGGCGAGAAGAAACGGATAGAATAAGGTAATGCGCGTTGCGCCCGGAACTGACATGGTTCGTTCCGCTTCAGCGTTCCCGCATGAGGAATTAGCCCTACGAGATCCCATGCCGCCCCTCACTCTACCTGGATCGCGGTCAAGGTTTTTTTTCGCGCCTTGATATCCCGATCAAAGAAGATGAGCTTTCCATTGTATAGCGCGTTGGGCTCATTCCCGCCGTTGCGGATCGTCATATCAACTCCGAGCAGCTTGCCCGTCTCCGCATCGTATACGCGGAGCTGATCATACGCTACGACGTAGACCTTGCCTGCGGCGACGATCGGCCGCGTTCCGAGGGAGGGGCTCTGCGGGGGCATATCGCCCCAGAGCAAACGACCGGTTGACGCATCGACGCAGAGAATGTTTTTATTGAATTTTTCCGGCGTCCCGTTCATTTCGGCAGTTTTGTAATGAGAACTTTTTGTATAATAGAGTTTGTCATTGTAGTAAAATATCCCGGCACCACTATATGCTCCACCCAATAATACTTCATACAAAAGATTGCTTTCATCCTGGGGGATCTCATATCGTGGAGTTCCGTCTTGGGTACGATAACAAGCCAGACTCTGATCGGCTATAATAACTGAACCTTCTGATACCAGGATTGGATGACTAAAAGAGCCTTGAAAGAAAGGAATATTCCTTCTCCATCGCTCTACCAACGTATCACAATCGATAGCGGCGAGGATGCTATACCCGGACCGATCCCAGTATTCTCGATTATAGGTGAGGACGTAGATAGCGCCATCCGCGATAACCGGTCTGGTAAGAATTGAGTATTCCCCGCCCCAGACAATCTCCACTGCGATCGTCTGGATATCGGAAGGATTCCGTGAATAATCGATCAGGGATGTGTCAAAACGCGCCAAGCCGCGCGGGTTCGCTGGGTCCGCATCCCAATGAGCCCAAAAGATGGCGGACTCATCCGCGACCAAATGAAAATCTGCGCCATGCATCTTGCTTTCCTCCGGGGTGCTCGCGAAGCGAATGGTGGCAATCAGGGAACCATCCTCATTCGAAAGAGCCAACATGACGCCCGCATAGGTCTGGATGAAAACACGGCCTCCGCAAACTGCCGGGGAGGTCCTCTCCCTATCCCAAATAACGGGGGATCTCCAGGCAAAGGCGCCGGACTCAAGATCAACCTTCGCGATCCTGAACCATGCAGCCTCATCGTGGTACACGGAATTGCTTTCCACGATATACAAATACCGTCCATCCTGTAAAGGTTGACTGGTCGTTCCGTATTCGGTGTCCAATTTCCATACGGGCTGAATATTGAAAGCGGGTTCTTCCGGCGCTTCTATATCTCCCCCATCCGCAGGGGAGACGCACGATAGTATGATCAACAATGGTAATATTGCCGTCATAATTTTTATACGCATTTTCCCCTCGTCCTCAAGGTCGGTCGTCAGCACGACCGACCCATCAATTTATTTTCGAACCCGCGCAGTCCTTGCTTCTATCACCATTTCTTTATATTTAGATTCCACATCAGCCGCTTCTTCCCATATCTGTCGATGATTATATGGGAAGCCAACATAACCTTCTGACGTCTTTCCGAGCACATTCGTATGCACATCAAGTTTTTCCCCGGTGTTCGGATCTGTGAATTTCTTGGGGTAGTACTGGCTCTCCTTGGCGACGAGGCCGTCATTTTCACCCGACCCCTTCAATTCATTCAACTCGCCGTCAAAATTCGCCATCCATTTCTTAGCCTGTCCAGCGTCGTAGCCATACTGGGCACTACCCGAGAACATTCCGATGATACCCACGCACTTCCAGAAATGAATATCCTGTATTTTCGCAAACGCATCCTTCATATCGGATACTTTCTTTCGTATATCATTCTCTGCAGCAGGATCCATTATGCTCAATGTATTGTTGTTCAAGCCGACGATGTACCCGACGGGTATATCATTTGAAAACACCGGTACATCCATGTATGCCGAATAGTAGGCATAGGTATTCCAAGTTAGATATACAGGGACCCAAGCCTTTCCAAATATTGTACTGATCTGAACCAATCGCCAGCCAGAGGCAGTCCCCGTGATTACGCGATATGTAAACTCCTTATTGTTTGCTACGTTTTCTTTTATGAACGTGCTCCCCGGCATCATATCACGGATCTCCGCGAGTGAATCTTCGGATGCATCTGATAGGGCATGCTTCACATAGGCCCTGAATTCCCCTGGAAGGAAATTGCTCAAAAGAAGCGATACGTCACCGATTTGTCGTGGGGCACCCGAAAGGATTCCAGTACTTCCGATGTCGAATACTCCGACTCCCGCGCGAAAACCCCGCCAAATTATATTTGTGTCGGTATTGAACCTGGCCTTCAAGGTACCGAAGCCGCCATCGAGCGCAAGGAGGCCGCGGTCGATACCGGAAACGGTAATAATGCCGTCAAGCCGGTTGTACTCAACCGCGCTTTTATTCTTCAGCTGGTTCGCATACGCAAGGACGCGCAATCCGCCCTGGCTATGCCCGACGATTGAATAGGTCCCTGCATATTTGGTGCCTTCAGTACTATCTTGAGAGATAACGTACGCGACCTCGGCTTCAACACGCTTTTTGAGACCATTGGTCGATGGCGTGTACTCTTCAAAATTGAAACCGGAGAAAGTCCGATACCCTTCCGGCTCTAATTTACTTACCTTCGCCGTCAAATCGGATTCCGCCGTCGTACCGGAAGAAATGGAAATGACCACGCCGAGGAGGACGAATGAAATTTTCTGTTTGAAGCCCGCCATTTTCAGTTCCCTCCCCTCAGCAGCTTGAACAAGCTGTCCGGCGTAGCGTTGATTCCGACGTCGGAATAGACTTCAATGATCGAAGCTTGGTAGCTCAGATCTGCCGGGTTGCCGAAGACCATGGTATCTATCGGATGAATCGATCCTTCGGACTGCATCAGCCCCAACGTCTCCTGGGAGATGAGCGGAACGTCCTCCGGGCACTCGTAAATCGGTACGTCCCCGGTGAAACCGTCTACCAACACAGCCGCCTTCGAATCGATAATACTGACCGTCCCTACCTTTATCGGAGTTCCCTCAAAATCCTTGTATACGGGTTGCGTAGTCGCGGTGACGACGGTACCGTCCTCGAGCCGATCCACGATCTCTATCTCCTCGAGCGTGTCGTTGCTCATGTCGAAACTGACTTTCGTCGAGACTCGTGTATTCCCCGATTGATTCAGTATCATGGATGATGGAATCTTGAGGGAGAGACGATTGTCCGCTTCCTCCGCGATATCAAGGTAAAGACGTGCGGCGGTGGAACGAATTCCAGCCAAGTCCATCCGCGAAATTCCGGATTCCGCGTCAAGGAATGAAAGGTCGGAAGACACATCGCGGGTGATCGGAATCCGATACTCGACCGCCTCGGTAACCGTATCGAACATGACCATTTCAGTGTTGTCCGATACGATCGACCGCGAGCGGCCCTCATTTAAGGCGGGATCAAAATCCAGCCGGACGTATTGGACTCCCTCAATGGTCTTCATCGCCATCCGATATCGGTTTGAGACGCTCGTTCCTTTTTGATCACGATTATTCATCGACCAGACTTCCACGTCCGCGTAGAAACTCTCCATCGGAACGTCGGATGATCCTTTCCACGCGATCGTCACCGGATTCTCTTGGAACAGCCGGTCAGCATCCTCGTTGCCCGTGGAAATATTCGTTCCAAGGCTACAGGATAGCGTTACGAATAGAAGGAAGGAAGGAAGGAAGGAA
>DPXI01000028.1 GCA_003527485.1 Treponema sp. | reverse complement strand
GCTGCGCGGTCCCTGGCCCTGGAGGGGAACCCCGTGCACGAGGACATGATGGACGCGTTACCCCTGATCAAGGCGCCGGTCTTCGCTCTGATGACGGTTCTGGACAAGGACCAGAAGGTCGCCGCCGCGACCGCGGGAGACCTGATGGCCTCCTTCTACGCGGCGGTGGAAACGGCCCGGCGCATCTTCTGCGTGCCGATTCCCGAGCGGGCCGACGTCGTCGTCTCGGTCGCGAAGTTCCCCATGGACATCGACCTGTACCAATCCCAGAAGGCCATCGACAACGGGGCCCTTGCCCTGAAGGACGGCGGGACCCTCGTCCTGGTGTCCTCCTGCAGGGACGGCATCGGAGACGAGGCCTACGCCAAGCTGCTCGCCTCGGCCCCGACACCGGCCGCCGCCATCGCGAAGATCGCGGACGGCTACAGGCTCGGCTACCACAAGGCCGCCAAGATGGCCGCCGTGTCCGCGCGGGCCACCGTGGTCGCCATGACCGAACTGGACGGCGCGCGGCTGCGGAGCATGTTCATCCAGCCGGCCGGATCGGTGCAGGAAGCGGTGGACGCCGGCCTGGCGCGGGCGCGGGACCGGGGCGTGAAGGAACCGAAGGTCCTCGTGCTCGCCGACGGTTGCGTGACGGTGCCGAATCTGCAAGAATGAAGTCCTGATGAAGAATGCAGGCTATTTCTACGAGAAGATCGTGAACGCGCTCAGTTTTTCGGAACAGCTGTATAAGCTGCGCCGGGAGCTGAACACCAAGATCGATATCCCGGACACGATCGCGCCGGCGCCGCGATCCTCCTCCTCCGTGGTGACGCGCTGGTTCAAGAGACGCAGGATCTCCATAGCCGAAGCCTACCTGATGGTCATTCGCGACCTCGAGTCCCGGCACTCGCGGGCGCGCCTGCGCGCACTGCGGATGATGGTGGATGTGAGTTTCCACGCCAAGACCCTGGACATGCCGTTGAATACGGCCCGCGTCCAGATGGCCCTGATCAAGGAAGCGGTCAAGAACCGCAACAACCGCCGGAAACAGCTGGAACTACTGCAGGACTTTTCGGTTTCCTCCTACGGGCAATACCAAGTCATACGCAAGCTTTGCGCCGAGCTCAATATCATAGAATTGCCCGAGACGGGGAAAAACCTCCGGGATATGGATGCGGGGTTCGATCACCATGTCCACGACACCGCGACATCGGGCAGGAAGAACGCGACCCAGCTGCTCATCGATGCCTTCATCAAGGGAATATCCGAACTGACGATAGCCTATGCCAGCGTCTCGGCCAAAGAAATGATGGAGGAAGCCATCGAAGCCGGGAGGCTCGTGGGCATCAAGGTGAACATCGGTCTGGAACTCAGCATGCTCGTCCAGAACCGGCGTTTCCATTTCATGATCCTCCTTCCGGAGATGAAGCGGGCGAAGGACCTTGAAAAATTCTTCGACGGCAACCGCGTCACGCTCAAGAAGATTTTCGAAGGTCTGGACAAGAACCAGGAAAACCGGATAGAAGCGGTTAAAAGGCTCCTGAAGAACTTCAACGAGATTCACCTCAAGGAATTGAACGAGGGCTTTCCGGACGATCCGCTCTATCGCATCCCCGCCCTGAGGATGAAGAATCTGGAAGCTTTCATTCCGCTTGCCAGCATCAACCGAATGCAACTCGGCGAATTCCTTTTTTCGGAGTATAAGCCCGTTCTTTTCAACCGGGTGCTGCTCCTGAAGGTACAGCATGAAAAAGCCCGTCGCGAGAGGAAGAAAGGGATAATCTCGGATTGGGATTTCCGCATAGTGGAAAACAAGGACGCCCTCCTCCGCGCGTCGTACAGGGAATTGAATCCCGACCTCCTGCGCATCAAGTATTTCACCAATCCAGCCCTCGCCGACTATCAGACCTTTTTCGATGAGCCGGAGAAGATCAAGGGTCCGTTAACTTCGGCCGGGTGCCGGCTCAAGGTGCTCCATCCGCTGGAACACGGACTTGATAAGGCGAAAGCCCTGCTGGACAAGCACCACGGCCTGATCGACGAGGTCGAGATCTACAACATGCAGGACAGCATAAACCGGAATCCCGACGAGATCATGCAATTCGCCCGTTACGTCAATTCGCTGAACAGGATCGCGGCCCGGGAAGGAACCAAACCCCTGGTGCCCGTGTGCGGTTCCGATTCGACCGGCAGAAGCCCTAAGATACCGGGCATGGGTTTCATCCTGGAAGACAGGATATACGGCAGGAACCGGCAGAAATACCTGAAGCGGCATGCGGCTCTTCCCGTCTCGGTTTCCCGGATGATTTGCGCCAAAGGCGATCCGGTGGATCTGGACGATTCCGTTCCCTGTCCGGTCATCGTCAACATGGGCAAGGTTTCCGAAGGGACGGCGAACCTGATCGGCGACGAGGCGGTATCCGCGGGCGGAGACATTCCCCTTTCCCGGGCTCTCCGCTACCTCAATCCCGCGTTCCTGAACCTGCTGTACGCGCTCACGGGCTTCTGGGTGGCGAACCATTACATCGGCGTCGCCTACGCCCTGCTCTGGCTCGGCATCACGGGTTTCCGGAATACGATCGCGGATCTCGTCGCGAGCCGGGGCACGCGCATGAGCGAATGGAAGATCGCGAACATCAACTTCGACAACGTGGCGCGCTCCTTGTTCTGGACCGGTTTTTCGGTTCCCATACTAGGCTTCGTCAAGACCGAATTCGATCTGCTCTGGCCCTACGCCGTCGACGGCGCGGCATTCAACGCGGCGAAATTCTTCTTCATCTCGTTCTCGAACGGGCTGTACCTCGCGACCCACAACATCCTGCGGGGTTTCAACCGGAAAGTCGTCAGGGCCAATTTCTTTAGGAGCGTGCTCGCCTGGCCGCTCGTGACCGCCTTCGCCCCCCTCGGAAACCTGGCGGGCATCCCGAGCATCGTGCAGGCGAAGATCTGGTCCGATCTTGTGGCGGGAATCATCGAGGGCGGAAACAAATACCTCACGGTGCTACGCGTCAGGCGGCGGGATATCGGCGAAATCATACCCCGCATCCTGAAGGAAGATCAGCACGACACCTGTACCGCCATGCTGGATCTGCTCTATCTCTTCCGGGAGGAGCCGAGAACCCTCAGTTCGCTCAAGTCCGTGTTCAACCCGAATTACTTGGCCCGGGGCATGCTCAAGGATGAGGCGGAAGGACCGAAGGACGCATACGCCCTGCTGCGCTCGGTAATCGACGACGAGGGTCTGAGCGGCCGTATCCTGGACTTCATCCTTTCCAACCACGAGCACGAGGTCGCCGCGGATCTCGCCAATCTCGTCGCGGTCACCCTGCCCGAATTCAGGGAATGGCTTTCCGCCCAAAGCGGAAGCTCCGGTGCGGGCGGCAGCGCCGGCGCGGGGCTCCCCGGTCCCGGTCACGGTCCCGGTCCCGGTTCCGGTCCCGGTTCCGGTCCCGGAGCGCAGGAGAGCAAGCAGCCTGTATCCTGAACTCCGGGAAAGGGCTTTCCCCGATATGGCGGAATACTTTCAAAAAAATAAAATTTGAAATAAAACTTGCAAAAAGAATAAACCACCCCTACAATCGACTAAGTCAAAGGCGAGTCCTCCGGAAAGGCCTACCCTCCCGGAGGATCGCCCGAGTACAAAGGGGTGTTCCATGAAGAAGTTTATTCTAGCGGGACTGATGCTCGTAATGGCTTTGGCGATGTCGGCCGCGCAGTCGGCTGCCTTCAATCTCGACGAGCTCGTCAAGGCGGCCCAGAAAGAAGGCGAACTGACCGCATATTTCACTTCCAGCCGCATAAAGGACGTCGGCGCGAATTTCGAGAAGAAGTACGGCATCAAGGTGAAGGGCACCAAAATGGCCGACCCGGAACAGGCGGAACGGATCATCCGGGAAGTGGACGCGAAGAACGTGCAGGTGGACGTGATCGGCTTTGAGGACGGAGGCCTGCTTGAAGGCAAGCTCATACCGGACGGCTACGTCACAAGCTGGGTGCCTCCCGATCTCAAGAATTCCATATCGCCCGCGGACCAGAATCCCCTCGTATTCCTTTGGCAGCCCAGGATTTTCGGCTTCAACACCGATTCCTACGGTCCGACGACTCCCGTAACGAACGTCTGGCAGATGACCGAACCCAAGTGGAAGGGGAAAATCATCATCCGCGATCCGGCCATGACGCCGGCCAACCTGGCCTTCTTCGCCGCGCTCACCGCCGACCCCAAGCCCCTTGCGGACGCCTACAAGGATCTGTACGGAAAGAACCTCGTGACCAAGGAAGCGAACGCCGGGTGGGAATTCCTGAAAAGGCTGTTCATGAACGACATCATCGTCATGAAGAGCGACGGGGACATAGGAGACGCCGTCGGAGCCGCGGGGCAGAAGGACGCTCCGATCGGCTTTTACACCATGACGAAGCAGAGGGACAACGAGGTCAAGAACCTGAAACTGGCGACCGTCCAAGGGATGAAACCTTTCATGGGCTACGCCCTTCCGACCTATGCGCTCCTCGTCAAGAACGCGCCCCACCCGAACGCAGCCAAGCTCTTCATCCATTACCTCCTGAGCGACGGCCATTCCCCATGGACGGTCAACGATATGGGCGGTTTTTCCTCCAACACCGGAGCGCCCGCCCATAAAGACAACGAAGGAACCTGGAACGTCTGGCAGCCCAAGCTCGTGAGGCTCGACAACAAGGTCGCCCTCAAGCTGCGGCAGGACATTCTCGATTTCTGGCTGGAAAACAGCGGCAACTGAAGAAAGACGAATGCGGAGGAACGAGTCCGGCATGAAACCAGCCATAGCCATCACCGGTGGACCGGGCGGATTCCTCCGCCGCTTCCGGAACAATATCGCCTGCCTGCGCTACGAGCCGACTATCCTGGTCGCGGTGGTCCTGACCTTGCTCCTGACCTATCTGGTGCTCGTTCCCCTCGGATCGATGCTGCTCGATACGATCAGGGTGACTCTGAAGGATTCGGCGACCACCGGCATGGAGCGGGGCTCTTTCACGACTTATTTCCTCCAACGGACGCTTGCGTCCAGGGTCAGCCGTGTCCTGTTCTGGCGCCCCCTGCTCAGGACCTTGCTGGTCTCCTTCTTCGTCGCGCTGATCGCCATACCGCTCGGCGCGCTGATGGCATGGCTGACGATACGGACGGATCTCCCGGGCCGGCGTTTCGTCTCCTCGGTCATGGTCATTCCCTACATGCTGCCGTCCTGGACCTTCGCCGTCGCCTGGCTCAACCTGCTCAAGAACCGGCGCATGGGCGGCGCGCCCGGCATACTGGAGAATCTGGGCTTCATCCCGCCGAATTGGCTTTCCTACGGTCCCCTGCCCATAATCGTCTGCGAAGCCCTCCACCTTTTCCCCTTCGCATTCCTCCTGTTCGGGAACGCGCTCCGCTCCGTCGATATCCAGCTGGAGGAATCGGCGCGCGTGCTCGGGGCCAAACGGAGCGTCATCACCCGTAGGATCATCCTTCCCCTGCTCAAACCGGCTCTGATGTCCGCCCTCCTCCTCACCGTTTCCCGCGTGCTCGGCAGTTTCGGTACGCCTTACCTTCTCGGCTCGGTGGTCAAATACCACCTCCTGCCGACCGCCCTGTACAACAGCTTCAAGGTGGGGAGCCCGGGCGTCGCCGCCGTCATCGCAAGCGCGACGATTCTCATCGGGGTGCTCCTGGTGACCGTGGATACCTGGTTCGTCCGGGAGTTCAAGCGCTATATAACGATGGGCGGGAAGGGCGCCATGAAGCGGACGACGCCGCTCGGCGGCTGGCGGATTCCCGCCGGCGGTCTGGCCGCCCTCGTCGTCTTCATCGCTGTCGTCCTGCCGCTCGGCACCATCATCCTGTCCAGCGTGACCATGCAGGCGGGCGTGATCAAGCCGGGCAATTTCACCATGGCGTTCTGGGTCGGCAAGGAAATCCCCGCCATGCCCGGTCAGAACGGCGTTTTCTTCAATAAGGAAATACTCTTGGCTGCCTTGAACAGCCTGAGGATCGCGGGATTCGCAGCGCTCATCGCCGGGCTTTCGGGGCTCATGGTCGGCTATATCGTCGTCAAGTTGCCGAATACGGCCATCGCGACCTTTTTGCGGCAGGTTTCTTTCCTGCCCTACCTGGTTCCCAGCATAGGTTTCGCGGCCGCCTGCCTTTCCTTCTTCGCCGTCGCGAGAGGGCCAATCCCCAGCCTCTACGGCACCATCTTCCTGCTCGTGCTCGTCATGAGCATGAAATACCTCCCCTTCGCGGCGCGCAGCGGCATCGCGGCGATGATGCAGGTCGGCAACGAAGGGGAAGAGGCCGCGCGTATCTGCGGCGCCTCCTGGCTGACCCGCATCCGGAGGATAGTCGTTCCCATCCAGAAGCACGCCCTCCTCACGGGAATAGTCCTGCCCTTCATCACCGGCATGAAGGAGCAGTCGCTCGTCATCATGCTCGCTTCTCCCGGCACCGAAGTGCTCACTACCCAGATCCTGCGCTACATCGAATACGGGTACAGCCAGCTCGCCAACGCGACCGTGCTGACCATCGTCGCCCTCATCTTCGGCCTCACCTTCGCATTGGAAAGAATCACCGGCGGCAACCTCGCTTCCGGTTTCGGAGGAAGCAACTAAATGGCAACCATCGAATTGAAACATGTGGATCGCACTTACGGCGGCGGCGTCAAGGCGGTGGACGATCTCTCTATTACGATAGAATCGGGTCACTTCGTGAGCCTCCTCGGTCCCTCGGGCTGCGGAAAGACGACGACGCTCAGGATGATAGCCGGGCTGGACGCTCCCGACGGGGGAGAAATCCTGCTGGACGGCAAAACCTTGTACTCAAAGAGGGAAGGCCTGGTCGTGCCGACGGAGAAGAGGGGCATGGGCCTCGTCTTCCAAAGCTATGCCCTGTGGCCGCACATGACGGTCGCCCAGAACGTCGCATTCGGCTTGGAAATGAAAGGCATGGAGCGGAAAGCGAAGATCCTGCGCGTGGGAGAAGTGCTCGAACTGATGCATATCGCCAGCCTGGAAAAACGTTACCCGGCGCAATTGTCCGGTGGCCAGCAGCAGCGCGTTGCCCTCGCCCGTATGCTCGCGGTCAGTCCCGATGTCCTTCTGCTCGATGAACCGCTTTCGAACCTGGACGCGAAATTGCGGCTGGAGATGAGGGTCGAACTGAAACGGCTGCATGAGACTCTCGGGAATACGGTGATTTACGTGACCCATGACCAGCTGGAGGCGATGACCATGTCCACAAAGATCGCCGTGATGAACGAGGGAAAGCTCCAGCAATACTCGGCGCCGATGGAAATATACCAAAAGCCGGCGAACCTGACGGTGGCCAGTTTCGTCGGCAACCCTCCGATGAATTTGGTGAGAAAGAACGGGAGCGCGGGCCGGAGCGGGGAGCCTGCCTGGGACCTGGGCATCCTCGACTGTTTCGCCGGTCCGAAGGCCGGCGCCCGCACGATCGGCGTCCGGCCCGAGGATATCCTTCTGATCCGGCCCGGGAGCAGACCGACGCATTCCGGAGAGGCCGCCTACTGGATCAGGAGGGCGCGGGTGGAGACGGTCCTGCCGACGGGATCGGAATGGATAGTCGGTATGGAAACGGGCGGAGTCCGCTTCTTCGCCTCCGCCCGGGATGAACCCTGCTGCCTGGATGCGGGAGAGGTGGACATGGCGGTGCCCATCGCTTCCCTTCACGTTTTCTGCGAAGATGATACGCGAATGAAATTGTCGTAAAGAGGGAATCATGATCGAGGCCGATAAATTGCCGGGATTCAGGCGGCTCATGGACGAGAAAAGCCCGGCTTTCTCCAAGAGCCAGAAAAAAATCGCATCCTTCCTCCTGTCTGAATACGATCATGCCGCCTTCATGAACGCGGCGGAGATAGCCGCTTCGCTGGGCGTAAGCGAGGCCACGATCGTCCGTTTCGCCGTTGCGCTCGGCTTCGAGGGGTTTCCCCAGCTCCGGAAATTCCTTCAGAATATCCTTCGCGACAGCGTATCCCCGGCCGTCCGAATGCAAAACAAGCTGGAAGACCTCAGGAAGGGAGAAGGCCATATCCTCTCCCAGGTGGTCGAGATGGAGACGCGGTCCATCCCGGAAATATGCCGCACCGTCCATGCCCGGGAATTCGATGCGGCCGTCGCCTCCGTTCTCGGCGCGGAGCGGCTTTTTTTGTTCGGCATCGGCCCCTCCCGTATCCTCGCGGAGCTCATGGAACTCAGGTTCAACCGCTTCGGCATGCTCACTATCGCGCTGGTGAATTCGGGGCGCGATCTACTGGACAAGCTCCTGCTGATGAAGAAGGGGGACGTCGTCATCGCCGCGGCTTTCACCCGCATCATGGGCGAGCTCGTGGCCGTCATCAAGCATGCCAAAAACGTCGGCTGTTCCAGGATCCTTATCACGGACGTGGAGGATGCGATGCTGCTCTCCCAGGTCGACACGGTGATGAGGGTGAACCGGGGCCCCATACATTCCTTCCATTCCCTGACGGCTCCCATGACGGTGATCAATGCCCTGATCCTCGCCGTCGCGATGGCCAAACCCGAGGAAAGCCTGCGCTCCCTCGCGGAGCTGGAAGAATTCCGGCAGGAATACGATCTTGATCCGATCGGAGAATTTTGATGGATTATGCTTTGTCGACAATGTGGGCCGTAAAACGATTCGCTGACCTCGAGCCTTTTTTTAAGGAAGGCGAAGACGCCGGATTCACGCGCTTCGAGCTGAACCACGGGATCGATTCCTCCATGCTCAAGGGGCTGGAAGGGAAGACCATCACCAGCGTCCATGAACCCTGTCCCGCCGACGTTCCCGCCTCCGTACTCAAGGAGAACGACTGGCTCGTGTCGTCGCTCGACGAAGGAAAAAGGAGGCTGGGCGTCGATGCGATATTGAAAAGCATCGACTTGGCCGTCTCCGTCGGGGCTTCGACCGTCGTCGTCCATCCGGGCCGCGTCGATTCGGACTTCGACGGAGAGGAGCGCATGCGGGAGCTGTTCGATTCGGGAGGACGTGCGGGTAACGAATACGCCGGCCTCATGCTGCGGAATCGGGAGGCGCGGGAACGCGCCGCGCCCGCCAATTTCCGGCAGGTGTCCAGGTCCATCGGGGAGCTCGCATCCTACGCCGGCGCCCGCGGAATAGTCCTGGGTTTGGAGAACCGGTACCATTTCCATGAATTCCCGTCCCCCGACGAGCTTGTAAAGCTGCTTGCCATCGGACCCCCCGGAACGGTCGGCTTCTGGTACGACGCGGGGCATGCGGAAACCCTCTCGCGGCTCGGCTTCTTCCCGCATCGGGAGTGGCTGGACCGCTTTTCGGACCGCATCGTCGGAGCTCATTTCCATGACCTTTCGGGGTTGGAAGATCACCGGTTCGCGGGTAACGGAACTCAACCGTGGGCATTCATCAAAGGCCGGATCCCCGCCTCCGCGTTGCGGACCTGCGAGTTCCGCAATACCTGCACGGGGGAGGAGATCGAACGGGGGCGGGCGTTCCTGGAGGAGCTCGGCGTTTGATATGCGGGCCCTTTCGGCACCGATCAAACCGGCGGTTCCGCCAGAAGACGGCGGAGGAATCTGCGAGGAATGCGCGAGGAATCCGCGATGCGTTATTCCTTGCATTGCGGAGGGTGATGAAATACAGTCATCTATATATCTCAGGAGGTATTCCATGAGAAGGCTAATCGTTCCCCTTTCCCTGATCGCCATGCTCGCGGCTCCGATGATGCAGATTCCGTTGGCGGCGCAGACCGAGTCCAAGACGCTCGTCGTGTACACCGCCTTGCCGGATTCCGAACTGCCGACGTATTTCGGCGAGTTCCAGAAGGACACCGGAATCAAGATCCAGTACGTGCGGCTCTCCGCGGGCGAAGTGCTCGCCAGGATCAAGGCGGAGAAGGGCAATCCCCAAGCGAGCGTCTGGTACGGAGGCTCCTACGACAATTTCGTCGCTGCGGCCAAGGACGGTCTCCTGGAGACCTACCAGTCTCCGGAACTCGTGAATATTCCGAAGGATTTCCACGACGCCTCCGGATTCGCGAACCCGTTCTACGTCGGCGCGATCTCCTTCGCCTGCAACACCGAATGGTTCAAGAGAAAGGGCCTGCCGTATCCAACGTCCTGGGACGATCTGCTCAAGCCGGAGTTCAAGGAACAAATTTCCATGGCCCATCCCGGAACTTCGGGTACTTCCTATACCATCCTCGCCACGATCGTACAGATGCGCGGCGAAGCGGGCGCTTGGGAATATTTCAGGGCCCTGAACCAGAACGTCCGGCAATACACCAAGTCCGGCGCCGCTCCGCCCATGGATGTCGGTCTCGGTGAGGCGGCCATCGGCATCACCTTCTCGCATGACGGCCTGAAACCCGCCTTCGAGGGGTACCCGGTGGCGTTGTCCTTTCCCAAGGACGGTACCGGTTTCGAAATCGGCTGCGTCGCCCTCATCAAGGGCGGAGCGGCGAAGGAGCTGGCAAACGCCAAGCGCTTCATCGACTGGACTCTGAGCAAGCGCGGGCAGGAACTTTTCGAGCCCTCCAAGTCCTTCCGCCTGCCGGTCAACAGGCTGGCCAAGGCTCCCGGCGGCGCCGTCGATATGAATGACCTTAAGGTCATCAATTACAACGCGGTTTGGGCGGGAGAGAACCGCAAGCGTCTCGTCGAAGAATTCACAAAGACCATCGCGGCGCAGAACAACCTGAAGTGATGCCGAAACGGTGGAGCCGGTTGCTCCGCCGTTGTTTCTTCCTGTCCCGGACTCGGTCCAAAGCGATCGACGGACGACATCCCCTTTCCGGAATAAAGCAAGGAGCCGCAATGAAGGGCAAGAATAGGAGCATGCGTCTCTCCCATCTCGCAGGGGATCCCGTACTGCTCTTCTTCGTCGTCCTCGTATTCTCCGGACTCGCCCTTTTCGTCGTCCTTCCGCTATCCCGCATCTTCGTATACGGAGTCACGGACGACGCGGGGAAGCTCGACTTCGCGGCCGCGATCGAAATGCTGGGATCGGGGGCCTATGCTTCGACCTTCCGCAATTCGATGATGCTCGGCATCGTGACGGCGGTGATCGCCACCCTCATCGGCTACGCGTTCGCCTATGCCATCACCCGCACGGACCTGCCGTTTAAGGGTTTTTTCAAGGCCGTCGCGACGATTCCCATCATCTCGCCGCCTTTCGTGCTCTCCCTTTCCATGATTTTCCTTTTCGGCCGGAACGGGCTGATCACGCGGAGGCTGTTCGGGATAGAGGACGCCAACGTCTACGGCATGCGGAGCTTGGTCATCATCCAATCCATTTCCTTCTTCCCGATAGCCTACCTTACCCTCACCGGAATACTCGAGAAGATGAATCCCGCGGTCGAGGACGCCGCCCTCAACCTCGGGGCGTCCAAATTCCGTATTTTCAGGACGGTGACCTTGCCGCTCTCCCTCCCCGGCATCGTGAGCGCCCTTCTCTTGGTGTTCATCCAGTCGATGGAGGATTTCAGCAATCCGGCCGTCATCTCGGGCAACTTCTCGACCCTCGCGGTCGAAGCTTACAGAATCATAACCGGGATGTACGACATGAGAGGCGGATCCCTCATGGCGCTCATGCTCCTGGCGCCAACCTTCGCGGCCTTCGCCCTTCAAAAATACTGGTTGTCGGGAAAATCCTTCGTGACCGTCACGGGCAAACCCGGCCAGGTCCGCGTCCGCGCTGAAGGCCCGGCCCTCAAGTGGACGCTGTTCGCGTTCTGTGCGCTTATCGCCTTCATCGTCATCCTTTTCTACGGAACGGTACTCGTCGGCGCCTTCGTGAAAATTTGGGGCATCAATTTCACCCTCACCTGGAGCCACTTCAAATATGTCTTCTCTGTCGGCTGGGCGCCCCTGCGCAACTCCGTGACCTTGGCGCTCATCGCGACTCCCATAACGGGCATTCTCGGCATGATCATAGCTTTCCTCGTGGTGCGGAAAAGTTTTCCGGGGAAGCGGCTCATGGAATTCCTGTCCATGCTGACTTTCGCCGTTCCCGGCACCGTGGTCGGCATCAGCTACATCCTCGCCTTCAACCAGAAACCCTTCCTCCTGACCGGAACCGCCTTCATCCTCGTCATGGTCTTCACCTTCCGGAATATGCCCGTGGGTATCGAGGCGGGCACATCGACCCTGCTCCAGATAGACATGTCCATCGAAGAGGCGTCGACGATACTCGGCGCGACGAGCGCCGTTACTTTCAGGAGGATCAGTCTGCCCCTGCTCAGGCAGGCCTTCTTCTCGGGGCTGGTCTACTCCTTCGTCCGATCCATGACGGCGGTGAGCGCCGTGATATTCCTGATTTCCCCGCGCTGGAACCTCGCGACGGCGGGGATCTTCTCGCTGTTCGAAGCGAGCAAGTATTCGGACGCCGCGGCGTATATCGTCGTGATGATAGCGATCATCCTGGTCGCGATGGCGATCCTGAACTTCCTGGTCAACCTCCTCGGAAAATCCGAGCGAAGCGTTTAGGAGCGGAAAGTGGCAAAATCCGATTTCAGCTCGAAAAGCTCAAGCGTCACGCTGAAGAACCTGACCAAGAAATTCGGGAGCCTGGACGGTTCGGGAGAGATGACGGCCGTCGACGATTTCAATCTGGAAATCGAGGACGGCGAGCTCGTTACCCTCCTCGGACCTTCCGGCTGCGGCAAGACCACGACGCTGCGCATGGTCGCCGGTTTCGAATTCCCCACATCGGGATCTATCCTGATCGGGGGCAAGGACGTAGCCCGCGTGCCGCCGAACAAGCGCGGCTTGTCCATGGTATTCCAGAGTTATGCCCTTTTCCCCCATCTCAGCATCTACGAGAACGTGGCGTACGGGCTCCGGGTCCAGCGCCTGCCGAAGGCGGAGATCGCCGAACGTACGGCTGAGGTCCTGGACCTGATGCAGTTGACTTCCATGGCGAAGCGTCACCCGAGCCAGGTTTCGGGCGGGCAGCAACAGCGGATCGCACTCGCGCGGGCGATCGTCATCGAGCCGAAGGTCCTCCTGTTCGACGAGCCGCTCTCCAATCTTGACGCCAAGCTGCGCGAATACATGCGCGACGAACTCCGGAAGCTGCAGAAACGGCTCGGAATCACGAGCCTGTACGTCACGCACGACCAGGACGAGGCCATGGCGATTTCCGATCGGGTCGTCATCATGGAAGGTGGAAAAATTCGCCAGACGGGCACTCCGAGGCAGATCTACGAACATCCCCGCTCGAAATTCGTCGCCAATTTCATGGGGAAGGCCAATTTGGTACCCGCTCTTTTTGAAGGCAGGGAGGGGGACGGCGCGGTCGTCTCGCTCTGGGGCGGGAAGGTCTTCCTTTCCAGACCCGATATCCAATCCCGGGATGCCGGATCGGAGCCTGCGGCCGGGGACACGGTTTCCCTGGTCGTCAGGCCGGAAGCCGTGAGGCTCACTCCCGCCACGGACGCGGGACCGGGAAGCCTGATCGCCGGAACCGTCGTGCGCCTGACCTATTTCGGGGGCGTCGCCCTGTACGAAGTCATGGCGGGCGACCGGACCCTTATCGTGGAAAGCCACAATCCCCAAGCGACGGGCGTATTCGAAGAAGGGATGACGGTGGGGATCCATTTTGACTTGGATTCGGTGAGGATCCTGCATGGGGCGGAATGCTGAACCGGATCTGCGCCATACTATTCATACAACGGCAGATTGCTACTAATACGTTTTAGTCAATCCAGTGCCAGATTGAAATGATACTCTGTTCCGGTCGGTTGCAGTGTGCAGGCCGATTGCCGCATGGGGCAGGCCGATGCCGAAAAAAATGATGCGCCAAGGAGTGAGCATGACCATAGACACCGTTCTGTTCGACATGGGCGGAACCATAGAAGAGGTACATTTCGATCGGAACCAACGGCTCCGCAGTCTTCCCCTCCTCCTCGGCATTCTTGCCGAGGAGGGCATAGTCCTGCCGGGCGGAGACGGATCCATACTCGATACCCTGCTCGCGCGGAACGCCGAGTACAAGGTTTGGAGCGAAAAGACCGGCGTCGAATCCCCGCCGGCGTCGATCTGGCTGGATTGGAACCTCCGGGATTACGATACGGACCCGGAGAAGGTCACCCGCCTGGCCGAACGCCTATCCTATGCCTGGGAAACGGGTTTCTTCGTGAGGCGCATGAGGAAGGATGCCGCCGAGACCCTGGAGGGCTTGAGAAAGCGGGGCTACAAGCTCGGCGTGATCAGCAACACTTCCAGCCGGACCCAAGTGTTCAGGACGTTGGCGGAGTACGGCATCGAAAAGTATTTTTCCTGCGTGGTCCTTTCAAGCATGGAAGGCATCCGGAAACCGGAGCCCGCCATCTTTGAGGCTGCCCTGCGCGCCGTAGGCTCCGAGGCGGGGACGACCGCCTACGTCGGCGACACGATCTCCCGCGACGTGATCGGATCCAAGCGGGCGGGCTACGCCCTGGCCTTCCTGATCCGGTCCTTCCTCACTTCGGGAAGCGACGCGACGGTCGTTCCCGGGGCCGCTGAACCCGACTACGTGGTGGATAACCTCAGTCGGATCGTTACCGTACTCGACGGGATCCGCGCGGGGATGGAACCGGGGATGGAACCGTAGAATAAAAAGTTGACAACCGGAAAAATCAAGGCTACACTCACTTAAACGTTTTCGTAAAACCATGAACATAACCATCAAGACCATTGCGCAACGCGCCGGTGTCTCAACCGCCGCGGTTTCCAAGGCCCTCAACGGGTATCCGGACATCGGCAAGGAAACGCGGGAGCGGATCCTCAAAATCAGCGACCAGCTCGGCTATACGCCGAATGCGCTGGCGAGGAATCTGGTGAAACAGAAGGGAAATACGCTCGGTCTGCTGATTCCCGACATTTCCACCCCGATCTATCCGGAGATCTTCAAGGGCGTCGACTCGGAAGCGAAGCGGCTCGGATTCAGCCTCTTCCTTTGCGACACGAACAGGAAAAAGGATTTCGAATGCAGCTACGTCCAGACGCTCATGGAGAATCGGGCGAGGGGCATCATCATCGCGCCGGTCGACAACGAGATCGACCATATCCTGGATGTTTCCCGCGGACGCATACCCCTGATCTTCATAGGCGGCAAAGTCAACAACAGCATGGACAACTACGTCACCAACGACAACGTGATGGGATCCCGGCTCGCCGTGGAGTACCTCGTTTCCCTCGGCCACAAGGATATCTGCATGATCTGCGACAACTACCGGACCAAGACCAAACGGGACCGGGTCGCGGGCTTCAAGGCGGCGATGGAAACGAGCGGCCTGGGCGCGCATGTGAGCATTTCGGACGGCATCCATCCGGAAGGAATGGAATACGGCTTCCACGAGGCCATGAGCCTTATCGACGCGGACGCCCTCCCGACGGCGATCTACGCTTCAAGCGACATGGTCGCCCTCGGCGTGATGAAAGCCGCCGCCCTCCGGGGGCTAAGGATACCCGAGGACTTCTCGCTCATCGGCTACGACGACATCCAGTTCGCTTCCCTTCCCACCATAAACCTTACGACCGTCGCGCAACCGAAATTCGAGATCGGCATCCTCGCGGTCCAATTGCTGATCAGGGCGATCGAAGAAGGAAATTCGGCGACGCAGCACAGGAAGATCATCGAACCGACCCTCGTGGTCCGAAATACCTGCGCCGCGCCGAATTCCGGGCGCCAAAGAGGCATTCGTGAAAATTGAAGCGATACTGTTCGACATGGGCGGCACCATAGAGGATATCCGCCACGACCGGAGAAGCCGGCTTGCGGCCACCGGCGAGCTGCTCGCCCTGCTCGCCCGGGAAGGCCTCGTCCTGAACGCTTGCGAGGATGAGGTCCTCGACTCCATCGAAAGGCGGAACCGCGAATACCGGACCTGGTCCGAAAGCACCATGCGCGAAGGGCGGCCCGCGGCCATCTGGAACGAGTGGTATCTCCGCGATTTCTCCCTGCCGGTGGACGAAGTGAACCGGGTGGCCGAAAAGCTCGCGTACATCTGGGAAACGAAATTCTATACCAGATCCGTCAGGCCGGAAGCCGCGGCAGCACTGCGGAACCTGAAGGCGAGGGGGTATTCCCTCGGCGTCATCAGCAACACCTCCTGCGAAGCCCAGGTCCACGAAACCATCCGGGCGTACGGCATCGCCGACCTGTTCGATTGCGTCTGTCTTTCCTGCGTTTCCGGCATACGGAAGCCCGATCCCCGCATTTTCATGGAAGCCCTCTCGATCATCGGTTCTTCCGCGGAAAACACCGCGTATGTGGGCGATACGGTGTCCCGGGACATTTCGGGCGCCAAGGCGGCGGGGTTCGCTGCCGCCTTCCAGATCAAATCGTTCATGACGGCCGACAGGGACGCGGAGCTCCCTCCTGATTCCCCGCGGCCGGATTTTCTGATCGGAAACCTTCTGGAAGTGGAATATATCCTCGACAAGATCCATCAACGACAGGCGCAGGAGGAATAGATGATCCGTGAGAGTCCGGAACGCCCGAGCGCGGGCGTCCGTAAGGCGCCGTCGCGGTTCCTGGAAAAATCCGGGAACATGCTGGTTTCGCTGTTCACCAATCCCTACAATGTCATAAGCCTCGTATCCCTGGTGCTGCTCGCGTACCTCATCGTCGTTCCCGTAGGGGAGATGGTGCGCACCAGCTTCACCTGGCAACCCAAAGACGCCAGGCTCGTCGAGACCGCCGTGCCCGGCGCTTTCACGGCGTACCATTGGGTCCAGATGCTTTCAAGCGAGGTGAGCCGGGCGATGCTCTGGGAGCCGCTCCTCAATTCCCTTGCGGTCGCCCTCTGGGTGTCGGCCATTTCCCTCGTAATCGGCGGCCTCATGGCCTGGGTCACCACGCGGACCGACCTGCCGGGACGGAAGTTCTTCGCGTTCTGCGTGCTGGTGCCGTACATGCTTCCTTCCTGGTACAAGGCGCTCGCCTGGATCGCCGTCTTCAAGAACGAGCGCATCGGCGGATACCCGGGCTTCCTCAACGCCATCTTCGGCTGGAGCCCTCCCGACTGGCTTTCCTACGGTTTCCTGCCCATCGTGATCACGCTCAGCATCCATTACTATGCCTTCGCCTACCTCCTCATCTCCTCCGCCCTCTCCTCGATCGGCGGGGATCTTGAGGAAATGGGAGAGATCGCGGGAGCGAGCCGCTTCACGATCCTGCGCAAGATCACCTTTCCCCTCGTCCTTCCGGCGATCCTGTCCTCCTTCATCCTCACCTTCTCCCGGGCGATAGGCACTTTCGGCGTGCCGGCCTTCCTCGGCCTGAAGGTGAATTACTACACGATTTCGACGATGCTTTTCGCGAGCGTCCGCAACCGGCAGACCGTGCAGGCCTACATACTCAGCATCGTCCTCATCTTCCTGGCGGTGCTGACGGTCTACATGAACCAGAAAATGATAGGCAAGCGGAAGAGCTACACGACGATAGGCGGCAAGGGGACGAGGAAGAATCTCGTCAAACTCGGAAAGTGGACGAATCCGATCCTGTCCGCTCTCATCCTTTTCATCGTCGTCGCGGTCATCTTTCCCGTCGTCATCCTCCTGCTGCAGTCCTTCCTGGAACGGGACGGCATCTACAAGCCGGACAATCTTACCCTCCATTACTGGATTGGCGAATCCACGAGGCTCATCGGGGAAGGCGAACCGGGGATCTTCCGCAACGGGGCGATGTGGAGGGCTCTCGGCACCACGATGAAGCTCGTGCTCGTGTCGTCGGTCATCGCGACCTTCGTCGGGCTGATCCTGGGCTACGTGATCTCCCGGGGACGCAAGAAACTTTCCGGACGAGTCATAGAGCAGGTATCCTTCCTGCCCTACCTCATCCCGTCCATAGCCTTCGGCGCCATCTACTTATCCATGTTCTCCAGGCCGCACTTCTTCATCCCGGTGCTGTACGGGACCCTCGCGATCCTCATCCTCATCAGCGTCGTCAAATACCTGCCTTTCTCCGTGAGGGCCGGAACGAGCAACATGATGCAGATCGGTTCGGAACTCGAAGAAGCCGCGATGATCGAGGGAGCCTCCTTCGCGAGGCGGTTTTTCCGGATAGTCATGCCGCTCGCGGGCAAGGGCTTCGTGAGCGGCTTCATCCTCATCTTCATCAGCGCGATGAAGGAGCTCGACCTGGTGGTGCTCCTCATGACGCCGGCGACGTCCACGCTGACCGCGCTGACCTATTCCTACGCGGATTCCGGGTTCCACCAGTTCTCGGACGCCGTCATCACCGTGATCGTGGCCATCATCATGGTCGTCTACGTCCTTGCCGGGAAAATAGGGAAGGTCGACATGTCCAAAGGGTTGGGGGGCTGAGAAAAATGAGTCGAATAGAGATATCCAAGGTCAATAAATATTACGGGGACGTGCACGTGCTGAAGGACCTCGACCTGGTGGTCGAGGACGGGGACTTCATGACCCTCCTCGGGCCCTCCGGCTGCGGGAAAACGACGACCCTCAGGGTGATCGCGGGCCTGGAAGCCCCGCAGCGCGGGACGCTGAGCATCGGAGGCGTCAAGGCGGCGGACGGCGAAGTGAATTTCAACATGCCTCCGGCCAAGCGCGGCGTGAACCTGGTGTTCCAGAGCTATGCCCTCTGGCCTCACATGACCGTGTTCGAAAACGTCGCCTTCGGGCTCGTCATCAAAAAAATGGCCAAGGCGAAGATCACGGAAAAGGTGACGGGCGCGCTCGGGCGGCTCCATATACAGGAGTTCGCCGAACGCTACCCTTCGGAGCTTTCGGGCGGACAGCAGCAGCGCGTCGCGATCGCCCGGTCCATCGTCTCGGAACCGCGGGTGCTCCTGCTGGACGAGCCGCTTTCGAACCTGGACGCCAAGCTCCGCATCGAGATGCGATCCGAACTCAAGCGGCTCCATCAGGAGCTCAAGACCACCGTGGTCTACGTCACGCACGACCAGGTCGAAGCCCTGACCATGTCCACCAAGATCGCAGTGTTTTTCGAGGGCCGCCTCGTCCAGGTGGATACGCCCAAGGGGCTGTACGGCAATCCGGTGGAGCTCCGCGTCGCGGACTTCATCGGCAATCCGAAGATCAATTTCGTCGAATGCTGCTGTTCAACCGACGGAGACGCGTTGGTGACGGACTCGGTGCTGGGGCGGATGGTGCTGGACCGGGCGGCAGCGCGGAACGCCCGCTTCCCGCCCATGGGCGTCGAACCCGTCGCCTGCGGAGTCTCTTCGGTTCTGGCGATCCGGCCGGAGCACGTGCATATCGGCCGTGTCCGGACTCCGGGCGCGGTGCCCTGCCGCATTTATTCCGCGCTTCCGGCGGGTTCGGAGACCCTCATCCAGGCTGCCGTCAACGGCGATATGATCATGGCGAAGGTCATCGGGCAGGAAGAATTCGGCCAGGACGAGAGCGCGTGGCTTTCCGTCCAGACTGACAAACTCAATGTCTACGACAAGGCAAGCGGGCGCATCGCCCTCGGAGCCCTCTCATGAGGGACCCGGAGGTTCGGGAATACACCATCTGGATCATTTCTCTAAACGGAGGTACTACATGTTCATCAGTAAGCGTGCGACGGTAGCCGCGATCGCGTCTCTCATGGCCCTCGCGCTGTCGACGGGTACGATCTGGGCGCAAACGGCTACGGCTTGGTCCAAGAAGGCGGCGCTCGACGCTCCCGATACGACCGAGCAGCTTTACGAAGCCGCCAAGAAGGAAGGGAAGGTGGTCCTGTATTCCATGTCCAGCCGGAGCAAGGACGTGAAGGCGAGCTTCGAAAAACAGTACCCCGGCGTCACGGTCGAAGCCTACGACATGCGCAATACCGAAATTTTCGAGAAGATCGAACGCGAGAACGCCGCCGGCATCAAGAACGCCGACGTCATCTTCGTGAAGGATTCCGACGGCACGATGGCGAACGACTTCTACGCCCGCGGCGTCGTGCACAGCTACGTTCCCAAGGATATCGGCGTCAAGGTAGCCAACGAGTTCAAGCGGCCCGGATTCGCGATCTACCTGGAAATGAAACTCGTGTTCTACAACACCGAAGTTTACGACAAGGATCCCATCGACAGCTGGTGGGACCTCACGCGCCCCGAATGGAAGGGCAAGATCATGCTCACAAATCCGCAGGCGGCCATCGAGACCCTCGGCCTGTTCTGCAGTTTCGTCCAGAACTCCGCCGAAATGGCGGCGGACTACAAACGCGAGTTCGGCCAGGACATCAAGCTCAGCCCCGGAATCGCCAACGCCGGCTACGAGTTCATCAAGCGCTTGGCCGCGAACGATCTGATCATCACCAGTTCCGACCAGGAAGTGGTGGACGCGATCGGAGCCGCCGGACAGAAGAACCCGCCCATCGGCATCGCCACCTCATCCAAGATCCGCGACAAGAGCAAGGGACTGAAGCTCGGCATGGTGACCACCCTGAAGCCCCGCTCCAGCACCGGCAATCCGGCATATCTCCCCATGGTCGAAGGCGGCCAGCACCCCAACGCAGCCAAGCTCCTCATCCGCTACATGGCGGGAGAAACCGACGGGAAGGCGGCGGGCTTCAAACCCTTCGACGTGGAGGGCGCCTGGCCGACCAGGAGCGACATGGCCACCAAGAGTGCGACTCCCCTCACTGCGATGAACCTCTGGTCCGAGGACGCCAAATACAACTATCCCAACACGGTCAAGGTGACGAATTTCTGGATTTCCCTCAAGAAGAAGTAGCGTGCGGCCGGATTTCCCCTCGGAGGGCCCGGCAAGGAGAAAGACCGATGATCAAGGCTCTCGCCTTCGACGGTAACGGGGTTCTGTATTACCGCGATTCGGATTTCGTGGACGAGCTGGTTGATTACATCGCCGCGACCCTGGTTCCCGGCCTCGATCGGGCCGGCGCGGCCGGCGACTTCCGCCGATGGATGAACGCTTCGTTCGACGGAGGCATAGGCAAGGGCGAAGCGATGGAACGGTTCATGGACGGGATAGGCGTGTCGGACGAGGCCGCGCGGGCCGGGATCGCGGCGAAGGAATTGGAGTTCAGCCGCCGCATCCGGCTCTATCCGACCGAGCGGGAAACCCTGCTCGCCCTGGAGGCGTGGGGCATTCCGATGGGCATGATCACCAACAGTTTCCAGAGCGCGCGTGAAAAGGCCAATTGGTTCCAAGCGATGGGGCTCGGCTGCGTCGTCCGGGAAGTTGTCAGCTCCATCGATTTCGGCGCCGCCAAGCCCGATCCGTCGATCTATCTGGAATTCGCCCGCCGGGCGAACGTCGATCCGGGCGAAGTCGCTTTTGTCGGGCACGAGGATTTTGAAATCCGGGGGGCCGAGAAGGCGGGAATGCGCACCGTGTCTTTCAACTGCCCCGAGGGCATCATCGCGGATTTTCACTTAAACGTTTTCGAAGATCTTCTCGCCGTAGTCGAGCGGCACGGAAAGGTGAGGTCATGAAGTACGACATCATTTGCGTTGGCCATATAACCAACGACGTCAGGGACATGATGGGCGTCCGCACGCCCTTCGTCGGAGGGGCGGCCTATTTTTCCCCCGTCGCCGCGGCGCGGAGCGGCGCGAAGGTCCTGGTCGTCACCAAGATGGCGCTGGCGGACCGCGCTTCCGTGGACCTTCTGGGGCGGGAGGGGGTCGAAGTCCGCTTCCTCCCCTCCGGGGCGACGACATCGATAGAGAACATCTTCCATTCTCCGAATCCGGACGAGCGGAAGCTGAAACTCGTTTCAGCGGCGGATTCGTTCACGATGGCTGACATCGGCGGCCTCCCGGATGCTTCGGTCTACCATATCGCGGCCCTCTTCAAGGACGAGGTGCCCGATGAGGCGATCCGCATCCTTGCCGCGAGGGGGCGGGTGGCTCTGGACCTGCAGGCCGTCCTTCGCCATTTCGCGAAGGACGACGTGGAGTTCCGCGACTGGCCGGCCAAGGAAACCTTCCTTCCGTACGCGCACTTCATCAAGGCGGATTCCGTCGAGATCAAGGCGATAGCCGGTACCGAGGACCGTGAGGAAGCCGCCAGGAAGCTCTTCGCGTGGGGCGGCCGGGAGATCGTCATCACCCGGCAGGACGAGGTCCTGGCCTATGACGGTTCCGGCTTCCACCGCGCGCCCTTCGATCCGGTGCGGCTCGACGGCAGGGCGGGGAGGGGCGACACCTGTTTCCTGGCATATATCGCCCGCCGCGCGACGCACGGCGTAAGCGAGTCAGTCCATTACGCGGCAGCGCTGACCAGCATCAAGATGGAGAGTCCGGGACCTTTCGCGGGTACACCGGCTCAAGTCGGAGAACGCATGGAACGGCAGAATTATTGATCAATCCCTTTTCTATTTCAGGATCGTCATCACAGGAGGCGTTATCGTGAAGAGAAAGTTATCGGCGTTGATATTCGCATTCGCGTTCTTGTCCGGCGCGGCCGCCGTTTGGGCGGATTTGGTGCCGGCGGCTCCGCCCCTCGACAAGCAGGGGCGTTATGAGGTTTCCAGACCCGAGCACCTCCTCTATATGGG
>DPXI01000033.1:825-8711 GCA_003527485.1 Treponema sp. | reverse complement strand
GATCGAACCTGATCCGCTCGTCCCCGGCCCTGATGGCCGGGGCTCATTTACTTTCTGGGTTTCTTCCTTCAGCCGACCCCGGAGTTACCATGAAGCGATTAGTCCGTACGCCGTGGCCCGTAGTCGCGGCCTTCATCCTTCCCAGCCTGCTCGGTTTCGCGCTTTTCGTCGTCGCACCCATCGCGATGGCCTTCGCCATCTCGCTCACCAATTTTTCGGGCGGTCCCCGCTTCCGTTTCGTGGGGTTGGCCAATTACCTGCTAGCCTTTTCCAACGATAAATTCCTCGGCGCTCTCGCGACAACCTTCATTTTCACGAGCTGGACGGTGGCGCTCCAGCTCGTCCTGGGGCTCGCTTTCGCGCTGCTGCTCAACGACAAGTTGCTTGGACGCAATTTCTTCCGCGGCGTTATATTCCTGCCTAACGTGCTTTCCTCGGTGGCCGTCAGCCTTGCGTTCATGCTCATCCTGGATCCCAAGCGGGGTCCCCTGAACATGGTCATCCGCTCGCTCGGCATCCGGGCGCCCCTGTGGCTCGGCAGCGAGAAAAGCTCGCTCGCGACGATAATCCTGGTCACCGTCTGGCAAAGCTTCGGCTATTACATGGTGCTTTTCCTGGGCGGCCTGCAGACCATAAGCCGCTCGCTGTACGAGGCGGCCGCGATCGACGGGGCGGGTTCCGTCAGGCGCTTCCTTTCGATCACCCTGCCGGGACTCTCGCCCATCATGTTCTATTCCATCACAATCGCGATAATCCGCGCGTTTCAGGTCTTCGACCAAATCTACATCATGACCGGCGGACAGGCCGGAGGGGGGCCGGCGGGTTCCACATCCGTGTTGGTTTTCGACATCTACAAGAACGGTTTTTCGCTGTTCCGTTTCGGCTACGCCGCGGCCGAATCGGTGACCTTGTTGGCGATCGTGCTGATGGTGACCCTCATACAGCAGCGGGGACAGAAAAAGTGGGTGAATTATGACGTCGTCTAGAAACGGGGCGAATTCCGCTTTCCGCGCCGCACGGGCCGTCCTGCTCGTGCTCACCGCCTTCGTAATCATCATGCCCTTGATGGTGATGGCGTCCACGGCCTTCAAGGTGGACGGCGAGATTTACGATTTTCCGATGAGCGTCATCCCGAAAGTCCCGACGCTGGAGAATTTCTCAAAGCTCTTGGACCGCTTCCCGCTATATTTCTGGAATTCGCTTAAGCTGACGACGATCATCGTGATAGTCCAGCTGTTGACCGCGACTACAGGCGCCTACGCCTTCTCCAAGCTGAAATGGCGGGGAAGGGATCTCGTGTTCATGCTCTACGTGGTTTCCATCATGATCCCCATCCAGGCGATCATCATCCCCCAGTTCATCATCGTCCGGAATCTCGGCCTTTACGATACGCATCGGGCCCTGATCCTCACGGGGGCCTTCACCGCGTTCGGGACCTTCCTGATCAAGCAGTTCTTCATGACTATCCCCGACAGCTATGTGGAAGCGGCGCATATTGACGGCGCCGGCGAATTCTCCATATTCTTCCGTCTCATGCTGCCCCTGGCAAAGCCCGTGATCGCCACCCAGATCATCTTCAGCTTCCGCTTCTTCTGGAACGACTTCTTCGCTCCGCTCATCTACATCACCAACCAGGGCCTGAAGACCCTGCCCTTGGGCATGGCCGACTTCGCCACCGAAACCTACACCTACGTGGGACCGCAGATGGCGGCCTCGTTCATCTCGATCATCCCGGTGATGGTCATCTTCCTCTCGGCGCAGAAATACTTCGTCGAAGGCGTCGCCGCCAGCGGCGTAAAAGGCTGACGGCCGCAGGCCGCAAGGAGCTCATTTTGTCCAAAGAATCCGGTAATTTCCTTTCCGACATCCACGACGCCGACTACGAGGCGGCTTTCCTCGCACTCCGGCTAGACGCCGCGGGTCTCGTGAAAGACTCCGGCCGTGCCGCCGAATCCCTGAACGGCCGCTGGAATTTCGGCGTCGACTGGTACGACACCTGCCGCCGCGCCAAATGGTTCCTGGAAAAGACCCGCGACGAGGCCGGCCGCCCGATGCCCGTGGATTGGGACTGGGAGTCCTGGGAACGCATGAAGGTCCCGGCGTGCTGGAACCTGGAACGAGAAGAGCTCCATTATTTCGAAGGCTCGGGAGTCTATACGCGCACATTCCGCTATCTTGGCGAGAAGCCGGGCGAGCGCGCCTTCCTCCGCTTCGAAGGCGCCGCCTACCGCGCAACGGTCTTCCTTAACGGCAAACTCCTCGGTACCCACGACGGCGCCTCCACGCCCTTCTGCGCCGAAATCTCCGGCGTCGCCGAGGCCGACAACCGCATCGTGGTCGTCGTGGAAGCGCGGCGCCGCGCCGACCGGGTTCCGATGGACAACACCGACTGGTTCAACTACGGCGGCCTGTACCGCGACGTGAAGCTGCTCCGCGTTCCGTCCGTCTTCATCAAGGATTGGTTCCTCCGCCTGGACCCCTCGGACTCCGTCCTCCTCCTGGACCTCGAAATTGACGGCGGAGCGGGCGCGGCGCCGGGGAAAGCATCTGGAACGGCCCGCCTGCGCATCGGGGAACTCGGCGTCGACGCGGAGATCGCCGTCAAGGACGGAAGGGGGACGGCGCGGATTCCTGCCTCCCCCGAGCTTTGGTCGCCGGAGAACCCGAAACTCTACGAAGTCGAGCTGTCCTTCACGTCAACCAGTCCAGACGCGGCCGGCGGCCGCGCCACCGCCGCGGCCGGCGCGGCGGCCGGCGCCGCCGTCGCTTCGACCTGCGACCTGGTCCGCGACAGGATCGGCTTCCGCAGGATCTCCGTCAGGGGCCGCGACATCCTGCTCAACGGCAAGCCGATATTCCTGAAAGGCATCTGCGTCCACGAGGACCATTTCCTGACGGGCAAGACTACCGACGAGGCCACGATACGCTCCACCATCGCGCACCTGAGGGAATTGAACGGCAACTACCTTCGCCTGGCCCATTATCCCCACGACGGCCGGTTCGCGCGCATCGCCGACGAGGAAGGCGTGCTGCTTTGGGCGGAGGTACCCGTCTACTGGGCCATCGCCTTCGGCAATCCGGCCACCTACGCCGACGCGGAGAACCAGCTGTCGGAACTTGTGCTGCGGGACCGCAACCGCGCGAGCGTCGCGATCTGGTCGGTGGGGAACGAGAACGCCGACAGCGACACCCGCCTGTCGTTCATGTCGCGCCTGGCGGCCAGGGCCCGGGAGCTGGACGGCACGCGCCCCATATCCGCAGCCTGCCTCATCAACCACGAAAAGCTCGCCATCGAGGACCGCCTCGCCGACCACCTGGACATCATCGGCGTCAACGAATACTACGGCTGGTACGATCCGGACTTCGCCAAGCTTCCGCGCATCCTTGAAAATTCCGCCCCGGACAAACCCGTGGTCATCTGCGAATTCGGCGGCGACGCGCGCCTGGGCGACCGCGGCAGCGTGGACGACCTGTGGACCGAGGACAAGCAGGCGCGCCTGTACGAGAAGCAGGTGGAAGTCATCGCCGCCTGCCCCTACATCAAGGGGACCACCCCCTGGATCCTGTACGATTTCCGCTGCCCGCGCCGCCTGAACCGCCACCAGGAGCTGTTCAACCGCAAGGGCCTGATCGACGAGGACAGAAAGACCAAGAAGCTCGCCTTCCGGGTGATGGCGGAGTTCTATAAGGACAGGTGAACCGCCGGCGGGCCGGCCGCGCCGCATGACGGGGAGCGGCTATCGGCTGACCGTCGGCGGTGAGGCGATGCCGCCGCCGGCAAGGAAGCGGCGCCGCTTTTGGGGTGGTCGCGCTTCCCCTATTTGCACAGCTCGAACATCCGCGTGCAAATGTCCAGGGTATACAGCTCGCCGAGTCCCCAGGCCTGAGCCGTCTTCAGGGCGTCGGGAGCCAGCTTCGCGATGGCGTCCGACGGGATCCCGGCCTCGGCAAGGGTGGTGGGGGAGCCGATCTTCTTGAACCAGGCCACGAAAGCCGCGATGCCGGACTTCGCCGCCGCAAGGTCGTCAGTTTCGCGGATGCTGAACACTTCGCGGGCTATTTCAGCCAGCTTTCCGGTCTTGGTCGTGAGGAAATAGCGCATGGTGGCGGGGATGGTCACCGACATGGCGGCGCCGTGCGGCGTGTCGTAGAAATTGCTGAGCGAGTGGCCAAGGACGTGGATGGTCGCGTCGGCGCCTCCGAGGCCGCACGGATAGAAGCCGTTCCATGCGTAGGAGGCGGTCCACATCATCTGGGCGCGGGCCTCCTTGTCCTTGGGATCGGCAAGGAGCCGTTCCATGCATTCCATGATCGTGCGTATGCCGCCCTGGCAATAGTGGTCCTGGAAGGGAGCCCAGCCGAGGCTATGGCCGATATAGGATTCGAGGAGATGCGAAACGATATCCGCGGCGGAATACGCCGTCTGCTTGAGCGGGATCGTATAAGTCAACTCGGGATCGAGGACCGCGAACCTGGGGCGCATGAGGCCGCTGACGAATCCGTCCTTCCGTTGGATCTTCTCGTAGGACATAACGGACGTGCCGTTGAGCTCGGAGCTCGTGGCGGGGATGGTCACGACCGCGATGATGGGAAGGCAGGAGGTGATGGGTGCCTTGCCGGAGGCGAGGTCCCAGGGATCGCCGTCATAACCGGCCGCGATGCCGACGAACTTGGCCTCGTCGGTGGCGCTGCCGCCGCCGAGGGAGATGATCGCGTCGGGCTTCTCTTTCTTTGCCAGGGCTATGACGCCCGCGGCGTGCTCGACCGTCGGGTTGCTTTTGACGCCGAAGGCGCTCACGAGGGTGACGCCGGCGGCCTTGCAGCTTTCGGCCACCTTCTGGTAGAAACCCATCTTCTTCACGAAGTCCTCGTCGTAGGTGACGAGGAGGGCTTTCTTGCCGAAACCGGCCGCGAGTCCGCCCACCTTGGCCACGGCGCCTTCGCCGAAAATCGCCTTCGTCGTCATGTCGAATTCGAATGGATGCATGCTCGTCCTCCTCTCTCCAGCTAATTCTTGGCAGTCACCAATTTGTCCTTTCCGATGTTCTTCAGGATCTTCTCGTTGATGATGATAGCGAAGACGAATATCAGGCCCTTCAGGATGCTTTGCCAGAAGGTGAGTATATTCAGCATGTCCAGGCCATTCCCGAGAACCGCCACGATCAGGGCACCGATGAGGGTTCCGATGACCGAGCCCTTTCCGCCTTTGAGACTGGTACCGCCGAGCAGAATCGCCAGAATGACGTCGAATTCAAATCCGACGCCGATACGCGGATCGCCGGAAGCAAGCCGGGAAGACGTCAGGATTCCGGCGAAGGCGGCCAGCACCGCGACGATCAGGTAATTCCAGAACACGACGCCGCCGGCGTTAATTCCCGAGAAGAAGGCGGCGTTCTTGTTGCCGCCGATCGCCATGGAGTACTTGCCGAAGACAGACTTTTTCTCGACTACCATGAAAACGGCCACGATGACGACGATGAAAAATATCGGTATCGGAATGCCGAGGAATTCCCCGCGCGCCAAGGTGGCGATACCGAGCGGGATCTTTTCCCCCCGCACCGGCGTTCCGTCTGCGAAGATCAGGGCCAAACCCCTTCCCACATACATCGTACCCAGCGTGGCGATAAAAGGCGGGAATTCCATTTTCGACACCAGTACCCCGTTCACCACACCTATCATGGACCCGCAAAGGACGGCGATTATCGCCGCCGGCCATAAAGGCATGCCGGCCGAAAGCTGGATGGCGTATATCACGCCGGTCATCGCGAGATTGCTTCCGGTGGACAAGTCGAAGTTGCCCGTCATCATCAGGATCGTGGCGGCGGATGCGACGATTATGATCATGGACGATTGCTTCAGCATGTTGAAAATATTCTCGATGGAGAAATAACTGTCCGAATAGATCGCGAAAAACACATTCAGCAATATCAGGATGATGGACATGAGGAACTTCGGGTCCCTGATGATCTTGGTGAAATCTCTCGATTGCCTCATGCCGTCACCTCTCCGCCTGCCACGAGGGCCATCACCCGGTCGCTGTCCAGATTCCCCCCGTTTTTCAATACCGTCCTCACCGAACCTTCGTACATGAGTACGATACGGTCGCAGAGCTGCATGATTTCGGGGAGTTCCGAGGAAAATACGATCACGCCTTTTCCCTTGTCGGCGAGTTCGCGGATTATGTCGTGTATTTCCTGCTTGGCGCCGACATCGATTCCCCTGGTCGGTTCGTCCATCAGAAGGATATCGCTTTCCCGGTTCAGGCATTTGGCGATCACCACTTTTTGCTGGTTCCCTCCGCTCAGGAAGCCGACGACCTTCTCCCTGCTCGTGGTGGCAAGGGACATGTTCTTGATGAAGCCGTCGGCGAGCTGGTTCTCCTTATTGCGGTTGATGACGCCGTTCTTCATTACTTTCCGCATCCGCATAATCGGGACGTTCGCCCGGATCGAAAGCTGGCCGAAGATCCCGGCGATCCGCCGTTCCTCCGGGATCAGCGTGATGCCGGCCCTCAAGGCCCACGCGACATTCTTGATCTTCATTGGCTTGTCCTTGAAAAGAATCTCGCCGGTGTAAGGATCCATGCCGTACAGGACCTGCGCAACCTCGGTCTTTCCCGCGCCGACCAGTCCATAGAAGCCCAAAATCTCGCCCTTGTAGAGCTCGAAACTCACGTCGCGCAATTTTTTCGTGCCGATGTTCCTCGCCTCAAGGATTTTTTCGGTCCGTTCGTTTCCGCTGGAGACGTATTCCTCAAGAACCACTTTCCCCAGCATCATTTTCACCAATTCAAGGCATGCCTCGGATTCCGAATTGCAGCTCGTCTCGTTCCGGATCTCGGCCACGACGCGGCTGCCGATCATTTCCCCGTCTCGAAGGACCGAAACGTCGTCCCCGATCTCGAAAACCTCGCTGAGCTTGTGCGAGATATAAATGATCGTGATTCCTTTGGACTTCAACTTCCGGATCACCTTGAACATCCGTTTGGTTTCTTCCTCGCTCAGGGATGCCGTCGGCTCATCCATGATCAGCATTTTGCAGTCGGTGGAAATCGCCTTCGCGATCTCGACGACCTGCCGTTGCGCGACGCTGAGGTCGCCGACGCGGTCAGTCAGCTTGATGGACTCGTCCAGGCTTTTAAGGTTAGCGATCAGGGAAGATAGGTCGGCATGTTTCAGGATCATGCCGAAGCGTTGGTTTTCCCGTCCCAGGGTCAGATTTTCCTCTACGGAAAGGTCATCCACGACATTGAGTTCCTGGTATAGGGCCGTAATGCCGCGGGCCATGGCCTCTTTGATGGTCTTGGGTTGAAAGGGCATTCCCTCGAAGAATATCTCGCCCCCGGTTCTTTCCATGGCGCCGGTCAGGATTTTGATCATGGTCGACTTGCCTGATCCGTTCTCGCCGATGAGGCAATGTATCGTGTTGCGGCGGATATCGAAGCTGACGTTGTTGATGGCCAGGGTGCCCGGAAATTCCTTCCGAAGACCCTTGATGCTCATCAATGGATCCGTGTTCTTGGGGTCCATTTCGATCCTCCCTGCTTAGCCGCGCCGTCTGATGGCTTGATCGGCGAATACCGAGATAAGGAGCAGAATGCCCTTGCTCAGCGTTTGGTAGAAATAGGGGACATTCAGGAGATTGAGGCCGTTGGCCGCCACGCCGACTATGGATGCGCCCAGTATCATGCCGATGGTCGAACCTGAGCCGCCCAGCATGCTGGTTCCGCCCAGGACGATGGCGACCACCACATCGAATTCCATACCTTCGGCTATGTTGGGAAAACCCGAGCCGACCCTCGATACCTGGATGACCCCGCAGAGTCCTGCCAGTAATCCGACTATGGCGTACAGGGCTACCAAGACCAAGGGAACCCTGATTCCGGA
>DPXI01000033.1:0-743 GCA_003527485.1 Treponema sp. | reverse complement strand
GGAACCCCTTGTTTGGACAGATACGCGTGCATGATCGCGCTGAACGCCAGGACGCTGCCGATCGATAGGTCGAAATTTCCGGATATCATCAGCAGGTTAGCGGCGGAGGCGATGATGATCAAAGGCGCCAACTGCAGGAAGATATTCATGAAATTGTTGACCTGCAGGAATCTGGGTGACAAGAAGCTCATCGCCACCATGATCATTGCGAAAATCGAGACCAGCACGATCTTCTGCCGATCAATCTGAATAGATTTGGCGTTCATTCCCATCCTAAACCATCCTCAACAAGTGGAATCTGTACCGGAACCGCCCGAAACTACAACGTTTCCAAAAAAAATGAGAAAAGGAAAAACCCTTTTCTCATTTTTCAGAAAATCCTGTGCGGCTTACTACTTTTTCGTCGCCTTGGCGATGTCGTCCGCGAGCTTGCCCTTGTAGAGGAAGTTGTCCTGAAGGAAGACTTGGGCTTCCGCGACGGAGTTATTCCAATAATCGGTGATCTTGCTCAATACCTGGGTTTCCGCGTATTTGGTGGAATCGATCTTGCCGGTGACCATGCCGATCATGGTGTCCATTTCGGCGCGGGCGATGTCCTTGACGGCTCCATGGGTAAGCTTGAAGGAACAATTGGGATCGAAAATCTTCAGCATGGCGGAGACGTTGCCGTCCAGTCCGGCGATGACTTCAGTAAGGGGCTTTCCGTTGTTCATCTTGCCACGGCCGATCTGCTCGCAGGCGGC
>DPXI01000020.1 GCA_003527485.1 Treponema sp. | reverse complement strand
GACTACGAGTTCTACCTCCGCGAGCGGGAGGTCAGGCGGGAGCAGCTGATCGCCACGCACAAACGGCAGCAGGCGATGCTGGCCAAGGAAGAGGAGTTCATCGCCCGCTTCGCTGCGCGCGCGGCATACGCGGCGCAGGTCCAGTCCCGGATCAAGGCGATCGAGAAGATCGACAGGGTCGAATTGCCGAAGGAACTCAGGACGATGAAGTTCGAATTTCCGCCGGCAAAGAGGAGCGGCGACATCGTCGCGGACCTGCGCTCCCTCGCCAAGGAGTGGCCGCTGGGCGGCGGCGGCGCGCACCCGGTATTTTCCGGCGTCACGGGCACGGTGGTCCGCGGCAACAAGATCGCCGTCGCCGGCGTCAACGGGGCGGGGAAATCCACCCTGCTGAAGATAGTCGCGGGAACTACCGAGCCGACGTCCGGCGACTGCGTCCTCGGCGCGGGCGTGGAGGTCGGCTACTTCAGCCAGTATTCCGGCGACACTCTGGATCCTTCCCTTACCGTCTTCGAGGAACTGTCGAGCCGGCTCCCGCGGGAATCCGTCGGTTCGATACGGAACCTGCTGGGCGCCTTCCTGTTTTCAGGGGACGACGCTGACAAGCGCATCTCCGTGCTCTCGGGCGGCGAGAAGAGCCGGGTCATGCTGGCCTGCCTGCTGGCATCCCCGGTCAACTTCCTCGTGCTGGACGAGCCGACCAACCATCTGGACATCGCCAGCAGGGAAGTCCTGCTCGAAGCCCTGAAGGCCTTCACGGGCACCATCATGATCGTCAGCCACGACAGGTACTTCCTCAGGCACCTCGCCGACCGCGTCTTCGAGGTGGACCGCGGCTCCCTGAAGGTCTGGGAAGGGGACTATTCGTACTACCTGGAAAAGACGGGGGCGTAAGGGGAGCCCGCAACGGGCGGTCCGCGACGGGCGGTCCGCGGCGGGCGATCCGCGGCGGGCGGTTCGCGGCGGCGGGCGGTCCGCGGCGGGCGGCCCGCGGCCGCCCGGGCGCTCAAGGTTTGGATCCCTTCGATTTCCGCCTCCTCGCGACGAGGATCGCCCCGAGCGCCGCGGCGATGACGGCGGCTCCCGAGAACAACCACCACCCGATCCCCCAGGATCCGATCCCGCCCGCTCCGGTCCCTCCGGCAGGCGATCCCGCGGCTGCCGCTGCGGCGGCTGCGGGGGCCGCTGCGGAGGCCGCGGAGGCCGCGCGTTCCTCGGCGGCCGTGGCAGTCTCCGCGAGGTAAGTCCCGAGGGGAGCGGCGGCCAGCGCGGAAGAGGCCGCACCCGGCGAGGCGGGCGCTTCCACGATGACCGAGCCCTCGACCGCCGCCGCCACGGCCGGCGCGTCCGTTTCCGCGCCGAGGCCCACGACGTACAGGATCCAGCCTTTGCGCGCGATCCTGCGGCCGGCGCCCGCGAAGCGTTCGTCCACCGAGAGGTCCTTGCCGAAGAAGGGACTTCCCGGCGGAGGCGCGTTCTTGCCGTCGGTGATGAAGATGGAGGCGGTCCGATAAAGCCCGTCGGAGCGCGGCGCCATGGCCGAGTCCAGGGCTTCCAGCGCCGCTCCCAGGTCGGTGTATCCGTCGTCTGCCCGCAAGGCCGCGACGGAAGCCACGACCGCGTCAACGTCCTCCTGCCGCGCGATCTCCCGCGCGGCGGCGGTCCTGGCTTCCTTCCCGAAGAGGATGAGCGTGAAACGGTCCCCCGGCTTCAGCAGCGGCCGGAGCACGTCCTTTTCCAGGTATGCCTTCACGCTCGCGAAGACGTCCGACCCGGCCATGCTGCCGGATACGTCGAGGGCGACGACGAGATCGAGGGGCCGCGAAGATGGAACCTGGGCGGCCGCAGCCGCGACGGACGCCACGACAAACGCCACGCACAAGCACGCCGCAAAGATCGCCCGCGGGTTTTTCGTATCCATTCGGGTACTCCTTCACGACTATTGTACGACGGCGAAACCCGGGCGTCGCGTCCGGAAGGAGAATTTGTTCGAATCGGAACGGGCGCCGACGCACGGGAGGAGGGAACCGGCTTCAATCCCGCGCGCCTATTCCGGAAATACCAGTCCCTCGGGGGGCGCGAACAGATTGAAGTCCACCGGGAGGCCCGTGACGTACTCCCGGTACACGAGGACGACCTTCGCCGTTCCCCCGTCCCTGATTTCGGCCCGCAGGGGTAGCCCGCTTTCGGCGGAGACGACGAGTAAGGCTTCCTTGCCGTTCTCCGGATCGGTCCAGCGGTATGTCCGCTGGCCCTCGCCCGGTCCCGATTCCGGCTCGATCTTCCGTCCCGTCATGAAATCCCGTTCCATCGCGACCTCGAAGTACACGAGCTCGGTACCGAAATCGGGATCGTCCTCGTATGCGATCACGGGCACGTGGAAACCGAGGGAGGGACCGGGATCGACGGCGTACCGTCGGGGAACGCCCTCCGCATCGATAGTCCAATTCTCGGGTTCCCGGTAGATGTTGAGCCCCATGCCTTCGACCCGGGCAAGGATGAAGCCGACTCTCCACCAAGTGAAAGGGATGGTTTGTCCGTCGGGGTAGACCGCCTCACCGACGATCCTCGTCATCGGCTCGGGCGGGCGGCTGAATGCGACGAGGGACGCGAGGACGGCAAGCAAGGAAAACAATCGGATGATTCGTTTCATGGATACTCCTTTCGGAATACCACGGCCCGAGCGTGCACCGCGCTTCGACTTTTTCGGTAAATTCGATGCGGAAGTCATCGAAATGCGCCGCCGTCGATCCCCCCCGACACGAGAGGAGATGGACAGGCGACAACAGACATGCAGGTCACTATTAACCGGATGGGAAGATTTTGTGAAACAATTTTTGATGAAGGCCCGGATTTTCCGGAAACAATGTAACCGATGGGTTACATTGTAGTAAGAGGTGATCAACATGGGAAAAAACCGGCCGGAAACCGAAGAAAACATTCTTGAGGCGGTCACCCGCCTTGTGGAGGAGCACGGGTTCGGCGCGCTCGGAGTGAACGCGGTCGCGGAAAGGGCAGGCGTCTCCAAAGTGCTGATTTACCGATACTTCGGCGGGTATCGGGAATTGTTGGAGGAATGGGCTTCGCGGCGCAATTTCTGGATCCGAAGCGCGCGCGACGCCGAACGTTCCGTAAGGGAAGCCGGCGGAGACAAAATCACCGTAATAGCCGAAATGAAAAAGCTCCTCAGGGACCAAGCCGAAAACCTTCGGACTGACCCTATCGCGCGGGAGATCCTTCGCTGGTTTATCGCCGAAAAGGACGCGGCAGCGGCGGCGGTGATGGCCCGGGTAGAGGAACAGGGCGCCGCGCTCGCGAGGACCCTGTCCGATTCGATCGGAGAAAAACGCGATGTCGCCGCCCTCTCGGCTGTCGTCGTCGGCGGCATCTATTACCTCGCGCTCATCGCTGACCGGGCTCCCGTGTTCGGCGGTGTCGATATTTCCACCCAGGCGGGCTGGGAACGAATTCTGTCGGCCGTGGACGGTCTGACGGACGCCATCCTGAAGGAGACGAATATATGAAACATGAACGCCGAACATGGCTGAACGGGTACGCCCTGCCAGCGTTTCGCGTCCTCGCGCTGCTCATCACGGCGCTTTCGTCCGGGGTATCCGGAGCATGCGCGATGACGCCCCTTTCCGCTGAAACCGGGGACGTCCTCATCCGCGTTGAGGCGGGAAACGGCTGGCTGCATCGCTTCAGCCTGTTTCAAAAGAATCCCCCTCAGATCGCTCTTTGGATGGAAACGGAGGAAGGGAATTTCGCCGGGACGCTCTTCGTCAGCCGAAAAACGGCGACGGGAAAATGGCTTTTCAACGGCGGCAATCCTCGCCCCGAAGCCTTGCCGGTCTGGATGGCCCGCAAGGATAGCACAGCGATCGACGGAGTTACCGGGGCAACGCCGGTTTCGTCGATCGACATCGCCTTGACTCCGAAACCGGGCGTTTCGCCCCGACGGTTCGTCCTGTTCGCGGAAGTGAATCACTCAACGGATTTCAACGACGCGTTCCCGAAAAACGCGGAAAAAGGCTCCCCCGGCTACTCCGGAGGTGAAGGGGGAAGCGGTCAGCCATCCCTGGTGTATCGGTGCGTGGTGGATTTGGACGCGGCCGACTCCGATTCCCAATTTATCTTGGTCGGGCACGGCAGCCCCGACGGATCAAGCGGGGACATCTACGCCAACCTTTCGGAAATCACCGGCGCACTGGACATCGTCAAAAGCATCAGCGCGGAAGTCATAGAATGAAAAACCGATTATCCTTCGCCGGCATGTTTCTGGCTATTTCGATCTGCGCCGTGCAAGCCGTTCCCCGGGGAGGGATTGCCCTTCTGGCGGGAACCGACGGCATTTGCGCCCAATTGCGCCGTTATTCCCCCGGCGGGACCTTCGGCTACGGTTTCACCGCCGCGCTGGGCTTCGAAAACGCGGACTTTTCCCTGGACGATCCCGCGCTTTCCCTGTTCATCGACAAACGCATCCTCAGCCTGGGTCGATGGGAGGGCCGGGGCGCCGCGGAGTTCGGCGGCGCCGTCGTTTTTACCGGCTACGGGTCGATACTGGTCCCGTATGCGGGGGTTTCCACTGTCTGGTATCTACGGCTAAGCGATAGAGTACAGCTGGCGGGGGAAGCGGGTCTCCGATCGGGAAGAGCCGAGCGTGAAGTCCAGGCATCCCTGGAGCTGGCGGACGTACGCTTCAAGGAAGAAGTCACGCTCAATCCGATCCTGGTCCGGCTGGGGATCGATATCGATTTGTAATACCCGCGTCAGCCGCGGCGGTATACTTCCATCCCAACCCTATCGATATGTCCGGCCAGGTCGTGATGCTCCAAGTGGCTGCGGTCAACGACGTCAACCAAATAAGGCATCGGCCCCTCATCCTGCAACGCCGCTCTTAGGGCCGCGACTACCGAGAAAGAAACGCTCTCTCCCCAAATCGCCAGATCGATGTCGGAACCGGGTTTGTGCGTTCCCTTCGCGCGGGAACCGAAAACGGCCGCCCGCTCCACCTCCGGGAAACGGGCAAGGGTATCCCGGATATAGCGCAGATCGTCCTCGGTCAGCCCGAGCGTCATCCCTCTTCCTGGTGCATCGCGGAGAAGAACACGCGGAGGGTTCTGAGAACGGGATGGTAGGAGTTCCTTATGAGACGTTCCGCTTCCGCCGCGTTGCCCTCATCGTAGGTGTGCGCCATTAAATTCCGTTTCTCAAGAGCGTCTATCCAGATATGCCCGTCGGCTATGAGTCCTGCGGAAAACGCGTTTTGAATAGCCGCACGGGGGGTGGGCGCTTGAAGACCCTGGAATTCGAGGTAGTCCTTCATCGTTTTCCAGGCGAGTTCGAAGGTATATTCGAAACACTGTATCAGCCCTTGCCGCTCGAATTTATTGAGCGACGGCAACTCCACGAATTCGTCAAGTTGCGCGAGGGCTTTTGAGTAATTTTGGAATCGTTGCTGCCAGCGGATATCTTCTTCCATCACGGGGAATGGTAGAGGTAGAAGCGGAAGGCGTCAAGGCGGCAGGATCGGCATGAGAGCAGGTCAATTCGTCTTGAAAGATTTCATGGAGAACCGCCTTCCCGCTTGGTGACAGGAAACGCCGAAATCACCCGCCAGCCGCCGGCACCGGCGGCTCCGCCCACCCCCATACCGGCGGCTCCGCCCGCCCCCGCCGCCCTATTCGAACGCGACGATCGCATGCGGCAGGTAGGGAGCCTCCAGGCGGGCGACCTCCTCGGCGCTCAGCTTGACTTCCAGGGCGGCGACGGCGTCGTCGAGCTGGGGGAGCTTGGTCGCGCCGACGATGGGAGCGGTCACGGCCGGCCGGCCGAGCAGCCAGGCCAGGGCGATCCGGGCGGGCGACAGGCCGCGTTCGGCGGCGACGGCCATCACGGCTTCGACCACGGGCTTGTCGGACGCCTCGGTCCGGGCGTACAGGCCAGCGCCGTAGGTGTCGATCTTCTCGCGCGCCGTGGCGTCCACTTTCCACGGACGGGCCAGGCGTCCGCGGGCGAGCGGACTCCAGGGCAGGACGGCGATTCCCTGGTCCCGGCAAAGCGCGAGCATCTCCCGTTCTTCCTCGCGGTACATCAGGTTGTAGTGGGGCTGCATGGATACGAAGCGCGTCCTAGTTTGGAGGTCGGCCAGGTACAGGGCCTTGGCGAATTGCCAGGCGTGCATGGAGGAGGCGCCGATGTAGCGGGCCTTCCCGGCCTTGACCACGTCGTGCAGGGCTTCCAGGGTCTCCTCGATCGGCGTGGAATAATCCCAGCGGTGGATCTGGTACAGGTCGACGTAGTCCGTGCCCAGCCGCTTCAGGCTGGCGTCTATCTCCCTGAAGATCGCCTTGCGCGAAAGTCCGGGCCCGTTCGGATCGCCCGGACGCAGGTCGAAGTAGAGCTTGGTGGCGATGACCACCGAATCGCGGTCCGCGAAGTCGCGCAGGGCCTTCCCGACGACCCGCTCGCCGGCCCCGTCCGAGTACATGTTTGCCGTGTCGAAGAAATTGATCCCCAGATCCAGCGCCCGCTTGATGAAGGGCCGGGAATCGGCCTCGTTCAGAGACCAGGGGTGGCGGCTGCTCGTAGGATCCCCGTAGCTCATGCAGCCCAGGCAGATCCGCGACACCTTCAAGCCAGTTTTACCGAGATTGACGTATTCCATGATCCCCCCTTTCCATACTCCCCTGCCAAGACTCTACACGAGCGAGGGCTTGCAGACGCCCACCGCGCGGATGACGCTCTCAAGGAAAAGTTCGCCTTCTTTAGTCTGCGCGATCGAATCCCGGACTTCAACTTCCCGATGGTACGGCAGGCCTTCCTGCCCCTCCTCCCGGATTCTCGTTTCCAGCATGTCCATCACGTGAAGGCGTGCCCAGTCCCGGGCTTCATCCATTTTTTCGAATTCCCGCCGTTCCGCGGGAGTATGGACGACGAAGCCCAGGCCGGACGGTGCAAGGACGGCCTCGATCACGATCATCTGCATGCCCGTGATGGCGCCCACCGCGTTGGCGACATCCGCGTGCTCGGGCACCACCAGAGCCGCTCCCAGGCGTTCGGCCACCGCGGGGGCCAGAGCCCAGGCCGGAGCGCCGATGGCGATAAGCGGGTGGGCGTAAGACGGCTTAACGGACAGGCCCGAGCGGATCTCGGCGGAGAGCAGCAGGTCCAGCAGACCACCTTCGCAGGCGCCGCCTTCGCAGGCGCCGCCTTCGCTGGCGCCTGCGAAGGCGGCGCCGCGCCCGGCGGAATGCCGGAGCAGGCGGTGCACCAGGGCGCGGACGGACTGGCGGGTGAAGGTTTCCAGGATCAGGTCGGCCAGACGCTCCGGATCAAGGCGCGCCGTATAGGCGAAGAGGCGGAGGCCCCGCCGCGAGGCTTCGGCGTTCCAGGGCGTGAAGACGCCGCGGAAGTGGAGGACGTCGGTTGGCGTGATCGCGGAGCGCTGGATGAGGCCCAGGGTCTCCATGCGGGAGACGGGCACCATGGACGGATCGCCCGCGCCGAGACTTTCCGCCAAACGGTCGCGGGACAGGGGACCCCCGGAAAGGGCGTCCAGGGTGCGCCGCTCCGAATCGTACAGGGTGGCGCCGTCCTTGACGAGCCTGAAGAATTCGACCGGCTGGACCAGGGGCGACCGGCGGTCGCGGAGTTGCCAAAGGCATTCCAGCTCGTCAAGTATACCGGGGTGCTCGTGGCCCAGCACCGCGAGGGGGACGGCACGGCGGGGCCCCAGGGACACGAGCCGGTCGCGGTTTATTGACACCGCGCTGTCGCCGGCGAGCCCGATGGTGTCGATGTCCACGGAACGGACGTGGGTGGTCCAATTGGCCACGGTGGCGCCCGAAAGGGAGACCGCCGGCTGGCCGTCGGAGATAAGGGCGATGTCGCTGGTGGTGCCGCCGATATCAACGACCAGGCCGTCGGAGATGCCCGTCAGGAAGCGGGCGCCGCAGACGCTGGCCGCAGGCCCCGAGAGGATGGTCTGTACCGGATGGCGGCGCGCGGAGGCTTCGCTCATCAGGGTCCCGTCGGCCCGCACTATCATCAAGGGCGCCCGGATATTGCGGCGGAGCAGACTAGCCTTGATCCGGTCCAGGAGGTCGGCGATGACGGGCAGGAGGCGGGCGTTCAGCACGGCCGTGTTGGTCCGCTTGATGGTGTCCAGGCGCATGCTGACCTCGTGGCCGCAGACCGCGGGCTTCCCCGTCATCTCCTCCACTATCGTCTTGGCCCGCAATTCCATCGCGGGGTTTTTGACCGCCACCATGCCGCTCAGCGCGTAGGCGGCGACCTGCTCCTGTCCCTCTAGTTCGCGGACGGCCAGGCGAAGGGCGCCTTCGTCCAAGGGTTCCAGCTCCTCCCCCATGATGTCCGTCCGGCCGCCGACAACCCGGACCGGCCTATGGGCGATCTTGGCCAGGTCATATTCGTCGAAACCCAGGAGTATGGCGCCGACCAGATTTCCCGTGCCCTCCACGATGGCGTTGGTCGCCAGGGTGGTGCTCAGCGAAACCAGGGACACCGCCTGCAGCAGGTCCTCCGGCAGGCCGTCCATCGTCTCCTCTATGCCGACGCCCAGATCGAAGCGGGTGGTAAGGGCTTTGTTTTTCGCCAGGACCTTCTGTGTCGCGAAGTCGATGATGACGCCGTCGGTATAGGTTCCGCCCGCGTCGATGCCCAATCCGTACCGCATGGTTCACGATACCCGTTCGGGAGGCGGCAGGCAAGTTCCGTGAACAAAATGAACAAAAGCACCAAAACGCTCCCTAACTATGCCGCGGCGCTACCCCGTAGGAAGATGAGTTGAAATTCCACTTTTTGGAGGACAGTATGAAACGAACGCTTTTTTACGGACTGTTGGTTGCCGCGCTTATCATGCCGGCGTTTGCGGAAGGACAGAAGGATGCGGGGAAACCGGCCGCTTCGGGCGGCGCGGTGACCGAATACCCGGCTATGGTGCTGAAGCTGGGCCATATCGCCGATCCCAGCCATCCCTACGCCAAGGGCGCCGAAAAGTGGGCCGAACTGGTCAAGGCCAAGACCGGCGGAAAGGTCGAGATCCAGGTCTTCCATTCTTCGCAATTGGGCGATCAGAAGACGCTTATCGAAGGCCTCGTGTACGGCACCATCGACATGGCGCTGGTAGGCACCGCCGCCCTTACGCAGTTCCAGCCGCAGATGGGCATCTTCGACCTGCCCTTCCTCTTCGACGATCGCGACCATGCCTTCAGGAGCCTGGACACCGTGGGCATGGACATCGGAAAAGCCCTGGAACCCAAGGGCATCAAACTGCTCGGATACATGGAAAACGGAATCCGGCACATGACCAACAACACCCGCGAGATCAAGACCCCCGACGACATGAAGGGCCTGAAGATCCGCGTCCAGACCAGCAAGATCTTCATCGAAATGATGAAGGCCATGGGCGCTTCCCCCACCCCGATGGGCATGGGCGAGCTTTATTCCGCGATGCAGAACGGAACCGTGGACGGCCAGGAAAATCCCTCCGCCCATATCTTCACCCAGCGCTACTACGAAGTGCAGAAGTACGCGTCCAAGACCGCCCATGCCTATGCCCCGGAACCGGTACTGGTATCCCTGGCCAAGTGGAACGGCCTGCCCGAATCCGTCCGGACCGTCATCGCCGACTCGGCCAAGGAAGCCATAGTCTGGCAGCGGCAACTGTCCACCCAGGAAGACGATGACTTGTGGGCCAAAATCATAGCCACCGGAAAGATGAAGGTGACCGAAGTGGACCGCAAACCCTTCCAGACCATCACCGCCCCGGTCATCGAAATGTTCGCCGACAGCGTGGGCAGGGACAACCTGGCCAAGATCGACGCGCTCCGCAAGAAATAAGGGCCGCATCCGGGCCGGCCGTCCCGAGGGGCGGCCGGCCTTCGTGCGCATGCGAATAAGCAAGGAGCGGAGGATGAACAGACTTCTCAAGGGACTGCGGACCGTCCTGTACGGATTCTCGGTCACGGCCATGTCGATCATGTTGGCTATCACGTTTTTTTCCGTCGTGTCGCGCTACGTTTTCAGCTTCACCTTCGATTGGGCGGAGGAGCTTTCGCGTTTCCTCTTCGTCTGGTCGGTATTTCTCGGCTCGGCCCTCATCATGGGCGAGAACGGCCATCTGGCGGTGGAATTCCTGCCCAACATGCTCAAGGGCTCCGTCCCCGGCCTCGTCCTGGAATTTATCGTCAAATTGTGCAGTTACGCCTTCATGCTCATCCTGCTGGTCAACGGCTACAAGATGACCACCATGATGATGTTCCAGACCTCCCCGGGCCTGGGGGTTCCAATGGGAATCGTATATGCCGTCATACCGGTCAGCTCCGTCCTCATGATCCTGTACACTCTTCAGGATACGGTCCTATTCGCGCGCAGGTTGCTGGGCCGCGGCGACGCTTCAGCGGCGAAGGGGGCGTGAAATGGGATTCATATTCATCGGAATTTTCCTGCTCCTGACCCTCATCGGCGTGCCGGTGGCCTTCTCGCTTTGCCTGTCGGTCGCCTGGGTGGTCGTCACGAACCTGCATTCGCCCCTGGTGATGATTCCGCAGATCCTGACTACAGGGATCGACTCCTTTTCCTTCATGGCGGTGCCCTTCTTCATGCTGGCCGGATCCTTCATGTCGGCGGGCGGGGTAACCAAGCGTCTGGTCAGTTTCGCGCAGTCCATGGTCGGTTCGCTCTGGGGCGGCCTGGCCCAGGTGGTCTGCGTGGCGGGCATGTTCTTCGCCGCCATCTCTGGATCCTCGGCGGCCACCACCGCGGCCATCGGCTCCACCATGATCGACGAAATGGAAAAGAAGGGCTACAAGCGGGACTTCGCCGCGGCCACCGTCGCGGCCGCGGGCACCGTCGGCATCGTGATACCGCCCTCCATCACCATGGTCGTGTACGGCGTCATCGCGGGAGTCTCGATAGGCGATCTTTTCGTGGGCGGCTTCGCCCCGGGCATCCTGATGGGCCTTTCCATGATGCTCGTCGCCTACTTCATCTCCAGGAAGAACGGCTGGAAGGGCGAGGGGAAATTCACCGTCAAGAGCGTCGCCGTGGCGTTCAAGGATTCCTTCTTCGCCTTGCTCACCCCGGTTATCATCATCGGCGGAATCTACGGGGGCATCTTCACTCCCACCGAGGCGGCCGCGGTCGCGGCGGTGTACGGGCTCGTCGTGGGCCTGTTCGTCTACAAGGAATTGAAGGTCAAGGACCTGCCTGAGCTCATCTTCAAGGCGGTCATCAGCACGGTGATCATCATGTTCATCGTCGGCGCCTCCAGCGTCTTCGGCTGGATGCTCACCAACCTGCGCATCCCCCAACAACTCGCGCAGGCGGTCATGTCGGCCACCATGCCTCCCGCGCTTTTCCTGCTCATCGTCAACGTCCTGTTCCTGATCGCGGGCACCATGGTCAACGCGTCGGCGGCCATCGTCATCCTAGGACCAATCGTGCTACCAATCGCCCTTGGCCTGGGGATCAATCCGGTATTCTTCGGCGTACTGATGGTCGTCAACCTTGCCATTGGCTGCATCACGCCGCCGGTCGGTCTGGACCTCTTCGTCGCCAGCGCGATCACGAAGATCCCGATCGAACAGCTCATCCGGCGCGTCATGCCCTATCTGCTGGTGTTGTTGGTGGATCTCATGATCCTGACCTACATTCCCCAGATCATCATGTTCCTTCCCAACCTCTTGCATTGACGGAGCGACTATGAAAATCGACATGAGCCTGAAGGACCTGGGCGCGGCCTTCCCCGCCGACTTCTCCGCGGACGAGCGGGCCAAAGCCCAGACCCTGCTTCTGAAAAGGCTTTCGGAAAAAGCCCACATCTTCTACGGCGGAAAGATGCAGACCCTCCCCAAGTGCGGCCTCTGGGGCTTCAACTGGTTCAACGTCTGGTACACGCCGGGCGTTTCCAAGGTGTCCACCAACATCCGGGACGACAACGAAACCTCTTTCTCCCTGTCCAACCGGGGAAACCTGGTTGCGGTGGTCTCCGATTCCACCCGGGTGCTCGGGGACGGCGACTGCACGCCCCCCGGCGGCCTGGGCGTCATGGAGGGCAAGGCCTTCCTGATGAAGTACCTGGGCGGCGTGGACGCGACGGCCCTGTGCATCGATTCCCGGGGTCCCGACGGCAAGCACGATCCACAGAGGATCATCGACTTCGTGAAGATGGTCCAGCCGTCCTTCGGGGCGATCAACCTGGAGGACATCAGCCAACCCAACTGCTTCAAGGTCCTGGACGACCTGCGGGAAGCCTGCGACATTCCCGTGTGGCACGACGACGCGCAAGGGACGGCCACCGTCACTCTGGCGGGCCTCGTCAACGCGCTGAAGCTCGCGGGCAAAAAAATAGGCGACGTCCGCATCGTGCTGCTGGGGGCGGGTGCGTCCAATACCACCATTGCCCGCCTCATCCTGGCCGACGGGGGCGATCCGGCCAAGATGACACTCTTCGATTCCAAGGGATCCCTGCACGCGGGACGGCAGGATATCGAAAAAGATTCCCGCAACTACCGCAAATGGGAATTGTGCCAGAAGACCAATCCGTCGCGCTACGCCGATGAAGCGGCGGCCCTGAAGGGCGCCGACGTGCTCATCGCCCTCTCCACTCCAGGACCGGATACGGTCAAGCGGGAGTGGGTGCGGTCCATGGCGCCCAAGTCCATCGTCTTCGCCTGCGCCAATCCGGTGCCGGAAATCTGGCCCCATGCGGCAAAAGAAGAAGGCGCGTTCATCGTGGCGACCGGCCGCGGCGACTTCCCCAACCAGGTCAACAACTCCATCTGTTTCCCGGGACTCCTGAAGGGAGCCCTGCTGGTGCGCGCCCGCAAGATCACCGACGGCATGGCCATACGCTGCGCCCATTCCATCGCCGACTTCGCGGAGAAGCGGGGCATCAATCCGGACGACATCATCGCCAAGATGGACGAAACGGAAGTGTTCGCCATTGAGGCGGCGGACGTCGCCGTCCAGGCCGTCAAGGAAGGCGTGGCGCGCACTCCCCTCTCCTGGGACGAGGTCCACGCGCGCGCGCTGGCCGACATCAAGGAAGCCCGGAGCGCCACGGAAGATTTAATGAAGCTAGGCCACATCAAGTCCCCGCCCGAATCCATGCTCCAGGAAGCGCTGGACTGGGCGATAGCCCAAGTCCGCGGCTAAGCGCGATCGGCCGTCCCGGGCGCGCGGCTAAGCGGTGCCGCCCCGCGAATAGAACACCAGGGGGCGGCCGACTTTCTGGTACCGTATCTCCCTCTTCAGGGTTCCCGTCTCCGCAAGGTATTCCAGGTACCTGCGGGCGGTGACCCGGGAGAGGGACAGAGGCTCCATCAGACCGGCGGCGAGGATCTCGCCCGGGACTTTTTCAAGGAAGGCGGTCACCTTGGCCAGGGTCAAGGCCGAGATTCCCTTCGGCAGGCTCTTGGCCGAAGTCACGGGCGCTTTACGCTCAAGCAAGGTATCCAGCCGGACTTGGTCGACGGGCCCGGAGGATGGGAGAGTCCTGCGTCGGCGGTATTCGGCGAGCGCGGCCTTGAACCTATCGAAACCGAAGGGCTTGATGAGGTAGTCGACTATGCCGTAACGCATGGAAAGTTCCACCGTGCGGGTATCCTGGGCGGCGGTGACCAAAATAAAGTCGACCGGGTATTCCCGGTTGCGCGCTTCCTTCAGGATGTCCATTCCCATGATGTCGGGCAGGTAGACGTCCAGGATCACCAGATCGATTCCTCCGCCGGCCAGGGCGGCCAACGCGTCCTTTCCGTTCAGCGCGACCTTGACCACCTTGAAGAGATCGACTTGTTCGGTGACCTGACGGTGGATATCCGCCACCATGAAGTCGTCCTCCACCACCATGACCCGGATCGTATCCATCATCGACTATCCCCATCGAGCACGGCGCGCCTGTCCAATCGGACGACGGCGTTCACCCCGTCATCCTCGATCAATTCGATAGTGCCGCCGAGCATGGTCGTATGCATCCGAACCAGGCTGAGGCCGATTCCCATGTTGGCGCCGAGCGGTTTGGAAGTCACGCCCCGCTCGAAAACGCGCTCCCTGATTTCCGGCGGAATTCCGTCGCCGTTGTCGCGCACGCCTATGATCAATTCGTCCCCCGAAAGAGCAAAATCAACCACGACCCTTTTTTCGAGCCGGGAGCAGGAACGCAGGGATTCGATCGCATTCTGCATCAGGTTGCCCAGAATTGTCACTATAAAAGGAACCGATTCCGGCCGCAGGGGCGGCAGATAGGCCTTTTCGCTCAGGCCGACGTCGATATTGGCCTCCTGCGCCTCATTGATTTTGGCGAGTATCAGGGCGGCGATATCCGGAACGAAGATCCTGGTGCGTATGGTATCGAAGACGTGTTGTTGCACTTTAACGGTCCGGACGATGAAATGCACCGCGTCGTCGTATTTCCCCAGTTGCAGGAGTCCCGATATGACATGCAGTTTGTTCAGGTATTCATGGTGCTGCGCGCGCAGGGCATCGATATAGCCCCTGACTTCGGTCAACTCCTCCGCCAAGGCGCGGACTTCGCTCAGATCCCGGAACGTGGCCACCGCGCCGATGATCCGCGATCGCGAAACCAAAGGAATGCGGTTCACCAGCACAACCTTCCCGTTGAGCAGCTGTTCTTCGTCCAGATGGGGCTCCCCGCCACGGACGACCTCCGGCAGCCTGGTGTTGGGTATCACCTCGGTCACGGGACGTCCCTGTATCGGCCCTTCTATGTCCAGGATGCGCTTGGCGTTTTCGTTAATCAGGATGATGCGCCCGTCCCGGTCAATGGCGACGATGCCCTCCTTTATCGAGGAAATGATGACGTTGCGTTCTTCCAGCAGGGTCGCTATCTCGTATGGTTCCAAGCCGAAGATGGTTTTTTTTATGTTCCGCGACAGCAGGATGGCGCCGAGGAGGCCCAGGACCAGACTGAACGCTGCGGCCGTGAACAGGATGGTGCCGATCCGCCGGGTCTCCCGATCCAGATCCTGGAGCAGGATGCCCACCGATACGGCGCCGATCTGAAGGCCTCCGCCATCCCGGATCGGGACGAAGGCCCTGATGGACAGGCCCAGCGTGCCCAAGGCCTGGGAGATATACGTTTTCCCCTCAAGAGAAGCCAGCTCGTCTCCGCCGACGAAGCGCTGGCCGAGACGGTCGGTCAGCGGGTGGGAATAACGGACCGAATCCATGTTGAACACCACGACGTAGCTGGTGCCCGAGATCAGGCGGTAACGTTCCGCCAAGGGCTGGATCGCCGCCGGAGGATCGTCCGCGCCGAAACCGGCGATGATATCACGGTCCGCGGCTGCCTGCTGCGCGACCGCCATCACCTTGGCCGAACTGGACTCGACCACGTAGCGATGAAAAAAGCGTTGCACGAAAAAGGTTTCGGCCGCGGCGGAAATGACGGAAAGGGCGACGACTATGAAGAATATTCGTTGACTCAGGCTCAGGCGCGAAACCCGCGCCCATATTCCCTTCCCCGCATCCTTTCGCATGGTTCAGGATACCTGTTCGGGATGCGGCACGCAAGTTGCGTGCCCGCAAGTTGCGTGCCCGGCGGCCACCGTCCGGCGCGGCGCCGGCGCTCAGGCTCAGACGACCGCTTTGAATATACCGAATACCAGGACCGCGATTCCGGCGACCGCGGCTACGACGGAGGCGATCGCGAGGCCCTTGGCCGACGACTGCGCTCCCGCGGCCATCTGTTCTTCGCTCTTCAGGCTCACGATGAACGAGGCGCCCTTCTTTTCAGGCTTCCGCACCCTGAGGCGACCTTCGCTGTCGACCGCCTCGCCGAGCACGTACACGTCCCGACCGACCGGGACGGCGCTTTCCTCGAAACGGTAGCCCAGCGTGCGCCTGCCGCCGGCCAAGGCGGCGAAGCTGGCGGGATTGAAGCTGAACCGCCCGAAGACAAGGTTTTGCCCCGAGGACTCCCCCGGCCTGAACTGCGAAAATACCTTTTCGTCCACGTACGAGGCGCCTTCGCCGTCCACCGCGATCGTCCCGGTAGAATCGCGTACGAGGAAGGGCACGCTTCTGGTATTGTTGGCGACGGATTCGGAACCGCGCCGCGTCTTCTGGCTGCGGTTGCCCTTGTCGTCGGTTTCCCAGTAGGTCTCCTCGTATTCCCTCGTCACGCTCATCGAATAACGGACGCAGGGGGTCTGGCTGAGTTCCGATACGAGGGGGCTTCCGCATTCGATCGTGCCCTTGACCTCCGCTATCTGGTTGAAGGATCCGGGACCGATCTCCTTGGCCACCGAAGCCGCCATGTCGGCCAGGGCCGTGGCGGTCGAGGTCTCTGTCGCCTTGAATTCCCCGAGCTTCCTTTTCTGGGATCGCGAGCCGAAATACAGACCGACCGCGACGAGCATCAGGACGATGCCGGTGATGATCAATGCCATTGGGTTGCCTCCTGATTCCGGAAATCGGAGGCGCCGCGCTTCGGCGACCCCGCAGACCGTTTTGGTGCAGCCGCCGAAAGACGGGAACGGCCATGATTCAAGTATCGGGGCCTGTTCCGTGCTGTCAAAGTCGAAGATGTTATATATAGGGATTGTTGATGGAAGCTCCGGAATCGCGGGTGCGCATCAGGTAGCAGGTAGCAGGTAGCAGGCAGAAAGAGGAAGGCGCGGTCCTCACGCCGCTGGGGCGTGAGGGCGCTGAAGCGTGAGGGCCGGACCGGTTATCAGTATCTGCCTATGATGACGTCTTTATCGGCCAGGAGGCCCGCGTCCACGAGCGCGCGCTGGTATGCTTCGCTCTCCCGGGACATCCGGACGGTCGCGCCGCTGATCGTATCCACGGAATCCTGGACGGTCTTGGTCGCGCCGGTTACCGTATCCACACCGAAGAAATTTTTCGCGTTGATACCCTTCCCCCAGCGCGGAACGGACCAATCGACGAGGGATTTCTTTTTCGTCGCATCCGTGCCGATCAGCGATTTCGCGATCGCGACATAATTTCCGTACCATCCGCCGTTGGAATGGAATCCCCACAGCGGGGCGACGGGAAGCGGCTTACCCAAAAAATCGAATTTGACGCCGATCCTTTCCAGATATTCCCTGACGGAAGATTTATCGGATAGGCCCTTGAAAACGCCGAAGTCCTTTATGACATGGTTGTCCCTGTGGACGGAAAGCAAGGTCTTGCCGCCGAACTTTGACCAGTCCGATACCACTACCAGACCGTCTTCGGTGGCGGTCGTCGGGACAGCCATGCCGCCGATGGTCAGCGTTCCGAATTCCTTGGAGTAATCGAAACCGGCCGGAAATTTGAATTCGAATTGGTAGCGGAGCACCGCGTCCACGATGGTGAGCGCGCCGACTCCGGATTCGCTTATGCCTGCTGCATAGAAACCCATCTTGTCGGTCGTCAGGATCTTGAACATAGAGGATCCGTCCGCTTTCTTGGCTCCGACCATAGCCGGAGTCGGATCAACCGAATAATCGATAGTCACCATGGATGCGGGGTTGGATCTTTCCACCCAGCGGTCACCGTGCATCGTGAGCACGTTGTACCTGGCCGCCTTGATGATTCCGTTCTCGTCCAGCGTCAATTTGCAGACGATATAGCCGGTGGCATCCTTGAACAGAATACCCTTGTTCTCTCCCCTCCATGCGTATCCCGTATATGTTCCTGCCTTCACGGGCTGGGCATATACCGCCGCCACGCCCACGGCCAATGCAAAAATCACCAATATTCCTCGTTTGACGCTCATCAATGCTCCTTCGATATATTCGCTCGGTTTGTCGGCAACAGAATTATATCGATATTATTTTAACTTTTAATTTCCAATCGTCATAGTTGTTATTTGTCCCGATTTGTCGGGACAAATGTCCCGACATCCAGCAGAGCGGCTTCCGTCCGATTGCCGACCCCGAGCTTGCGGTACAGGGCGCTCAGCCTGTTCCGGACCGTTTTTTCCTTGATCCCGAGCTCATGGGCAATCTCCTTGTTCGTCAATCCCCGGCGGAGGAGCCCGAGCAGGCGATTCTCCGATTCGTTTCCGCGGAGATCACGGGACTTGCCCCGGATGCCTTCAGCGAAGGATGATACGAGCGCTGGATCGACGACGCATTTTCCGAGGAACACGGCGCGGATCGCGTCCAGTATCCCCTCGCCATCGATGGTCTTCAGGATGATTCCGTCGGCGCCTTCACGCAGCGCGGACTCTACAAGAAAAGGCGTTTGATAAGCAGTCAGGATGATGACCAGGAGACCCGGATTCGCGCTCTTAAGCTGTCCGCACAGGGTGATCCCGTCCCCGTCCGGCAGGCGGGCGTCGAGCAAGGCGAGGTCGGGACGGAGGGCGGCCGCAAGGGAAACGGCCGCGCCCGCGGTGGCGGCCTCCCCCGCGACACGGAAGGTTCTGGAATATTCGATCAACGACTTCAATCCTTGCCGGACGATCGCATGATCGTCGACGAGGAGGACGGTCCGGATACGCTCAGGCATCGGACCGCTTCCAGGGTATATCTATCCTCAAACGCGATCCCTCCTCGCTCCTTGTCCAGGTCATTTCGGCTCCGATCGAACGCGCCCGATGTTCCATCGAAACAAGACCATAGCCTGAACGACCGGACGAGTCGAGGTCTTCGGCATCCCTGCCCGGGATGCCCGGGCGGCAGCGGTCGACGATTTCGAGAACCGCCCCGCGGGAAACCGGAAACAAGCGGACTTTGACGGAGAGAAGACAGGAGTGCCTGACCGAATTGCGGACGGCTTCCTGGACGATCCGGAGGAGGTGGAAGAGCTCGCGGGGGGTCAATCGCGCATATTGCAGCCCGTCCGGTACCAGTTCGAATTCGGCCGTAACATCCGGCAAGGCGCGAGCCTCATCCAACGGCTTTTCCACCAGTTTGCCGAATTCATCAAGATCGGGTATTTCCGCGGCCGAATCCGAAAGGAAATTCCGGATTTCCCCGATTATTTTGTTGAGCCTGGCTTTCGCGTGGAGAAAAGCGGACCTCGCTTCAGGGTCTTTCGATCTCCTGCCGGCGGTCTCGATTTCCAATCCGACCGCGAACATCTCCTGAATCACCGTATCGTGCAATTCGTCCGCGAGGCTTCGACGCTCCTCAGCCGAACTCGCGCGGCTGTCGGCTTCCCGCTGTTGGTTCTGAGCCTCCCATTCCAGTAAATGGTTCACGAAGCCGTAGAGGATGGCGGAAACGACCGCGCAGGCTGACCGAGCGATTTCGATCCTGAACCCCGTGTATGCGAAAAAGAGAGCCGAATCCACGATCAGGCCTGAAAATACCGCATATAAAGCGAAAGTCAAGGCGAGACCGTTGATCCCCCTCTTGATGGCCGGTGGCGCGATCGGCGGAACCAGACGGGATTTCCTGAACAACGCGACGGAACTCACGAGGGCTGAAGGGAAGCTGAGAAACAACCGGCCGATAATCGAGGCGTTCCGCAACCCATCGCCGAAGAGTCCGGGTACGTACGAAAAAGTCAGCCATGCGATGAAGGCAACCGGAGGAATCAAGAAAAGGGGTCTCATCCGGCGTCCCGGAACGAGTACCGCCAGACCGAACAAGCCGAGGAACATGAAGGAAGCCGAATGCATGAGAAGGGCGCCCGCTGCGCCGGCTCCTAACGGGAAAGAAAAAATCGGGAGCTCGACCCATTCCGCGATGCCGTGGATCACCGCGAAAAGCACCAGGAAGGGTCGGGCTCTGACGATCGGATCGTCCGTGGACGCGCGAGCGCGATTCGCCCATGCGACGATGCCTAGCGTGAAGAAGGCGAGTCCGTAGATAAAAATGATCGCGTCGTCCATCCGCTTCACCCGCCGTGCGGGTTCGCGGCCTGGTCCATACCGACGATCGTTATCGGGAACGGCTTGGTAGCCAGACCCGTATAAAGGGCATTGTGCGGGAAGGGAATCTCGATTCCTTCCGCGTCAAGACGCTCCTTGATTCTCTGCAGCAGGGAATTCTTCAGAAGCACGAAATCCGATTTCATGAACCAGACGCCCAGAAGGAATTCGATCCCGGAGGCGCCGAAATTTTGGATGAGGACCAGGGGTTCCGGTTCGCTCAGCGCGTAGGGATCAGTCCTCGCGATGTCGGCGAGCAGGTCCTTGACCCTTCCGACGTCTTCCTTGTAGGCGACCGCTATCGCGATATCGAGCCGGCGTATCGGAAACCGGGTCACGTTCACGACTTCCGTGTTCAGGACTTTTTCGTTCGGAAGCCGTATGTACAGATTGTCGAAGGTGCGGATCTTGATGGACATGAGGTCGATGGTGATGATGATCCCCGTTTTGTCCCCCACTTTTATCACGTCCCCTACGGCGAACGGCTTCTCCCCCAAAAGGAAAAGCCCGCTGATGATGTTCGATACGCTGGTCTGGGACGCGAAGCCGATCGCGATGCCGATGATGCCCGCCGCGCCCAGGAAGGCCGACAGGTTGACTCCGAGTTCGCCGAGAATGATCAGGAAAAGGATTATCGTCCCGATGTAGACGATGATATTACGGACCAGAAGCCGGTTGTGTATCGAAGCTTTTTTGAGGGCGGTCGCGGAGATGACCGACAGGGCTATCCGGATGAGGAGGATACCCGCGGCGAGGGTCAAGCCGATGAAGATTCCCTTGCGGCCGACGGAAGCGGGAATGCGCTGGAACCATTCGTAGATGAATTGCATCGGCTCTCTCCTAGAATCCCGTGAATTGCTTCAACAAGTCGAACGTCTTCTTGAAATGCCAGAGCTCGATCAACTTTCGCGATCCGGAAACCAGCACGGCCGCTCCGTCGAGCGTCGGCGCGGACTTGGACGGCTGCAACCGGGTTTCCTGATCGGACCCCTTGAAAAGGACGCTCACTTCGTTGGTCCAGAAACGGCGCGTCCCGCGATAGATGTTCAGGAATTCCGTATGAAGACAGATCCTGTCAAAGGACAGATCCTTGTCCGATTCGTTGCTTATCCAGAGCGGGCATACGGCGTGGACGGATGAGTAGGGTATCTGTTCGAATTCGGGGTACAGGCGCGCGGCGATGAAATAGCACAATTCTCCGGAGACGGGATCGCCGAACCACGCGTTGGCCATCGGTATGACGGGAAATTCCTGCAGCCTCCGTCCGGATTCCGGAACGACCGTTTTCCCGATAAGGAGGCGAAACCATACCGGCAGGGAAATGAAGAATCTCGCCTGTTCCCCGGGAAGCAGGACCAGGGCCCTGTCCGGCCGCACGATGAGGGGCCTGTCCATCATCACGGGAAGGGGAGTCGCCCAGGGGCCGTCCCGGAGCAGGTAATGCCGCCAGTCGGCGGAGGGCGGCTTTTCTTCCTTTCCGCGGATGGCGAAACCCGGCTCGGCACCCTCCTCCGCCTCGCCGTAAATCGGAAGCAGATGCCATTCCTGTTCGTACCGCTCCGTCCAGAGCCGAAGCCGGCCCAAATTCCACGACGCGCAGGTGCCTGTCCCTATTTCGACCGGATTCCAGATCGAGAAATCTTCCATTCCTATTTATCGGCCGAAACGCGGGCCGGGGAAAGTCCCTATCGGCCGGGTTCCCCGGAGCGATGGGTGCGAGCCCGCTCCGGGAGCCTATCCCTCACCTCCCCTCCGACAATTCCTCCGCCTCCAACTTACCGTACAGGCAGCGGCCCCTCCCGGTCCGGCAGAAGCCGACCATGCCGTTTCCGAAGGAATCGTCCTTGATATCGAAGATCCCGACGCCGTCCACCTCCGCCTTCAGGCGCGTCCCGACAACCTCAACGGCGAATTCGTACGTCCTGCCGATCTTCCAGTCGAAGGCTTTTTCCTGGACCAGAATCAGACCGTAGTCGTTTTTGAAGAAGGCGATTTTACCGGGCGCGCTGAATGCGACGGCATAGCCCATCATCGCGCCTTTGGACCTGAACAGCACGCCGTGGCCTTCGCCAGCAAGAGGCGTGATCGTCGTGGAGAACCTGATATCGCGCGTATAATAATTGCCGAGGTAGAATTCGGCGCGGCCCACGCTCATGCCCAGGAGCGAGGCGCCTTCCAGATTCCAGAAACCGCGGTTGGCGGCGCCCGGCGTTACGGTCGCGAATTCCGCCCGCTGCTTTGAGAAGTCCACGGCGTATTTCGCCTTACCCGTCACCGAGAAATCCTTCACGAGTAGCTTCCCGAGGTATTTTTCGCCCGAGAGGACTTCGATCTTCAGGCCGATCTCGTCCAGGGAGGCGCCTTCGCTGTCGGGGAGGACGAATTCGATGTCGGTCCAGACGCCTTCCTTCAGTTCGAAGTCCCGCCCCAACAGGTTCCGCTTTTTGAACGTCTCGCGCGCGTAGGGAATCACCGCCAGGCGCGAGCCGCTCCAGCGTTCGCAGCGGACGCGCATCCTCATGGTCTGGCCGGAATGCGCCAGGGGGGAGAAGGCCGGGGAGTAGCGTTCGTCGTCGAAATCTTCCCTTCGATAAAAGGGTTTGTAGAAGACGCCCGCGCCCGTGTCCCGGACCAGACGGTCGACAAGGACTTCCAGGGCGCCGCCGGTGCCGGCGGCATCGGTCTCTTCCAGTCGTACGTGCTTGAGGATCAGGGCGTTGGAATCGCTCCTGAATCCGTGGGTGGAACCGGGAAGGGCGAAATCGAAATGCAGCTCGCGGTAGCCCGTGGTCGCTTCCAGACTGGCCTGAAGCCGCGAGCGCTCCGCCTTTTCGGACCCGGCCGAGGCCGCGGCCTCGGCCGCGGATTCGGCGCCGGTCGCCGGGTTGAAGCGGAGGCCGAGGAGGGCCATCTGCTTGGCGAAGGTGGGCAGGTCCACGATGTTCAGGGAACCGGCGATGCTGGAGCAGGCGAAGAAATCGTTCATCGGAGCCCGGTAGCGTTCGGCCACACCTTCCAGCCCGCCGGCTACGCCGACGATGGTGCCGACGTTTCCCGCGTTGCAGTCGGTGTCCCAGCCGCACATGGTCGCGATCTCCACGGTCCGCGACAGGTCTCCCGCCCCGTAAAGCAGGGACAGGATGCAGACGCCCGCGTTGGGGATGATGTGGCAGACGCCCGGGTAGCGGTCGTAGCCGAAGTCGAAAATCAGGAAATCCATACAGGCCCGCCAATCCTGCGGCGCGGCGCGGTGGAAGGCGATGACGGCCTTCACCACCCGGGCGTACTCGGAATCCGCGGGTATGGTCGAAAGGGCCGCTTCGATTATTTCCCGGACATCGGAAGTCACGAAGGCCTTGGAGATGGCGGCGGCGATGAAGCGCCCGCCGTACATCCCGTTCCCGTCGTGGGAGACGCTGGCGGCCAAGCCGCCGTAATGCGCGGCCCTCCCGATGTCGGCGGGGAAGACCAGGCCCCAGGTATCCACGAAAATCTGGCCGCCGATCTGCTCGGCTATCGCAGCCCCGTTCGTCGCGATGGAACCCGACTCGGGGGCCTTCATGCCGGAAGCGAGGTTGAGCCAGGCGGTGTGCTCGGTGCTTCGGCCGTAGCCGCCCCACCAGTAAAAGCCCTTTTCCTCGCGGGTATAGTTGAGCCAGGCCTTTCCGATGTCTTCGGCGGCGATGTCCCCGGCGCCGATGCCGCCGCCCTTGCCGGAATCCACGAGGGCGCGGATGAAGAAGGCGGGACCGTTGAAGTCGTCGTCTGCGGCGAAGTTCTTGAAATCCTTGATGTAGGACCTGATCTCGCCGTAGGTCTTCCGTATCCTGTCGTAGGTCCAGATGGTAGGCTCGACCGGCGCACCTATCCTGATGCCGATGCATTTGCCGAGGACGCCCGAGTACAGTTTTTCCAGATAATTCCGGGGGATGGCCATTGAGACTCCGTATGGATGGTCGTTGGGAATGCGCCGGGGGCTTCACCCCCCCGGCGCAACATAAAAGGTATAGAATGCCGTCGAAAAATCTATTTCAGGGTCTTGTTCGCGTATTCGGTGACCTTGTCGCCGCCGGCGGCGTACCAGGCCTTGGTGAAATCGGCGAATTTGTCCATGCCGTATTCGCCGGAGATGAACTTGAAGGACCACTCCTTGTAGACGTTGTTGCAGGCGTCCCAGGCGGGGGCGAGGTCCTTCGGAATCACGAAGTTGATGTCCTCGACTGTGGCGTACTTGACCGCCATGGCCAGGGATTCCTTTCCGCCCTTGCCGAGCACGTCGACCGGGCCCTTCCAGCCGACGACCTCGCTGAAGCGCGGGTACCAGCTGCCGAATTTCTCGGTGAGCGCCACCTTGCCGTCCTTCTTCACGTGGTGGATGCCCTCGATGCCGAGGCGGTCCAGGGTCTGTCCCTCATCGGAAGCCATGAAGTCCAGGATCTTCCAGGCGAGGTCCTTGTTCTTGGAGGCGGCGGAGATAGCGTAGCCGCGCGCTTCCTTGGAAACGTCCACGGTGAAGCCCTGGGCGATGCCTTTGGCAGGCGGACAGATCACCAGGTACTCGTCGCCCTTTCCGGCCTTGGCCATCTTGGTCTCGTAGATGTCGGTGACGAGCCCCGGGGTGCCGACTACCATGCCTATCTTGGCGGTGTACAGCTTATCCTCCATCCCGTCCCACTTGGTCGTGATGTAGTCCTTGTCCAGGATGCCCTCTTTGTACAGCTTCTGGTAGAAGGCGAGCTTGTTCTTCTCGAACTCGCTTGCCTTGCTGTACACGTACTTGCCGGATCCGTCCTTGAGCCAGGTCGTGGTGAGGCCGAACGCGTGGTTGAACAGGAAATCCAGCCGGTTCGTGTTCCCCGTGTCGGTGAGGCCGATGGAATCGATCTTGCCGTTCCCGTCGTAATCGCTGGCAACGAAGGCCTTCAGCATCGCGTAATAGTCATCGACCGTGTTCGGGACCTTGCCGCCCCACTTGGCGAACCAGTCGCTCCTGATGGCGGGGGTATTCAGCCGCGGGGGTGCCAGCCAGACGATGTAGGGGTAGTTGGCCAGGCGCTTCACGTTGAAGGGGAGCATGGCTTTCTTGAACCATTCCGACTTCTCGGCGTAGGGTCGCAGATCGGCGAGCATGCCCTGGTTGGAGATGGTCTCGTCGCCGCCCTGGAAGTAAATGATGTCAGGCACGTCGCCGGAAAGCAGCATCAGGTTGAGCTTCTCCGGGTAGCTGCCCTCGGGGGCGTTGAGCAGGGTGAGCTTGACGTCCAGGCCGGTCTTCGCCTTGAAGGCGGTCTGGATGTTGGCGATATGGGCCAGGTTGTCAGGATCCGTCGGATAGAAATCCTTGGATATGATCCTGATCTCCGGAACCGCGCCCTTGGCCTCCGCCGCGCCTTCCGCGGACACGAATACCGGGACGAGGATCGCGAGCAGCGCGATCACGAATACAGACGCTTTCTTCATGATGACCTCCTTGAGAATCATTCCTTGACCGCTCCCGAAAGAGCGCCCTTGGAGAAATACCTGAGCAGGATGGGATACAGGAGCAGGATGGGCAGGATCGCGAGAATGATGACGCCCGCTTTCAGGGCCTTCATATCCACCTGGGCGGCGCCGACCTCGTACTTCAGGTAATTGAGCGCCCCGATGAAGGCCGCCTTGTCGCCGGAGACGATCAGTTCGCGCAGGACCACCTGCAGCGGCCACTTGTCGGGGTTGGTCAGATAGATCATCGCGCGGAAATATTCGTTCCAGTGGAACACGCAGTAGAAGAGCGAGACCGTCGCGACGCCGGCCTTGCTGACCGGCAGGACTATGCTGAACAGGGTCCGCGTCTCGGTGACCCCGTCCATCTTTCCGGCTTCGATCAGGGAAATCGGGACTTCTTCGAAGAAGCGGATCATGATGATCAGGTAGTACGCGTTGACGGCCTTGTACAGGATCACCGACCAGTATTTGTTCAGCAGCCGCAGGTCCTTCATCAGCAGGAAATCGGGGATAAGGCCGCCTTCGAAAATCATCGTGACGATGATGAAGACCATGAACAGGCCTTTTCCGGGTAGGCGCGGTCGGGAGAGCGCGTAGGCCGCCAGGCAGGTGAGGGTCATGTTGACGAGCACGCCCGCCGCGGTGATGTACAGGGCGTTGAAGAGCCCCCGCATGACCTTGGGGACTTGGATCAGGGTCAGGTAAGTCGCGAAGGAAAAATCGTGCGGAATCACCGACAGGCCGTTGGCGGCGGCGATCTTGGCCGGCCCCGTCAGCGACACGACGACGATGTTGTACAGCGGAAAGAAGGTCAGGAAGGCGAGCAGCAAGAGGAGGCCATGGTTGATGACGGTGCCGGGGGCGGAGCGACGCACCAGAGGGGACTTGCGCAGGGTTCGCATCACCATACCCCCTTGCCCGTCAGGCGCTTGGAACCGTAATGGGTTCCGAAGATGAGGAGGAGGCCGATCGCCCCCTTGAAGAGGCCGGCTGCGGTGGCGTAGGAGAATTCCCCGCCCTGCAGGCCCAGGCGGTAGACGTAGGTGTCCAGGATGTCGACCTTGGAAAGCACGGCGTCGTTCATCATGTTGAAGACCTGGTCGAAGCCGGCGTTCATGAAGAAGCCGAGGTTCAGGATGAAGACGGTGATCATCGTCGGCATGATCGCGGGCAGCGTGATGGAGAAGATCTTGCGGAAGGTACCCGCCCCGTCCACGACCGCCGCCTCGAAAACGTCCGGGTCGATGCGGATGATCGCCGCGACGAAGAGCAGGGAATCCCAACCTATGCTGCGCCACATCTCCGAGAACACGAACACCCAGCGGAGGCTGTCCCCCTGCGTCAGGAAGGGGAAGGGCCGGCCGCCCAGGAAGACGACGATGCGGTTGACGGCGCCCTGCTCCAGGGAGAGCAGATCCAGAAAGATACCGGCGATGACCACCCAGGACAGGAAATGGGGAAGGTAGATCACGGACTGGACGGCCCGGGCGAAGCGTCGGGAACGGACCTCCGCCAGCATGAGGGCCAGGATGATCGGCATCGGAAAGTTGATGAAGATCTTCATCGCGGAGATGACCAGGGTATTGGCGATCACCGAGCCGAAGGCGGTGGAACTGAACAGGGTCCTGAAATGCTTCAGGCCGACCCAGGTATGTTCGCCGACGAAGGAGAAGTCCATGAAGGCCAGGCGCGCGCCCCACATGGGTACGTAGGCGAATACGGCGAGATAGACCATCGCCGGGAGCAGCATCAGGTACAAAGGGAAATAGCGGCCCAACTTCGTAGTGCTCATCCCAGCCTCCAGTCCCGGTCGCCCGGGCCGACGTAACGCTCCTGGACGGGAGCCGCCTTCACGTAGGCGAGCGGTTTCCCGCTTTCTATTTCCTCGATTACCTGGGCGCAGAGGCCGAGGCTGCGACCGACGATGAAGAAGGCCTGCACCCGGTTCCAGCCGAGGCCCAGATCCGACAGAAGCGCGGCCTGGGCGCCGTCAACGTTGAGCACAAGGCGCTTCCCCTTCCGTTCCTCAAGCCGCCTTTCCAGCGCCTTCGCGAGCGCGACGTGTTCCCCCGAGAGGCCGAGCTCCTCCGCCATCCGGAGGAGACGCACGGCGCGCGGATCAGCTTCCTTGTAGACGCGGTGGCCGAAACCGGGGAAATGGGCCCCGGCCCCGGCGGCGCCCTCGGCTCCGACCCCGAAAAATTGGTCCAGCAGTCTATCGGCTATCGCGGCGGGATCGGCGTGGCCGGACAGGACCCCCTGATGGACCCCCTGCTGGAGCAGCCGCGCGCAGGCTTCCCCCGCGCCGCCGTGGTTGGTCCCGATGCTCGCGATGCCGGCGCCGACGGCGGTGGCCAGGGGCACGCCGCAGCTCGCGCTGGCACGGGCGACATGGGTGGAGGGCGCGTTGATCCCGTGGTCCGCGCAGCCGACCAGGATGGCGTCCGTGAGCTTCGCCTGCGCGGGGCTCGGTTTGCGGCCCGAAAGCAGGAGGAACACGCATTCGGCGAAGGAAGCGTTCTGCATGAGGTCGGTGATGGCGAAACCGGACAGCGCGACGCCCTCGTCCGTTCCCGACGAAATGGCGGTTTCCATGGTCATGGTCGTATTCCTTCCGCCCTGAAGTCCAGGGCGAAGAGCTCGCCGCTTTCCGTTTCGGATACCAGCGGATTGATGTCCACGGAGGAGACCCGGTCCCCGTTCTCCCCAATCAGGGCGCCCATCGCCAGGAGTGCGGACGCCAGGGCTTGGATATCGACGGCCGGCGAACCCCGGTGCGCGGCCAGCAGGGGCGCGGCCGCGTTGCGCCCGAGGAAGGCGAGCGCCTGGCCGCGGCTGAAGGGCACCGCCAGGAAATCGACGCCGCCGAGCAGCTCCACGAGGATCCCGCCCGGCCCGAAGGCCACCAGGGGCCCGAACTGGGGATCAACGTGGGCGCCCAGGATCAGTTCCCGATCGAAGCGGATCATCGGCTGTACGAGGAAACCTTCGAACTTTTCGTCCGCCGGCAGCCTGTCGAGCATGGAACGGCAGGCGGCGGCGACCGCCTCGCCGCCTTTAAGGCCGAGGGCGACGAAGCCCTCGTCCGATTTGTGCGTATGCAGGGCGGAAATCAGTTTCACGGCGCAGGTTCCGGAAGTGCGGGAGCCGGCGGCAGATGGGCCGGTAGCGCTGAGGCTGGCGGCACCGCTGCCTGCGACGACGGCGGCCGCCGCGGCGGCTTCGGCGTCGGCGGCAAGGACCCCGGGGGCCAAAGGGATGCCATAGGATGCGAGCAGGTCCCGGGATTCAAGCCAGCCCAGCATGGTCGCCCCTCCTTGCTTCGTTCCAAAGCGCCAGGCGCGCGACCGCGCCTATGGCGTCGCCGGCCTGAAAAAAGACGGGGATGCCTGCCCGGACCAGTAGGACGACCGCGGACGTCGCCTGCGGATCGTCGACGTAGGATTCGGACGTATTTCCCACCCAGACCACGATCACGGGTTTTCCCGACCCGGCAGGCGCCTCGTCCCGCACGGCGATGATGGTCCGCGCCGTTTCCGCCTCTATCGGCCTGTACGGACTCTTGGCGAACAGGAGGCCGACGCAGTCGATCTCGTCGGCCTGCATGAAGGGAAGCAAGACGTCGCGTATGGCCGCTCCGCGCATGGCCTCCCCCCTTACGTCCACCGGATTCAGGATGGGCTGCCATGCGGGAACCAGCTCCAGCTCCCGCAGCCGGGAGCGGAGCCCATCGGAGAAGGGCGGAGGAGGAAGGCCGGCCTTGGCGGCACGGTCGCCCAAGAGGGAGCCCAGACCGCCCGACTGCGTGATCCAGGCCGTGCGGCGGCTGAGGCGCGCGCCGCAACGGTCGGCGAGCAGGGCCGTGGAAACGAGGTCGTCGATATCGTCGACCAGGATGGCCCCGTATTGCCGGCACACGGCTTCGAAGACCTTCGCCTCACCGGCGGCGGCGGCGGTGTGCGTCGCGGCGAGGGCGCTACCGACCGCCGTCCGGCCGGCCTTCACGAGGACGACGGGTTTGCCTGCGGCATGGTTGAGGGCGAGGGCGCTGATGAAGGCCCGTCCGTCCTTGACGCTCTCCAGGAAGGCGGCCGCCACTGTCGTGCCGGGATCGGAGGCGAAAAAAGCCAGCAGTTCCTCAGCGCCGACGTCCACCTGGTTGCCGACCGATACGAGATAGCGCAGGCCAGCGCCGCGTGCGGCGAAGGAACCGTGCAGGGCCATCATGAGCGCGCCGCTCTGCGAGACGAAGGAAATGCCGCCGACGCAGCAGCTGCCGGCGAAACGCGTTGCGACGATGCCGGCGGAAAGATTGGCGAATCCCGCGCAGTTCGGACCGAGGATGAGGATCTTGCCGGAGAACGCTTCCAGCTCTTTCTGGAACGCCGAGCCTTCCTGCCCGGCCTCCGCGAAGCCCGAACTTATGACGACGGCCGCCGGGATTCCGGCCTCCACGCAATCGGAGAGTACCGGGCGGACATGGGCGCGGTCGACGGTTATCATCGCAAGATCGGGTACTTTCGGAAGCTCGCGGACTGACCTGAAGCAATCGTGTCCGAACACCGCCTGACGGTTCGGATTGACGGGGAAGACTTCGATCCCGGACGCCGCCAGGCTCCGGAATATGCCCGCGGGATACAGGCCCGCCTCGGACGCGCCCACGTGGACTACCGAGCGGGGACTGAGCATCGCGCGCAGGGCGGCCGTCCGGTCTTTCATCGCTTCAAGCTCCCCGGGAAAGGTCGACGAGTTGGTCTGCGAGTTCCAGCAGGTCCTTGTCCTTGCTGAAATCCAGGCAAACGCCGGAAGCGTGCCGGATCTGCTCCACCCAGCTCGGGGGAATCGCCTCTATCCCGTGGAGGGCACCGGACAGGGAGCAGACCAAGCCGCTGATGGTGTCGGCGTCCCGGCCGAAATTCGCGCTCCAGAGCAGGCCCCGCCTGAAATCGCCGCCGGTGAGCCTGAAAATCGCGTAGACCTGCGGGATGGCCTCGGCGGCCGTCGCGTGCTCGGGCGTCCAGAGCCTGGTATGGAGGTCTTCGAAGGCGACTTCGATATCCGGCTTTTCATCGCAGATTCGCATCGCGATATCCATTGCGCGCGCCATCCAGGAACCCGCGGGCAGGACCTTCCTCCCCGCCTCCATGATTTCCGCGACCGAACCGTTCGCCATGGCCACGGCGACGCTCGCCGCGACGGCCTGGGCCGCCCAGATGCCGTCCGCGTCGTGGCTGATGCAGGCGTCGATTGCGGCGAGGGCGGCCGCTCCCTCCGGATCGCCGGCCCGGAAGATGCCCACCGGACTTATCCGCATGGCCGCGCCGTCGTCGGTATTCATCACGTTGTACTTTCCGGAATCGGGCGGCATCATGCCGCGGCCGAGATTCTCGATCGCGCCGTAAAGGGGGCGCCCCGCGCGCTTCTTGGCGCCTCCCCTGTCCAGGATGTATTTCTTCCAGGCGTCGCGGACGTCGGACAGGGAGGGTTTCCCCTTGCTTTCGATGAGGCAGCAGGCGGTCAGGATGCCGAATTCGGTGTCGTCTGTGCTCTTGGCATCGGAGTACATGTTGGTGATCACGCCGTACCTGGCGCGGTATTCCTGGTTGCGGCCGGTGTCTCCCATCGCGTCCCCGACGCCGAGGCCCGCCAGGCAGCCGCGCGCCTTGGAAACGTACAATTTCCGGTCGGCCAGGAGCTCTTCTCTCGAAAGCATGGATCAACTCCTCAGGTGGGCGACGCTGTCGCGGATGACGAGCGTTCCCGGATAGAGATGCTTTTCCGGAGTCCGCGAGGGATCTCCGATCTTCTTCATCAAAAGCTCGGCCGCCATCCGGCCCATTTCGGCCCGGGGCTTGCGGATGGTGGTGAGGGCCGGCCAGGTCAGGGCGGCGGCGGGAATGTCGTCCATCCCTATGATGGACAGGTCCTTGCCCGGAACGACCCCTGCCGCGCGCAGGGAATTCTGTATGGAGATCGCCAGGATGTCGTTGCCGCAGAAAACGGCATCGATGCGGTCCTTCCATCCGGGCAAGGAAAGGAGTTCTCGCGTCAGTCTTTCGCCGCCCTCGGCCGACAGGTGGGCGGTGAACACCAATTCGGGATCCAGTTCCAGTCCCTTCGCCTGGATGAAATCCTTGTAGGCGGTATAGCGCCGGGAGAGGAAACGCTCGCTGCCGGTTTCGCTCGTGACGACCGCGATGCGGCGGTGCCCCTGGTCGTACAGGTATTGCAGGGCCAAGGTCGCGGCCTGGTGGGTCGCCGTTCCGACCGTGTCGATCTGCGCGGTCTCGCTCCTCTCTCCGATGAGGACGGCCGGAATGCCCGCCTCCAGGATGAGGTCCACGTCGTCCGTCACGCTGTTGATGATCAGGCCGTCGAAACGCCCCGTCCCGAACAGCTTCAGGTAGGCCAGTTCGCGATCCTCGCTCCAGTCGGTGTTCCCCACCACGACCGAATACCCCTCCCCTTCCAGCCGGTCCTGCACCGCGCGTACGATCTCGGACCAGAACGGGTTGGCGATGTCGGGCACTACGACCAGGGCGAGGTAGGAACGCGCGTTCCGCAGCCCCGCGGCGAAGGTATTCCGGGTATAGCCGAGCCGGGCGATGGCCTCGTTGACCGCGGCCGCGGCTTTCGGGCTGACGGAGCCCCCTTTGTCGGAGATGACGCGGGAAACGGTGCTTTTTGAAACCCCCGCGATGCGGGCGACTTCATGGATATTGATCTTCTGCTTCATAGTTTTGGGAACGTTCCCAAAACAACTATAGCATGAGATCCGGATTCACGCAACCATTTTCCGGTGTCACGAAGATTGTGGAATCATCCGGAACGCTCAACCTTTTACGCGCCCCCTCCTATCCATGCCCTTGACACTAATCTATTGTATGTCGATCTGTCTGAGGGGGTGCCATCATGTTGCATGAACCAGCCGCGCAGAGCGGCAAGGATCCAGCCTTCGCGTACAAGCGGACGCTGGGATGGAAAATGTTCGTTGCGTACGCGTTGTTCTACGCGGGCTTCATCGTCATCAATCTGCTTAAGCCGGTAATGATGGAATTGATCGTAATCGCGGGACTCAATCTGGCGGTGGTGTACGGCTTCGCGCTAATCATCATCGCGCTGATCCTCGCGCTGATCTATAATAGAGCCTGCAGCAAGCGGGAAGCCGAGCTGGCCAAGAGCGAGGAAGTTTGACATGAACGAAATTCTGCCCGTCGTCCTCTTCGTCCTTTTCGTCGCCTTCGTGCTGGGCGTTTCCTTCTACTTCGCCGGCAAGGCCAAGTCCGCCAGCGGCTATTACGCTGCCGGCGGCAGTATCCATTGGGGCGTGAACGGTATCGCGTTCGCCGGCGATTACCTTTCGGCGGCCTCCTTCCTCGGCATCTGCGGCATGATCGCGACCGCGGGCTACGACGGCTTCCTCTATTCGATAGGGTATCTGGCCGGCTGGATCGTCGCCCTCTTCATCGTGGCCGAACCCATGAAGCGCCTGGGCAAGTACACCTTCACCGACGCGCTTGACGCCAATTTCGATTCCCGCGGCATCAAGCTGCTCGCTGCGATCAGCACCCTCGTGGTGTCGGTCTGCTACCTGATCCCGCAGATGGTGGGAGCGGGTACCCTGGTGACCCCGCTGCTCGGACTGCCGCATTACGTCGGCGTCATCCTGGTGGGCGTCATCGTCATCACCATCGTAGCCACCGCCGGCATGACATCCACCACCTACGTCCAGTTCCTGAAAGGCAGCCTGCTGCTGATCTTCTCGACGGTCCTCGTGGTCGCCCTGTTCCTCCGCGGACTTTCGACGACTCCCGACCAGGGCGGACGCGTCCCCTTCCCGGAATACCGCGCCATGGCCGCCACCGAGTCCGGCGGCTCCCTGGCCGTGGATGATGCGCAATACCAGGTCGTGGAACGCAAGAAAGCGGGCGGAGCCGAATTCGCGAAACTGGCGAAGGGCGGCGAGCAGTCCTGGTGGAAACTCGTTTCGAAGGACGGGAAATTCGAACTGGTCCAGACCCAATGGTCGGTCACCGGGGCCAGCGGAACGACCATGATCAACGGAGCTCCTGCCTCCAAGAAGAACCAGCTGGCGCTGGTCGGCAACCTGGAAAAAATCGACGGCAAAACGGGCGAGGCGGCGAATACGGGAAGCATCGGGCCCTTCAAATTCCTGTCGCTGATCGGCGATCCGGACAGCTCGGTCGTCCGCTGGAAGGAAGCCAAATTCTCCGACGGCGCCGACAAGGTCACGGTCTATTACCAGATCCACACCCCGGGCAACAAGATCCTCCGGCCGGGACTCAAATTCAGTCTTGAGGGCACCCCCCTTGAGCGCATCGACTTCGTGTCGCTCATGATCGCGCTCTTCCTGGGTACCGCCGCCCTGCCCCACATCCTGATCCGCTACTACACCGTTCCCAATCCGGCCGCCGCGCGCAAGTCCACGATCGTGGCCATCGCGGCTATCGGACTTTTCTATATCCTCACCCTCTTCATGGGACTCGGCGCGATGACCGGCGGCGTGGTGAACCTGACCGACAGCAACATGGCGGCCCCCCTCCTGGCCCGCAGCTTCGGCACCTTCCTGTTCTCCATGATTTCAGCCATCGCCTTCGCGACGGTGCTGGGAACGGTGAGCGGCCTCATCATCGCGGCTTCCGGAGCGGTCGCCCATGACCTGCTGGACCGCTACGGCAAGGTCATCAAGAACGACAAGCAGAAGGTCATGGTCGGCAAGGCGACGGCTTTCGTGGTCGGTTTCATCGCCATCGGCCTGGGGATCATCTTCAAGGGCGTGAACGTTACCTTCCTGGTCGGCCTGGCCTTCGCGGTCGCCGCATCGGCGAACCTGCCGTCCATCGTGATGATGCTGTTCTGGAAGCGGACGACCTCGCAGGGCATCACCGCCTCCATCACGATAGGAATCGTCTCGTCCGTCGGCCTCATCCTCTTCTCGCCGACCCTGTACGCCCTGTACGGAATGGATCCGTCGACCGCGCCCGTCCCCCTGAACAACCCGGGCATCATCTCCATCCCGCTGAGCTTCGCGACCCTGGTGGTCGTTTCCCTCCTTTCGAAGGGGACGCAGGCGAAGGCAGTGAAGGCGTAAGCGGAATACGGCGATGAATGGCAGGATCAGGCTGAACCTGCATTGCCATTCGAACCTAAGCGACGGCGTCCTGACGCCTGAAGCCCTCGCCGGCCTGCTGGCCGACGAGGGGGCCGTCGTCGCGGCCCTGACCGATCACGATACGGTGGAGGGCGCCGCGCGATTCCGCGACGCCCTTTCCCTCCGCGGAGTCGCATTCGTGGACGCCGTAGAATTGACGACCTTCTGTTCCTACGGCGAGATCCATGTGCTCGCGTACGGCATCGATCCGGAATCGCCCGAGCTGCTGACGGCGCTGTCCGTGATCGGTGACCGGGCGGAAGCGGAGCTGCAGGGCTTCATGGATTACGTGCGCCGCCTCGGGATTCGTCCGCACGCGGGAAAGCTTGCGACGGAAGCGGCGATCGCCCTTATCCACCGTTGCGGCGGCATCGCGGTATTGGCGCATCCCCTTAACATCGTCTTCGCGTCCGGGGACCTGGCGGCCTTGGTCGACGAGCTCTCGGCCCAGGGTCTGGACGGGCTCGAAGCCGTCTACAGTCCCTATTCCGAAGCCGAACGGAACTCCCTCCGGTCCCTGGCGGAGACCCGGGGACTCTGCGTTTCCATGGGTACCGATTTCCACGTCCCGGACGATCCTTCCCATCGGATAGTCATCGAGTCCGAAGAGTCCGAGTGGCTGGCCTTCCGCGCCAGGCTGCTGCGCAGATCCGGGGAGCCCGCAGTGGCCGCTGCCTCGGCGGCCACGGCTCAGGCGACCGAGGCTGCGGCTGCGGCTCCGGCAGCCGAGGCGGCCGGGGCTCCAGGGGCAGCGCTCCGGCGAAAAGACCCGGCGCAGGTTAAAACCGGCTTCAGGCTGGGGAAATTCAGTGTCCGCATAATCGCCGCCTCCTTGCTCGCCCTCGGCCTCTTCGTCGTGGCGATCTTCGCCGTCTCCATTCCCTACTTTGAGCGGATCCTCCTTGAGCGCAAGAAGGAAATGATCCGCGAACTGACGACCGAAGCGGTCAGCCTGATCGCCGAATACGCGGCGGACGAATCGTCCGGACGTACCGATCGCGCGGAAGCGCAGGCGAACGCGATCGCCCATATCCGGGACATCCGCTACGGACGCGAAGGCAAGGACTACTTCTGGATAACCGATTCCGTGCCCCGCATGCTGATGCATCCGTACCGGAAGGACCTTGAAGGCAAGGACGTGTCCGATTTCCAGGACGACAACGGGCTTCGGGTCTTCTGGGAATTCAAGCGGGCGGTGCGCGAGGAGGACCAGGGCTATGTCGAATACCTGTGGCAATGGAAGGACGACGCCAAACGGATAGTCCCGAAGCTTTCCTTCGTGAAGCGCTTCGACCCCTGGGGCTGGATCATCGGGACAGGCATCTACCTGGATGATGTCCAGGACGAAATCCGCGCGCTCACCGGCCGCATGGTCTGGCTTTCCGTGCTGATCGCGCTCATCCTGATGCTCCTGCTCGTGTTCATCGCCCTGCAGAGCCTGAGTCTCGAAAAAAAGAAACGGGCCGCCGATTTCGCGATGCGGGAATCCAAGGAACGGTACCGGGCCCTCGTGGAGGCTTCCAGCGAGGGGATGGTGATCGTCGTCGACGGAGCCTGCACCTTCGCGAACGCGCCATTCCTCCGGCTGAGCGGCTATGCCGAGGCCGAAGTGGTCCTGCTGAAGATAGCCGAATTCCTCGTCCCCTACCCGGGCGAAGAGGAGGAGGCGATGGAGTTCCTGGCGTCATTGCCGGGAAAAGCGGACGAGCCGCCGCTCGCCTGCCTGTTCAGGCGCCGTTCCGGCGATCTGGTGGACGTGGTCGTCAACGCATCCTCTTTTTCCCTTGTCGGAAAAAAGGGGACCGTGCTGGCGGTGAAGGACGCGCGAATCGCCGATGCTCCGGAAGCGGCGGGCGCCGCGACCGGAATGAACGCGGGTCTTGCGGAACTGCTCCGCATGGGTTACTTCCGCGCCCGCCTTAACCGCCGCGCGTCCTTGGTGGCCGCCGATGCGGTGGCCCGGCGGCTTCTGGGTCTGGACGGCGCCTCGGCCCCGGATAGCGCAGGCGCACATCACGCGGGCGCGCATCACGCAGGCCCCGATCATGCGGGCGCGGAACGCGCGGGATTCGGGAGCCTCTTCGCGGAAGCGGCCGACTGGGAAAGCTTCTATACGGAGCTCGTCTCCGCGGGGAGGGTCGTCCGGAAAGCCGTCCTGCTGCGCGGGACGACGGATGGAGGGAGCCCGGACTTAAGGCGGGCGCTGGTCACCGCAGCCGTCGATGACGCCGAAAGCCAGGGGAGCCGCAGTTTCTCGGCCATAATCGAAGAGCCGGCCGCGGACTCGGACGAGCTGGCTGCGCTGAAAGATGAGTTCCTGTGTCTCGAGGCTTCCTCCCGCTGCCTCGACGAACGCATCCCGACCGACGGCGAGCGCGTTCCCCGCATCGCGATGGAGGCGTCCGCGCGGAGCGCCGCGGAGGGGATGGTCCGTAGCGGAGGAGGAGCCCTCGTCGTCAGGAGTCCGGCCGGCCAGGACATCGGCATCCTCACCGATGCGGATCTTTGCTCGCGGATCATCGCGGAAGGCCGCGGGCCCGATACTGCAGCGAGCCTGGCGATGACCGCGCCCATCGTCTCCGCGGCCGAAGGAGCCACCTGGGCCGACGCGCTCCGGCTGATGCGGGAAAAGGATACGACCCATGTCGCAGTGCGCGACGGGAACGACCGCGTGACGGCTCTGGTCGGAAACGAGGATCTCGTCCGCATGAGGGCGGATTCCTTCGGTTCCCTGCTCGGCGCGGTCCCGCTTGCCCGGGATCTGGCCGAATTGGGTCGGCTCAGGGCCCGGACGGGCGCTCGGGCGCGTCTGTCCATTTCCGGCGGGATGCGTTCGCGCGTCGTTTCCGGTTTCGTCTCTTCCATCGGCGACGCGATCGTCGCCCGCGTCGCGGCTTTCGCCCTGGACGAATTGGGACCATCCCCTTCGCCGTACGCCTTTCTCGCCCTGGGTTCCCTCGGCCGTTCGGAAAGCCTGCCCTCTTCGGACCAGGACAACGCGATCGTCTACCTTCCGGCACGCAGGGATGTTCCGGCCAGCGAGGAGGCCGAAGATGCGGATGCGGCCGCGGATGCGGCTGTGGAAGCAGCCGCGGAAGCGGAGCGAGCCTGGTTCCTGAGGCTCGGCACGCGTATCTGCGATGGCCTGCTAGAAACGGGCGTTCCCTATTGCCCGGGAGGAGTCATGGCCAAAAACGCGGCCTGGTGCGGGACGCTCGCTGAATGGGAACGTAAATTCGGCGCCTGGATCGCCGCGCCGGATCCGGAGGAGATGCTGGCGCTCAACATGAGCTTCGATTTCCGCGCGGCATGCGGGGACGTCGCCGTAGCGGACGCGTTGAGGGTCTCGGTCGCCCGCGCGCTGGAGGAGACCCCGGCCTTCATCACCCAGCTCGCGCGGGACGCCCTGCGCCGGAAAACGGCCTTTCCCCAGACGACCGCTTTCTTCCAGGGCGGCGAGGCGGAGATCGACCTGAAGGAGACGGCGGCCCAATTCGCCCTGTACGCCCGGCTGTACGCCCTGCGCGACGGCATCGCGGAGACGAACACCTGGCGCCGCTACGAGGAACTGGCGCGCCGGGGCTCGTTCGGCGCGGCCTTGGCGGCGGATTGCCTGGACTCCTACGAGACGCTCATGGGCATGCGCGCGGAGCGACAGGCGGCGGCTCCGAAGCTGCCGTTAAAGGCCTTCAGGCCGCGGGAACAGGCCCTCCTGCGTGAAGCCTTGGCGCAGGCGTCCCTGGTCCAGAAAAAGATAGCCTTCGACTTCCCCGGCTCGGCGATCTAGGATCCGCTGCCCCCCGCGACGGGATGCGGGTCGCTCCCCGCGTGGCGCTCATCCAGATGCCTCAGCTCGCGCATCAGGAAGCTGACCGTGACGAGGGTGGACAGCAGGTCGGCCAGCGGGAAAGCCCTCCATACCCCCTCCAGTCCCATGAACCGCGGTAGGATGAGGACGAGGGGGATGAGGATCAGGAATTGCCGGGATAGGCCGAGGAACAGGGCCTGGGGTTTCTTGCCGACGGCCTGGAAGTAGATGGAACCGATGATCTGGACGGCGGCCAAGGGAATGAAGAGCGCGACGATCCTGAGCACCCGCGCTGCCGCCGCGACGAGGGCGGGATCGGAGGAGAACATGCCCATGCTCGCCTTCGGGAAGAGCATGATCGCCGCGTAGAATACGGCGGCGATCCCCGTGACCGTCATGATCGCGACGCGTATCGCCTGGCGCACCCGGTCGTAGCGGCGGGCGCCGTAATTGTAGCCGACAATGGGCTGGAAGCCCTGCGCCATGCCGAGGATGGGGAAGATCACGAGCATCGCAAGGCGGTTGATCATTCCGTAGACCGAGATCGCCTGATCTCCGCCGTAGGAGCCGAGAGTCGTATTTATGACGAGCACCAGAAGGCTCATGCCGGACGCTTGAATGAAAGCGGGAGTGCCGAGCAGCGCGCTCTCACGCAGCAGATCGAGGCGTATCCTGAAATGCGATCGCGAAAGCGGCACGTGGGTCTTCTTCATCGCGTACAGCGAAAAGAGGTAGGCGCACGACACCAGCTGGCTGATCACGGTCGCTATCGCCGCGCCCTTGACGCCCAATCCGAAACCGAAGATGAACAGGGGGTCAAGGACGCAATTCAGCAGGGCGCCGATCAGCATGCCGGTCATGGAAGCCCGGGCGTTGCCTTCCGCGCGCACCAGGCTGTTGGCGGCCATGGATGAGGCGAAGAAGAAAAAACCGGGCGTCACCACCTGCAGGTATTCCAGCGCATAGGGCATGATGCCCTCGCTCGCGCCGAAGAAAGCCAGGACCGGCCGCATGAAGACGAAAAGCAGGACGACGAGCACGCCGGTGAGCAGAAAGACGGCCGCGTAGGCGGTGCCTATGGTAGCGGCGGCCTCCCCCTCCCGTTTCTCGCCGAGCCTGCGTGAGACGATGGAGGCGGAGCCGACGCCGATTGCCTGCGCGAGAGCCGAGACGATCATCTGGATCGGGAACACGATGGACAGGGCGGCGATGGCCAGGGGGCCGACGCCGTGGCCGACGAAGATGGTGTCGACCACGTTGTACAGCGCGTTCACCAGCATGCCGACGGCGGCCGGTATGCCCATTTTCAGAAGGAGCGGAAAAATCGCGTCACGGCCCAGGAAGGCCGTCCGTTGCGCGGGGTCGGGAGTGGATTCCATTCATTGAACATAGCGAAAACTCGATTCTTTTGATACCGCGGATCCGCGCCGCCCGCGCCATGATTGACTTTCACCCCTCTTTGCCCTAAGGTCGCAATAAATCATGGGCAGTTACGCGCGGCACATCCATAATCTCCAAGTCAACCCAAGCATCGCGGCGAAAGTCCTTGCGATGCTGGAGAAGCAGGATTTCAGCTTCAGCGCTTTGGAAGAAGTGATCCGCCCCGATCCGGGCCTCACCGCAAAGATTCTCCGCATCGCGAACTCGGCCCTTTACGCCCGGCAGAACAAGGTCGCCAAGCTTCAGACGGCCATCACGATGCTCGGCGTCAACACGATAAAGAACCTCGTGATTCTCGTGACCGGATCCAGCCTCTTCAAGAGCAATTGGGATTCCCCGTTCTACGCCGTCTTCTGGCGCCATTCCCTCGCGAGCGCCTTCCTTTCAAAATCCCTCGCCGCGCGGACGCGGAATCCGGCGATCGCGGAGGAAGCCTTCGTCGCGGGTCTCCTGCACAACATAGGGCAGGTCGCCCTCTTCCTGGACGGACCGGACCGGTACGAAGGCATCCTCGCCCGCGCCATCAGGGAAGGGCGGAGGATCGGTTCGCTCGAACGGGAAGCCTACGGAACCGACCACAAAGAGATCGGCAACGAGGTGCTCTCCTCCTGGAATTTCCCGGAAGTCTATCCGGACGTCGCCCGCGAGCACGGCAACGACAACATCACCTCCAACCACAAGGTCGTGGTCGTGCTCTGTTCGGTCGCGGACTTCATCGCGTCCAACTGGTTCATCCACGCCGAGGCTCCGAAACCCTTTTCCCTGCTGGCGCCCTCGCTCGAGTACCTCGGCATGGACGAAGCCGCGCTTGAAGCTTGGCAGACGGAATACCGCGCCGTCCTGGAAAAGGATCCCCTTTACCTGGAATGCCAGAACCTCATCAAGGGATGATGTAGCTCGGCACCGCGATGGTCGCGCCGAGCCGCATCTGCGCCGACCAATACGAAACCGTAGCGGCGTCGCCCGTCCGCGAGAACGCGGTCTCTACGTACAGGACCAGATCTCCCTTGGACAATTCCGCGCGGACCGACGACTCCAGGGTCGGCCATTGAGCGGACGCGTCCGACCAGAGCCCGCCCCACAGCCGCCCCGAAAGCCCCGCGACCCAGCCCTTTCCTGCGCCGATCCAGGTCGAGACCTGGAAACCGCCCTTGCCGGATAACACGGCGTCGGGGGCGTAATAGTCGCTGGAGCCCGGTTCCGCGGAATCTTCCAGTATCGCGTTGGCGCCGAGCGTGAGGGTGGTCCAGGGCGAAGAAGAGAGCAGGAAGCCGAAGCTGAGCTCGGCGAGCGCGGTCCTGAGAAGGTTCGTCCCTTCCGCGAAAGGTGCGGAGACCCTGGCCAGCCTTCCGTAGAACCGAGTGCCCGCGCTCTGGAGGATGGACGGGGACGGAAAGGCGAAGTAGGTGGAGAAAGTGGCCTCGCCCGCCTGTTCGTACCAGGAATCGCGCCCGGGAAGGAAACTGTCTTTCAGCTGGTCGAAGGAATACGCCGCGTTGAGCGCGAAAGGGCCTTTCCGCCAGTCCAGGAGTCCTCCCAACTTGGGCGCGACCACGAGGAAACCGGGGACGTCGGAAATTTCTATCGCTTCATCCCAGGAGGAGCTTTCGCTCCAGAGCTTGTTCTTGGCCGTCCCGCCGGCGACGGCCGAGACGGTGAGGTCCAGGCGGGGAAGGCTCAGGTTCAGGGACAGGTCCACGGAATGCAGGTCGACGGCGGCGGGAATCGACGGCGGTATCGCGCTATGTACGCGGATGTCGTCGATGGCGTAGGACGCGCTGAACCCCATGAGGCTCGTGCCGCCCGCCGCGTATTCCATCCGCGCCGTCGTCGTCGTCCTGGAGCCGTCCACGAAGGCGGCGGCGGCGGAGTTAAACCGGGAAGCGTGGGACCGCGCGAGCCTGTTGTAGGATCCGGCGATGTTCTCGAAGCGGGGATCGATCGAATAGACTTTCCGGTAACTGTCCATCGCGCCGGACCAGTCGCCCGCGATCTCCTGGGCCCGGCCGAGGGTGAAGGCCGCGTGCACGTCCCCCGGCACCACCAGGAGCACCCGCGCGAGCTGGTCCCGGGCATCGCGGGGCAGGTCGAGCCGGAGGTAGGCCTCGGCGAGTTCGCGCCGCTCATCCGTGGATTCCGTATCGTGCTGGTACATGCGGACGCGCAATCGCGCGGACGCCCGGCGATGGAGGGCGCTCGCCGCGTCGCGTATTTTCGCCAGGGACGCGGGTACGGATGCTGCGCTTTTTTCCAGGGCCGCCGCCGTTTCCAGCGCGGAGGCGGGGGCGAATTCGGAGAAAAGGGGTCGTTCCGCGCCCGAGGCTTCAGCCCCGCCGTCCGGCGCATCGGTTCCCGGCACAGTCCCCGATGCCGCGATGGAGGCCGGGATGAAGGCCGCGAGCGAGGGGCCATGCCCGAAATACCAGGGCGCCGACAGTTCTTCCCCGGCTCCCTTGCCGGTCAGCCAGAGGCGGGCCTGGACCAGCGCCCGCTTGCGCGCCTCCAGCGGCTCGGCCGCGGCGCTTCCGTCGGCCATGGCGCGCGGAGCCTCCCGCGACGCCGCCAGATCGGGCTTGCGTTCGATGAGGTCGATGCGGTCCAGGATCGCGGAGGGAAGCTCGTCCCCCCGCGCCGCCAGGGCGGACAGCTGGGCCAGGTCGGCCTCCCGCATCCAGCTCCACTTGCCGAGCGTGGCCAGTATGGCCGCGTCGGCCGCCTCCGCGGAAGCTTCCGTTCCCGCGGCCCCGATGAGCGAATCGACTTCCGCGAGCGAGCGTTCGACGCTTATCCGCAACGGTCCGGCCGAGGCCAGGGAAGTCGCCAGCCGGTCTTCCGCGGCGGAAAGATCGGAGGCGACGCGGTCCTTCCGCGCCTGATCCGCGGCGGCGGGAAGCTTGCGGGCTTCGCCTTCGGCCTTCTTCCACTCGTCGTGGGCCTTCCGGAGCCCTGAGGCCGTTTCCTTGGCCAGCCGCTCCTGCGCCGCGGTACGCGCACGGGAGACCGCGAGGAAATCGAGCAGGCGCCAGGTCTCGGCGAGGTCCCGCTCCAGTTCCAGGACCAGACGGTACAGCTTGTTGACGATGATGTTGCCGCCCTCCGCGACCGCGTCATTCAGGCGCCCGTTCCAGTAATAGGCGCGGACGAGTTCGCGCCGGAGTTCCAGATCGTCGGGAGCCGCCGCGAGGCGTTCGGCGTAACGGTCCAGCGCTTCCTTCTTGCGGGTCGCGCCCAGCCTGAGCGATTCCAGCGCGAGGTCGAGTTCGGCCGAAGGCGCGAAGCGCTCCCTGACGCGCGCTTCGATCTTCGCCGCCTGAGCTGCGTCGTCGCCCTCATGGGCCGCCTTCATCGCCAGCAGGTACAGCTCCAATTCGTCCCTGAAGCGTTCGATCCCCTTGTCCAGGGTGGCCCGCTGCTTGTCCGGATACCCGTTGACCTTGAAGATGGACGCGAGCGTCTTGACGCCCGCCGCATCCCCAAAGGCCTTCTTTTCCGCCGCCACGAGCGCCGTTTCGCCCTCGGCCACCTTGCCCGCCCAGAGGAAAGTCAGGCCGTTGTTCACCTGCAGGTTGAGGTCCTCCGGATAGCGCGCGAGCGCGTCGCGGTACAGGGCCAGGGAATCGGCGTATTTCGCGAGCCAGGCGCTGACCTTGGCGGCCTCCGCCCAGACGGCCGAGTCCCCTCCGCCCCCGGCCAGGTATTCCCGGTACAGTCGCAGCCCCTCGTCCGCCTCCCCGCTCCAGATCCGGTTTTTGGCCGCCATGAGGGAGAAGCGGGGATCGTCGCCCGCGACGAGGCGGCCCCTGGACAGGATCTTGATCGCGTTGCCGTGATCCCCGAGGATGCCGTACACGAGGGCGAGCTGCAGGTACCACTTCTTTTCCATCGGCTCGGCTTGGATGCGCGTTTCGTATTCGGCGATGGAAGAGTAGGGATTGTCGATGGAACGGTCCGAGAGGTCGCGGGGAAAACGCGCGGGCAACGCCGAACGGTCGGGCGCCGCCGCCTGCACCGGCGCCGCCGCCCGTATCGGCGATGCCGATTCCAGCAGGAAGAGGGCGTCGATAGAAAAGAAATAACGCGTGTCGTACCTGCGCTTTTCGGAGACCTCGATTCTCAGGCTGTGGGCTCCCTTGGAGAGCTCGAAGGGCTTCTCCGCGACGAACCAATAGTTGTTCAGCGAATAGGTTTCAACGACGGCCACGTCCTCGCGGTACAAGGCGCGCGGCTCTCCGCCGTCTATCCGGACGGCGAAGGGTGAAGCGTAGGAAGGGGTGAGCTCGCTGCGGGGCCCCGGCGGGGTACCTCCTATCCAGAGGGACCATGAACCCTCCTCCTCCACGTAGACGCTGAATTCGGCGAAAAAGGGGACGCCCGCGGCCTGGGGTTCCCGGTTGAGCTGGAGGATCCGCAGACCCGAGGAACTGTAGTCCAGGGTCGGCTCGCGGGCGAAATTGGTGGAAAGGGCGTCCTCGCCTTCGATATAAACGAGGCCGGCCGAGGAGGCGGGAAAGACGGGGGTCGTCTTAGGACCTCCCTGGGCATGGATCGACATGGCGAGAAGGAAAGCGGCGCAAAAGGCGCCTACGGAACGCGGCATGAAGTATCCCCTATGGTTTCAACCGGAAAAACCGATCTTTTCAATATAGCGCATGGATATGATACAACGGAAAACGCTTCGAATCCTAACGGAATCCTTCCTCCTCGCGATCGCGCCCGCGGCGGCGAGCCTGTTTCTGGGATCCGATCCCGGCTTCCTCGCGCTACGCGGAGCTCCCGTTCTGGCTGCGGGCCCCCTTTTCGCCGCCTTCTACGGCTTCGGCTGGGGACTCGCGGAAACCTTCATGGCAGCGGCGGCCGGCTTCCTTGCCGCGCCCGCCCTCGCGGGGGTCCTTGACGCCTCCTGGCTCGTCATGGCGGCCGATCGCCTGCTCTTCGGCGCCGCCGCGACCGTTCCGGCCCTCTTCCTCCTCGCCTTCGCCCGCCGCCGTACCGACCAGTTCCGCGACAGGATGCTCGGCCGTTTCCGGCTCGCCGTACGGCGCACCGCCGCCCTGGACCGCAAGGTCAAGGCGCTGGAAAGGGTGAACCGCGTGCTGGAGAACCGCGTCTCGGGCCAGAAGGATTCCATCACCCTGCTGCACAACCAGGTCCGCAAGCTTGCATCCCTGAACCTCGAGCGAGCCCTCGCCGCGGTCCTGGAGACCGTCGAACTGTTCACCGAGACGAGTTCGTCTTCCGTCTGGATACCCTCAAGCGATAGCGGGAAACTCGTTCCGGCGGCCGTCCGGGGCTGGAGCGACGGAGCGGAACGATCCGCGGCCCTTGATCCCGAGCTGACGATAGAAGGATACGTGCTGCGCAACAAGAAACCCTTTTCCGCGCGCATGGTCCTGGACGGTTCCGAATTCGACCGCTACGACACCGACCGGAACATCATCACGATGCCCATCATCATCAATGACAAGGTATGGGGCGTGCTCAACATCGAAGATCTCCCCTTCGAACGTTACTCCCTGTATACGGAAAGCGTGCTCGCCATCCTGCTCGGCCTCTCCGAACCCTACCTGCGCGCCATCATGGAGTACGAATCCATGCATGCCCTCCAGGAGGTTGACGAGGACACCGGATACCCCGAGTTCTCCATCCTGTACAACACGTTGACCAAGGAGCTCGGACGCTTCGCGATGGAATCGGGTTCCCTGACCCTCATCGTCGTCGAGATGGCCAATTTCGAGGAGGAACTCGGCCGGCATTCCCGCACCAAACTCAAGAAGCAATTATTCGCCCTCAAGGATATCCTCGAAAAATCCAAGGGAGTAAAATTCCGATCCTACCATTTCAAGAACGACAACCAGATCGCCCTTCTCCTGGACGGTTTGGACAAGGACGGCGCATCCTTCTTCTGTTTGGACATCCTCACGCTATGCTCTTCGTTCTCTCCCGCGACGGATGGGGAATTCACGCCGTTGGAGATCATCGTCGGCTTCGCCTCCTCGGAAGGGGCGGCCGGAGGCGCCGACGCGATGATCGAAACGGCCGAGCACCTGCTTTCCATACAACGGCTGTAGGAAGGCGCCGGAATGGAAGGCCTGAAGCAGCTGCTTTCGCGGAAAACCCGCTTCATCCCCAGGACCCAGGCGCAGGCGCTGGCGGCTCTATCTGAGGGGATAGTGGACGAATCGGTCTTCATCTGGAAAGCGGTGAATATCCACCCGGTCTTCGAGGAACCCTGGGATCTGGGCGAAGTGGAACGCCTGCTCAGCAAGGAAGACCTGGACCTGGAGACGACCCTCCTGCTGATGACCATTTTCGAGCGCCTGATACGCAATCCGGACAAGGAACTGGCACTTTTCGCCGCGGAGAGCATCAACGCGGTGGAACAACGGCGATCCAAGCGTATCCAGAAGCTCAGGGCAGCCGGCTCGAAAGACCTGGCCCGCGAATTGCGGGAACTGGGCATGATCTGCTTCGCCCGCCCCGTCCTGAAGAATTTCTATCTCTCCGAAGCCCTGGCCGCGCTCCGTTCATCCCGGGACAGGGGCGAAGGCTCCGACGAGCGCGACGAGGCCCTTGAGATCGGGATACTCATCGACCTCCACAGGATAGACGAAGCGAAGACCTGCCTGACGGAAGCGGTCGCGGCCCATCCGGCGGACAGGAAGCTGCGGCTGCTCGCGGCCAAGGAACGCTTCGCGCGGCGTGATTTCCGCGGGGTAGCCTGCGCCTTCGGGACCGCGGCCGCGGTCGCAGCCGATGCAGCGGTCGCGGTCGCAGCCGATGCCGCGGCCGCTGCCGATGCAGCGGTCGCAGCGGAAACCGGGGCGGACGGGGAATACGAAGCTCTCCGTTCTTTCTGGTCCGGTGGAAGACCCTGCAATGAATGAAAAACCGCGCATCTGCCTAATCCTGGAAGGCTCCTACCCCTTCATCACCGGCGGCGTCAGCGCCTGGGTGCAGGACATCATCTCCGGCCTGGACGGCATCGACTTCGTCCTTTTCACCATTTCTCCCCAGAAGAACCAGAAGCTCCGCTACGTCCTCCCGCCGAACATCACGGAGCACCGCGATCTCGTGCTCGGCGACAGGGAAAGCGGGCGGCGGAGCCACAATGAAGGGAGGCCCGCGGTCGGCGCGATATTGGCGGCACATGCGCGCATGTTTTCCGGCGCGATGCCCAACATCCGGGAAATGATCTCCCGCATCCCCGAGGGCTACGACCTCACCGAGGACGCGGTCGTGGAAAGCCGCTACTGGAAACTGATGCAACGCATGAACGAGGAGCGGAATCCGGCCTACCCCTTCTCGGATTATTTCTGGGCCTGGCAATCGGCCCACGCGATGCTCTTCGACGCGCTCAGGGCGAACCCTCCCGAGGCCGACCTCTACCACGCCATCTCCACCGGCTTCGCCGGGCTCGCCGCGCTCGCGGCCAGCGTCCGCCGGAACAAGCCCTTCCTCCTGACCGAGCACGGCCTGTACCACAAGGAGCGCGAGATCGAAATCCGGAAGTCCCAGTACATCCGGGGTTACCAGAGGGACATGTGGATCAAGGCCTACAACCGCATCAGCGGCATCTGTTACCGCGAAGCGGACAGCATCACGGCGCTCTTCGAGGAAAATCGGCAGAAGCAGCTGGAACTCGGCGCGGCCGCCGACAAATGCGTCGTCATCCCGAACGGCATCGACATCGGGCGTTTCGCGTCGGTGGTCCGCGCTCCCCGCCCCGGCTTCCACGTCGGACTCGTCGGCCGCATCGTGCCCATCAAGGACATCAAGACCTTCATCGCCGTCGCCAAGATCGTCCTGGACCGTTACTCCGACGCGGAGTTCCACGCCATCGGCCCGACCGACGAGGACGAAGGGTATTACGAAGAATGCGTCGCACTTACGGAAAGCCTGCGCATCTCCGACCGCTTCCATTTCACCGGACGGCAGAACGTGCTGGAGTACTATTCCTTCCTGGACCTCATGCTGCTGACGAGCATCCGGGAAGCCCAGCCCCTGGTCATCATGGAAGGTTGGGCGGCCGGAGTCCCCTCGGTCACCACCAAGGTCGGCAACGCTCCGGAGATGGTGGACTACGACGAACGCTTCCTGGCCCCCTCCAAAGACGCCGCCAAGCTGGCCGAATGCGTCATCTGGATACGCGGGCATCCGGAGGAGATGGCTGAGATCAACCGGGCGAACCGGGAAAAGGCCATCAGCCGCTACGACAAGAAGGACATGCTCTCTTCGTACGAAAAGTTGTACCGGCGCATGGCGCGCCCGGAGGCGGGGAAGAGAAGATGGCGGGCATAGGCTTCGAACTCCGCAGGGTGATAGGCAAGGGCGGCCTGTCCCGCTCCCTCGGCGCGGCGCTGTCCGGCATCCTCATCGTCGCGGGGCCCTGGCTCATGACCATCCTGTCCTTCTTCTTCATACGATCCATCTTCTCCCGCTCGCTCGCCTCCTCGGCCGACCTTTTCCAGGTCGCCGTCATTTATTCCTACGCCGTATCCATAAGCCTATTTTCGGGACTTCACCACCACTTCACCCGCATCGTCGCCGACCTCATCTGGGAGGACCGTCACGCCGAAGCGTCCGCCTGGCTCGTCCGCTTCGCCCTTGCCGCCGCGGCCCTTTCGGTCGCGCTGGGGGGAACCGCCATGGCCGTCGCTCCCCTCGATCTCGGCGGCGGCGCCCTTGCCTATCGTATCGCCTGCGTCTTCCTTTTCGCCACCGTAAACGTCATGTGGATCGTGATGCTCTTCGTTTCCCTTCTGAGGCGCTACATCGCCATCCTGGCCATCTTCGCGGCGGGCATGGCCGCATCCGTATTCCTGGTGGCGGCCTGGGGCGGGCGCTGGGGCCCCGCGGGCGCCCTGTTCGGCTACGCTACCGGGCACGCCTTCACCGCCGCGGGCCTCCTTGCGCTCAGCTTTTCGCGGTATACGCCCGCGGCGATCAGCGGCGGCTGGAAATTCGCGATGGACTACGCGCGCCGCTACCGGGCCCTCATACTCTCCGGCTTCCTCTTCTACCTCGGCCAATGGTCCGACAAATTCGTTTTCTGGGCGCTCCGGGGAAGCGCGGTGGCGGGAACCCCCTTCAGGCTCTACGAAGCCTATGACGTCCCCGTCTACGTCGCCGGCTTATCCATCATCCCCGGGCTCGTCTATTTTGTCATATACTCGGAAACGGAGATCTACGCTTCCATCCGGCGCTTCCTGAACAGTCTTACCCACGAAACGCTCGCCCACATTTTCGAGGCCAAGGAACGCCTGGGCACCGATCTCCGGCGCGAGCTCCACGACCAGACGCTCTTCCAGCTGACCTTCACCTTTCTGGCCATGCTCCTCGTGCTCGCGCGGGAACCGGACGGCGCCCGCCGGCTGGTCTACCTCGTCGCCCTCTGCGGAGCCTTCGCCCAGTTCACCCTGATGACCCTGCTGAATTTCCTGTACTACTTTGAACTGTACGAAAGGTCCCTCGTCGCGACCGCCGTCTTCTTCATCGCGAACGGCCTCGTGTTCCCCCTCGTCCAGCTCCTCCTGCCTGGTCTGCCGCCGGGTTCGGGCTTCCTCTGCGCCGGTATCGCGGCTTCCGCCGCGGCCTGGGCACTGCTCCTGCAGGCGGTTCCGGACATGGACCGGCGCATTTTCCTGCGGACGGTGAGGAGGAATTGAGGGGGCGTCATTCCGGCTTTCGTTCGGACTCCGCATGATTCGGCAAGGCAGCGATACCTCGCCCGCGGTAGATGTGATACAATCAGGCTATCATCTTGCCTGAACGAGGCCAAGAATGAAGGATCGCTTCGTATATACGCCGGAATCGGTTCTGCCGGCAAATACTGAAATTGAGGGCCCACTTTGATGCGGCGCCATACCGGAATCGCGGGAAAAGCGCTTTGGTTGAGTTGCGTACTGCTGTTTGCAGCCTCGTCCTGCCGGCCAGCAGCGGATAAACAGACAAGCCGGGATTCCCGGTCCGAAAGCGGGACGCGCCTTGGCCTCGGCGCATCCGACAGCATATCGGACAGCGCGTCGGACCGCGAGGCCGATCGCGTAGCGGAAAGTGAGGCGGACAGCGAGGCCGAATTATATTACCTTCCTTTTCCGGTTGGTACGGCTTATACCTGCGTCCAGGGGTACGATAACCGTTCGAGCCATCTTGCACGGCCGTTTTTCTATGCGGTCGATTTCGCGATGCCGATCGGGACGTTGCTGACCGCTTCCCGCGGGGGCGTAGTATTGGCGATTCAGGTCGGCTATACTGATCAGGATATAGGATCTGTCGACAAGGCCAATTTTATCATCGTGGCTCACGGCGATGATACGTTTAGCCGCTATATCCATCTGACTCATCTGGGTTCGCTGGTAAAGGACGGACAGCGCATCAAGGCCGGAGACCCGGTCGGCTATAGCGGGTCCTCGGGCAGCCCGGGTCTTCCCCATCTGCATTTCGATGTCACCAGGGGCGGCCCCATGCCGGATGACCAGACTATCCCGCTGCGCTTCGCCAATACTATTCCCCACCCGGACGGCCCGCAAAGCTGGATCAGCTATCCGGCCCGGCCCCGGTTGTCCCTTCAGGTTAAATAGTCGCGTTCCGGAGATGCGCGGGGTTCCACGCTATCGCCCTCTCCCATGATCCGAGGGTATTGGACAAAGGAACCGCGGCGAACAAGGCATTAAGCTACAGGCCGTGCCGCCCGCGAAGCAAAGATCCGAGGCGGCCGAGGCGGCCGAGGCCGCGGCGGCCGCGGCCGGAAATCATTCGCCCTTTTCGGGAGCCGATCGCCCCTCTTCCGTCAACGGGATTCGTATCGTGAAGGTGGCCCCCTGTCCCGGTTCGCTCTGAACATCGATGCTTCCGCCGTGATTCTTGATGATTTCGTAAGCGACGCTGAGCCCCAAGCCCTGGCCTTGTCCTACGACCTTGGTGGAAAAGAAAGGTTCGAAAATGCGTCCGAGATTTTCCGGAGCGATACCGATTCCCGTATCCGCGAAGCGGACATGGACTTGGCCGGTCTCAACCCAGGTGGAAATGAAAATTTCTCCCGTTTCGGGGATCGCCTGCATGGCGTTCAACAGAAGGTTCATGAACACTTGATTTAGCTGGCTGGGATTCGCGTCCAGGGGAGGGACATCGCCCAGATCGGTTTTAATGACGATACGATGCCTAATCTGGTTGTGAATGATGTTCAGGATATTCTTCAGGCTTTGATTGACGTTCACCGATTCGTTTTCGTTGGAAGAGCGCGAAAAGGTCATCAATTCGCTGATGATGGTTTTGATGCGGGTAGCGCCGATCAAGGTTTCCTTGAATATCTCATTGACCTCGGTCTCTTGCGGTTGGCCTTTCGCCAATGCGCCGAAAGCCGTGTGCAGATAATTGATGTTGCTTATCATGAACGCCAGCGGATTATTTATTTCATGGGCCACTCCGGCGGCCAATTGTCCGACCGAAGCCATTTTCTCCTGTTGAATGATCCGAAACTGCGCTTCCCGAAGTTGATGATACGCGACCTCCACTTCGTGGGTCTTGTTGCCAAGCTCCGCGGTTCGCTGCTCGACTTTTTGTTCCAGTCCGGCATGCGCTTCTTTCAATGCTTCATCGCGTTCAAGGAGGGATAAACGCATTATGTTGAAGTCGGACGACAGGCGATCCAATTCCTGGAGATGGGTAGCGGGCAAATCTTTCTTTTCCTCCAGATCGAAACGGCCGGTCGCCAATTCCGTAGCCCAATTCCCCAAAGCCTCCAATGGGCGGACGACCTGGCGACGCAGAAGGCGCCTCAATACCCACCAAAGCAAAAACCAAATAATGAATGAAACGGATAAAATCAAAAACAGGATCATCACATAGGATCCGGAAAAATCTTTCACCGAGATCTGATCGATAACTACCCATCCGGTTTTTTCTATCCAGCGGGCGCTGCCGATATATCGGACGCCATCATATTCGTACCAGGTCAGCCGCCCCCGCCGCTCTTTTTTCAGGATATCCAATTGGCTGATATTGACTTGCTGCCGAACCTGTTCGATATCGGGATGCGCCAACAAGGTACCCTGCTGATCCGCTAATAACAGGAAGTCGATCTTTGACTGGGTTTTTGCATTATCGATTTCCATCTGGAACAAACCAAGCCGCAGTTCGCCTACCAGACGTCCGCCTTCCGGTATTGCCCGGACGACCAGGACAGTCGGCTCTCCCGTCCGAACGGAAATATACGGCCGGGAAATCGCCCGAATCGCGTTTTTTTCAAGATCCCGGATAACCGGCACATTGGATAAATCCAGGCCCGACAGACGTCTATCGTCGGGCATCAGTACGGAAACCCGGTTCTCCCTATCCAAATAGTATAAAGTCTCAAAATAGCCATAGGCTGACCAAGTGCTTTTGATGAAAACCGACGCCACCTCCGGATCCACTCGGCCGATCGATTGAGCCAATGCGTCAAGTATTCTTTCGGCTTGGTCGACATGATACTCCACGGCCTGCGCCAGACCGCGAGTGACTTGGGATTGGTGACTCGCCAGATAGCTCGTGCTCAGGAAAAACATGGAAGCCACGGACAAGCTTCCCAACACCAGCATCGGAATATAGAAGCGGATAAAAATCAAACGCGGCAGAACATAGTCGAGGGATCGGAGGTTCTTTTCAGCCATGAATCTCACAACCCGTCCGGTTCTAAATCAAGCTTGGCGATCGGCACGAATATTCCCTCTCTAATTTCGCTCAAATAGAACGGGCGCTTTACGTCTCCGAAGGAATCGATCGAAAAAGAATCCATCAAACCTTGAAATCCCTGGACGCGGAGCAACGCTTCCTTTAATCCGGCCGGCTTTCCGCCCGTTTGCCTCAACGCGGCCACCAATACCTCGGCGGCTTCATAACCGAACGCCGCGCCGAATGAAGGTTGGACGCCGAAACGCTGCTCAAAACGCTTTCGGAATTCCAGGAAACGCGTTTCCTGGCTGGACAACGCGTATGATTGTTCAATCCTCATGCCCTCGATGGCTCGCCCGCCGTTATTCAGCAAGGTTTCAGTCTGGGCCCAGGCCGAGGTGAATAACGGCACCGTCCATCCGGTAATCCGTGCCCGCTGCGCGATCAAAGCGGTATCGACGTCGGAGGCGATGATTAGCAGTCCTTCCGCGCGGCTTTTTCGCAGCGTATCGATCATTTCCGAAAAATCGGATTGCTCCTTTGAGGAAAAAGACAGTTCCGAACTGATTTCCCCTTGTCCGGCCGTATACCGATCCTGGAATGTTTTGGCGTAAGTCCTTGTATATCCGCCGTTGTCGGTATCGAGGACGAGCGCCAAACGGGTAATTCCGCCTTTTTTCAGAATATAGTCGGCGAAGGCCTGCGAACTTTCCCGGAATGAGGGGTAAACACGGAAAAACCAATCATCCTGACCGCTGAGCGCCGGGCTTGAGACCGTCGGGCTGATCATAACCACCCGCGCCGGATTGGTTACCGTCAAACCGGCTATCGATTGCGCGGTGGTCGGGTGACCGATGATGGCCACTACACCCGCATCTATTAATTCCTTGTCCACCGCTTTCGCTGCGTCCGGACTTCCCTGATCATCGCGAATCAACAGCTTTATCGGGCGGCCGTTGATGCCCCCGCCCGAATTGACGTCGTCCACAGCCAATTGAACGCCGTTACGTTCCTGGACCCCCAATTCTTGTTGTTTTCCCGTAAGTTGGCCGGCAAAACCGAGCAGTATCGGCCGTTTCGGCCAAAAGAATATCGCCCCCAACGCCAAGACAATAACTACCCCGATTCCCGCCGGAACCGCGATCCGTCGCCCCGATCCACCGTTGGCCATAAGCGCCTCCTGTGCGTTAAATCATAAACAACCGAGGTAAAGTATACCATCGCGGTTTGAAAATACGACTTTTACGCCTTCGGAGTTCCGAAAAAGCGCCAGATGGCGGGGAAAACTTCACCATAAGCGATGGCGAAGTCCGCGAATCGTTTACAAGCTCCAGTGCGAACAGGCGAACCGAACCGCTCTAGGGAGAAGTACGGAAAGGTCAGTATGGTCCCGCTCCTCCCTGTTGATCTCGCAATTCCCCATTGATCCCTCATTGCCGTTGGATTATAGTGCTCCCGCACAAGGGGAAACCAAATGGATACGCAGACGATCAAATTACTCGCGGAATATAACGCCACCGCCAACGGCAGCATGAACGCCTTTTTCACAACGCTATCGGATGAGCAATGGAAGAAAGAATTCAGAGGTTTTTTCAATTCCCTAAAATCGATGTGCAATCACGTCTATATCGGAGATTTCAATTGGCTCAAAAGGTTTTCCGGGTTAAGGAAGTTCGGCTTCATCGAAAATCCTATATTCGAAAGAAACATAAAGTTCGACGAAACGGTCGCCGATTCGGTCAAAGACTTCATCGCCATGCGGAACGCGCTCGATAGCCGGATCTCCCGGTTCGCCGATGAGGTGAAGACGGAAGATCTGGATAAAGACCTTATTTACCTGGATTCGCACGGGAATGAATACCGAAGGAATTTCGGAGGGTTGATCCTCCATATGTTCAATCACGAGACCCATCACAGAGGCATGATTTCCCTCTATCTTGAAGAATTGGGAATAGCGAACGACTACAGCAATCTGGCTGCAATTTTATAGAATGAAGAACAGCACACCCGGAATTGACTCTACGTATCCTTAGGTTCGCAGAATTTCCGGAGGAGGGGAAAATGGATATAAAAATTATCAAGGCACCGGAGCTGAACCGGGATGCGTTTTACGATTTGTTCATTGATTGGGATCGAAATCATACATTCAACCGGCAGGCATTCGAACAATCATTGAATACGATTGATGATGATATCAACAAAATCATTATAGCTGAAGAAAAAAACGAATATTTGGGGTACGCGCAAATTACGAGAAGTTATCATATCGGATTCGAGCCATATTATGAAGTCGCTCAGCTATTGGTATCCGAAACGAGCCGGAACAAGGGAATCGGAAAATCGATTATGCTTGAAATAGAAGGCGTGGCAAAATCAGAAGGCATATTTATCCTGAAATTGAGTTCGCAAATTCATAGATCAAAGGCTCATGTCTTTTATGAAAACCTTGGTTATGAAATGAATAAGGTTTCCAAATATTACGGAAAAGAACTAAGGGGAAAGGATTAGATTTTGTCATCATCGCCTTGCCCGAATATTCAACTCGGGAATCCGGGGAATTCGGTAATATTGTAACAGGAGCGCATTTCATGGACGATCGATCAGCCGGAGACGGTGGCGGAGACGGTGCCGGCGACGGCAACGGAAGCCCCATAAAATACACATTACGCAATGAAACCGTATCCGATTATCGGGAAGTGGAAGAACTGACCAGGGAAGCGTTCTGGAACCTGTACGTTCCCGGCTGCGACGAACATTTCCTGGTGCATAAAATGCGCAGCCACCCCGATTTCATTCCCGAAATGGACTTTGTCGCGGTCGCAGGAAAAAAAATCATCGGCTGCATCATGTTCACCAAATCATATATCCAAAACGGACGCGGCGATCGATTGGGGACGCTCACCTTCGGTCCTGTATGCGTATCGCCGGACTTTCAGAGGATGGGTATAGGATCCGCATTGATCCGAAAAGGCATAGAAAAGGCCAAAGAAGACGGATACCCCGCGATCATCATCCTCGGCGACCCCCGCAATTACTGCAGGCATGGTTTCAGGAATTCCAAAGACTACGGTATTTCGAATGGAGCCGGTCGATTCCCTTACGCTCAATTGGCGCTCATATTGGATTCCGAAAAATTGGTCGGTACCGACCTGAGGTTTTTCTATAGCGAGGTATTCAGCTGCGACCATGACGAGGCTGCGATATTCGACGCCTCGTTCCCGAATAAAGAAATGCGCCACGAATCCAGCCAGGATATTTTTTCCATACAATGCCGCGCCTTCGTGGATGACTGAACAATAGCCGCATCAATTTTCGTTGAAAAACCCCGCCGCGCTTAGGGCCTTCATGAATTTGCGGTGGTCCGCGGAACGGACGACGATCCCGCTGCCCTCCGCGCGTATGATGAAGGGTCGCAGGCTCGGGTCGGAAACGACGGCCTTGGCCAGCGCGGGGTCTTTAGGCAACGGAAACAAGAGCGCGGGGATAGGCTTTGCGAATAGTTCAGCCCGGGACAACACGGAAGCGAAATATTCCGTCCAGCGGGGAGACGGCTCGGCTTCAATCAATTTCTTGAAGTCGGCCACCCGCTGTTTGATGTCGCTCAAGCGCTCGCAGCCGCGGATGAATGAAGCCTCGGTCACCCGATAGCGCTCTTCGCCCAGTTTTTCCCCGATCGATTCAAGGAACAATCGCCGTTCGATGGACTTCCCCTTGAAGGTCACCAGGAGCAGTTCCTTGTCGGCTATCGCCTCGAAGGATCTTGCGGCGGCCGCCGGTTTCTCTTTGCTCAGGCCAAGGCACCAGGCGCCGAAATCCGTGACGCGCACGAACGCCGCCGGATCGTAGGGGGATATCGGCAGGCGCTTTCCGTCCCTTTCCAATTTCAATTCCGGTTCCGCTTCTACTATTTCGACCACGCCCAACAGGGAAAGAGCGTAACAATACGCCTTGAGCAAGGGCAGTCCCAACGCCGCTTCCCGTATGCGCCCGCTCATCGGCAGGCTCCTATCGTATTCGTCCGCTTCAATTCTATATTTGTCCACCTGGATCGAATCGCATTTGATGAGCAGACCTTGATCTTCGTAATACGGTTCCAGAAAATTGAACGGCTCTCCTCGCAGGAAACGGGAATTATAAAGGCTTTCGATCCGATACCATGCGCGGCCCGGCCCGATTTCCGCGAAAATTCCGGCGAGCGTCTTGCGCGAGGGTGGGAGTCCGTTAAGCGCTTCAATCCTGAATCCCTGCCGCCGGGACAAATGATCGAGAAAAACCAGATATTCGAGATACGCGCCGTCCAATTGACGCCATGAATTTTTTTTCGCCGGGGGATTCAGGAACGAGGTTACGGCGGCTTTAACGTACTCGTCACCGTCCTTGCCGTCCGTCTTCCGCAATAAATCGACGCAGGCGGCCAAGCGCACGAACAGGTCGATCGAATCGAGTCCGAGTTTTCCGGCGAGGGGAAACTCGGGCAAGCCGCAATGCGGGCGCAGTTTCTTGATATCGGTTTTTTTTAATCCCTTCCGCGCCGCCTCGGACAAGTCCCCTTTTCCGAGCGCGGCCGAAGCCGTCCGCGCCATAAGCAAGCCGGCTTCCCTGATGAAATCGACGTTGGACCAAACGGTTCCCTCCGGCGCGTCGACGGGAGCGGGATCGTACCCGTCGGGCTTCGGCAACCAGGGGGCGAACGCTTGGCGGAATATCGACGGAAGATACAGCGAATCCCCGTCCGCGATCAAAAACAAATCAAGCCGCAATCGTTTGTTCAGCACGAACTCGGTGTAATTTCCGAACGTGCTCTTCTCGCTCAGTAGCGGATGTCGGTACTTCTTCTCTAGGGCGGAGACCGTAACGAATTGGAAAAACGCCCCGACGGCTATCGCTTCCTGCGCCACGGGGGGCAAGGACTTGTAAAACGAGTCGAATGCGACCTGGTTTTCGAATGACAGCAATGAAGCGATAATAATGCAAAGCTCGTTTTTGCGCATCTTCGGTTCTACCGGATTTCCCGTCATCGCGAAGTAAAATAATTTCAGCTCATCGAGTTTGTAGTCGTCGAGCTGCTCGGCTATCCGGCGGCCCCCAGGACCCAGTATTTTCGCCGACGGAACTTCCGGAATTTCCTTCCCGAATAGATCTTTGCTTTTCGCCATCGCTTACCCCAACAAATATTCGATATCGTTCTCGTCCAATGCCTTGATCGCGTTTTCGTCGGCCGACAGGAGGGAAGACACCAAGCCGACCTTGCGTTCCTGAAGCTCGAGCATCTTTTCCTCCACGGTATCCTTGGCGATCATCCGATAGCAGAAGACAGGATTCGTCTGGCCGATACGGTGCGTACGATCGATCGCCTGCGTTTCTACCGCGCGGTTCCACCATGGATCGAAAATGAACACGTAATCCGCGGCGGTAAGATTGAGTCCGACGCCGCCTGTCTTCAAGGTCATCACGAAGGCTTTTATATCCGGATCGGTCTGGAACCGGTTCACGAGCGTCTGCCTGTCGCTCGTCGCGCCGGTCATCACAAGGGTTTGCACGCCGGCTGCGGTCAAATCCTCGGATACCAATTCAACGGAAGCCAGATAGTTGGTGAAAACCAGACACTTATGCCCGCTCTCGGCGATCTCCGTTACCGTTTCCCGCAAGTATTCGCGCTTGGCCGAAATTCCGCCGTATTCGCCGTCGGATTCGGGAACGCCGGCCAGACGGCGAAGCTCGGTCAGGGCCTGAAGTATCATGAACGCGCTTTTCCCGACGCCGTCGCGGGCCATCGATTCCGCGATTCGCGCACGCAATTCCACGCGGCGCCGGTGGTAGACGGCCAGGTGGGCCGGATCAAGCTCGATGAACGAGGTCTGTTCGGTTTTCGGCGGAAGCTCCGAAAGCACGTCCCTTTTCAGCCGCCGAAGAAGGAAGGGGTAAATACGCGCCTTGAGATCGCGCAGCGCCTCCTCGTCCTGGCGCTCCTGGATCGGATGCAGGTAGGTCCGCGAAAATTGAGCGCTCGTGCCGAAAAAGCCGGGATTGAGGAACCGGAACAGACTGTAGAGTTCCCCGAGATTATTCTCGACCGGCGTTCCGCTCAAAGCGAGCCGATTGCGGGCCTTCAACCTCAGCACGGCTTCGCTCGTTTTCGTCTCGTTGTTTTTAATCGATTGGGATTCGTCCAACACGAGATAACCGAATCCTATCGTCTCGAAATCGGAAATGTCGTTGCGCAGCGTGGCGTAGCTGGTCAGGATGATCCGGGCTTCGCCGTTCCTGATCGCATCCGCTTCCCGCTTGGTTCCGTAATGGATAAGCCGGTCCAGCTCGGGCGCGAAACGCTCGAGTTCCGCCATCCAGTTGAACAGGAGGGAACGCGGCATCACGATCAGGGTCGGCTCGGACAATCCTTCCGCGTAGACCCGCTTGAGCAGGGAAATGACCTGCACCGTTTTGCCCAAGCCCATTTCATCTGCAAGGCAGCCACCGAACGAGTGTTCGCGCAGGTGATCAAGCCATTTGACCCCGTATTCCTGGTAGGGCCTGAGCCGATCGTCTCCCGGCAGCGGACATTCGAGGGCGCGTTTCGGAATATCGGCGAATCCGCGGTAGAAGGATTCCGCCCGCTTCCATGCCTCTCCGTCCCCTTGCAGCTCGGCGTCGCGGGCGAGCGCGGGAAAATCGAAAAACGAAATCTCGACTTCGTCGTTTTTCGAAACTTTGAAGATCAGTCTTTCGAAACGTTCAACCTCGCGCGCTTCCGGATACGCATGCGTGCCGTCCGCGAGTGTCACGTACCCGTCTTTTCGGTATTCGGCCAGAAAACGTCCGTAAGAGAAGGACTGGTCGCCCACGACGACTTCCGCCTTGCCCGCCAAGTAGTCGATGCCCGAGCCCATGGAAAGGCGAAGTTTCGGCCGCACGGCGCGCAGTTTGTACCGGGAAAGCAGCTTGGACTCGAAAAGGGAGAAGTTCGCGACCATATCGCCCATGCGTTCCGCCATGAAGCGTTCCGCGAACTTCGGTTCGATGATGAATCTTCCGGCCTCCTCGTAGACGGCCTGCTTGGCCTCCTTCCCGTAAGCGGAAAGCAACTGCCTGAAGGTGTAGTCGGCGAACACGGGGAAAACGACTTCCGAAACGATGATCAGTTTTTCCTCGTCGTCGAATTCGACGACCTTGACGATGTCCTGGATCTCGAAAAATCCCGGCGGATAGCCCGCGAGGCATGCGACGGGCACCACGTGAAGATATCCGTAGTCGTCTATTTCCTTGAAGACCAAGCCGGTTCCGGCGACGCGCGGCCGGCCGCTTTTGACCGTGTAGGGCTCGTAACGGATGATCGGAGAAGGGAAACGTGAGAAAGCGATGGAAAGGAAAATCGCCAAATCCACTCGCTTGATCTGCCCGTGGAGCGACGCGGCTTCCGCCCACATCGGTCCGAGATCGTCCGTCCGGTATAGGGTCGAACCGATGAGCAGGCGATTCGGCGTTATAGGACGCACCTCGCCGATCGTCGTTTCGCCGTCCTCGGCGGTGACGCCGGTCCGGACGCTCACGCTTGACCCTTTCAGATCGGAGACGACGCCGGTCAGCCGGAACTCCCCTTCAGCGGCATCGACTTTTGCGCCTCCGTCGATGCGCAACAACCCAGAAGCGGCGGCCAAGTCCATCAAGCGGGATGGCGGCTCAACCAGCGCGTCCTCGCCGTCGATTTCATCGTAATCGAAAATGACCCTTGTCCCGCGGCGTTCGCGTTCGGCCGCGTAAGCCCGCAAGGCCTCCCGGAGCGTTCCGGAAAAACGCCGATAGTCGGGAAAAGCCGGGCGTCCTTTTCGATCGGTCAATGCAAGGCAACTCGCGGCACCCGCTATCGTCAGCTTGAACACGAATTCCGTTTTCTCTTCCGGTCCCGCGCTTTTTTCGCGTTTTTCGCCGCCGGTAACCGGGACGACAACATCGGAGCTTTCGGTTTTCGCTTTCGGAGGTCGACCACGCCTTTTAGGAGCATCCATGATCGGGCATCATCGCAATTACCGCGACAATCCGCAAGACGCCGCGTTGTCGCCGCTTGCCGTCAGACTCCCAGGGGACAGAGCTTCATCCGCGGCGGGTTCAGCCCCACGCCATATCGGCCCGCGCGCAGATTTCATCGCCGCGACGCAATTCCGCCGCGTACCGGACTAGTCCGTCGCACGGCGGCAGGGGGGCCCATGACACGGTCAGGACTGCTCCCGGCAGCACCTCCTGGGCGAATTCCACATGCAATTCGGCAGGCAGACCGGTTCCGCGGCAAGCGGAGGGCGGCGCGTCGCAGAGCCAGGCGATGAGGTGGGCATTGTTAACATGGCCGTTGTGGTCCAGGTGCCGCATTCCGGCGGTCTCGGCGAAGGCTTCGGTCCAGGCGGCTTCCGGCCGTTCGGCCGCGTAGCGCGGTTCGGCCAGGGCTCGGGGCCGGTCGGCCCTCAGCTCGGGCGGCAGGATGCCTTCGGGCCGCAACGGACGGCGCGCGGCGATATCGATTATAAGATAGGCGTAGGAAGCGGCGGCCAGCAGGGCACCGCGCTCGTCCTCCATCTGGAAATCGCGAAGGGCGAAAAGACGTTCGGTGGACGCCGGCCAGGTCCGGACGGTCACGGTTTCGCCCTCGCGCGGGGAGCGATACACGCGCAGATCAGCGCGGGACATCATCCAGGTTCGTCCGGATTCGCCCATGGAATCCTTCCCGAACCTCAGTTCCTCGGCGTGCGCATAGGCCGCTTCCTGGAGCAGGTCAGCCAAGGCAAGGATGCGCAGGGGGCCGCCGTAGCCGCAGTCGAAGCCGCGGATGGAGAAACGCGATTCGAATGCCTGAACGGACATTTGGACCTCCGGGCACACAGGTTACCATATCCATGCATCGTCGCCCATGGCGGCGATACCGTCCCCCGAGATACACTGAACCCATGGATTTGTCCCGGGTCATGGGCCCTTTCGCGGAACCCCTCGGCAGCGCCGCGCGGGCCTTCCCCTTCGCGGCAGCCGCGATCGCCCTGCCCTTCGCCGTATGGCATTACCGCCGCCACGGCCATGTGCATCCATGGCGGGCCTTCCTCGGCTATTCCTTCGTCTTCTACCTCATCGCGGCGGCATTCCTGGTTATCCTTCCCCTCCCCGACCTGCCTCCCGACAGCGCGAAGTCCGACTGGAACGCCAGTTACGCATCCGTCCGGAAGCCTCAGCTGAATCCGCTCGGCTTCGTCGAATACATACGGAGCGTCCCGCCGGGCATGCTCAGGACGCTCGCCATCTTCCAGGCCGCATTCAACGTCCTCCTCCTCATGCCCTTCGCGTTCTTTCTCGTCTACCTATTCAGGATTCCTGTCTTCCTCGCGGGACTATCGGGTTTCCTGCTTTCCTTCCTCTTCGAACTCTGCCAGCTCACGGGCCTCTTCTGGATTTATCCCGGCCCCTACCGCCTCTTCGACCTCGGCGACCTGATACTGAATACGGCCGGGGCCTTCATCGGCGCCTTTGTCACAGTCCTTTTCGTCCGTTTCCGTATCCTGCCCGACCTCTACCGGCTCAAGAGACCCGATACTCCGTGGATAGGCGTCTTCCGCCGGGGAACCTCGCTGGTTTTCGACGGCATCGCCGTGCTCGCCGGCTCGCTCTCCGTCTCCCTGGCCGGCGATCTCGTCCGGCCGGGACTCCTTCCTTTCGACCTTTGCGTCGGAGCCGGAATAGCTTTCTGGCTCGTGATCCTGCCGTCCATCGACGGGGGGCGGAGCCTGGGCAAACGGCTCACGTTCTGCGCCCTGCTCCGGCGGAACGGCAGGAAGGCAGGATTCCTCCGCCTTTTCGTCCGCCAGGCGGCCGGCTGGACGTTACCGATACTCGCGCCTTTCCTCGGCAGGGTCGACGGACTCCCGTCCATCACCGTCCCCCTCGTCCTCACCGCCTGGCTCGCCCTGGCCGCGGTAAACGCGGCGGGATCGGTGCTGGGCAAGGAACACGAGAGCTGGATCGACCGCAAGCTCGGCACGCGCATCAGGAATACATGGAAGGCGGACGGCAAGCTGAAAGCCCGCCGGAGCCGGAAATATTGAGGTCATCATCCCGCGGCGAATCCATGAAACCCAACCCCGTATTCCAGGTCCCCCAAGTCCTGCATTACTCAAATTGCCGGCCCTCCGGGGGCCGCGAGCGCATGCGCGATCCAGGCGATCGTCCCGCGCTGAAAGCGAATACGGGGGCTTATTGGAAAAGAGAACAGGACCGGAGAATTTTCCGGTTGAAAAACTATTTCTATCGGGAAAGCCGTCCTTTGGCGTGTCGATCCAAATGAAAGTAAAGGATAGATGAGAATCCGAACGCAGTGCCTGCCACTGCCCAAACTATCGCTATCGTCGTGCGTGCGATGACCAAACTGAAAAAGACGGAGGCCACGATTCCGCCGACCTGCATTGCCAACGATGAGAGCGAAAGGAGGGAAGACCGTTTGTCCGCCGGTATCTCAATGTTAAAAACAGTGCTTTCGGGAACGCCAAGCATACCGTTGAATCCCATGACAAGCAGAAACAAGATAGAGAACCCGATGAACCGACCTTGAAAAGCAAGAACGACGATCGTTACGCCCAGCGCGATTTTCAGGATTCCGATGGCGGAGAATTGGGACAGCTTGGTCAGAGAAATGAATGAACCGACCGCCAGGGCACCGATAACGGACATCAGGAAATATCCGCTATTCAGCGCCCCGAACAGCCAAGTTTGTTTTTCGGAACCCAGTATGTCTTTGAGTTGCGGCTGCCAGTAGATTTCAATCGCATTAAAGGAGAATCCCCACACAAGTATTCCCGCGAGCAATAACTTTATTACTTTGTTCGCCTTGATCAACGAGATGGAATCGTGGAGGAACGACCCAAGGCTCTCATGCTTTACGGCTGACCTTTCCGTGTGGGCAAAGCCGGTCAGAATGAACAAAACGATTACAAGTACGATCTGAATGAAGATATTCCCGTTGTAGATGTTGTCACCGGGGAATAGGGCACTCCACAGGGAGGGCATGAAACCGCCGAGCAGGGCACCCAGAGCCAACCCGATAGTTTCGCCTATATTCATGCCCAAAATTATCTTGTGGAGGTTGTCTTTCCCGTGATCCGCCAAGTAAAGGTCGATGAAATCCGATTCGATGGACCCTGAAGAAAATGCCCTGCCAAGTCCGAACAGGCAGAATCCGATCCCGATCGCCAGCAGACCCTGGCCAATCAGAATAATGGAGAAGGAAACGAGAAAAAAAAGCAAGGAAATGAGATAAACTGCCTTTCGTCCAAATCGATCAGAAAGAATCCCGCTTGGAATCTCAAAAATCACAACGAAGGCGGACAACATCGCCATGATGTATCCGACGGACCCGAGACTTATGCCTTTTGAGATAATCATCAGAACCAGAATTGGACTGATCACTCCGATGACCATCCAATGGAGAAAACGATTCAAAACTGCCAGGACCAAGCTTTCCTCACTTTTCGGCAATCACGGCGGCCGTCTCCGACTGCTCGGACGTAGAAAACCTCGTGGCCCTCTTAAACGTAAGGTGCGCGCGCACCCCGCGCGGATGCGCGCGCGGACGCAGGTGCACGCGGACGCGCGGACGCACGCCGGCGTTTTCTCAAAATCCGCGGGGTTTCCGGTACCCCGGGACAACGCCGAGCGATCCGACCGATACGCTGATGTACACCATCGCCAAGAACAACGCAAGCCGGGTCTGTGGGTTTAGGGTCGGGGTCGGGGTCGGGATCGGGGTCGGGGTCAGCGCCTCCAGATTCAATAATCCATCCCGAGCCGGAACCAGGCCGAACCCCGAGACCGCCATGCCATGGTGAACATGGCATGGCGATCCGGCATAAAGCCGATCCGTCCTATTTTCCGAAAATCAAATTGGGAATGAAGGTTACGACGTCGGGGAAGAACACCAGTATCGCCAGTTCAAGAAGGATGGCCGCCATAAAGGGTATCGACTCCTTGGTATACTCCTCCGGGGGGCAATCGATGATGCCGCATACCGTATACATGGCGGCGCCGATGGGCGGCGTCATGACGCCCAAGGTGACGACGGTGGCCATCAGTACGCCGAAATGGACAGGATCGAACCCAAGGCTTTTTACCATCGGCAGGAATATCGGCGTGAGAAGCAAAAAAATCACGTTGCTGTCCACGAACATGCCGGTGACGAAAAGGAAGCCGAGCATGATGAGGACCAGGGCTTGGGGGTTGCTTGTGATGCCGAAGATGAAGCCGCTCAAGGCGATCGGCAACCTCACCCAGGTGATGGCGTAGCTGAAGGCACCCGACATGGCGATGATCAACATGATGGCGCCGTTGTCCTTGAAACTCATAACCAAAGCCGCCCTGAATTTTTCCCAGCTGAGTTCCTTATAGACGAATTTTCCGATGAGGATGGCGTAGACGACGGCGAAGGCGCCGGATTCCGAAGGCGTGAATATGCCGAAGCGGATACCGACGATTAGGATGATCGGGAAGAGCAGGGCCCAGATGGACTCCTTGAGGTGCTCCCCGATTTCCCGGAAAGTCAGCTTCGGAGCCTCGGCCTGCGGCGGATCGTACTTGTTGACCCGGCTGGTGATGGTGGTGGTCGCCATCAAAAAAAACATCATCAGGATGCCGGGGATGATGCCGCCGGCGAACAGCCGGCCGATGGAGACTTCTCCGACAAAGCCGAAGATGATGAAGCCGAGGCTAGGCGGAATCGTCGCCGTGATCAGCGCGGTCGTGCAGTTGACCGCGCAGATATATCCCTTCTTGTAGCCCAGACGTATCATCTCCGGACCGAGTATCCGTGTTTCCATCACGGCGTCGGCGGTGGCTGAACCGGAGACGCCGCCCATCAGCGTGCTCATCACGACGCTGACTTGGGCTGTTCCTCCGTACATACGCCGGGTCAGCAGCCGCGCCAGGCTGAGCAAGCGATCGGTGATGCCGGACACGTTCATCAGGTTCCCGGCGAAAATGAAGAACGGCACAGCGAGGAAGGCGAAGGATTGGCTCTGCAGCACGACCATTTGGACAGCGCTTTCGAAGGGCAGCATCGGCTGCGACATGAAGAACGCGAAGCCCGAGATACCGATGACGAAGGCGATCGGCATTCCCATCGCGAGAAAGACGATGAAGCATAAAAGCAGAAGGACCATTTACCTATCCTCATTGTTTCCGGACGAGCCGGCCGGACCGCCAGCCGAGCCCCTGCCGTTTAAGACAAGAACGATTCGCCGGATCTTCTGAATGGTGGAGAAGATCATGGACGAAGCCGCGACGACGAGGCTCATGGTCACCAGCGAATAGGGGATTCGCATGGATTGGTAGGTAGCGACCCGTTCGGTCCACGCCAGCCTGATGCCGAAAACGACCATAATGACCAATACGGCCAGGATGATGACATCGACGACGAGTTCGACGACCCTTTGCAGCCTTGCGGGCAACCTGCGCGTCAGGATGTCCACTCCGGCGATCTGCCCGCTGCGCCAGGCGACGTCGGCGCCCAGGAAGGCGGTCCAAGCCAGGAGCAGCATCGCCATATCGATGCTCCAGGACAGGGAGAACTTGAATAAGCGCAGGATGGCGGACAAAAAGACGAAGGCGATCAGGAATACGAAACCGACGCCGCAAGCCGTTTCCTCGGCCCTGCAAAACCAGCGGTAGATTTTTTTCACGATTTCTCCCTCGCGGATGCGCATTGACCGAAACGAAGGGGCAGGCCGCGACGCGGCCCGCCCCTTCGTCATCCGGACCCTTATAAACCGAGCTGCTTGAACAGACTGTCCTTGAGCCCCGGGGAGAACTTCAGATCGTTGTTGGTATAAAGCGGGGCGATGGCGGCCTGGAATTCCTTGATGTCGACATCGGTGATGGTCACCCCCTTCGCCCTGAACTGGTCGTATAGGCCGGCTTCGTCCGCTTGGGCTTTGGCGCCGAACTCAAGAGCCTTCTCGCGGATGGTCGCCAGGAAAAAAGCTCTGGCGTCGGAGGGCATGCCGCTCAGGAGACGCGTGGAGCAAACGAAGGCGGTCTGGAGCATATAATGCTTCGTCATGGCGACGTATTTGGTGACGTCCCAGAAAGCGTTGCCCGCGGCGGCAGAAACCTGGACCTCGGTGCCGTCGAGGGTCTTCTGCTGGATGGCGGGGAAGACTTCGCCGAAGGCGATGGCGAAATTCGCGAAGCCGAAGTATCGTGCCAGTCCGTTGCCTATGTCGTTGCCGAAACCGCGGATCCGCAGTCCCGACAGATCCTTGACGGTCTTCACCGGCGTGGTGGTGTAGAAATTGCGGAACCCGTTATACATGTCGGCGATGAGGACGATGCCCTGGGTCTCCAGCTGCTTGGACCAGGTCTTGAATAACTCGGTATCGGGCAGGTTCTTGAGGACGGCCGGATCGGTCAAGACATAGGGCGCCATCAGGATATTCAAATCCGGGATGTTGAATTGGCTGGCAAGGCGGCCGGGATCGGAGGGCACGACGAGCGGAACGCCCAATTTCGCCTGGGTCACCAAGGCATTGGTATCGTTGGAAAGCGCTCCGGCAACCAGAACCTGCGCGTCGAATCGGCCGTCGGCGTTCAGGGCGTCCGCGACCGCTTGCATCATCCTGCTCTGCGTGGTGGTGGCGGCTTCGGTGCCCGCGAAGGTGACGGTGATCTTCCCGGCTGAAGCGGCTTTCTCGCCTTGGCCTTCAGCTGAAACCGCGGCCGGAAGCGCCATCGCGACGACGATAGCCGCCGTCAAGAATCGGATTCGTTTCATACCCCTCTCCTTTGAACATTGACATGCTTGGAATCCCGAAGGTTCCTATTGAGTGGTATAACGGGTCAACCGAACGCGCCTATAAAAAGTTACGGTCTATCTATCGGATATTACGTTTATGGGGACGCGGGACTATGTCAGCGCGGTTTCCGGTATTCCTTCGCGGACAGTCCGACGGCCTTCCGGAAGGTGTTGCTGAAATAGTTGGAATTGTTGAAGCCGACATCAAAGGCGATCTGGGTGATGCTCGCTTCCGTCGTCAGCAGCAGGGATTTGGCTTTCTCGATCCGGAGCGTGGTCAGGTAATCGACGAAGGTCGTACCCGTCTCCCGCTTGAACAGGCTGAGGAAATACGACGGGCTGATGTAGATTTCGCTGGCTACGTCCCTATAGCTCAGTTGCGACCGATAATTCGCTTCCATATATTTTTTCGCGCTTTCGATAAGAACTTTGGACCGCGTCCGGTAGGCGTTGACGACGCTGCCGGCGATCTCGTCCACAACCTGGGCCAGGTAACGCTCGGCCAGGAGAGGATCGGTAATCAGGGCGATATTATCGATGTACTTGACGATCAATGCGTTCAGGATCTTCTCGTCGCCGCCGCCCAGAATCGCCGAATCGACGAAAGAGCAGATGAGTTCGTGGAGCCGGATCCGCAATACTTCCGGCTCATCGGCGATATAGCGGCGGAATTTCGCGAAAAAAACGGCCAAGGCGCTCCGACAATTGCCGGTGTCCCCGGACCGGATCAACGCCAGCAGCGCTTCCTTCTCGCGGACCGGATAATTGTTGCGATGCCGGTCGGGTTCGTTGATATTGTCGACATGGACGATGCCGCAATCGCCCAATTGTTCGGCGTATTCCCGGGCGTTCAAGGCTTCCTGATAGGAGATCCGGAGATCCTCGATCCGGTCATAACTCCGGCCGATGCCGACCGCCAAGCCGCGACGATAGGTCTTGGAGACTTCGTCCCGGATATCATCGAAGGCGCCCAAAATATCGGCCTGTTTCCGCGATTCCTTTTCGCGCGGCAGCCGCAGGACGATGCCGACGCTGTCGTCGGAGATGGGCAGGATCAGGCAGCTGTCGTCGCTTAAGGCGGTTTCCAGCCGCCGGTTGACGATACCGATGACGCCCTCGATCGTCGAGAAATCACCGCGGATATCGCGCGCGGCTTCCTTGATTTTGATTGCCACGAAGGTATTGAGGTCGGTTTTCTTTCCAAGACATTTCAACATTTCGATCAGCTTGATTTTTGAAAATTCGCTGAAAGTGACGTTGTTGACTATCTCTTCCTTTATGAAGGGCACCAATTTTTCGTAATAGTTGTGTATCGCCTTGATGTCTATCAATACGCTGCCGCCGCAGAGCAGGGCGGTCGCGACGGAGGCGACGTAATATACCCACCATTGTTTGGCGAGGGAACCCAAGATAAAGGATAAGGCGAAAATCACGATACCGGCGTTGATGAGGAAGACTTTATCGCCCGGCCATGATCGAGGCGGAGCTTCCCGAATGGATTGCGCCAGACGGATACAAGAAAAAAAGAGCAGCAGGAATCCGGTCACCGCTTGGACGCCGATGGTAACCTCCCGGCCGTAGAAGGGCGCAAGGCGGGATGGCGTCAAGTTGTCGTAGCCGACGAGGCCGGCGGCTTCGAACAGCAGGTAGCTACCGCGGGTTCCCAGGCTGTTGAAGACGACATAGGTCAAGCCCAAGGGAAGGCAGGCCAGACATATCCCGATCGCTCCGCGACGCGAGATCCGCTTGTTGTAAGTCCGGGCGGTCAGGATGATCACCGGCGCCAACACCGAACAGAGGATGAAAACACGGATATTGACGATGATGAGCGGCAGGGGATGGGGACCGAGCAGGAGCTGCAGCGGCCGACCGAACAAAAAGAGGCTGAAGCCGATCAGGAAAATGACGAACAGCCGGTACGAAGTTGCCCGCGACGGATGGGTAAACACGAAATAGATGAAATAGAAAAGAAAGAACAAGCCCGAAACCAGGGGGATGAGAAGGTTTGAAAAAAGGACGAACAAGGTCGTCATGAATCCTCAGCAGCCGCGGTTCCCGTCGATATCGGCGAAATCGACGATAAGGCGACGGCCGTCGCGCAAGGCCAGGCGGGCGCCGAGCGCCGAATAGGCGGAGGTAATGTCCTGGATTTCGAACGACAAAACGGGATCGAGCTCCGCCTCCGTCCAATCGCCATCGTCCCGGCGATGGAGGAGGATGGTGATCATCAGCTCCATGGCCGGATTCTTGGCGGTCCGACGCTTGAAGGCGTATGCCACCGTACTCTCGTCGGCTTCCGCGTTGCGGTTCCGATGCACCCGCGCTTCCAGTCCGTCCCAGCCTGAGTAGGCGATGAGCGCGACGCGCCTCCCGGCGATAGCCGCTGTAATGATCTTCCGTCTGCCATCTGCGAAATGCCGGACCTTCGCCGCTACGCCGTCCAGGTGCGGCAGGCCGAAATGGCCCAGAGTCAACTCATGCTCGAAGGCAAGGCGGGAACGGTCGACACGGATCACTCCGCCGGGCAGAACGGCTTCCGCCAGGTCGACGATATAGCCTACGCCGTTGTTGGGCGGCTTGCGCATGATGGCTTGGCGGTACAGGACGCCGTCGCGATAGCCGTTAAAAACCATGCTCCGCGAAATGCCGAAGTCGGCGTTGGCTGCGGCGTCGTTTCCGATCTTTTTGCCGGTCAGGTAGAAGTTGATGTCGTCGCCGCGCAGGTCGCGGGGATCGAGGCTGCGGAAGGCGTACTCCATGGCGGTACCGCCTTCAGGATCATGGTCCTCCCAGGGGAAATGGGTGTTGTATACCAACTTGGAATAGTTGGGATCGTCGTAGTAGGTCTTGCCGGGAATGATTTCCGACGCGCCGGTCAGGCCGTGGTTGACCAGGACCAGACCGGGTTTCTCCAGCACCGACAGCTTGGAAGAGTCGCCAAGGCTCCGCCATTCGCCTTCGGTTTCCTGGGCGGTCCAGAAGGGCGAATCGTCCGGCAGGGCCAGGCAGATGAAGGGCAGGAACATGAGGAAGGGGCTGCCGGGACAGGAATAGTCCTGGACCATGTATTCCTTGTGGCCGTAGAAGCCGAGGGCGGGAATATCGTTGTGGTAAAAATCCTCACGCGTCACGAATTGGAGGATGGAGCCCGAGCAGAGTCGCCGCGCCCAGCCCGGATCCAGCGGCGAGCCGTCCTTCAGCAGGAAGGATACGGGGAATCCGCCTGATACCCAAGTCCGGTAACAGATGGAACGGGCCCACATATTGATGTAACCGTCGCGGGCGAAGAAATAGGGATAGGTTTCCATCATTTTCCGGGCGGAGCGCTCGATGGTGGCCGCGATTTCCGGATAATGCTCGTCGCCGAAGGTCCTGGCCCAAATCGTGCCGTAGACGATAAAAAGGCTGATGGTATAGTAGTTGTAGGTCTGTTCCAGGTACCAGCCGTCGCCTGAATGGTAGGAGACGACCCATAAGAGGTGACTTTTGAGCAGTTCATCATCGATGGCGTAACCCTGTTTCTTCAGGAAGGACAGGGCCACCAGGTTGAATATGCGCCAATTGTTCTGGGTGGTCCGGTGGTGAGCCCATTTGGAAATGCAAACCGCCATCTCGTCCTTCTGCTTTTGGCTGAAATACGGCCAAATCACGTCCGGCAACAGCAACAAGGTTTTGAAGAGACCGCCGAATTCGCAGGTGAATTGGTAGGTGGCGTCCGGCAGTTCCTCCGGAAGCGGCAGGGATTGGGCATGGCCGGGCGTGAACATCTTGTAGAGTTGCCCGCAATAGTAGTCGCGCAACTTGATGCCTCGGATCGTGATATCCGGCTCCGCGTGCATCAAAGGCGCTGCCAGGGTCAGGGTCCGCTCCAGGGACTCGAATTCCAGGGAACGGAAACGCCAAGCCGGCGAATCCGCTTGCGGATAAGTCTTTCCCGGAACGATAGGGAAGGCGAAGGGCGAATCCGCCGAGGCGACATGGCTGAATGCCCGTTCCAAAAGATACTTGGCGCACTCGATATAATGCTTCTTGCCCATGCCCGTGAAGGGACTCAGCTTGAAATCCGGATCGAGTACCGTGAAAGCTTCGTTCATATCTTCCTCGCTCCCGGGCGCCAGCGGCCCCAGCCGGCTGGGGCCGTCTGGGGCCGGCTGGGGCCAGCCTCAGTCGACTACGCGCTGTTCGGCATCAGTCTGCACCGGCAAAGCCGCGGCGGTCATCAGTCATTTGACTGATATTCTATAGGAATTTACTATTTTGGGCACTCAAATAATGCTTTCAGACCGCGGATACGGTTTCCGACGATACTTCGTTTTTCGCCGAACCCGGCTTATTCCCCATTTCTCCATGAGGTAGAATCACGTACGCGTCGCGGGGGAACGCTTGAATGGAAACGACCGGGAATTATCTACATAAAAATCTGCGCATGCTCTACGCTTTCAATTTTTTGAAAAGCGTCCAATTCTTCGGAGCTGTCGCCGTCCCGTTTTTCCGGGACCGGGCCGGTCTCGACTATGCGCGGATGTTCTCTCTGGAAGCTTTTTTCGTCTTTTCCGTCTTCGTCCTGGAGATACCCACCGGTATCGTCGCAGACCGCTTCGGCCGTAAAACATCCCTCGCCGCAGGCGGGCTTTTCGCCTCGGCCGCCTTCATCCTTTTCGGCCTGACGCGCGCATATCCGCTTTTTATGCTTGCCGAATTCCTGTGCGCGATCGGCTTCTCCCTTTTTTCCGGGGCGGACAAAGCCCTGCTCTACGACACTCTCAAGGCGCACGGCAAAGAATCCGAAGGCGCGCGCCGCCTATCGACCTTCGCGGCCATGGAAACCGCCGGCCTCGTCGTCGGCTTCCCCCTCGGTTCCCTCTTCGCCGGTTCGTCGATCGTCGCCTATCCGGAGAGCCTCAGCTGGGTCTTCATCGCCACCGGCGCCGCCTTCCTGCTGTCCGCCGGCACTGCCCTCTTCATCACCGAGCCCGCCCGGGAACGCTCCTCCGGCTCCTTCCTGCGCGCGGGATTAGACGGCGTCCGCTTCATACTCGGCCGCAAGCGCATGCGCGCGTTCTCCGTCAACTACATCCTGATTTCCGCGGCGACCTTTTTCATCTATTGGTTCTATCAGCCCCTCGTCCGCGAAGCCGGCTTCGCGGTCGGCGTCAACGGCTTCGTCGGCGCAGGCTTCAACCTGTTCTCGACCGTCCTCCTTCTGAACGCCGCCCGCATCGAAAAGGCGTTCTCCCTCAAGCGCCTCATTTTCTTCTCGTCCCTACTCCCCGGCATCCTGTACCTCGCGCTATCCGTCAACCGCTCGGTCGCCGTCGCGCTCCCCGCCGTCTTCCTCATCGCAGGCCTAAAACACCTGCGCTCTCCCTTCCTTTCCGACCTTATGAACGCCGAAATCGAAAGCTCCAACCGCGCAACCGTCCTCTCCGGCATCTCCATGCTCGAACGTGCGTTGATCATGGCCTTATACCCCCTCGTCGGTCTCTTAGCGGATCGCTCCCTCTCGTGGACTTTCCTCCTCCTCGGCGCGTGCACCATCGCCTTTGCCCTCTTCGGTCGAGTCGGAACGACAGCTTTGGAAGGGAAACAATCCCAGTAAGAGATACGGGTATGCCACCGCGGGAGCGATCCGGTCGGGCGGCTTCAGTCCATTCCCGGGGCAATCAGGGACGGTCTCCGCGGTCTACCCCTCGGCGCTCAAGCTGGATCCTTGGCGCCCCTGAAGATCATCCAGAGCGCGAAGGGCATCTCGCCGAGCGCCGCGAGCGCATGCGCGATCGGGGCGATCGTCCCGCTGAATGCCGGGAGCGTGAAGGCGACGAAGCTGTCGGCAAGGTAGCCCGCGCAAGCGACCAGGAGCAGGACACCGAGAATTCGGGGGAAGTAGCCCGATTTCAGGACGAGCAGTCCGAGCGGGATGAGCCACAGGCCCCAGAATACTCCGGCGACGAGCGTGCCGACTTTCTGCAGTTCCAGGGACAGCATCGAGAGCGCCTGCAGTTGGGAAGGATCGAAGGCCTGCGCGAACGCGGAATTCCCCATGAGAATCAAGGGAACGAATTTGTTCAGCATGTTGAGGAAGGCGATCGGAACCATGGCGATTACCAGCGCGAGCAGGGTCCGCGCCCGATCCTTGTTCACCGGCTTGAAGAGCCTGTAGAGCACGAGCCCCAGGAAGATCTGGCACGCTTGGCCGGCCAGTACGCTCGCGATGCCAAGTCGGTACAATCCCTCTTCGGCCAGGATGCGGGCGACAGTCGCCGCCGCGTCCCCGGGCACGTAGAACCGCGCGTCGGCGACCAGGATGCCGAATACGCTGAACGCGGTAAGCAGCACGTACCAGACCCGCGCCGCCTGGGCGGTTTGATGCGGGGAAGACCCGTTCATTTCATTTCCCATCGCCAGCCCCCTCACCCGCCCCTGCGCCCACCCCATCGCCTGTCTCCATTCCCGTCTCCTTCCCCGCGGCGGCGCAATCCTCCGACATATACCGGCGCAGCTGCCTTCGGCGCTTCCGGTCGCCGCGGCCGCCGCCGTTCCCGCCTCCGGAGCCCATCCCCTTGAACAGGATGGAGGACAGGGCCAGGAGTCCCCAAGCCTGCCAGTAGCCGATCCTCATTAAGCCGAAGATATCCGGCATGAGCCAATTCCAGAGCAGCATAACCGCGAAGCCGAAAAGGAATATCAGGCCGATACCCAGTATCCCGAATCCGATTCCTATAAGGATCTTCTGCGCAAGGCTCCGATCCTCCCACCATGCGTTCGGGCTGCATTCGTCGTCGCGCGTTCTTTCCGTCATTCCATCCTCCCAGGGGACATCTCCCCTCAATCCTCTATCCAGTGCCGCAAGGCCCGCGCCAGCTTGGCTACCGCGTAGCGCTTGCGCGCCGTCAGCGTATCGATGCTTTCTCCGGTCGACTCCGCGATCGCCCTGAAGCTCAGGCCTCCGAAGACCTGGGCCTCCACCACGCGGCGCTGGGTCGCGGGCAAGGCGCGCAGCGCGTCGTTCAGGGCGTCGACGAGGCTATCCCTGACAAAGGCGTCCTGTGGATCCAGGCCCGCGCCCGCGATGATCTCCCGCAGGGTCTCCTCGGCGACGTCGACCTCGCCCGCGGCCGAGCGGAAGCGGTCGCGCCTCCACGCATCGATCACGCGCCGCGCGAACAGCGAGTTGATCCATGCGGGAAGGTTGCGGATCTCCGCGACCAGGGGCAGACGCTCCAGCGTCTCCGCGTACACGTCGTGCACCAGGTCTTCCGCCTCCTCCAGGCTACGCCCTGCGGCCCGCAGGCGCGCCATGAAGCGCGGCTTCTCGCTACGGTAAGCAGACGAGAGACGCCAGAGTTCTTCGCTTTCTCCCGGTTCCCGTTCTTTACTCATATCATTCATTTCACTCATCTATATCGACGGGCGGAGGGGATTTTTGGTGTATGGAATTTCCGAATATTTTTTCTTCGCCCCTCGGGCGGGTTCGTGAAACCGGATATCCATCGGCAAAGCCCGGAATTGACGAATTTGTGTAATGAATGATACTATCCTAACTAACGTTAGTTAGGCCGAGGTCGACTGTGATCAAGACAACGACAAAAGAACGAATTCTGATGGTGGCCATCGAGGAATTCGCGGATCGGGGTTTTGCGGCTACGACGCTCAAGGGCATCGCCTTGCGGGTCGGCATCAAGACCGCTTCCCTCTACGCGCATTACGAAAGCAAGGAAGCGATCTTCCGCGTCTCGTTAGCCCAGGCTTCGTCGGATTGGGAATCCACTCTGGACGCGGTCTTTTCGGAGGCCGGAAAGATTAATGATCTGAGGGAGGGAATACTAGCGCTGACCCAGGACTTCGCCTTGAAAATTGCGCGTTCCGACGCGTATCGTTTCTGGGGCCAGATTTATATCTCTCCGCCCAAAATCCTTCGCGCCGAAGATATCGGACGATTCAAAGCCCTCGATTCCGCGTTCGCGTTGCGGCTGGCGGAATACGCCGAACTGCGGCTCCCCGAAGGATGCTCCGAAGGACTCGTCCACGCTTTCTGCGAGACATTCAACTTTACCATCATGGGACTCCTTGTCGACGGGATATTTCTGGACGAAAAGGATATGCGCAGCGCCCTGGAACGCTGCGTCGATTTCTTGCTGCGCGCGCTTGCGCGATGAATGGATGGGGAGAAGCGATATGAGGAACTTGATCTGCTATTTCAGCGCTACCGGAAATACGTCCCGTGCGGTCGCATTGATCGTGAAGGAGCTTGAGAAGGCGGGCCAGAAGGTCGAATCGCTCCGCATCGCTCCCGGCGTCCAAGCTCCGCGCGACCTCGGCTCATTCGACCGCCTCATCATAGCTTTTCCCACGCTGGCATGGAATCCGCCGGTCATGGTGAAACGCTTCCTCAGACGACTTCCCTCCGGGAAACGGCCGGCAGGCGGATTGCGCGCGGCGGTGATCGCCGTTGACGGCGGAGGCTGCGGCCCCGCGCCCGCGGCGGCGGCCCGTATCCTCGCGCGTCGCGGCTTTGATGTCGGACTTACCGCCAGGGCAGGCTACGCCGAGAATTGGGTGCAGGTCGGCCTGGGTCCGAAAAGCGGCGAAGAAGCCGAGCTGAAGGCGGAAAAAGGCGATGAGATGGCATTGGCTTTCGCGGAAAAGCTCATCGACCTCAGACGCGAACGATACGAGGTTTCCGTTCCTTTCGCGTTCCTGGGAAATGGCCTCGCCTTTCTGTTCGGTATCTTTGGGAGAAGATTTTTGGGGAAACTCTATTTCGCCGATTCCGACTGCACCGGCTGCGGGCTTTGCGAGAAAACCTGTCCAGTCGGCACGATCACGATGGGCAAAGGCAAGGACTCAAGACCATCATGGAAGCTCACTTGCGAGGATTGCGGCCGATGCATCAACGTCTGCCCCAAGCGGGCAATCAATGTCTCGATCCTGTATGGCGCAGTCCAGCTGACGCTGATCGTCAGCCTGGCGACGACGGGCATCGGCGCTTTCAACGCTTTTGTCCGGCCCGATCTTGCCGCGATTCTGGCCCCGGCTATCGGAGCCGCGTCGTTTATCGCGATCGACATCGTCATCCTGATTTTGGCGCATGCCGTATGCATCGGCCCCCTCGATTGGACCGTGTTCCGATGGATACGCGGCATCCCTGGAATCAATCGCGCATTCACCCTCACATATTCAAAGGGCTTTTACCGCTACATCGCCAAAGGATTTGTCCCAAAAAAATGACGCTAATTCCCCGTGGCGTTTCCAGGAGATTTCTGACAGAATCGGCAGTAAACATTGCGGCAACTTGGACAAACCATGAAGCGGATGGTCGTAATCGACGAAAGCATGATTACCCAAAACAAAACAAAACGAAAAGGATTTTTGATCAACCAGTATTGCGGAAAAATGAAAACCGATCCGATCGATACCGCTACGCTCAATGATTCCCATACTTTATATGGTGATGGCTGTATCGACTTAAAAAGAAAATAGACTATTTTGCCAAAAACTATATGCCGACATGTTCCGTCCACGGCATGCGGGCATTTTCGGCAATACCGGAATAATGTATTCAAAAACAGGAGGGGAGTTGCGAATATATAAAGCAACCCAATCAGCAATGAATGCTCAAGCAATTGAAAACAAGCGATGCCGATTGCCATAAAGGCCAAGGCAATACTCAGCGTTCCCGGGATTTTGTAGTTCATAAGAAACTCCTGTGGTTTTATTCTTGAATTTTCAATCCGGATTTTTTTCAGCCAACATGCTGCAAAGAAGTTCAATACGTGTTTGCAGGCGAGTCATATCAGCGACAGGGTCAGTAAGGTAGTCGATCAAAAACCCCCGCAAAGCTTGGTAGGCCACATCGGTCCTGGCCCGACCGATCAACTTGATCAGTAGATCGATGAAAGGTTGATCGATAGTCCGAATGTGATCAAGGATCTCTTTTGAACCACCCAAAGCCGCAATCAGAACATCGCGCCAGATTTGGCGATCGATTGTACAAAAACTGGAAAGGTAAATTTCAAAGGCCGCCATCAGTCGCTCCCGCGCTTTGGTTTTGTGGGAGCGCTTCGCTATTTCGGCAAGTTTATTTTCCAATGCGGGTAAATGGTCGCTGATCATTGAAAACAATAAACTCGTTTTGGACGGAAAGTAGTTGTACAAAGTGCCGACTGCCAAGCCGCTGGCTTGGGCTATGGATTGCATGCTGGTGGCCGTAAAACCGATCCGGGAGAATATCCGCTCGGCTTCGGCCTGAATTCTGGCACGTCGGTCAAGGCTCTTCTCCGCTTTCATCATTCTCCTCTATGAACTATATTCATATATGAATATGATTCATATATGAATGTGTGTCAAGAGTTTCTTTTTTTGAAAGATGCCTCTACGGTCCTTTCCGAAGCGCCCGGAGAGACGGCAGGTCCCGGTAGGCGGCTGCGGAGTGGACGCGGATGGAGGGGAGTTTTGGCGTATCGAATTTTCGAACAATTTTCTTGACTCCGCCCCTTGGGCAGGGTTTTTACTCATGGCAGGAGGCACTACATGAATGTACGATTTTGTTTGACCTGCGCCGTTCTGGCCCTGACCGGATGCGCCGAACCCTGGAAGCTCGCCGAGAAATCGGGAAGCGCGATCCTGCCGGGGGCGAAGGCGGTTCCCGGCGGACACTGCGAAAGCTCGGCGATGATGAACGCGCTCCTGTACCTTGGTTATCCGGTGAACGAGAGCATGATCGCGGGCGCGGGCGGGGCGCTTTCCTTCACCCTGCAAAGGGGAACCTTTCCCTTCATCGGCGCGCGCAACGCCGACATGCGCGAACAATTCTTCAAAGCGGCGGGTATCCGGTGGCACCTGTCGGCGCAGGGTGTCGACCGCGCGCCGGATGCCGGCTGGGCGGAAATCGATTCGCTCCTGGAAAGGGGGATCCCCGTCGTGCTGAGGGTGGACATGCGCTTCCTGCCCTACCTTTACGGCGGCAAGTACGGTTCGGCCTACATGTCCTTCGGCTGGCACCTCGTCACTCTCTTCGGAATCGATCGGACCAAGGGAATCGCCCTGGTGAGCGATACCGGCCAGACCGTTTTGCGGGAAATCGCGCTGAAAGATCTGCACAAGGCCAGGACTTCCGGCACGAAGGTATACCCTCCCCACGGCGAATACTATTGGATCGAAGAAGCCCCGCAGGGATACAGTACGGACTGGAATGCGCTCGCAGCCCACTCCCTTGACCTGGTGATCGGGAATTACGAAGGCGGCTCGCTCGCTGCCCTGGAGAACTACGGCAAGGATCTGGCTGAGATCGAAACCTACAGCAAACAGGTATTTCTCCTGCCGGCCGTCCTTGAATATATGGCCGGCAACATCGAAGATTTCGGGACGGGCGGCGCCTCTTTCCGGATGCTGTATCGGGACTTCCTCCTCCAGGCGACGGCCGAAAGCGAATACGCAGGGCTCTCCCGCGCGCTGCCGCCTCTGGAAGAGTCCATCGCCGCCTGGCACGCGCTGTCCGCCGAATTCCGCGCCCTTGCCCCGCTCGTCAAAAAGATGGACAAGGGAGGGCGCTTGGAAGCTTGGGAACGCCTGCGAATTCTCGCGGACGACCTCTACCGGAAGGAATTCCGGTTCTATACTGAACTCAAAAGGATACGCGGGGAGGCGTGAGGGATGCTGACGATCGGGGAATTTTCCGCTTCCACGCGGCTGACGGTGAAGACCCTCCGGATGTACCACGAGGAAGGCATCATCGTGCCGGAGAGGACCGACGGCGACAACGGCTACCGGTACTACGGCGAGGAATCCTGGCGCAGGGCGCAGGCGGTCAAGCTTCTGCGCGACGTCGGGTTCTCCCACCGCGAATTGAAGGAAATCCTCTCGGAATGCACGGACGACGAAGACCTCGGAGCTTATCTGAAAAAACGCCTGGAGGCGGTCCGGCAGGAACTGGCGCGCATGGGCGACGTGCAGGACCGACTCACGTTCTACCTGGAAACGGGAAAGGAAACAGAGATGAAACTGGATCGGGAAATCAAGGACAAGCTCATCGCGCGGACCACGGTCTGCTCCATCCGATACACGGGACGTTACGACGGAATCGGCCAATATTTCGCGACCCTCTTCAAGAAAGCGGGACGCTATACCGCCGGGCCCGCGATGGCGTTCTACCATAACGCCGACTACCACGAGGACGACGCGGACATCGAAGCGGCGGTAGTCGTCCGGAAGGAGGTCGACCTGAACGGCATCGTCTGCAGGACGATCCCCGAAACGAGGGTCATTTCCCTATTGCACTACGGCCCCTACGATACTATCGGCGACTCGTACCGGCAGCTCTTCGACGCCATCTCCTCGCGCGGCCTGAAATCCCTGCTCCCGACCCGCGAGCTATACCTCAAGGGACCGGGCATGATCTTCCCGCGCGACCCCAAGAAGTTCGTGACGGAGATACAGATTCCGGTGGGGTGATGGGGCGAGCCGGGCGGCGGGGGAGGCGGCCGCCGCAGCCGCCTCCCCCGCCGTCGCGGGCAAAATCTTGCAAAGAGCGGCGCGAAGGTGAATACTTTCAGCAACGAGACGGGTTATAAGCCAGATCGGAGCGCAGGATGCCGGAACGGGAATCAAAAACGATTTTGCTCGTCGAGGACGAGGCCATTATCACGATGGCCACCGCAATGGTGATCAGGGGATTCGGCTACGAGGTTGTGACCGCTTTTTCCGGCGAAGAGGCGATTGAATCGGCATGCGGGGATCAAATCATAAACCTGATCCTGATGGATATCGATCTGGGCGGGGGAATGGACGGAACCGCGGCCGCGAAACGAATACTCGAAAGAAAAAACATACCTATCGTTTTTCTCACCTCCCACTCCGAACGGGAAATGGTGGCACGGGTCAGGGGAATAACGCGGTACGGATACGTGATCAAGAATTCAGGAAATTTCGTGCTCGGGTCTTCAATAGAAATGGGATTCGACCTTTTCGAGGCGCATGAGAGGACGAGGAAAAGCGAAATTCTCCAGAAAACCCTCCTGAAAACAATCCCCGACTTGATCTGGCTCAAGGACGCGGACGGCGTCTATTTGACCTGCAACCATGTGTTCGAACTTTTCGCCGGCGCGAACGAGGCGGAAATAATCGGAAAGACGGATTACGATCTAGTGGGAAAGGAGCTGGCGGATTTCTTCCGGGAGCACGACAGGATGGCCATGGTCTCGGGCAAACCCACCGTGAACGAAGAATGGGTAACCTTCGCGAGCGACGGCCGCAAAGCCCTGCTCGAGACCGTCAAGACGCCCATGTACGGCGGAAACGGCGACTTCATAGGGGTTTTGGGAATCTCACGGGATATCACCGACCGCAAGCGGGCCGAGGAACAAATTCTCAGGCAAAACCGCATCTACGCGGTTTTGAGCGACATAAACCAGGCAATAGTCAGGATTCACGAACAGGGAGCCTTGCTGGAAGAAGCGTGCAGGATAGCAGTGAAAACAGGCGAATTCCGGATGGCATGGATCGGCAAGGCGGATACGCGGACGGGAAAAGTTGAAATCGTCGCGTCGGTCGGCGCGGAGGACGGGCGGATTTCGGCTTTGTCATTTCCCCTGACTGTTTTCGGAAATTTCTGGGGGACATTCAACATTTATCCGGTGGAAACCGAATTTTCGGACGATACCGATATCCGTCTTCTCGAAGAAATGGCGATGGACATCTCCTTTGCACTCGAATTCATCGAAAGCGAAATTGAGCGCAAACGGGCCGAAGAAGATCGGACGGCGCATTTGCGCTTCCTCGAAAGCCTGGACAGAGTCAACGTCGCGATCCAGGGCTCGACCGATCTCGATACCATGATGGGCAGGGTCCTGGAAACCATGATAGGAGTCTTCGATAGCGACAGGGCGTGGCTTCTCTACCCCTGCGATCCGGAGGCGGCTTCGTTCAGAGTTCCGATGGAAGTCACCAAACCCGAATACCCGGGGGCCAAAGTACTGAACGCGGATGTGCCGATGTCTCCCGAGCAAGCCGAAAACATGAGGGAGGCGCTCGAATCAGCGGGTCCCGTGACCTATACGGCCGGAACTGACCGTCCGATATCCACGGCAAAAATATTCGGGGTCCAATCGCAAATTTTCGTTCCCGTCTATCCCAAATCGGGCAAGCCATGGATCATCGGCATGCACCAATGTTCGCATCCCCGGATTTGGACGCCCGAGGAGAATAGGCTGTTCCAGGAGATTGCGAGACGACTGGGAGACGGGCTCACGAGCCTCCTATTGAATCGAGAATTGCGCGAAACCGTGGCGAAAATCCGCGAAGGGACCGAACCTAATCCTCCGGGCGAAAATTGATTCCATGGACCGGGGAATACTTGTCTTCAGATGCCTATTCCCCTCCCCGTGCGCGATGATGATTTTCGCATTCAGCGGGACGAGGAGGGGGATTACTCCGAATATCGCCGTAGGGTAGATCAATCAGCGGCACGGCCATTTTTCTCATTTCCATCAGCAACGCCGCCCAGAATCATGCCGTAGTTTATCGCGTTCCGGCGTTCCCGGTCTTTTTCAGGTCCTCGATCATCTGAAGGTATTGCTCCCTTGATATCTCCCCGTTCGCGTAACGATCTTTGGCGACATCCTCAGGCGACCTGAAAGGAATCGAGGAATAAGGGAGATCGGGATTGCCCATCATTCCCCAGGAACCGCCCCACATGCCCATCATGCCGGGCCCCATCATTCCCATCATGCCGTAACCCCTCGGCGAATATCCGCCCGCAAGGAAACGGTACGCTATCCAGCGGTGGATCGAATCGAGCGACTCCGATCCTTCCCCGCCCATCATGATATCCATGAATTCGTGTTGGGCTTTGGTGGAGAACATAAGGTCCATGACGGCGTCTCCGAGTTCCGCAAGAAGCGGCTTCGAGACCTTGTCGGGATTTATCCTATCATCTCCGCCGAGAGACTGTTCGGACCTTATACGGTTCAAATAGCCTTCCACTTCAGGCGAACTTCCCTGAAAACCGGGCGTCTGGGCGCAGGCGGCCGCAATCCCGACAATCAGCATGACTGTCGTAATGCCGATTAGCGCGTATCGCTTCATATCAACCCCCTATGAAGATCATCCACGCTTTAATAATAAGATATCTCCGGCCGGGTATTGCGGGCTTCACTGCATCAGCGCAAAATCTTCATACGCCGTTCATCCATCCTGCATGGAAGGGCATCTCACCGAGCCGTAAGAGCAGAAGACGCAGCAGTCTCCGGCCTTTGGTTTGAGCGATTTTCCGCATCCGCGACATACGTAATTGATCAGGCATGAATCGACCGGCATAAGTTCTTTCCGAGCGAACCCGCATTCGGGACAAGTCAAGACGGATATCAGGTTCGGACCGTTTTCCTTTTTGTCGAAGTCCATGGCAGGTTCTCCATCTACCGGAAATTTCGCTTACCTGACGGGGCAAGTCAATAATTGCATTACGGGAAATCCATCGAATCCCATTTGGACGGCATCGTCTGCCGGGCGATCCCCGGCGTTCGCGGCCGGCGGCCGGGGCTACCATCTGCTGTTCCGGGCCTCCATGGAAGCGCTCATCGAAGGCACCGAATACTGGTGGGAGCCCGGACCCGGAAAGCCCCGGCCTGATTCCCCTTCGCCACGGATACATCTCCTTCCCGGCCACGACGAGTTCATCCTGGGCTTCAAAAACCGCGACGCGGCGCTCGATCCGGCCTACGCCGGGCGGATCTGCCCCGGGGGGAACGGCGTGTTTTCGCCGACCATCGTGATCGACGGGATCGTCCGCGGCACCTGGAAACGGACCATTCTCAGGAAACGGGTGAAGGTCGGTCTCTCCCCTTCACTCCCCTTTCGGGGGAGGAACTGAGCGGCGCCAAGGAAGCCGACGCCGACTACGGCCGCTTCATGGGGCTAGAGGCGAAGACGACGGACGGAGAGTAAAGAGAAGAACATCCAGCCCGGCAACCTGCCCTAATATTTGACAAATACGATCAACTTTAAGATATTTGGATGACAAGGAGACTACCATGCTTGATTTCACGGTATCCATTCTCCCTCTCGTCGCGATCGGCGTCGTCAACTTTTTCCTGAGCTGGCTTTGGTATTCGCCGGTGCTCTTCATGAAACCCTGGGCGACGGCGCTCGGGTTCTACGGCAAGACCGAAATGACCGAGGAGGAAAAAAAGGCAATGCCCTTCCTTTTCCTGAACGGCGCGGTCGCGTCCTTCATCCTTTCATACGGCCTTCAGGTAGTCGTTCATAGCATGGGCGCGACCAGCTTCGCCCAGGGCTTCCTTATCGGCGTCGTGCTCTGGGTCGTATTCGCCTTGACGCACAGCATGAACACGCTCTGGGAGGGACGCAAGACCGTCGTCCTCGTGATCAACAACGGACTTTTCCTACTCACCTACGCCGTTTTCAGCGGCATCGTAGCCGTCTGGAGGTAAACAATGGCGGAACTCACGATCACGACCTTCCTCACCCTCGACGGCGTCATGCAGGCGCCGGGGGGGCCCGATGAAGACAGGCGCGGGGGTTTCCGCTACGGCGGCTGGCTGGTCCCCCATGCCGACGAGGGCATGGGAACCGCCATCGTCGAGATATTCTCCAAAGCGGATGCCTTCCTTCTCGGCCGAAGAACCTACGACATTTTCGCCGACTATTGGCCGAAGGTCACCGATCCGAAGGATCCGGTCGCGACGGCCCTCAATTCGCTCCCGAAATTCGTCGCCTCCCATTCCAGGAGCGCATTCGACTGGGAAGGAACATCCCTCATACGGGACGCGAGGCACGAAGTGCCCCGGCTCAAGGAACGTTTTCCACGCGAAATCCAGGTCCACGGAAGCTGCGGCCTTGCGCAAACCCTGATAGAGGCCGACCTCATCGACGAATACAGGATATTCACTTTTCCCGTGCTGCTGGGCTCGGGGAAAAGGCTTTTCGGATCGGGGACCGTCCCTGTCACGCTCAAGCTGGTGGATTCCCGAACGACGGAGAAAGGAACGGTCATCAGCGTGTATCGCCGGGCGGGCAAGCTGGAAACCGGTACATTCTAGAATCGATGCACAAGGAGACCCAATATGCGCAGGATGGTTCCCCATCTGTGGTACGACAAGGAAGCGGGCGAGGCTGCCGACTTCTACACGAAGACGTTCAAGAACTCGTCCATTAAGAGCAGGACAACGATCGACAACACACCTTCCGGATCGGTCGAGATATTGACTATCGAGCTTGAGGGCCAGGAGTTCATGATGATCTCGGCCGGACCCTACTTCAAATTCACGCCGGCCGCGTCGTTCCTGGTGGCCTGCGAAACGAAGGAAGAAGTCGAGAGGCTGTGGGGCAAGTTGTCCGAAGGCGGCAAGGCCCTCATGGAACTGGCCGCGTACCCGTTCAGCGAGAAGTACGGATGGCTGGAAGACAAGTACGGACTTTCATGGCAGCTGATGTACTCAGGCGCCCGGAAAGTCCGCCGGAAAATTACACCGACCCTCATGTTCACCGGCGAAAATTGCGGAAAGGCCGAGGAGGCGATGCAGTTCTACACGTCGATTTTCAGCGATTCCAAGGTCGGGGAGATCACCCGCTATGGACCGGGACTTGAACCGGACGCGGCGGACGGGATTTCGCACGGGGAGTTCACCCTGGACGGCAACGATTACTCGGTCATGGACAGCGCGTACGAACACGGCTTCACCTTCAACGAGGCGGTTTCCCTCATGGTGTACTGCGACACCCAAGAAGAGATCGACCATTTCTGGGACCGCCTTTCCGCCGTCCCGGAGGCCGAGCAGTGCGGCTGGCTGAAAGACAGATACGGACTTTCATGGCAGATCGTGCCGACGATCATGAACGAAATGATGGGCGACAAGGATCCGGCGAAATCGGCCCGGGTGACCGAGGCGTTCCTGAAAATGAAGAAATTCGACATCGCTGAGCTCAAAAAGGCGTACGAGGGATAAGCGGGATCGTTCTTCCGCACGGCTCATGGCCGGCGCTGCCCGGACCCCGGCTCATCTCCCTAAACGAAGAGCCTGGCCTGGTCCGCGCGGAGGCGCCCGAATTCCTCGGGGGGGAAGCGGAACAGGGGATCGAAGAGGCGGTTCATGAGTGCCGTCAGCTGGCGGAATTTGTAGGCGTCGTGGTGGGCCTCTCCGCGCTTCTCGGACAGCTCCCAACTGCGGACGTCGGAGATCCGCAGTTCGACGGGCAGGGTGTGGCGCTCGGTGGCGACGTCGATGCGGTCGCGGTAGGAGTAGGCGGCAGTCCCCGGTACGAGGATGCGCCGCGTGCTCGCGTCGCGGTGCACCGGCAGCGAAAAGTTGATCTTGCACTGGAATTTCCGGTGCTGGTCCGCGCTGTGCGGATTCCGGACCGCGTTGATGTCCAGGGCCCGGAAGAAGTCCGCGGCGTTCGCGGCCGCTTCCTCCCTGTCCGGTTCGATGTCGGACAGGGCTCCGCGCGCGAGGGCGCGCATGAGGCGCAGCGTCGCCTCCTCCATATCGTGCGGGTTATCGAAAAGCGTCTGCGTGATGGAGGCGGACACGACGTTCTCCTGGAGGATGACGCCCCGCTTCTGCAGAGCGTGGAAGAGGGCGAGCGCGTCCTCCCTTTCGCGCAGCAGGAAGGTCACGGCCAGCACGTCGCGGATATGCTGGATTTCTTCGGAGGTATCCTTGCCGAGCTTGGCGAACATGCTCTCCGGACTCTTCAGGCGGGCTTTCAGCTCGGCGACGTCGACGCGGACTCCGTCCCCGCTGTCGAAGACGAGGCACGAGCGGCCGGGATCATAGGCGATCGATTCCTTGAGCTTGTGGAAGAAAGCCGACAGCTTGACGAAGGCGCGCTGGGCGCACTCGTCGTCGGGTATGGACTCGGGATTCTCCCAATCATAGTCGAAGAGGTCCGCCAGGCTCCGCCCCCGCGCTTCCAGGAAGAGGCCGAGCCGGGCGAAGTCGTTGATGTCCTGGCTGTCCTCCTCCACCGCCTTGATGAGCCTGCACATCTTCAACGTCGCGCAGGCCGCTGCCCGTCGGCCGCTCGTCGCTTCGACCTCCTTCCCCGGCTTCCCCCGGAAAAGGTCCGGGTATTTGCCGGAGGACACGAGGAGGAACAGGTGCCGGGGATCCTCGGCGACCAGGGCCGCGTATTCCGGGTCGGCCAGGATACCGCGGATGGCGGAGATCGAGACGAGAGCCGCTTCGTAGGCAGGCCGGAGCTCCGAGTCCAGCGCGGCCAGGGCGCGCAGTTGGGACTCGACGAAAGGGAAGAGGCTCGAAGCGAAGTAACGGGTCGCGTGGATGACGTACTCATGGGCGCGTTCCTTCTCTCCCGGGAGGAGTTCGCCCCCGATCGAGTCGAAACCGCGGTTCGCCATCATCCTGGAGGCGCGGCACAGCGCCGTCGCATAGCCGTCGCAGCCTCGCAGGAGGTAGGGCGTCATCTCCCGGCGGTCGAGTATCGAGCCGAAAATCTCGTGGTACAGTTCCTGCCCGTTCTCCGGTACCATCCCGCCGCCCTCCCCTACAACCCATCATCCATCCGGACTGCCTTCCGGTCAAGCTTCCGCGCGGCCGGATCCGCGGTACTTGAGCTCTGCGAAGGGCACGCGCGGGTTCCGGTACTGGTAATCCTCCTGCGCCGACTGGCGCCTGAACCGGATCGCCTTGGCGGGGCAGCGATGGACGCAGGCGAAGCAGGACTCGCACTTTTCCGCGCTCTCCCTGCGGGGGGAAGATCCCTCCATCGCGATGTTGGAAACCGGACAGGCCTCGGCGCAGACGCCGCAACCGGTGCAGAGCTCCATATCGAAGCGGAGGTCCTTGAAGCCGAGGATGCCCTCGCAGAAGCCCTTCATCGCATAGCCGACCAGCGAGCCCGCCGTTCCGGGATTCGGGTCGAAGCCGGGTTCCCGCGCCGCGATCCGCGCCGCGATCCGGTCCAGTTCGCCGGCCGCGGCCTCGAACATCGGCGCGTGCAGCTCCGGCCGGGTGGGGAACACGATGCTGTTGTCCGGCAGTATCACGCGGAAGCCCGCGTCCAGCCGCCGGCCGCCGCGCGCCGCCAGACCCCGGACGATGCTCAGCGCGCCGCCGTCCCGCTGCCCGCAGGTATCCAGCGCGAAGGCGTATTCTGTCCGCGGTGAGTCCAGCCTGGCGATGAAGGCGCGGACTATCCGGGGCAGGTTGAGGAAGTAGATCGGGAAAAGTATCCCGACGACCTCCGCTTCCGTGGATATCCGCCCCTCCCCCGGGAGTCCCGCGATCGAAGTCAACTTTGCCCCGCCGAGGCGCGAGCCCAGCTCCTTGGCCAGGTACAGGGTATTCCCCGTTCCGGTGAAATAGAACAATTCCGCATTCATCGTTTACTCCTTGCATTAGTGTGCATATATGCACTATTTCGAATAAAAAAAATCACTAGCTTCAATCCACTAGCTTCGGCCCGCGCCCTCATCGCAGCTATCGGGACAGTTGGCGTCGATCAGCGCGCGGATCCGCTCCGTCGTGGCCTCCAGATCGCGCAGCAGGGCCCGGCCGTCGAATTCGTACACTATGTTCCGTCCCCTTTTTGAAGCGGTCACCAGGTCTCCGTCGGCCAGCTGCGCGAGGTGGCGGGAAATCACCGAACGGTCCTGGGGGAAGGCGGCCGCGACCGTCCCGACATCGCTCGGACCCTTGGCCGCCAGGAAGGCGAGCAGGCGGAGGCGGACGGGCTCGGACATGAGCTTGAAGAAATCGCTCGATACGATGTCTTCGATCTCCGCCTCGGTCGCCCTCGACCCATCGCAGCCTGCCATGATCCGAGTATATGTGCATTTTGATGCACCTGTCAAGCTTGGAGGGGAAGGAGTAGAGGCGGCCCTTCGCCTGGCCTCCTGCCTCTACCACAGCCGAATCGAATCCTTCACGGCAACTGCTCATTGTCCAGCAATTCCAGATAGTTCCGCCACGGAAGGACTTCAGCGAAATCCAGCTTGAAGGGTTCGGGGGCCGTACAGACGAGATAGCAGGGAACCTCGGGATTATCTTCGTGGAAGGACCGGAGACCGCTCAAGTCCGCTCCGCCCAGAGTCGGACGGCTTTTAAATTCGACCGCCATCGTGAGTCGCCCCCGCTCCTCGATCAGGAGGTCCACTTCCGCGCCATTATTCGTTCGCCAATAATGCATGGAAGCATCGGCACGCCGGTAATCCAGGCGGCGCATGGTTTCCTGGATGAAAAATTGCTCGAACAAACGGCCTCTGACCGATGAATCAAGCGGACCGCGAAGACGATGCGTGAGCGCGTTTGTCAGGCCATTGTCGAAAAGATAGTATTTCGGATGTCTGACAAGCCGTTTCAGGGGGCTTTTCGTCCATGCCGGAAGCCGAAGAGCGATGAGGGTATCCTCCATGACTTCGAAATACGATTGGACGGTTCTGACCGGTAACCTGGTTTCTTTGGCGATGGAACTGAAATTAAGGATTTCGCCACAGTACGCAGCGGCATAATCGAGGAAGCGGGTAAACCCTCCCAGGTTGCGGACCAATCCTTCCATTTGTATTTCTTCACGAAGGTACAATTCGGTATAAGCTTCCAGCGTTTCGTATGCGTCCGCGTTGCCCAGGTCCAACAGCGGCGGCAGGGTTCCCCACTGAAGGGCTCGCTCAAGATCGAACCGCTCGCCAAGTTCCTTCACGGTGAAGGGGTGCAGGGATCTCCAAAGCGCCCTTCCCCCCAAGAGATCGGCACTACCCCTTTTCAGTTTGCGGGCGCTGGAACCGGAAAGTATGAACCGCGCATGGCTCGATTCCATCAGCGCATGGACTTCGCTTAACAGGGCGGGGATGCGTTGGACTTCGTCGAGGATGATCCAGTCGATACCGGAAATGATCTTCGCCTCGGCTTCCCGGCGGAATTGGGCCGGATCGCGCAAAAAACGATAATAGGTATCATTCTGGAGCAGGTTGATGGACCACGATCGCCCAAGGTCCAGACTATTCAGAAGGGTGCTTTTCCCGGTCTGGCGAGGACCGAACAGAAAAAACGATCGGGCTGGCGGAACAAGCTCCCTGGCAATCATGTTGCCGAATTGTATGGCAAAACGGCAACATTATCAACGGGCAGTGAGCCTTCCCTCCTCAGTACCGACGGCCGAGTCGCCTGAAAAGAAACCGTTGATCGGTTACTATCGGTTCCATGCCGGTCCGGACGATCGAAGCGAAAACGGGTCTCACCAAGGGAATGTTCCCCGAGCCCTTCCTCATATCCCTGTACCGCGCGCAGGCCCCCTACCGAGGTTGCGCGCACGGCTGCCGGTATTGCGACGGGCGGGCGGAAAAGTACTATGTGGATGGCGACTTCGAAACGGACATCTGCGTGCGGGGCAACCTTCCCGAACTCGTCGCGTCCGACGTGGCCCTCGGGACCGCGGCGCGCGAATACGGGGCGGTCTGCATCGGCTCGGGGGTCACCGACGTGTACCAGCCCATCGAGCGCGAACTCCGTCTCACGCGGCGCACCATCGAGGCGCTCATCCCCGCGCGCCTCCCCATCATCATCCTCACGAAAAACGACCTAATCCTCCGCGATTTCGACCTGCTTGCGCAGTTTCCGAAAGCCTTGGTCATTTTCACGGTGACCGCGATTGACCCGGCCGTTGCCCGCATCCTGGAGCCTCGCGCGTCACCGCCGGAAGCGCGCCTCGCGGCGGTGCGGAAGGCAAAGGAAGCGGGGTTCTTCTCGGGGATACTCGCGATGCCCCTGTGCCCCGGGATCAGCGACACGGAAGCGAACACCGAAGACCTTTTCGCCTCGGGCGTAGCCGACTTCATCTATCCCGGCGGACTCACCCTGCGCCCCGGCCGGCAAAAAGACCTCTTCCTTTCGCTCGTGGAAGAGAATTTCCCCGAACTCGCGCCCCTTTATGCAGACGTCTATCGCGAAAACCGGCAGTCGGGAATGCCCCTGGCCTCCTATACCGCCCCGAAAGGGAAAAAATGGAACTCCAGGCTCAAAGTCCTGCGCATCCCCCAGATGATTCCGCACCGGGTATACCGGGAACTCCTCTCCCCGCCTGACAGTCTTTTCGTGCTTCTGAGCCACATGCAGTCTCTCTACGCGAATAAAAGTGTGGATACGCGACCCCTGAAGGAAGCGACGGGCCGCTACGGCTCCTGGCTCAAGGAAAACCGCTCCGCGCTCAGGCGCAAGCGCATCCCCCTGCTCGCTTCGGATCCCTTTCCCATCACGCGCGTCCTCACCGAAAAACTCGACGCCCTCTGCCGCAGGGAAGGCGGTTTCGAGTCCGTATGCGGGAACGCCAGACTATCGGCCCTCGTCTCGTCCCTGATAAAGGACGGCACGGTTTTCGATTATCCGACGCTCACCGCCGGTGGAAGGACGGATTCCTGATTGTCGAATAATAACTCCCGGTACCGCCCGTCCGCCGCCAGAACCGGCAATGGTTCCAATATGAGAACCTAAAACAGACGTTTATGCGGAACAGGATACTGGTTCCCCAAAAGATTTTTACACAAGAAAGTGGCTGAGTTCTATGCACAGGTTACGCTGAATCTCCTGAAATTCTTATCTTGACGGTAAAACTCCCGAGTACTACAGTCAATCAAGCCCGGCGTTGACGGTAAATCATCGCATAAAGCCCGAGAGGATAATTCCTATCGGTTAGGCTGCTCTTGATAAATCCGAATCGCGCTTGCGCCGGGTGCCCCAAAAGGAGAGTGTTCCATTGAGCAGCGACGCCGCCGAAATGCCTGACCAGGAACACTTGGCGAAGTTGGTCCAGGAAAACGAATTCTTCCATTCTCTGATGGGACACTTTCTTGATCGAATTTATTTCAAGGACCTCCAGAGCCGTATCGTTTACGGGAACCCCTCCTACGTACAGCTTTTCGGGCGGAAAAGCCTGGGGGAGATTCTCGGGAAAACCGACCATGACTTCTTCTCCAGCGACCACGCCGGTGCGGCCTTCCAAGACGAGCAGGAGATCATCCGGACCGGGGTGCCGAAGCTGAACCTGGAAGAAATGGAAACCTGGCCCGACGGAAGAATCACCTGGTGTTCGACTTCCAAGGCGCCCCTCAAAAACAGGGAAGGAAAAATCGTGGGGACCCTGGGCATTTCCCGGGATACTACGGAGCAAAAGGCGACCCAGGAAGCCCTCAGAAAGAGCGAGGCGGATTATCGCCGGCTGGCCGAAGAACTGGCGGACACTAACAGCAGACTGGCTGAGGCCAATGCGGCCCTTCAAGAAATGAGCTTCAAGGATCCTCTGACCCTTTTGTGGAACCGTCGGTTTGTGACGAACCAGCTGCCCGAGGATGTGGCTTTGGCCGAGAGGGCCTACAGGAACCTCTCCGATACCAACGTGGACCGGATCCTGCTGAATGTCGACATTCTCTTCGCCATGATCGATGTGGACCATTTCAAGGAGGTGAACGACCGGTTTGGCCATCAGGCCGGCGATCTCGTGCTCCAGCAGATGGGGGAGGTCCTGCGGAAAGCGGCCCGAAACTCCGACATGGTGGCCAGGGTGGGAGGCGAGGAATTCCTGGTTGTGGCCCGGCAGATGGCACGGGCGGATTCGGGGGTCGTCGCCGAACGCATCCGCGCCTCGGTCGAAGCTTATCCCTTCCGCATCGACGAAAAGACGACCATTCGTCTCACCTGCTCGGTGGGGTTCTCGGTCTACCCGACGCTCTCGTGGAACACTAGCGCGTTCACCTGGGAACAAATCGTGGCCATGGCCGACCAATGCCTTTATGCGGCCAAAAACAGCGGGCGGAACGCGTGGGTGGGCATCATCCCCGACACCCATCGCCCGAGGGAAAGCTACGGGCAGTTGCCTGAAGATATAGGGGAACTCGTCCGATCAGGAATTCTTCCGACGGTCAGTTCGTTGAAGACACCCGTCAACTGGCGGTAGAAAGGCTCTGTCGCCGTAAAGTGATTTCTTCAACTCTTCATGGGCGAATCGCCAGTTCTGCTCCGAATCGACGCGCATATCCGGGGGGAGTACGGATTCCTAAATGTCGAATAATAACTCCCGGGAACGCCCGTCCGCTCTCATGGCCTTCAGGATGGCATTAAATTCCGGAATAAGTCCGGCGTGACAAAATCGGAACTCAGGATGCCCACTTCGATGTAGGCACGAGAAAGGTACCGATCCATAGTATTCATGCTGACAGAATCAGCTTTGATACCAAGACCCGTTGCGAAATCTTTGGCGCATTTCTCGCCCCTGATGATACAAACCGAATAATTTTTCAAGTATGCCGGGACCGTGATGGCAACCGCGGATCCCTTTTTCGCCCAAGCCTGAATGGCGGAATCGATGAGGGGTTCGGTGGCGTACATCAAGCCCGGTTGTGCGGAAAGAAATACGGGGAGGGCATGGGATCAACTGCGAAGGAACGATACTCTGCACATAGGATCGCGGAGGCCGCCGCCGCCCGTCGATCGCTTCGGCGTAGACGGGACGTCTATCTCTTAACGTATAGGGAGCGCGGACTTTCCTTCTCCGCAAAGCGTTCCGCATCGCGTTCCGCTTGCGGGCGATTCGTCATCGCACGGAACGGGGAACGAATATTTTCCCCATGAACCGGATCCTTCAGGTTTTTCGGTGCCCGGTTTCGCGAATCTCGACGAGGTTCCCGCGCGGCCGGAATTCGCCTACCTGCTTACTAGGAAAAACGTCACGGCGACTCTTATCGACAGAATGGCCGCCAAAGGCGTCAAACGGGTGCTTTTCAAATCGATGATGTTGGTCGACGAGGTTACTCTCGAGCGCTGTAAGCCGCTAGGCATCCAAACCGCCGTCGCCTCTCCGATGACGGCACTCGGAGGGAGTTTCCATTAATTCCACGGTTTCTTGGCCGGGGTACGCGCTTAAATATAAAAGACTACGGGCCGGCGTATCCGGTCCCGCTCGTGTGCAAATGGACGGCTCCGGGTTTCATACCGATAGCGGCGATTCTGCTTCTGATAATCGGACTCGCTGCCTCAACCGGCATCTGGGCAACGGAAAAAGCCAAGTACGAAAATAGGACTCCCGAAACGGTTACAGCGGCAAGCGGATAGCCGGAACAGGGTCTACAAAGAAAAAGTGAAAGCCCGTCGCTCCAGGAGAGCACCTATTCTTTTTCGGCCTCAGCAAATTAATATCACCGAACGGGACGATTGAAAAAAATGGCTTGCCGCCGCTACTCTCGGACAAGCTTGCCTGCAAGAAATTCCTCCACGATAGAATTGACAAAATCGGGATTATCATAATGCCCCATATGTCCTGCATCGGGTATCCATTCGCAGTGAACGGAAGGTAACAGTGATCGCCCTGTTTCGAAAACAGCCTGCTTGTTTTCATAGATAACTTCATCTGTTCCCACCAACAACAATATCGGCATATCAAGAAGAGCGAGTTTTTCTGCTTTTATGTCTGAAGGAATTCCCATTTTCGCACCGCCGGTGTCGGCGACGACTTCTACCATATACTCTACCCAATCTCTGGTTGCCCGTCCATTTCCCAGAAGAAACCGGGCGGCTTTGCGGTGTTTTTCTACAGATGAAGTAAATATTATATCGTTCAGATATTTCATCCAGGTTGTTTTCACCGGAAGCCCCGCCGCAGGCGAATTGAGCACAAGCGCGGAAACGCGCGAGGGATATTCGACGGCGGTATTAAGGGCTATCCATCCTCCCATCGAGCATCCGACAAGAACGACTTTCTCTTCGCCAAGCGAATCGATGATATCAACCATCCAATCGGCATATTCCGCGCCGGTTTTCGGATAGTCCCGCCGGACAACGCTTTTCCCCTGGTCTCCAATTGTATCCAGCGCTATTACGCGATAGTCCTTTCCCAAACTATCAATGTTTGGAGCCCAAGTCATCGCGTTGAATCCCATCGCGTGGACAAGAAGCATCACCTGTCCGTCCGCGCGTCCGCTTTCGATCGCATAGGTCGTCCCAAAACGCGTGGGAATGAGCCGTTCTTTATAGGGGACCGGCCATAATGCCAGCCGTTTTGCCCCATCTGTTTGCCGGAACTGCTCAAGCGCGATACGTTCGGCCCGGGAAGGCATTGTCGTACATCCAGAAAACAGCGCCTGAATAATACCGGCCAGTACAATCAATGGAGCGGTAAGATGTCTCGGGTATTTCATGCATGCATCCTCTGTCAAAACCATTTGGTATTGAACAGTGTTCAATATAACGTAGACTTGAACACTGTTCAAGTACTAGGTATTATCAATTTATGAATTCTGACCAAAAAACAAGAATTATTGAATCGACTATCCAGCTTATTGAAAACAAACCTTCCGGTGAACCGAGTATTCGGGAAATCGCATCGGCGGCGGGCGCCAGTTTAGGTTTGATTAACTACTACTTCGGTTCAAGAGAGCGCCTGATTCGAGAAGCCGTCCGCGCACATATCAATAAAAATGTCATTTCAGTATATTCTCCCGAAGCGCTGCGTCCGAATAAAAAAATGACTCCGGTGGAGCGACTGAAAAGAGTAATAGTGGGTATTTTAGACTACCTTATGGAACACCGGAAATTATCGCGCGCATCCATCCTGAATGATTTAACGTATCCGGAATCGGGCGACAATGCTGATCTCTCCTGGACGGGGCTGAAAGACATACTTGTACGCATCCTCGATCATGAAAACTCCGAAAAAGAAAATATCGCCGTTTGGTCCGTTATAGGATCAATTCACGAAGCCTTTTTACGACCGGACCTTTTTTTTGTCAGATGCGGGCTCTCGTTGGAAAACGAAAAGGATAGACTTACATTCGCAACTTACCTTGCGGAGATATTGGGGGACTAGCCCCGTGTGAAGAGACAAGCCCAGAGGGGAACAAAAAATGATCGATAGGTCATTTCGGACAGATGAATGGATCGGCTTCGTAGACCTTCCGCTACAATCTCACCCAGCTCAAACTGCTGGAAGCTGCGCCAAAAGTCCACCGAAGGATCGGTAGCTCCCATACCCCTGGCACGTGCGGAAGCGCGTTTCCGATCGCATAAAATCTCCGGGGGATGAGTGAGGGGGCGCGGGCGGGGAGAGAAGGGATCCCCCTTCTCTTCCCCCCGCAAGTCTCTTGCTATCGCCTACCGTTTCCCGTACAGCGCGGCGGAGACGGGGCATCTTTCCCTTGACGTAGAGGGCGCGCGGATTTACATTCTCCACATCGCGTTCCGCTTGCGAGCGATTCGTCGTCGCGCGGGACGGGGAGGTTATTATGGGAAAGAGGATTTCGCGCTCATTTTTTGAGGCGAACGAGGTGCTTTTCGTGGGGTATTCCCGCAAGCACGAACCCTTCTGCAAAGCCGTTTACGAAGCGTACGCGAAACGGGGAACGAATATTTTCCCCGTGAACCCGGATCCTTCGGGTTTTTCGGTGCCCGTATTCGCGAATCTCGACGAGGTTCCCGCGCGACCGGAATTCGCCTACGTGCTGACAAGGAAAGACGTCACGGCTTCTCTTATCGACAAATTGGCGGCCAAGGGCGTCAAACGGGCGCTTTTCCAATCGATGATGTCGGTTGACGAGGCTACTCTAGAGCGCTGCAAGACGCTCGGCATCCAAACCGCCGTCGCCTGCCCGATGATGGCGCTCGGAGGCGGTTTCCATAAATTCCACGGATTCTTGGCCGGGGTGCGCGCCTGAATATAAAAGCCTACGGGCCGGCGTATCCGGCCCTGCTCGCGCTGAGCGCTTTCGCGGCGCTCGGCGCGGCGCTCACCCTCGTTCCGAATCCCGGCGCGTCCTGGCCGAACATTCTCGGGTACAAGTCAATCTGCACCTTCGCGCCGGGAGCGACCTTCGGCTGCGCATTGATCGCCGCGATCGCTTGCGTATTTCGCGCCCGGCTCGTACGCAAATGGACGGCTCCGGGTTTCATACCGATAGCGGCGATTCTGCTTCTGATAATCGGTCTCGCTGTCTCAACCGGCATCTGGGCAGCGGAAAAAACCAAGTACGAAAATAGGACTCCCGAAACGGTTACCGCGGCAAGCGGATAGCCGGAATTCTCGGTACTTATACGATAAACAGTATTCTCTTAATAGATCCGAATAGAACGAATTATTCTTTCGTTCTCCGTAACCGGAGTTCATAGGGAGTCCCGGTTTTGAAGAAAAAGTCTGATTTACTTCGATGTCTAAATCGATATTTTCGTTATCGTTCTCAAGGGATCAGCGGGAATCAGTACCTTACGTTTCATCGATTTCTCTCGGTGGTGAGGCAATATCGGTAATGGCGTCCAATTCGCGGACGCCCTCCGCTTTGGCGAGCATCTTTTCTTTCATACCCGGCTTACTATATTGAAATATTTCTTCAGACCATACGGCCGACCAAGCGCCGAGAGGCACGACGATCGCGTGGAGAGCCTGCCCTCGCTCAGTCAGGGCATACCCGTCCAGCGTTCGCTCTACGATATCGGCATCCCTAAGATCTTTCAAACGGCTGCAAAGGATGGAAGGAGATATGTTTCCGCAGCGTTGCTGGAGATCGCGGAATGTGGCGGCGCCGTCACCTAGGTTCCAGAGTATACCCAATGCCCAACGCCTTCCCAACAAATCCAGAAGGGCATTGATCGGTGACCCGCTGGTCGAGCCTCGGACACGTGATCCGGGTTTAGGAATGGACATTGGAGCTCCCGGCCGAAGATGCGGCATGCTACTAAGCCGGGAAAATATACTCAAAGTCAGGCGGATTGAAAAGACGGCCCGCATCCTGTCGTCTTCAAAAAGGAAACGGGCCTGCCTTGACTTACTTTCGGTTGCGTTTCACCTCGTCCAAAGGAACGCCTCCCAAACCGATATTCACATCGTCCATCTCATTTATCAGGACGATGAAGGATTGCGGAGGAATTTTGGTGGCATCCGCGGCTGCCGCGGTTAAATTACGGATCAGGGCGGTTTTTTCCGCCGTTCCTGTTTTGTGCATGTCAATGGTGATTACCGGCATAAGTACTCCCTTTGCTTCTGTATTTGTAGCGCGCTACACAAACAGTAGCACACTTCTAATTCAGTAGCAAGCGATTTCTGTAATTTCCGCAGGAGACTCGCGAAGACGCACGCCGTTTCTTTGATATCGGGCACGCCTTCGTTGGTAGTGTTTATCGCGGCTAGAGCATCCTGCAGGTCCTGCGCGGTGAAGGCCTGGATACGGCCACAGTGGTATCGTTGCCGTAATTTGAAAACAGGAAACGGGAATCTTCGGCGTCAAGGGTTACGAATTGAACCTTCTTCATGCACTTACCCCTCGCCAGTTCGTCGATGAGCTTGTCGAGGTACCGGGCCTTCTGAAGAATTGGGGCTTAGATGTCTTCAACCCGGCAACCATAAATAAGGCCGGTGATCTTGGCTGCGTTGGGGTTAAAAGCGGGCACCTCCGCGAAAAACGTTCGGTGTGGGCTGGTTTCACACAGGTTGCTTCTTTGGGTTTTTCTCCCGGTCCAGCTTCCCTCAAGAACTGCAATGTCAAAATGCAGATCCTTTGTCTTGGTCCCCTGCTTCGTGTAGATTACCGAATCGGTTGAGTTGATATCAGTAATTATCCGTGCCAACTTTTCTTCAGCTTTATCTCTTCGAGGAGAATTATACCGTGCGCCAGCCCAACTGCTTCGAACCCTGATTTGGACATGGCCAAGAATCTGGTCGCGACCCCCGGCGGCAGATCGATGACCCTCACCTGGGACGCGGTTGCCACCGCTTCCGGGTACACTGTATGGTACAACGTTGACGGCTCTACCCCGACTACGTCTTCCACCAGCGTCAATACCACGGTAACCACCCTGACCCAGACCGGTCCTGATGAGACCAAAACCTACAAGTACTCGGTCCAGCCGACAGCAAATGGCTATGATTCCCCACTGATTGCCCCGGTAATGGCCCAACCGCTCAATGTGATCACCTTCACCATCGGCCAAGCCGGCGAAAACCAAGCCGTCGTCATCCAGCCCTATTATGCGGCCAATGCAGCTACCAGTGAGGATTGGACAAACGCGATATATACAACCGGTACCCCCATCTTCGGGACCGCAGATGCCAACGGGGCCCTTACTCTGGTTTTGACCATCAACCGGATCAACCAATGGGGATGGACCGTTGTACTGGACAATGACGGCAGTCATACCATAAACACTGGTGACACCGTCTGGGGTTCAGATGGTGAAGGTACCCTCGTGTTCCGGCATTACACCGCCGCAGTGACTAGTAGCACATCGCGCACATACAATCCTTGGTCCGATCAAGACAACACGGGGAGCAACGGAACCTCACTCTTCTACTGAATAGAACGCCAGGCTCGAAGGCTTGCACATTCCCAGATGATTCCGCACCGGGTATACCGTGACCTCCTCTCCGCCGGACAGCCTGTTTGTGCTTCCGTGCCATATGCAGACCCTCTACGCGAATAAAAGGTGGATACACGATACGCACTCCCTGAAGGAAGTGACAGGCCGCCACGGCTCCTGGTTCAAGGAAAACCGCTCCGAATTCAGGCGCAAACGCATCCCCCTGTTAGGGGTAGGTCCCTTTTCCCATCACGCACATTCCCACCGATAATCTCGACGCCCTCTGCCGCAGGGGAGGCGGTTTCGGGTTCGTATGCGGAAACGCCAGACTCCCGGCCCATCGAAGCCGCGGATCAGGCGGTGATCTCGACACGGTTATTTTCCGGGTCGAAGACGCATGACTCGAAGTAGCCGTCACCAGTCAGGTGGGGTTCGGACGCAACCCGGACACCTCCCAGACGCAGCCTTTCGGTCAGTTCGATTACGGCCGAGCGGTCGGCCACTTGTACGGCGAAATGCACCAAACCAAGACTCTGGCGACCTTCGCGGGCTCCCCGTACCAGAATGCCGGGCATTTGCATAAGTTCAAGCCGCGGACCCGATTCAAAGGCAAGAAAGTACGAGCGGAATCCGTGGGCGGCGTTCTCATGCCGATCGCCGGCACTGGCCCCGAACCAGCGGACATAAAAGTCCTTGAGGGATTCCAAATCTCGGGCCCATAGGGCGACGTGTTCTATTTTCATGAGTGGCCCAGCTTCTTCCTCAGGAGTTCGGAGCTAAGGATCAAAAGGACGATGTAGCCCGCCAGGAATACCGGCAGAAGGGCAAGAGTCGTGGCGCTGGCGATGAACCCGAACAGAGGCGGCAGGAAAGTGGCGCCCATGTAGGCTACGGCCATCTGGAAACCCATCACCGCCTGGGAATGGCCGGCTCCGAACCGGTTCGGGGTTTCGTGGAGCATGCAGGGAAACAGGGGGGCGCAACCGAAGCCGACCAGCAGGAAACCGGTCAAGGTGAACGGGAGAGCGAAGGGAACCAACATCAAAACGACGCCGGCCAGAATCACCATGCCGCCCCAACGGATCAGGACTTTGTTCGGAACACGGTAAGTCACGAATCCTGTCAGGAATCGGCCCACAGTGATGCTGGCATAAAACAGGGAGACCCAAGTGGCAACCGAAGCGGCGCCGAGGCCTTTGGTTTTGAACAGGAAGCTACCGCCCCAGAGGCCCATGGTGGATTCGATACCGCAATAGAAGAAGAACGCGGCCAAGGCAAGCTTCACCCCCCTGATTTTCAATGGAAAAAAAAGAGGTTGATGAGGAACGTCCGCAGGGGGCCGGTCGGCGCGGATCCGTGCCCTGACTTTATCCCACAGGGGCACCGCGGCGATGAGCGCAAGGACCAGCGCCACCTGAAAGATGGCGATGGCCAGGTACCCTTTTCGCCAGGTCGTTCCTTGGGCCAGCATGGCCGACAGCGCCAATGGGCCCGTCAGCGCGCCCACGCCCCAGGAACTATGGAGCCAGCTCATATGCCTTGATTCATAATGTTCGGCGACATAGGCGTTGAGACCCGAGTCGACGGCACCGCCCCCCAGGCCCAGAGGTACGGCAGCGACCAGTAGCCACCAGAACGACGGGGTCGCCGCGAAAGAGAACAGAGCCATGGCGGTCAGTGTGACGCTGAAAGCCGTGACCCGACCGGTACCGTGCTTTTTCAGAACCCGGCTGCTGAACACGGCAGAGAGGATGGTGCCCCCCGAAATGGTCATCGATACCAGACCCGCGAATCCATAAGGGACACCGAGTTCGGGCTGCATGACCGGCCATCCGGCCCCCAATAGGGCATCGGGCAGTCCAAGACTGATGAACGCGATGTAGATCAGAACGAGCAGCGACGTGGCCATGGCCTATCTCCTCCTACAGATCAAGAAGCTCCAATGTCAGACCCACCAAGCCATCCTGAAAATCTTGGGTAAAATCTTCCGTCAGGGAGATTTGCGGCAACGATTCCTCCGGCATCAGACTTCGGCATCGGATTCGGATCTCCGCCAGATGGGTCGGGGTGAGAAATTCGCCGAACAGAACCACCGATTCGGGGTCGAGGACTGCCGCCAATGAGACGATGACTTGAGCCGCGGCGGAGGAAGAAGCCTCGATGGACTCGGTCAGGTTCGGGTCTCCCCAGGCAATTCCCAAGGGGAGAAAACCGACCTCGCCCGCGAAATGGCGGCTGCCTTTGAGCAGTCGTCCTTCAATGCGAATTCCGGAACCTGGCGGGTATTTTCGCGGGAAGTAGAGATAGGCTTCGGAGGTCGCAGCCCCCTCCTGCCTTCCCCGGCCCAGGACCGCGGCGTTCACGTCGTTTTCAAAGACCACGGGGATCCCGTAGCGGCTTTGGAAATGGTCGATAATGGGCGCTCCGACCAGCTTGTGGTAGTCGAGGGCGACAATGGTTCCCCCGTATTCGATTCCGGGAAGCCCGAAACCCAAAGCACTGATAGAAGGAAAGCGAACCAACATCCGGTCGATGAACGGTTCGAATGCTTCGAGCGATCCCGCTTCCAGGGGGTGATTCTCGCTCGCGACGATCTGCCCGTAAAGATCGGCCACCCTCAGGCAGGCCGTGTCCCGGCCTTCGATCTCCCGGGTGAACAACACCAACACCGACGCCTGCTGTTCATCGAACCGGTAAAGGCGGGACGGCCGCCCGCCGTTGGACGGCACCAACTCGCCTTCCCGGGCGGCACCGCCTGCTACCAGGGCTTGAACGATGCCGGCCACCGTGACCGTCGACAGCCCGGTCATTCCGGCCAGATCACGCACGGTGGACACTCGGGCATTCTTCAACGCTTGCCGGACGAGACGGGTGTTGAGGTCTTTGATCACCAGCGCATTGGCGCCCGACGGGGAATTCTTCTTCATGTTGTTACTTTATTAAAGTCTTTAGATAAGTACAAGCTCTCTCCCATCTCGTCAAGCCCCAAGCAAGCGGACGCGTTGCGTCACATCGCCGCTCTTTGGTTTCTGCCGGCCTGCGCATCCCCCTGCTCGAGGCGGATCCCTACTCCATCACGCGCGTCCTCACCGAAAAGCCCGCCGCCGAAAAGCCCGCCGCCGAAAACCCCGCCGCCGAAAAATAATATCCGTAGCAGCCTTTTTTCTTGACGGTATCGCTCGTTGTATTTATAATGGTTACAACGATGCGAATAGCAAGCCGTTTCGCCGTAGCGGTGCATATGCTCATACTCATGGACGAATGCGAGAGGCGCGGAAACTTGTGCACTTCCGAGCTCATGGCGGGCAGCGTCAACACGAACCCGGTGGTGATACGGAAGCTATCCGGACTTCTCAAACGCGCCTCGCTCATCGAGGTGCGGGCGGGGACGGGCGGCGCCTCTGTGACCAAACCCCTCGCGGCCGTGAGGTTATTGGACGTATACCGGGCGGTGGAAGCGGTTGAGCCACCCGGGCTTTTTTCGCTCCACGATCAGCCGAATCCCGCCTGTCCGGTGGGAGCCAACATCAACGTCGCGCTCGGCGAGGTCCTGGGGGAGGCGCAGGCGGCCATGGAGGCGGTGCTGGAAAAACGGACCGTCGCCGACGTGCTCGCGGGGGTCATCGCGCACGCGCGGGCAGGAAAATAATATGCGGCGGCAAGAATATCTGAAGGAACGGGAAGTTACTACCGTGGTTGTAACCATGATGAATACAACTTGGAGGCTGATATGAAGAACATCGTTTTGATCGGAGCGACCGGAAATATCGGATCGCGGATACTGGCGGAAGCCCTGGCGCGCGGCTTCACGGTGACGGCCGTCGTCCGGGATACCGCCAAGTTGGCGCCGCGGACCGGACTCCGCGTCGTCAGGGGAGACGCGTTCAAGCCCGAGGGCTTCGCGGACATCCTGCGCGGCGCGGACGCTCTCGTGGCCGCCCTCTCGCCCTCGTTCGCCGAACCGCGGCCTTTTTTCGATGCCAACAAGGCTCTGGCGCGCGCGGTCGCCGAATACGGCGTCGGCCGCTTCATCGTGGTCGGCGGCGCATCCACTACGCTGAACGAGAAAGGCGAGCGCCTTTTCGACCTTGGTCTTTTCCCGCCGGAATGGATGCCTTACCTCCAGTCCCACGTGGACACCCTCGACATGCTCAAGGAATCCGGGATCGCCTGGACCTACTTCAGCCCCGCCATGACCATCGAGGCGGGGGAGCGTACTGGCAAGTACCGCGTAGGCGGCAACGCGCAGATCAAGGACGCCGCCGGCGTCAGCCGCATCAGTTACGAGGATTACGCGGCTGCGCTCGTGGACGAGCTTGAAAGCGGCGCGCATATCCGCGCGCATTTCACCGCAGCGTATTGAAGGTGCGGGTGCAGCTCCCGGTGCTTCAAGCGATCGATGAGTCCCCTCCTTTCTTGGTGGACACGCGATCGCAAACGGGCCAACCCGGACCGGGAATGCCGGGCGGAATCGCCGGAGTTTTGCTAGCCAGGCACGGACAGTCCCCGGATCCTTTCGCTGGTTCCGTTCCTGGAGAATTTATCAATGCACAGTATCATTGACTATTGGCATTCTCAGGGATAATGGTATAATATTTATACCATAATGAAAGTTGAATTCGATCCGTCAAAAAACGTTTCGAACAAGTTGAAACACGGTATCGATTTTATTGAAGCTCAAGGCTTGTGGGACGATCCTCGGCGTGTTGAGTTTGAAACTCAATTCGTGAATGAGAAGCGCTATGGAATCATCGCCGAATATTCCGGAAAACTCTGGTGTGCGATCTACACTTGGAGGAACAAGGTCGTCCGGATAATCTCGGTGCGGAGGGCACGCGATTATGAAGAAGACATCTACTCCGGCAATGACGACCGCTGAGTTCGATCGAAAGTTCGACGAAGGCGAGAATATCTCCGAATTTATTGATCCCGATAGCATCTCCCGGCCGGGATTGGAAACCCAACGGGTAAATGTCGACTTTCCGGCATGGGTCATAAAAAGCCTGGATATGCAGTCCAAGGTGATCGGAGTCAGCCGGCAAGCCCTCATCAAACTATGGATCAGCGAACGGCTCAAGGAAGAGCTCCGGTTCACCAAAACGGAGATATCCAAGCGTTGATCGAAACCGCGCGGCTCCTGGTCCGTAAATTCCGGGCCGAGGACGGGGATGACTTGTTCGAATTCCTCTCGCTACCGGAGATCTACACCTTTGAGCCGGGGGAGCCGATCGACCGTGCGACGGCGGGGGAGGTCGCGGCCGAGAGGGCGACGACCGGCAACTTCTTCGCGGTGGAGCTGAAGGAGACGGGGAAAATGGTCGGCCACCTGTACTTCCAGCGCCTGAACCCGACCAAGTTTCTGACCTGGGAATTGGGCTACATCTTCAACCCCGCCTACCATCGGCGCGGCTACTGCTCCGAGTCCGCGCATACCCTTGTCGGCTACGGCTTCTCCGCGCTCGGGGCGCACCGCGTCGTCGCCAACTGTGATCCGCGCAACGAGGCGTCCTGGCGGACTCTGGAACGGATCGGGCTGAAACGCGAGGGCCACTTCAGGAAGCACGCCTTCTTCCGTGCGAACGCCAACGGGAAACCCCTGTGGCGCGACTGCCTTTCGTACGGGGTCCTCGAAGAGGATTGGACGCGATAAAGGCAGAATGACGCCTTCGGAGGGTATCGCGATGGAAGCATCGGTCGAAGCAGCCGTCCTGGGCGATCTCGGCGTACGCGCAACGGATCATCCAATCGTGGAGAAGGCCGCAACCTTCGTGCTGGAACGCTCCGACGGACGCGGAGGATTCCGCTATACGCCGAAGGGCGGCGAGCTACCCTGCCTCAGCGCCCGGATTGCGGCCGGCCTCCGGAAACTCGGGGTGGAGGACGACAGGATCCACGCCGCGTACGCCAAATTCCTCTCGACCCAGGAGGAGGATGGCGGTTGGCGTTGCAAGACGGTCAGGCTCGGAAAGTCGCCGGAAACCGATGCGAGCAATCCGGGTACTACCCTGTTCGTGCTGGACGCCTTCCGTTTCCGCGCGAACGGCACGGACGACATGGTCCGGCTGGAACGAGCCGTCGAATTCCTGCTCGGCCACTGGGTCACCAAAAAACCCCTCGGGCCTTGCGCCTTCGGTATCGGGAGCCGCTTCGCTTCGATCGAATTTCCCTTCCTGCGCTACAACATCCTTTACTTCGCTTACGTACTCTCGAGCTATCCGAAGGCGGTCGCCGATCCCCGTTTCGCGGAGGTCGTCGCCGCGCTCCGCGCGAAGTCCGAGGGCAGCGCGATCCGAGGAGACAACGCGGATCATCCCCTCCCCGACAGACGCCGCGCCCGCTGTTCCCAGCCCGCGCGTATCCGGGATAAGAGTTCACGCTCCCCGGCAAGCTCGGGAAGGGCGACAACGGTATCCCAACCCGCGATCGCGGCTTTTATCATAGCGTCCCGCCGTTCCCGCACAACAAGCGGCTTGACGCCGAGGTCCGCCGCGAAGTCGTCGAGGTCAGCCTGCCCGATCATTTCAAGGCGGTACTCCCGCCCGACCCTCATGGAGAGCTTGGTATCCAGCTCCGGCCAGAAGGTCGTAGCGACAAGGTCGTAGAAAGGCGCCAGCCCCAACCTGCCCCCACGGCGAAGAAGGGAGAAATTTTTTCCATGGGCGTCGCAGTTCCCCGCCATGAGGTTGAAGAGGGCGATGCCGACCAATCCCTCCATATCAGCGAGCGGCGCGCTGCACGCGCGGCGTATGAGGGCGGCGATGTCGGTGAAGCCCGGGCCCCCGTCAGCCTGGTACTTCCGGTCAGGCATGATGCCGAGAGCCTGGCAGGAATCCTCCTGATGGAGCCGCACGAGTCTCCCCGCCCCTTCTTCGATACGATCAAAGCGCTCAAGAATAAGCACGGGCCGCCCGATTTCGGCGATCTCCGCCTTCGGCACCGGGAGGCCGAGGGCTTCCGCAAGCTTGAGGCAGGCATACTCGTTCGCGACGATACCCGGGAAAGCCGCCGAAGCCGGCTTGAGAATGTGGCTGGAAGGCGCGCCGCCAAGCGGACGGTACCAACGTCCGTCACGACGCAGGAGGGGAAGCTTGTCCTGGGCTCCCGCGAGGGAGAGGCGGGCTCCGTTTCGCGGCGTGAGCAGGGGGATGCGCTCAGCGTCGCGAATCATGCCCGCAAAAGCCTCATCGGTGATTTCCTCATAGCCTGGAGCCGCGCGGTCCGCATCCCCTTCGTCCTTGTCATTGATGAGGCTCACCGTGCCGGCGCACTCGCCCCCCAAGGCATCGAGGAGCCGGAGTGAAGAGCTTTCAGAGACATGGAGCCAGTCCGCGATCCGCCGCCGGAGATCGCCGTCAGGGAGGAGGCCCGCGAAGAAGGGCATCGCCGCCGCCTGGGAGAATTCTTTCTCACGAAGCGGCAAAGACAGTGAAAGCGGAGTCGCTCCGGGACGATCGCAATACGCGGCTTCGTAGCGGAATATCACGCCCCGGTCCGCCGTCGACTCAAGCCAACCGACAAGCGCCCCGAACTGCTCGACCCTGAGCCTCATTCCTCACCGCCCCGGACCCGCGCGACAAGGTCGATGCCGAGGTTTTGGGCGACGACGAACGCCTTGCCGAATTCCACCGTCTCTTTGCCGTTTTCCAGATCGGATATGAAACGGACACCTGTCCCGCAGAGGGCGGCGAGCCGGGCTTGGGTATAGCCTTGGACTTTGCGGCGATTCCTGATCAGGACCCCGAAATCGGCCACCTCATGAATTGGATGATCCATGGATACAGAATCGCATTACCGATCGGGAATATCAAGCAAAATTCTCTATAGTTATTACCGATCGGTAAATTATTCTGCCCCGAAACCAATCATTCCCGTTCGGGAATACAAAAACAGCATACAGTTCGGTTAAAAGCCGATAAAGAATCCAGCCTCAAGGGACCAGGCATCGTCTCCCCGCTCTTCAAGAATTCCGAATGATGGCGCATACTGGCTCGATGAAGGATTTGGCGAGCGACGATGTGCTGGCCACGAGGGCGGGGGAGGTTCCCGCGTTGATCGAAACCGCGCGGCTCCTGGTCCGAAAATTCCGGGCCGAGGACGGGGATGACTTGTTCGAATTCCTCTCGTTGCCGGAGATCTACGCCTTTGAGCCGGGGAAGCCCATCGACCGCGCGACGGCGGGGGAGGTCGCGGCCGAGAGGGCGACGACCGGCAACTTCTTCGCGGTGGAGCTGAAGGAGACGGGGAAGATGGTCGGCCACCTGTACTTCCAGCGCCTGAACCCGACCAAGTTCCTGACCTGGGAATTGGGCTACATCTTCAACCCCGCCTACCATCGGCGCGGCTACTGCTCCGAGTCCGCGCGCGCCCTGGTCGGCTACGGCTTCTCCGTACTCGGGGCGCACCGCGTCGTCGCCAACTGCGATCCGCGCAACGAGGCATCCTGGCGGACCCTTGAACGGATCGGGCTGAAACGCGAGGGCCACTTCAGGAAGCATGCCTTTTTCCGTACGGACGCCGACGGAAATCCGCTGTGGCACGACTGCCTGTCATACGGCATTCTCGAAGAGGACTGGAAGCGATGAGAAGCGGAACGGCGCCTTCGGCGGGTAATTCGATGGAAGCATCGGTCGAAGCAGCCGTACTCGACGTCCTCTCCAAAAGCGGACTCAACGGCGGCCCGTACTGGAGCAGGGCCGACGGGGATATGCATGCGCCCGCGGGATTTTCGACCATCGATGTCATCAACGTCCTGGGCGACCTCGGCGTAAGCGCGACGGATCATCCTATCGTGGAGAAGGCCGCAACCTTCGCGCTGGAACGCTCCGACGGCCGCGGAGGATTCCGCTATACGCCGAAGGGCGGCGAGCTACCCTGCCTCAACGCCCGGATTGCGGCCGGCCTCCGGAAACTCGGGGTGGAGGACGACAGGATCCACGCCGCGTACGCCAAGTTCCTCTCGACCCAGGAGGAGGATGGCGGTTGGCGTTGCAAGACGGTCAGGCTCGGAAAGTCGCCGGAAACCGATGCGAGCAATCCGGGTACTACCCTGTTCGTGCTGGACGCCTTCCGTTTCCGCGCGAACGGCACGGACGACCTGGTCCGGCTGGAACGAGCCGTCGAATTCCTGCTCGGCCACTGGGTCACCAAAAAACCCCTCGGGCCTTGCGCCTTCGGTATCGGGAACCGCTTCGCTTCGATCGAATTTCCATTCCTGCGCTACAACATCCTTTACTTCGCTTACGTACTCTCGAGCTATCCGAAGGCGGTCGCCGATCCCCGTTTCGCGGAGGTCGTCGCTGTGCTCCGCGCGAAGTCCGAGGGCTGTGCGATACGCGTGGAAACGCCGCACAAGGCCTGGGAGCGTTACCCCTTCGCCGCGAAGGGCCTCGCCAATGCCGCCGCGTCGGCCAAGTGGGCGGAGATCCTGCGGAATTGTCCGTGACGGGAATCCGGAAGCTGCGGCGCGGCGGTGCGGCGGCGCGGCAATGCGGCGGCGCGGCGGCCGGTCGCTTCCGGATTCCATCGCCTATCAGCAGCCCCCCTTCTTCAGGCTTTCCACAAAATCGGCGAAGTCCACCTCGTTGGCGCGCAGTCCGCGGCCGTACACGAAATCGGTGGCCATCTTGGTGGCCGTGATCGCCTTGAGGTAGGCGACGGGCACACGCTCCAGGATGACCGGAAGGCCGAGCAGGTCGACCAACTGGCGGGGGGCATACTCCATCAAAATCTTTTCCCGTATCGTAAGGTCATCGGCGAGGGACGATTCCCGGATCGCGTCGGTGATCTGGTTTATCTTTCCGCTGACGGCGTTGGAGAGCGCGGTCAGCGTCTGACCGCTTTCCGTCCGCTCCCGCCACATCAGTTCGAACTCCGATCGGGCATACGCGCGGATGGTCGCGATGATCCCGTCCACGTAGGCTTTCCGGAACGGCGTCACTTTTTCTCCCGGCGCGCGCAGATGCGCGTCGTACTCTTCGTCGTTCAGGGCCAGGGAGGCGAACACCTCGAAGGATGAGGACGTCACCCCGCCCTTGTTGGTAGAGGCGTCCTTCAGCAGGACGATGCCCTGCTCTTCCAGCCTGAACCGCGCGTCCTCCGTGATGAAGAGGTTGGCGCCTTCAACGATGAACCTGAATTTCGGCCGTCCCCGGTCGTCCAACAGGGATTTCCAGTTGCCGATATTGACCGCGCCAGGCCGTCCCCCGCACGGAACGAAAAGATCGGCGACGGCGTATTTCCCCAGGTGGAAGGCATTCCTGAATTCTTCCCCGTTTTTGACCGGCTGCCCGTCCGGAAGCACGATATCCCGGTCGTTGACCGAAACGAAGAAGCCTTCCCCGGAAAGCAGCTTCTTTTCAAACTCGTTGACGGTGACCCGCTTCCGCGCCAGGCGGACGAGTTCCTTCCGGTTCAAGCCCTTGGGGTCGTAAACCACGCCGCTGCCGTCGACTATCGCGATGGTCCGATCCTTTGAGATAAGGATCTCGTTGCTGCCCAGGTCTCCGTCCGGTCCGCCCGTCTGGATCTTGGTCACGTCCTCTTCCTTCAGGCCGTGCTTCTCCAATACGCCGAGCACGTATTCGTGAACGCCCAGGGTGGTCATGCCGTAAAGGTCATGGGGAATTCCGCCGATCTCCGGCGCCTTCCCGGTGCTGAACGCCTTCCAGAAGGGGTAGCCCCGCGATCGGGCATGGAGGGCGGCCCAGTCCATGAGGCCCGCGCTTCCCTCGTCGGGACCCAGGAAGAGGATTTCCTTCACCTGGACCTTCCCCTCCGCGTCGGTTTCGATCAGCAGGTCCAGCAGGCCGTCCACATAATCCTTGAAGGCCCGTTCGGCGACTCCCTGGCTGTTCAGGTTGAGAAGGATGGTCCCTTTCGCGCCGCCCTCCGGAATGTCCTTGTTCTTCCTTTGCTGGGTGAGGGCGAGGTTGTAGTTTTCGGTCAATATAGTATCGATATTCTGCGCGTACAGGTCGATCGACCTCGACCTGACGATGCGGATGCCGCCCCGGGCGATATCGCGGAAGCGCATATGGAAACCCTGGAAGTCATGACCGACCAGGAAGAACAATCCGAACAACCTATCCGGGAAATCCACCGGATTGACGATACCTGGATCAAGCCGGAACGCGATGCAGGCTTTTTCCTGCTTGTAGAAATTGGTCTTCAGGATCGCCTTGTTGAATACGAGGAAATATTCCAGGATCGTGCGATCCTTTCCGTACTTCACCTCCCTTTCGATCGTCGCCCTGATCCCCGCTTCCTCCGCATCGCACAAGGCCGGGTCTCCGCCCTTGAAGCGGAGTTCGAAGTGGTTGAAAAGCAGTTCAACGATTTTCGGCTGCTTCGCGATCGTAGCGGCGATGCGCGACGTGGAATAGGTGAATTTGACCAGTAGCAGCTTCAGATTGTCCACGATGCCGCGCGCTTCGGGCTGATCCTTCAACGCGCGCTGCAGGATCTGGTAGTCGTCGGAAAGCAGGGACAGGAACTGGTGGGTGAACGCGCCGGCCGAGATCGCGTACATCGCCGCCTGGGGGGAAAGGGCGCCTTCCGAAAAAAGGGAAGCCACCGGACTCTCCGGAAGCATCAGCGACATGTTGATCCCGCGCTTCAGGTCGTCCACCACGCTATCCGGAACTTTGGAGAAATACAGGCTGGTTATTTTCTTCTCATCGGCGAAGAGCTCGACGTATTTGCGCCGGATGAATAGTCCGTAGCGCACCACCAGGTGGGCGAAGGTGGAAAGCACCCGCCGCTGATCCTTGCCCTTGATGCCGATCATGATCCGCGTTTCGTCGGTTTCCGGCTTATACGAAACCGTTATGCACGGAGCTTCCAAGGCATCCATCTTCTCCCAGGTATCTCGGTACCGCGCGACCGTCTCCGGAACGGCTCGGGAGAGGAAATCCGCGCTGCAGGCCTGTTCGAAGGTCAGGCTTGCGCCCTTCTTGTCCACCGGAACATGGACGGGCTTGGTCAGGATATAGAAGCGGAAGGGACGGCTCCGGGAAACCTGCCGCGTCAGGTAGCATTCAAGATGGAAGTCCGGATAGTTCTTTTCGATCCGTTCCTCTATCTCCAGCGTTTTTTCAGGAACATCCTCCACGATATACACGGCCTGGTCCTCGCGCTCGCCGATGAGCTGGACGGCCGACCCGCCTCCGCCGTGTTGGGTGATGAGCTCCGAAGCGCTCAGGGAGATCAAGTGACGGGCTATATCGATCTCTGAGGTGGTGCGGAAATAATACTCGTCGATGCCGAGTTCGATGATGAACCATTCCATCTCCCGGCGTACCTTTTCCGAACTCATATAGCCCGTGTTCACGATATATTCTTCGATGCGCACGAGCTTCTCCAGAGAGAGGATGCTCCGTGCGGCGATATCGTTCAGACTGTTCATGATCGTCTCCTTGGGGTTCACAGTGCTTTCAGTTTACACGGGTCGGCTTCCCTGACAAGTGCCCGCGCGAGCGCCAATACCGGATTTATGAGCAGGATGCCGTTCAGGCTCTTTCCGGGAAGGCCGAGGGGAAGTTCAGTACAGCCGAGGATGACGGCTTCCGCTCCGCATGCGGCGAGCAGGCCCGTAAGTTCCGCCATGAGTTCGCGGGAGCGTGCGCTTACCGGGCATACGGCCTTCGCGCCCCATTCGGGGTTGTAGATCGCGTCCTGCAGGTCGGCCTGCCGTTCTTCCGGCAGTTCGACCAGCTCCCGTCCATTCGCGGCCAGCAAGTCGCGGTAGATTCCGGTTTTCCTCGTTCCGCTCGTAGACAGGACTCCTATCCGTCTCAAGCCCGGATAAGCCTCGTCGATGAAGCGCATCGTCTCGTCCAGCAGGTGCAGGACCGGGATCCTGATGCCTTCGCGTTCCAGGATGCGGAGGAAGGGGTCGAATATCGCGGGAGCATGGAAGGTGTTGCACGGCACCGCCCCCACTCCCTGCTTCCCGCAGGCCGAGAGGGCGGCCCAGGCGCAACGGAAGGTGCGCGCCATGCCTTCGGCAGGATTGCGCGCATCGCTCCCCGTCAGGAAGGCGGTACGGTCGGGAATGTCCGCGGAGCGGGAAAAGTGTTGGACGTCGAAGTGGCCCTGATCCTTCCCGTCAGTAAGCGTGTTTTCGATGATCAGGGCATGGAGGGCGACACCGGCCATGGGACCGACGCCGCCTCCGATTACTATCGCTTTATCGTCCATTCTTGGAGTCTCTGTAGAAAACGGCGGGGAGGGGGCGGTCCGCCTCCTCCCCGCCGAAAATCGCTGCGGAAATCAGCTCCACTTGGCCAGATCGAGTTCCTTTTCAGTCTTCGCGACGATGGCCGAGCCGGCGATGTCGCCCGTGACATTCAGGCTGGTACGGCCCATGTCCAGGAGGGCGTCGATGCCCAGGATCATCGCGTAGGCGGCGGCGACCGCGGTGCCGGCCTCGACCTTCAGTCCGACGGATTCCAGGACCATGAGCAACATGATCGCACCGGCGCCGGGGACGCCCGCCGTGCCGATGGAGGCCAGGGTCGCCGTGACGACCACTATCATCTGCTGGTTGAGGCTCAGCGGATGGCCGGTCGCGAAACCGATGAACATGGCGCATACGCCCAGGTAGATCGCCGTGCCGTCCATGTTGATCGTAGCGCCCAGGGGAAGGGTGAAGGAGGAAATCGCCCGGGGAATGCCCAGGTTCTCCTCGGAAACGCGCATGGTTACAGGTAGCGTGCCGCCGGAGGAACGAGTTACGAAGGCGGTGATCATCGCCTCGTTGGCGCCCTTCAGGAACTTGACGAAGCCGAGTTTGAAGACGGCCAGGAAACCGCCGTATACACCGACCAGGTGGACGATGAGTCCCAGGTAGACGACGAGGGTCACCATGAGGAGGGGGCCGAGGGCCTTGGCGCCCTGCTGGGCGAACACGGAGGAGATCAGCACGAACACGCCGATCGGCGCGTACTGCATGATCCCCGTGACGATCTTGTACATGGATTCGGCGGCGGCGTTGCAGACGTCGAAGAGCGCCTCGGCTCCCTTCGCGACCGTCGGGATTTTGGAATCCTTGACGAAGGAGATGGCGAGGCCGAAGACCACCGCGAAGAAGATGACCGGCAGGACGTCGCCTTTGGTGAAGGACTCGAAGATATTGGTCGGCACGATGTTCAGCAGGGTCTGCACCAGGGTCGGAGCGGCCGCTTCCTTGCCCTTGATCGCCGCGTCGCCGATGATGTTCATGCCCAGGCCGGGTTTGAAGATGTTGGCGAATACCAAGCCGATCGTTACGGCAAGGGCGGAGGTGAACAAGTAGAAGGCCATGATCTTGACGCCCACCCGACCGAGCCGGGAAGGCGCGATGCTCGCCGCGCCGGCGATCAGGGAGAACAGGATGACCGGCAGGACGATCATCTTCAGCAGGCGGACGAAGAGGTCGCCGAAGAATTTGGTATTGTCGACGAAGGGTTTGATCGCGTCGGGGAAGAAGCCCAGGACGATGCCGGCGATCGCGCCCAGGACAAGGCCGATCAGGATCCGCGAGAGCAGATTGGTCTTGAAGTACCAATCGAGCGCTCCCTTCTTTCCGGGTGATTGGGTAGACATTCGAACCTCCATAAGGGGAATAAAGAAGTGCCTCGAATGGCGCTTCTTTATTGATGGTAAGGTCGAATTCTTGAAGGCGATATGATCCGGAGGATGTATTTCCCTGCCGGTTCGGACCGGAAGGCGTCCGGACGTACGCCAAAGGGTGTATGCGTACACGAGCGCGTATGGATCAGACCAGTTTTTCCCGTATGGCCTTCCGCACGAAGTCCGCCTTGGTGCTGACGTCGAGTTTCCGGTAGATATGGAGGATGTGCTTTTTTGCGGTGGAGGCCGCGATATTCAGTTTTTCGGCTATTTCCCGGCAGGTCAGGCCGTCCACGACGTCCGACAGGATCTGCTTTTCCCGAGCCGTCAGACCGTAGGTTTCCCGTTCCTCGGTGCCGCCTTCCCGTTTGATTTCGTCCAGCAGGCGGCGGGCTACGCGCGGGCTGATCGGAGAGCCGTCGGTGACGGCGCTGATGATCTGTTCAAGGAGTACCTCGGGCTTGGTGTTCTTCAGGATGTACCCGTTCGCACCGGCGCGTATCGAGGCGAGCAGTTTCTCCTCGTCCTCGAACACCGTCAGGATGATGATGTTGATCTGGGGGTACAGTTTCCGCAGCGCCCGCGTCGCCTCTATGCCGCTCATTCCGGGGAGGCCGATGTCCATGAGGACGAGGTCGGGCGCGGCCAGGCCGGGCAGATACTCCAGCAGGCCTTCCGCCCGGTCGAAGGTCTTGACCACGACGATGCGCCGGTCCAGGCCGAGGAGGTAACGCAATCCTTCCCGGACCTCCTTCTGGTCCTCCACGATCAGGATCCTGATCTGGCGCGCGTCGCTGTCCCGGTTCATGCTTCTTCCTCTGCCCGCGCGCGTTCCATGGGAATCCTGATGAGGAATTCCGTTCCTTTTCCCGGACCCGAGCGGATCTCCAGCTCGCCGCCCAGGCGGACGATGCGGAAATCGATATTGGTGAGTCCCGAGCCCCGGGCGAGGGCCGCCCGCGGATCAAAGCCCGATCCGTTATCCCTGAAGCGGGCGCGGAGCCGGTCGCCCTCCTGCACGAAGGAGAGGCTCACCCGGTCCGCCCCGGAATGCTTAAGCGCGTTGCTGACCAGTTCGTCGAATATCTTCGTGAGTTCGCGTTTGGACTCGGCGTCAAGGGCTTCATCCAGGCCGCGGGGATTGACCCGGCAGCCGAAACGGATTCGGTTGTGGCTCAGTCTCCTCCGGATCCCCGCCGCCAGGTTGACGAGGTAGTCGCCGCCCTCCGGAACCCCTTCGCGCATCCCGCCGATGATCTCCTTCAGGTTCCGCACCGCGTCCAGGCAGTTCGTCTCTATGCCGTCGAAGAGCTCGGTCAGTTTCCCGGGTTCCAGTTCCGCCGCGCTGCGGGCGACGCTGTTGCAGAAGAAGATGTTCGTCAGCTTGGCCCCGAGCGAATCGTGCATGTCGCGGTAGATGCGCTTCCGCTCCTCCGTTACGCGAAGGCGCGTATTCTCCTTCTGTAGCGCGCGCAGCTTCTCCGTCCTCTCCTTCACCTTTGACTCCAGCGAGGAGGAATATTCCTCTACGGTATCCACCAGCTTGTTCAGCTCCCGTCCCAGAAGGGCGAACTCGTCGCTTGAACTGATCCTGACCCGGGCGGTCCGCTCCCCGCCTTCTATCCGGTTGATCACGGACACGATGCTGTGCAGGGGCGAGGAAATGAGGCCGTTCGAAATGACGCTCAGGGCCATCATCAGCATGCCCATCAGCAGGGCTTCCATGACGGTGATCAGGGCGAGGAGTTCCCGCACGGGGAGCATGATCGAATCGTAGGGGATTCCGACCAGAAGGAACCAGCCGGCCGGCCGGCTTTTCCTGAAATAGAACAGCGTCTCCTGCCCTTCGATATTCATCGTGAATCTGCCCGTATCCGCGCTCAGACGCGCGGCCAGATCCGGCAACTCGAAGCGCTTCAGGGGAAGCTGCTTTCCGTGGGCGCCTTCCAGCCCTCCCGCTATTACCTCTCCGCCTTCGCCGAGGATGATCGCCCTGCCATTCTTGGGAATTTCCAGGTCATCCAGGATAAGCTGCAGGTTCTCCAGCAGTATGTCCATTCCGATTACGCCGATGAAATTCCCCTCGTCGTCCTTCACCTGGAGCACGCAGGTTATGCCCAGCGCGTCCACGCTCGCGAACTGGTACGGAGGTGAAATGCCGAAACCTTCGGCCTTGAGGGCGGAAGCGTACCAAGGCCGCGCCCGCGGATCGTAACCGGGCGGGAAGCTTGGCGTATTGTCCGTGAATTCCTTGCCGTGCCCCCATTCGTACATCCTGCCGTCCGCCGTTCCCAGGTAGATGGCCCGCAAGTAGCGCTTCCAGGCCATCACGGTCGAAACGAAGAGGTCCCGCATCTGCCCGGGATCGGCCGTCTTCACCGCGCGGGTGGAGGCGAGACCCCGCGCCAGAGCCTCGTAGTCCTCGAAGAGGTTGCGGATCCGGCTGTCAGTGCCGTCCAGGATGGTCAGGGCCACGTCCTCGGAGGTCTGCAGGGAAAAATCGCGCAGCATACCGAAGCTGATCAGGTAGATGGCCGCGAGGAAACAGACGGTGGCCAGGAGGATGAGCATCATGAATTTGAAATTGATGCTCCAACCGCGCTTCCCGATTTTCCGTTCTTCCGGAGACGAAGGGACGTTCACGGTCCCCACTCCAGCATGAAGCATTTTTCCGGGCAGAGGCTGACGCACAGGCCGCAACCGGCGCACCTGGCCTTGTCCACCGAATAGATGCCCTCGTCCTTCACGACCGCCTCGTACATGCAGCCCGTCACGCAGGCGTCGCAGTGCTGTGCCGCGCAATGGGCGGTCACCCTCGCGGTGTAGGGCTCCATGCGCAGCTCCTCGAAGGAATACAGGGACGCGAGGGCCTTGCCCCGGATCCCGGAAAGGCTTTCGTGACCCTGCCTGGCCATCCAGCGCTTCATGCCTTCCAGGATGGAGGGAACCACGGAATAGCCGTGCAGGACGATGGCCGTCAGAAGCTGCACCGTGCTCGCGCCGAGCATGATGTATTCCAAGGCGTCGTGGTAGTTCTCCACGCCGCCTATTCCGCTCACCTGGATGTCCACGGTCTGGGCGATGGTGGCCACCGCGGCGAGCCCGATGGGACGGACCGCGGCGCCCGAATAACCGCCGTAGGTGGGCAGCAGGGCCCGCCCGGTCTCCAGGTCGACCCCGATGATGGAGCGGACGGTATCGATGGCGCTGATGGCCGAAGCCCCCGAACGCTCCACCGCCAAGGCGAGCTTGGAAAGGTTCGTCACGTTCGGGGACATCTTCACGATGACCGGAAGCTCCACCGCGTCCACCGTCGCCGCGGCCAGGCCGTACATGCGGTCCGGATCCGAGGAAAGGACCTCCAGTCCCTCCCCGTGGGGAGCGGCCACCCCCAATTCTATGGCGTCGGCACCGTATTTCTCCACGACCCGGGCGATATAGGACATTTCGGAGGGGGTATGGGCCAGGATGTTGGCGATCACGATGCCGCCGGCTTCCTTGACCTGGGCGATCTCGCTTTCCCACTCCTCCAGGGTGAAGTCGCTGTACAGGCCGATGTTCCCCATGCCCGCGGCGCCGTTGACCAGCCGGGGCCGGACGTTCCTGCGCACTTCGGTCACGATGGTCTCGGTCACCACGGCGGCGAAGCCCGCGTCCAGAGCCTTCTTCATCATCGCGCCGTTCCGTGTCAGGGGGCCGGCGGCGGCGATGAGGGGATTCTTCAGCTTAAGGCCCACGTAATCGACGGAAAGATCCAAGCGCTTACTCCTCCGGACGATCTTCGGTCAGTTGAACATTTCCTGCAGGCGTCCGCTGTGGCCGCAGGACCTGCGGACCTTCAGTTCGGGCTGGATATAAATCTCTTCGCGTTCGGACAGTTCCGTTCCGGTTTCGATCATGTCGAAGAGAAGCCGGGCGGCGATGGTGCCTATTCGGTGCGCGGGATAGGATATGGTGGTGAGTTTGGGATCCACCAGCGCGGACATCCTGATGTTGTCGAATCCGACCAGGGCCACGTCGTTGGGGATGCGGAGCCCCGCCGTCTTGATCGCGTCCATCGCGCCTATGGCCATGAGGTCGTTGCAGGCGAAGATCGCCCGGGGCGGGGAGGCAGCGTTGAGCAGCTTCTTGGCCCCGAGATATCCGCCCTCGATCTCGCAGTCCCCCGGGGAGACGAGATCGGGATCCAGGGGAAGCCCGGCCTCCGACAAGGCCCGCTCGTAGCCCCGCAGCTTGTCCAGCTGCTCCGCCTGCCCCTCCGGCCCGGCGATGATGCCGATCCGTTTGAATCCCTGTTCGATCAGGTGCCGCGTCGCCATGAAACCGCCCAGTTCGAAGTCGGTATAGACCGAACTGGCCCAGGTATCGTTCCGCTTCCTCCCGATGTGGACCAGCGCGATCCCCTTTCCCAGCACCTGCTCCTCGCCTTTGCGGTCCAGAAGACCTTCGGCGATGATGATGCCGTCCACCCGGCGCCCCAGGAAGGCCGCCAGGTATTCATTTTCCTTGACCGCGTCCGACTCCGTATTGCAGAGCAGGAGGCTGTAGCCGCGGCGATGCACCACGTCCTCCACGCCTTTGGCTATTTCCGGAAACACGGGATTCAGGATGTCGGGGATGATAAGTGCGACGATGGAGGTCTTGTTCAAGGCCAGGCTTCTTGCCGTGCCGTTCGGCGAGAAGCCGAGTTCCGCGATGATGCGGTCGATATGCTCCCTGGTTTCGCTCGCCACCGTTTCCGGGTGGTTGAACACCCGTGAAACGGTGGCTATCGAAACGCCGGCCGTTTTCGCGACTTCCCGTATCGTCGCCATATCCACCGCCTTCAGGCGATCATACTATCGCCGGGACGGCCCGCTGTCCACCGTTTCCGGATCCGCTCAAGCCCTCTTCGCCGTGATGTTCCTGCCGGCCTTGACCACGAGCTTCGGGGCTTCGTGGTTCCAGATGGCTTCCCATTCGCTGGCCGCGTCGACGACCACGAGGTTGGCAGGATTCCCTTCCGCCAACGCGAAATCGGCGATGCCGAGGGCCTTGGCCGCATTGGTCGTTACCAGGTCGTACAGGATCTTCATGTCGTCGAAGGTCGTCATCCACATGAGGTGGGCCGCCAGGAACGCGATCTCCAGCATGTTGTTCCGGCCGAAGGGATAGTAGGCGTCGGCGATGTCGTCCTGTCCGAGCGCCACGGAGACGCCGGCCGCGTAAAGGTCCTTCACCCGGGCGTACAGGGGTCCGGTCTGCGGATCGCTCACCAGGCCAATCCGCGCGACCTTCAACAGATGCTCTATCTTCCGGTAGTAGGGCTCGGGATACAGGGACATCGCCCGCGCGTGCTGCACGGTGACCCGGCCTTCCCAACCTTCCTTGATCGTCTTCTTTGCCAGCATCTCCACGGTCCGCAGGCCCGCGTCGCCCGCGTCGTCCAGGAGCATGGAGACGTCCTTGCCGAACTCCACCGCGAGCGCGAACATGCGGTCCACGTGGTCCTGCATGTCCTCCTCGGTATATTCGATCCACGGGATGCCGCCGACCACGTCCGCGCCCAGCTCCAGCGCCTTGCGCACCCAACCCTCCGCGCCCGGATCGCGCGCGATGCCGTCCTGGGGGAAGGCGACGATCTGCACGGTCACCCGGTCCTTGTATTCCTCGCGCGCCTTGATGAGGGCCTTCACGCCCTCCAGCTTCGCCTTGGTGTCCACGTCGGTGAACGCCCGGATGTGCGTGTTGCCGAACTTCACCGCGAGGTCCAAGGCCTTGCGGACATTCTGGATGATCCACTTCTCGTCGTAGCCTTCCTTGACCTTGGACGCCTGCTCTATGGCGGTCATCGCGCCGCCCATGGAACCGCTCGTGTAGGACGAAAGGGCGGCCATTCCGACCTTCTCCAGGGTATACACCTTGTCCAGGTGCAGGTGGCCGTTGACGAAGGACTCGCTTACGAGGCTGCCGGCGGCGTCGAAGACCTCCGCGGCGCCTTCCTTGATGTCCGGCGCGATCCTGGCGATCCTGCCGCCCGCGATCGCCACATCCACGCGCTTGCCGGAAGAAGTCCTCGTAACGGCGTTCCTGATCAGAATATCGTAGGTCATCTGTTCCTCCTGTTTTGCCGGCGATGCGAAAACGAAACCATGGAAGCTAGCCTCCCTTCTCTTCCCGTCGGTATGGCCGCAGGAGTCCCGCGGGAACGGTCGCCTTGCGGGAAACGCCCACGAGGGCCACGACGGTGATCAGGTAGGGAATCATGAGGAAGAGGTGGAAGGGCAGGCGCACGCCGAGGGATTGGAGGCGGAGCTGGAGCGCGTCCAGGAAGCCGAAGATCAGCGCGCCGGCCGTGCCTATGACCGGATTCCAGTTCCCGAAGATCGTCATCGCGATGGCGACCCAGCCCCGTCCGCCGATTACGTCTTTCAGGAACATGTTCTGGTGGGCCAGCGTCATGAAGGAACCGGCCACACCGAAGAAGGCGCCGCCTACCGCCAGGCACGCCGTCCTGGTCAGGTTGACGTTCACCCCGACGGTATCCGCGGCGAAGGGATTCTGCCCGACGGTCCTGACGCGCAGTCCCGGACGGGTCCTGAAGAGGAATACCGACACCAGCGGAATGAGGATCCAGGTGAAATAGGTGAGCAGGTGCTGGTTGAAGAAGCTGGTCCCTATCAAGGGGATGTCCGACAGGAAAGGGATCGGTACCGGGACGAAGGGCCGGATGGTCGGCGGAACGGTGGGCGAGCCGACGGTGAGCCGGTAGACGAACATGGAAAGTCCGCTCGCGAACACCGTGATTCCGAGGCCCGCCACATGTTGGCTCACCCCGAGGTAGACGGCCAGCAGGGCCATCAGCATGGACAACAGGACGCCCGCGAAGGCGGCCATGAACACGCCGAGCCAGATATTGCCGGTGGAAAGCGTAGTCAGGAAGCCGACCACCGCGCCGAAGAGCATGGTGCCCTCGATGCCGAGGTTCAGTACGCCCGACCGCTCTATGATGATCTCGCCGAGGGTCGCCAGGATGATCGGCGTGGACATCCGGAGCGTCGCGCTCAGCAAACCCGTCAGGAAGGGAACGGAAAGGATTTCTTCGATCATGATTTACTCCACTTGATCCTGTACTCGGTCAAGAGGAGGAAGACGAGCATCACCATGAGGGCGATGCCCTCCATGACTCCGGTGATGTACACTGGAACCCCGGCCATCCTGCTCATCGTCTGCGCTCCAACCCCGATGACGCTGAAAAAGAACGCCGAGAGGGCGACGCCCAGGGGATGGAGGTTGCCCAGCATGGCGATGACCACGCCCGTCTGCCCGTAGCCCGGAGACAGGTCCATTATCAGGTTGTACTGGATGGCGCAGACCTCCCCGACCCCGGCCAGCCCCGCGAGTCCTCCGGATATCAGGGCGGTCTTCAGGATCACCATGCCGGCGTTGATCCCGCCGTACCTGGCCGCGAGGATATTCACCCCGACGCACTTGGACTGGTAGCCGAACACGGTCTTGTCGTTGATGAACCAGACCGCCAGCACGGAGACGAAAGAGACGATGATGCCGATATGGAACCTGGATTTGGCGATCAGCACCGGATAGAACGCGTCCTTCATGATCTGCGGGGAGCGCGGCCAGGAGGAGCCGGGTTCCTGCAGGGGGCCGAAAAGCAGGGTGCCCACGAAGTGGAGCATCACGTAATTGAGCAGAAGGGTGGTCACGACGTCGTCCACCTTGAACCGGGTCTTCAGGAAGGCGGGGATGGTCGCCCACAGGCCGCCGGCCAGGAAACCCGCGACCATGATCGCGGGAATCTTCAGTGAAGGCGGCAGCCAGGTCCCGTAGACGCCGATGACGGTCGCGGCGACGGCGCCCGCGTATAGCTGGCCTTCGGCGCCTATGTTCCAGAACCGGGCCCTGAACGCGAAAGCCACGGCCAGACCGGTCAGGATCAGGGGGCTCGCCTTGACGAAGGTCTCCAGCAGGTTGAAACGGTTACCGAGGGCGCCGAAGAACAGGCTCCCGTACGCCTTCCACAGATTCCCTCCGGCGGCGAGGATGGGGATGGCCGCGAGCGCCAGGGTGGCCAGGACCGCGGCGAAGGGGATGAGGACCTTCACCCAGGACGGCAGCGGCTCGCGCTTTACGATGTTCATGCTCATCATGACGCGACTCCGCTCATCCATAGCCCGATGCGCTCGCGGTTCGCCTCGGCGATGTCCGTCATGCCCATTATCCTTCCTTCGTAGATGACGGCTATCCGGTCGCTCAGCAGGAATATTTCGTCCAGGTCGTCGGAGATGAGGAGCACGGCTGCGCCCTTCTCCTTTTCCCTGAGGAGGGTCTGGTGGACGTATTCCATGGCCCCGACGTCCAGCCCCCGCGTGCATTGGCAGGCGATGATGACTTTCGGGTCTCCGGCCAGTTCCCTGGCCAGGATGATCTTCTGCAAGTTGCCGCCGGACAGGCTCTTGGAGGGCGCCTCCATGCCGTCGGTCTTGATCTGGAACCGTGCGATCCCGTCGGCGGCGAAGGCGCGTATCGCCTTCATGTTTATCAGGCCGCGGCGGGAAATCGGCGCTTCCGTATGGTTTTTCAGGATCATGTTGTCCTTGACCGAAAGATCCATGAACAGGCCCGTGGAAATCCGGTCCTCCGGAATCCTGGCCATTCCGGCCCTGATGGCTTCGGCCGGCTTGCCGGCGGGAACCTTCGCGCCCAGGATCACGATTTCGCCGCTTTCGGGTCGCAGGAGGCCGAACAGGGCTTCGGACAGCTCGGTCTGCCCGTTCCCGGATACGCCCGCCAGACCGATGATCTCTCCGCCCCTGACCTCCAGGTCCAGGCCGTCCACGGCGTCCAGGCCCGCCTCATCCTTCACCGTCAGGCCCTTGATATCCAGGACCGTGGCGCCGGCCGCGACCTTTCCGTGGTCCAGCCGTTCCAGCAGCTCCCGGCCCACCATGAGGGTCGCGAGCTCGGGAATCGTCGTCCCGGAGGTCTCACGCTCGGCCACGTTGGCACCGGCGCGCAGGACCACGACGCGGTCGGAGATCTCCATGACTTCGTTCAGCTTGTGGGAAATGAAGATGATGGACTTGCCCCTGTCCACGAGGGTCCTGAGCGTGCCGAACAGCTCCTGGGTTTCCGTCGGAGAAAGCACGGCCGTCGGCTCGTCCATAATCAGGATCTCGGCGTCCCGGTACAGGGCCTTCAGGATTTCGAGTTTCTGTTTTTTACCTATCGAAAGCGAGGAAACGATGGCGTCGGGGTCCAGGTTGAGCCCGAAGCGTTTCTCTATTTCCAGCAACTTTTTTTTCGCCCTGCCCAGGTTCAGGAAGAAGCCGCCCTCTACGCCGATGATCACGTTCTCCAACACCGTCTGGGTGGGCACCAGCGTGAAGTGCTGGTGGATCATCGCGATGCCGGCGGCGATCGCGTCCTTGGGCGTGGAGAAGGAGACCTTCTTCCCGTGCACGAAGATGTCGCCCTCGTCGTACTGATAGTACCCGAACAGGATGTTCATCAGCGTGGTCTTGCCCGCCCCGTTCTCCCCGAGCAGGGCGACGACTTCCTTCGGGTACAGCGATAGGTTCACGTGGTCGCTGGCGAGCACATCCACGAAGCGCTTCGTGATGTTCCGCATTTCGATCGCCGGCTGGTTGTCCAGGATCTCACCCACCTTTATCGGCAAGGTATAAAAAAAGCCGGCGTTGTCGAAACAAGCCGGCTTTTCCGAAGCTCGGGATCAGTCCGAAACGGGCTTGGATTCGTCGACGGGAACGGTGAAGGTCCCGTTCATGATCGACTTCGTCAGGTCGGCGACCTTCGTCTTAAGGGCAGCCGGGAGCTTGTCCTCGAAGCCGTGGTACGGGGCCAGTATGGCGCCGCCGGAGGCCATCATGGACAGGTTCTTGAGGTCCTGGTCCTTCCAGGCACCCTTCTGGATCATGTCCACGCTGTTCTTGATGACCGGGTACATGTCCCAGACGCAGCTCGTGACGACCACGTCGGGGGCGAGCGCATTCTGGTCGCTCATGTTGCCGAAAGCGTACACGCCCGCTTCCTTGGCGGCCTCGAACACTCCGAAACGTTCGGCGAAGATGTAGTCCGCCTTGCTTTCGATCATCGCGACCGTCGCTTCCTTGGCCTTGGCCGGATCGAACCAGCTTCCGATGAAGGCGAGCTTGACCTTGGCCTTGGGATTCACGGAAAGGGCACCCGCCTTGAAGGCGTTGACCAAGCGGTTCACTTCCGGAATCGGGATCGCGGCGACGACGCCGAGCACGTTGCTCTTGGTCATGGTTCCCGCGATGATGCCGCTCAGGTAGGCCGGTTCGTGGATCCAGTTGTCGAAAACGGAATAGTTCGGAGCCTGGGGCTTGAATTCCGAGCCGAAGGCGTAGGCGATCTTGGGATAATCCTTGGCGACCCGGCGGGAAGGCTCTTCCCCGGCGAGGAAAGCGTCGCCGATGATGAAATTGAAGCCGCGGTCGGAATATTCCCTGACCACCTTCTCGTAGTCGGCGGCGGCGACTCCCTCGGCGAACTCGTACTTGATTCCCAATTCCTTCGCCACCTTGAGGCAGGCCACATGGATGGCTCCGTCCCAGGGTTCCTCGATCGAGGTCTGGAAAATGGCCGCCATCTGGAATTCGGCCTTGCCCTTCTCCTCCGCCTTACCGCCCGCGAAGCCGATAGAAACGACGATACCCGAAAGCAGCACTGCCAGCAGAATCTTCTTCATCATCCGCCCCCTTATCATAGCCTCGTCATATAAGTCCAAGACTTATTCTAGAGTATTATCGCGGCCCTTTCCTTCATCAGTTCCCGCGCCGCCTTCGCGCCGGCGATGATCGTCTCGTATCCCGTGCAGCGGCACAGGTGCCGGTCCAGCGCCTTCATGATTTCCGCGTCGTCGGCGTCCGGCTTGCTCCGGAACAGGGCGTACAGCTCCATGACGAAGCCCGGCGTGCAGAAGCCGCACTGCACCGCGCCCGCATCGATAAGCGCCTGCTGGATGGGATGCACCGAATCGACGCTCAGCGCTTCGATCGTGACGACCTCGGTCCCTTCCAGGTTCTTGCCCGGGAACACGCAGCTCTTCACCGCCTTCCCGTCCACCACCACCGTGCAGGCGCCGCAGACGCCGGTGTCGCAGCCGCGCTTGACGCCGGTGATGCGCAGATCCTCCCTGAGGATGTCCAGCAGCTTCTTTTCACGGTCAAGTTCGACAGAAACGTTCTTTCCGTTCAGCTTGAAGTTGATCCTGCCGCTCATTTCTTCCCCTCCGGTTTTCCGATCGCCTGCATGATCTGTTCCGGGACGACCGGAATCCGGAGGAAGTCCGTGCCGATCGCGTCCTGGATGGCGTTAAGGATGGCGGGCGCCACGCCGATGACCGGATGCTCGCCGAGAGCGCGCGCGCCGAAGGGACCGATCGCATCGGGGTTTTCCGCGAATTCGATGGTCGACCTGAGCGGCGCCTCGCTCGCCTTGGGCATACGGTACTTGCCGTAATGGGGATTGAGGATCTTCCCGTCCTTGTCGAATTTCAGCTCCTCGTACAGCGAGGCGCCGATGGCCATCAGCACGCCGCCGGCCACCTGGCCCCTGATCTGATTGGGGCTGACCACCTGGCCGACGTCGAAGCAGGAGGCGAAATGGTCGATGGTGACCTTCCCCGTCTTCTTCTCGATACGGATCTCGCAACCCTGGGCGCCGAAGGTGTAGGTGACGCCGGCGTTGCCCTGCCCGTTCCCGTCGAAGCCGGAATACCTGGGAAGGCGGGCATCGCTTGTCGCCTGGGCTACCTCGCCGACAGTCATGCCGTCGGGGTGCATATAGCCATGGGCCAGCTCGGCCACAGCGATCCGGACGTCCGGATCGTTCCGCACGTACAGCCACCCGCCGTCGTATTCGATGAAATCCTCGTCGCAGCGCAGGGCATGCGAGGCGTTCTTTTTCAGGATGGCGATGACCTTCTCCGCCGCGCGGATGATCGCCCGCCCGCCCATCGTGGTGAACATGCTGCCGATCGTCTGCCATTCGTAGGGAGAATACAGGGTGTCGATCTGGAAATACACGTTTATCTTTTCCGGCGGCATCTTCAGCGCCTCTCCGGCGATCTGCTTCACGACGGTCCGCAGGCCCTGCCCCACCTCCGCTCCGCCCATGATCACCGTGGCTCCGCCGTCCTTGTTCAGCTTCAGGTAGCAACCCTTGGTCTGGGGCGGCGCTCCCTTGGGAGACTTCATCAGCGCCGCGAAACCCCGGCCGTAGTAGAACTCGGCGTCTTCCTTCGGCTTGTCGTGGCCGTAAACCGCCTTCTTCACCTTGGCGACGCAATCGGTGATGACGCCGTTCGTTACGTACATCTTCTCGCCCAGCGCATTCACCGTGCCCGGCAGCAGGTAGTTGATCTCGCGCAGCTTGAAGGGGTCCATGCCCATCTTGCGGGCCAGCATGTCCACAAGCCGTTCGGTCGCGAACTGGGCTTCCTGGTGGCCGTAGCCACGGTACGCGCCTACAGGCGGCGTGTTCGTGTAGACCGAGTAGCCCTGGAGGTCGCAATTGTCGAACACGTAGGGGCCGGTGGCATTGTGGGTCGCCGCGTGGGAAATGTTTATTCCGGTATCGGCGGCGGCGCCGGTGGTATGGTAGGACCGGACCTGGAGGCCCAGGAATTTGCCGTCCTTCCGGGCGACGATCTTCATCCTGGTGCGGATGCCGTGGCCGAGCAGGGTGCTCGTGAAATCTTCCTGCCTCGTGGCCATCCATTTCACCGGGCGGCCCTTCGCGTGGCTGGCGATCCAGGCGACCGTCTGTTCGATGAAAACGTCGGACTTGTAGCCGAAGCAGCCCCCGATCTCGGGAATCCGGACGCGGACGTCGCCGATCGTTTTCCCGTAGGTGCGCGCCAGGTCTTCCCTGATGAGGAAGGGGCAGATGGAGCTGGACCAGCAGTCGATGGTACCGTCGTTGTTGAAGCAGACGATCGCGCCGTGGGTTTCGATGGCCGAACTGGAACCCAGGGGATAGTCGAATTCCGCTTCGATCGAAACGTCGGCTTCCGCCTCCGCCTTCGCGAAGTCGCCTTTCTTCAGCGCGTAATGGCCCGCGACATTGGTTCCTTTGATCGGATGTATGGAGGGAAGGTGCCAGTATTCGCCGTTCTTTTCGTGGATGAGGGCGGCACCCTCCTTCATCGCCTCAAGGGCGTCCACGTAGACCGGCAGGGGCTTGTACTTGACGACGATCTTCTTCAGGGCTTCCTGCGCTTTGTACTGGGTCTCCGCCACCACGGCCGCCAGGGGCTCCCCGATATGGCGGACCTTGTCCACCGCCATCGGGAATAGGTCCCTGATGTTGTCGCCGTAGCTGAACGCGCAATCCTTGCCGGTCACCACCGCGACCACGCCATCCATCCGCGCGGCCTCGTCGGTATCTATAGAAAGTATCTCAGCGTGGGCGTATTCGGGCCTCAGGATGGCCGCGTACAGCATATCCGGCAGGTTGATGTCGTCCAGGTAGACGGATTTCCCCTGGGCTTTCTGGATCCCGTCAGGACGGGGATAGTCCTTTCCGATGTAGTTCAAACCCATGCGATCCTCCCTTCCGACACGATCCTTAGCGGCGACGCCCGACGCCAATGTAACCGGTTACATACATGCTAACACGGGTCCAGAAGGAACGCAAGTTTTTTCAACGGACGTTTCGCGGCGGTTCCGCGGCAGCGAACCGGACCTTTCGCGGCGGGAACCTACGTTTCGCGGGAGGACGGGAAGCCGAAATCGACATATACTCTCGGCCATGAACAGTGACGCGAAGGTCGAACGGACGCCGACCATTGGGTTCCTGGCCGCGCGCCTCGACGAACCTTACCAGTACGCGGTCTGGGGCGGAGCGGTGGAGGAGGCGGAACGGCTGGGCGCCGCCCTGGTCTTCTTCGGCGGCCAGCGCGTCGGCAGTCCGGTCGGTTACGAGGCGCTGGACAATATCGCCTTCGAACTGGCCGCGCACAGCCGCGTCTCCGCGCTCGCGATCATGGCGAACGTCATCGGAACCTATCTGAGCCGGGAGGAACTTTCCGCTTTCCTGGGCCGATTCGGATCCGTACCCGTCGTCTCGGTCGGCGTGGAATTCCCCGGCGTCCAAAGCGTCCTCATATCGAACGAGGGCGGCATGAGCGCCGTCGCGGACCACCTCGCGCAGGTCCACGGACGGCGCTCCTTCCTCTTCCTGGCGGGCCCCGAAGGACACAGCGAGTCGATGGCGCGCGAAGCGGAATTCCGCGAACGCATCGTGGCGCTCCTTGGCCCGGATTGCGCGCCCGCGGTGGAATACTGCGATTTCCAGGAAGAGGACGCGCGGGCGGCGACGGTCAGACGGCTCGCGGCCGGAAAGCGTATCGACGCCGTGGTCGCCGCCAACGACCTGATGGCCATGGGCGCGCTCCGCGCGTTATCGGAGGCGGGGATCGACGTGCCCCGGGACGTCTCGGTGACCGGCTTCGACGATACCGAGGACAGCCGCTTCACCGTCCCGCCGCTCACGACCGTACGCCAGGATGCGCGCGAGCTCGGCCGCGAGGCGGTCCGCAGCGTGGCCAGGGGCCTCGGTCTGCTCGCCGGGGGGACCGGGAGGACGGCGTCGGTATCCTTCGTCATCCGCGAATCCTGCGGCTGCCCCGGTTCGGCCTTCGTCGACCCGCAGCCCCGCGGCCTGGATCCCGTGCTCCGCGATCGCGCCCTCCTCGTGATCGCCGAAGGTGAAGCCCGCTCCCAGGCGTCGCTGAGGCGCGCGGCCGAGCGCCGCGCCGCCGTGCTCAGGGAGATAGAAGCGTCCCTCGTCTCGTCCTTCGCCCTGCCGGATATTCTCTCCGAGGTCGCGAGGGGAACGAGGGCCCTCGGAATTTCAGCCTGTTGGCTAGCCCTCTTCGAATCCAAGGGAGCGACTCCGGAATGGGCTCGCCTCCTTTTGGCCTCGGAGGGAGACAGCGATCGCATCCTGGCGCCCTACGGCCTGAGATTCCGTACGGCGGACCTCCTTCCCGGCGGGCTTCCAAAAAGGTGGAAGGCCTACGTCTGCGAACCGTTGCGTTTCGGCGAGGAGAGGCTTGGTTACTTCGTCTGTACCGCGGACGGCGCGGACCGCCGCGTGTTCGAGGCGCTGCGCGATCAGGCGTCGAGCGCGATCAAGGGCGCCCTTCTCATGGCGGCCGAGCGCGATCGGGAGCGCCGGCTCGAACACCAGGTGCGGGCGCGGACCCTGGAGCTCTCTGCTGCGAACGAGCGTCTGGTGGAAGAGATGGAGCGCCGCGGCGCCCTCGAGCGGGAACTGCTGGATGTCTCCAACGATATAATGGCGAGGATCGGCAGGGATATTCACGACGACCTTTGCCAGAATATCGCTGGCATCGGCCTCATGGCGGCCATCCTGGAGGGAAGCCTCCGACGCGCTGATTTTCCCCAAGCCGACGCTGCGGCGGCATCGGCCGCAGAAATTGCCCGCGCGGCGAGCCGTACCGCGGCGGAGGCCAAGGGCATAGCGCGGGGCTTGTATCCGGCCGAGCTGGAGGCCAAGGGCCTCGTGGAGGCGGTCGCCGAGCTCGTACGCTCCGCCCGCGCCAGGGCGAAAGCCGGCATCGCGCTGGAAGTGACGCCGGGCTTCCATATCAAGAATTCGGACAAGGCGCTCCAGCTGTACCGCATCGTGCAGGAGGCGCTGTCCAATGCCGTCTCCCACGCGGAGGCTTCGGAAATAATCGTCGCGCTCCGCATCGACCGCGAGGCGGTGACGGTGGAGGTGGCGGACGACGGTATCGGCATGGGCGAGCTTTCGCCCGCGCTACGCAGGGGAACGCTTGGCATGGGACTGCGCATCATGAAATACAGGGCGAGCGTGATCGGCGGCGAGCTGCGCATCCGATCCAAAGACCGGGGAAGCGTGGTATCCTGCCGCGTAGCGAGGTGACCGCATGTCCATGAAGCGAAGGTTCATCGTCGTCGACGATCATCCGTTGTACCGCCACGGCGTGGCCGACCTCATCGTGCAGGAACTGCATCTGGAAGCCGTAGGGGAAGCCGGTTCCCTCGCCGAAGCCATCGACCTCCTTCGGGCCTCGAAGCCCGATCTCGCCATCGTCGACATTTCGCTACAGGACAAGAACGGCCTGGATCTTGTTCGGACGATCAAGGCCGAATATCCCTCCGTGGCCGTCCTCGTCGTATCGATGCACGAGGAAAGCCTTTACGGAGAGCGTTCGATTTCCGCGGGGGCCCGGGGCTACGTGATGAAGCATGAAGCGCCCGCGGTCCTTCTGGACGCGGTTAAAACGGTACTTGAGGGCCGCCTGGCGGTGAGCGCGTCGCTGGGGGAGCGCATGCTCGAGGGGCTCGCGGCCGGTCGTCGTCCCGGCGATCCGGTGGAACGCCTCTCCGACAGGGAACTGGAAGTATTCCGCCTCATCGGTCGGGGCTGCGGCGCGGCCGAGATCGCGGGAAAACTGGTCCTTTCGGTGAAGACCGTGAACGCCTACCGCGAACACCTGAAAGAGAAGCTGAACCTGGGCACGGCGGCGGAACTGCGCAAGTACGCCGTGGAATGGACCACCGGCGGCGAAAAAGCCTGATTCCCCGGGCGCGGGGTCCGGGCGCGGACTCCGGACACGGACTCCGGGCGCGAACCCAGCGCCCTCCCGCTCATAGGTAAAACGGCCGATACGCGAATCAGCCGAGCGTCCGATGCAATGCGGCGACGTTCCGTCATATCCTGCCTATGGAGGAATGAATGAGCGTCCGCGTCCCCGAGATCGACTATTACTCGCTCCACGGAATGTGGGGCGCTTACGCATCCTTGGCCCTCGGCCGCCTGGGCCGCGGCGCGGGCGTCGTCGTCGGCAACGTACGACCGCCGGAACGCGCCCTGTACGTCGGGTACCGCGCCGGGCGCGCCGATCCCCGGCTCCTTCCCTTCTCCCCGAACGTCGAGATCGGCCCCGGCGCCGCTTCCTACGCCGATCCGGCCGCGCCTGCCCGGCCTTCCCTGCCGCCTCCCTCCGTTTCCTATTTCGCCCTGGAAGAGATAGAGCGCTCGGTATCCTTCAGCGGAGAGACCTGGCGCGCAGGCTTGTTGTCCATGACCGTGACCTCCTTCTTCGGCGCGGTACCCGATCCTGCCGCGTCGGATCCCGCCCTCCTGCGTTCGCGGATACGGCCAGCCATTTTCGTCACCCTCGCGTTCGACAATTCGAAGGGAATCGAGCCGCTCGTCGGATTCTTCGGCATGCAGGGCGTCAGGAGGCCGCTGTCCGACACCACCCACGGCGCCCTGCTCGGCTTCGCCCACGGGACCGACTGGGGTTTCGCCGCCCTTCCCGAAGAAGGAATGCAGGAAGTGATGGACTGGCGTTCGGTCGACGCGGCCTTCGACGGAGACCGTCCGCTGCGCCGGCTGTCCTCGGAGGGAGGGCTCCGTTTCCGCGTCGGGGCCGGTGAACGGTGCGAGTACGTCATTGCTATCGGCGCGTTCCGGGACGGCGTGGCCACCTCGGGCCTGCGCGCCCACGCCTACCAGTCGAGCCTTTTCCGCGACCTGGAGGACGTGCTGGACAGCGCGCTCGAAGAAGCGGGGGCGGCCCTGGGCCGCGCCGCCGAACTGGACGCCGGGCTGGACGCCGCGCCGATCTCCGACGACCGCAAGTTCCTCATCGCTCACGCCGCCCACAGCTATTGCGCCAGCACCGAATTGCTCTTGGCCGAGAGCGGCGAGGCCGTCTTCGTCGTGAACGAGGGCGAGTACCAGATGATGAACACCCTCGACCTCACCGTGGACCAGGCCTTCTGGGAACTCCGCTATTCGCCGTGGACCGTCCGCAACGAACTGGACTTTTTCCTTTCGCGTTCGTCCTACTCCGATTCCCTCGGCATAGCCTTCGCCCACGACCAAGGCGTGGCCGACTGCTTCTCGCAGCCGGGATCCTCCGCCTACGAGCTGCCCCGCCTTTCGGAATGCTTCTCATATATGAGTTATGAGGAGACGGTGAACTGGGTGCTCACCGCCTGCCTTTACGTCAGCGAAACGGACGACATGAAGTGGGCCCGTGCGAACGCAAGCCCCCTCGCTTCCTGCCTCGCCTCCCTGCGCGCGCGCGACCGCAACGATGACGGCGTCATGGACGCCGATTCGGACCGCTGCGCGGGCGGCGCCGAGATCACCACCTACGATTCCCTGGACGTGAGCCTGGGGCAAGCGCGGAACAACCTGTATCTGGCGGTAAAGGCCTGGGCCGCCTTCGTTTGCCTGGACGCGCTCTTCACGCGCATTTCGGGCGCGGGATCGTCGGAGGCCGCTTCCGCGCGCGAGGCGGCGGGCTTGGCGGCGGACACGGTGAGGGGGCGGGCGAACGAGTCGGAAGGCTACATCCCCGCGGTCTTCGAAAGCGATAATCGATCCAGGATAATCCCTGCTATAGAAGGACTCGTCTATCCGCGCTTCTGCGGCGCGGAGGACGCGTTGCGCGGAGACGGTCCCTACGGTTCTTTCATCCTCGCGCTCAAGCGCCATCTGGACGCGGTTCTCGTCGACGGCGCCTGCCTGGACGCGGTATCCGGCGGTTGGAAGCTATCCTCCACGAGCCGGAACACCTGGATGTCCAAGATCTTCCTCAACCAGTACGTCGCGGAGGAAATCCTCGGCATGCGGAGCGAGCGGACCGAACGGGATGCCGTGCATGCGCGCTGGCAACGGATCGGCAGCGCAGATTGGGCCGCCACCGACCAGGTGGACTCCTCGACCGGCGCCGACCTGGGATCGCGCCTGTACCCGCGTCTCGTCACCGCCGTCCTCTGGCTCCCCAGATGACGGAAGAGGCCGCGTACGCGAATCCTATCCTGAGCGGCTTCTATCCCGATCCGTCCATCTGCAGGGTCGGAGGCGATTTCTACCTCGTCAATTCGACCTTCGCATATTTTCCCGGGATCCCCGTCCACAGGAGCCGCGACCTGGTGCATTGGGAGCTTATAGGCCACGCGCTCGACAGGCCTTCGCAGTTGAACCTGGACGGCGCGGGCCATTCGCGGGGTCTTTTCGCCCCGACCATCCGGCACCATGAAGGCACCTTCTACCTGACCTGCACGAACGTCGACGCGGGGGGCAACTTCATCGTCACGGCGAAGGACCCCGCGGGGCCTTGGTCCGATCCGGTCTGGTTGGAGGATGCGCCGGGCATCGATCCTTCGCTTTTCTTCGACGAAGATGGCCGTTGCTGGTATTGCGGCACGCGGCCGGCTCCTGAAGGGGAGCGCTATCCCGGCAATTGGGAGATATGGCTGCGCGAACTGGACCTCGCGACCCTGCGCCTTACGGGCGAGGCGCGCGGTATCTGGCGCGGCGCCCTGCGCGATTGCGTCTGGCCCGAGGGCCCGCACCTGTACAAGAAGGACGGCCGCTACTATCTGCTCATCGCCGAAGGCGGCACCGGCGCGGACCATGCCGTATCGGTGGCACGCAGCGACGCGCTCTCAGGCCCTTGGGAGGGAAAACCATCGAACCCCATCCTTACCCATCGGCATCTGGGAAGCGGCGCGCCCATCGTCAACGTCGGCCACGGGGACCTGGTGGAAGACGGCACGGGGGACTGGTGGATGACGCTGCTCGCTTCTCGCCGCTTCGGCGGGGACTTCACCGTCCTCGGCAGGGAAACCTTCCTCGTGCCGGTTGTCTGGGAAGACGGTTGGCCCGTCCCGAGTCCGGGTTCGGGCAGGGTGGAGACGTCGTATCCGGCGCCCCGGCTGCCGCCGGATTCCCTGCCCGCCGAAAGCGCCTGCGAGCACTTCGAAGATCCTTCCCTCGATCCGCGCTGGATCTTCCTCCGTACGCCGCGGAGCGAATTCTACAGCCTCTCCGAGCGGCCGGGCTTCCTGCGCCTCAAGCTGCTCCCGGCCACGCTCCGGGAAAACGCCGCCGCGAGTTTCGTCGGCCGGCGCCTGCGTCATGGTGAATGGCAGGCGCGGACCTCCGTCGAGTTCGTGCCCGCCGCCGATAACGAGACCGCCGGCCTCGTCCTGCTGCAGAGCAACGACTTCCAGTACAGGCTGGAACTGGCGCGCTCCCCGTCGCTCTCCCCGTCGCGCACCGCAGGGCGCTCCCAAGCGCGCACCCCGTCGCGCACCGTCATCAGCACCGCAGACCGTACCGTCATCCGCCTCGTGGTCGCCGAAGGGGGCGCGGACCGCGTGATCGCCGAACGGCCCTTCCCGGGCGATCGCGCGGTGCTCGCCGTGGAGTCGCGCTCAGGTGAGCTCTGTTTCCGCTTCGGCGCCACTCCGGGAAACCTCGAACTCCTCGCATCGGGCGTTGACGGCAGCGTCGTCAGCACCGAGAGGGCGGGCGGCTTCGTCGGAACCGTGATCGGCATATTCGCCTCCGGCGACATATTCGCCTCCGGCGACATATTCGCCTCCGGCGACATATTCGCCTCCGGCGACGGCTTCGCCTCCGACAACCGTGCCGATTTCGATTGGTTCGAATACGGTCCACTCTGATCGTCCGGCGCGAACTCCGGGCGCTGGATATCCTAGGTAAAACGACCTATGCTCGAATGCGCCGTTCGCCCGATGTCGCGGCCCCGGGATCGGGATTATCGTACCGTATCCGGCGCATGAGCGATTTTCGATGCCGGAGAAAACCAAGGAGGTTGCGCATGAAGAAAGCGTTGATCGTGGCGGCGGCTCTCGCCGTTCTCGGTATCGGATCCCTGTACGCCGCGGGCGGCAAGGACGCGGGCGCCGCGGCGGGCGGCAAGGTAAAGCTCACCGTATGGGGCCGCGACCTGGGCGACGGCGAACCCGACCATGCCTACGTGACGGCCCTCGTCAAAAATTTCGCGGCGGCGAATCCCGACATCGAACTGGATTATATCGCCTTGGGCGACCCCGGCTTGGCCGACAAGACCAAGATCGCGATGGCGGCCGGCACCGGACCGGACATTTTCCAGAGCTGGGGCGGTTCCGTCATGGGCGGCTACGCCGACGCGAATCGTCTTCTGGACCTGACTGCCGAACTCAAGGACGTACCCGGCAGCGCGGCGGCGAGCGGCGCGATGAGCTGGAAGGGAAAAACCTACGGCGTAGCGCCCTTCTTCGCCATCGCGGGTCTTTACGTCAATGAAGGCCTGTTCAAGGCGAACGGCCTCGCGGTGCCGAAGACCATCGACGAACTCGAAAAAGCTTGCGACGTCTTCGTTGCCAAGAATATCCAGCCCTTCGCCTGCGGGGCCAAGGACAAGTGGCCGCCCCTCGCGACCTATATGTATCTCACCAACCGCTTCGGCGGCGACGCCTTCGGTTCCGCCCAGTCCCGCGCGGGCCGCTTCGACGCCGATCCCTTCGCGAAAGCCGCGGCCAAGATCCAGGATTGGATGAAGAAGGGCTATTTCGGTCCTACGCCCCTCGGCGAAGCTTACGGCGACGCTCAGCAGCTCATGGCGACCGGGAAGGCCGCCATGCAGGTTACCGGTTCGTGGATGTGCGGCCAGTTCTCCAGCAAGGAATTCACCGACCAGACCATCGGCCTGTATCCCTTCCCCGTCCAGGCGGGGGGAATCGGTAAGGAAACCGACGTCATGGGCATGACGGACATCGGGTTCGTGGCCACGAAGCTCGCCGAAGGCAAGAAAGCCGCGGTGGTCCGCTTCCTGAAATACGCGATGAGCGCCGAAGCCGGCGCGGCCGAGCCCGGCCGCATCAGCTCCGTCCCCGGAGTCAAGGCGCCGAGCAAGCTGACGGAGATGGGCGCCGCGATCTTCGGCAAGGCCAAGATGGTCCAGTTCTGGTGGGACCAGGACCTGCCCCCGAACGTCACCTCTCCGCTCAACGATACGATCCAGACCTTCTTCCTCCCCCAGACCGACGTCAAGGCTTCCTTGACCTCGTTCGAAAAACTCGCTGAAGAGGCCATGGGTCCCGCGAAAAAATAAGGCTTGCCAGAAAGGACGCGGACGGACGTCGTCCGCGTCCTTTCTTGGCTCGGATGAATCGATGGAGAGAGGTTTCGAAGTTTGAAAGGCACCGCCGACGCTTATGCGGCGAGGAAGCCGGGCATCCGGGATTGGAGGCGGGGCGCGTTCGTCGCCCTCTGTATCGCCCCCGCGTTCGCCTTCCTCGCCGCATTCATGTACTACCCCATCGTGGAGACGTTCCGCCTCTCCCTCATGCGCAGCTCGGGACTCGGTGGCGAGGTCTTCATCGGCATCCAGAATTACGTCCGCCTTTTCGGTGATCCGGAATTCCTGGCGGGCCTTTCCCACGTATTCTCCTGGGCCTTCTGGAGCGTCCTCATCCAGCTGCCCCTGGCTTTCGCCGTTGCTTTCTCCCTCACTTTCTACATGAACAAGGCGACCGGACCGCTCCGCGTGGTCTATTACCTTGCGAACATCCTGCCTTCCGCCATTACGGCGATGCTCGGCAAGTTCGTCTTCGGACCGACCAACGGCATCATCGCGAGCGTGGCCTCCGCCTTCGGCATCGACTGGCTGCGGAGCGTGGATTTCCTGGGAAATCCGGACATCGCGTTCTGGACGGTCTTCACGGTAGCCACCTGGACCTATACGGGCTTCCCCATCGTCTACCTCATGGCCCGCATCGAGCAAATTCCCCGTGAAATCCGGGAGGCCGCCGAACTGGACGGCGCGACCGGCTGGAACTACGCCGTCAGGATCGTGCTGCCCGCCGTCTCCTACCCCCTGCGCATCCTCGCCGTTCTTTCGGTGGTCGGCAGCCTCAAGCTCTTCGACCTTCCCTACCTCATGACCTCGGGCGGACCCGGCAACGCGACGGTCACCCTCGGCATCACGCTCTACCGGCAGGGTTTCGTGAACTGGCAGTACGGCAAGGCCTCCGCGATAGGCGTCGTGATCTTCGTCCTTTCCCTCGCTTTCACCGTCGCCCAGTTCTCCTGGCGTGCGAAGGAGCCGGAATGAAGAACTCGATGATGTCTTCCGAGACGCGGATGCGCTATGGAGCGGCCGAATCCTTCGCGACCGTCCTGCTGGTGACCCTCGCCCTCTTCGTCCTCGTTCCGCTCCTGCTTCCTTGGATGTTCGTCTTCAAGACCCAGCTGGAATACGCCTACGATCCCTGGGGTTGGCCCAAGGCCTTCAATACGAAGAATTTCGTAGATGCATGGAACGTCGTCCAGCTCGGACGCGGTTTCCGCAATACGCTCATCGTATGCCTCGGCTCGATACTCTGCTCGCTGCCGCCCGCCGCACTCGCGGGCTACGTCTTCGCCAAGTACCGGAGCAGGACGACGGAATTCCTTTTCTACGCGGTGCTCGTCGGCTACTTCGTGCCGACGCAGATGGTGCTCATCCCGCTGTACAAGATGAGCATCGCGGCGGGGCTCTCCGATACCCTGCAGGGCCTCTTCCTTCCCATGGCCGCCTTCAACATCCCCTTCTGGACGATGATCTACCGCTCGTTCTTCCGGAGCCTCCCGAACGATCTAGCCGAAGCGGCGCGCATCGACGGCGCCGGACATGCGGCGACCTTCTTCCGCATCATGCTGCCGCTAGCCGCGCCCGCGACGGTCCTGGCGGCCCTGCTCGTGTTCATCGGAGCCTGGAGCGATTACATGCTGTCGCTAATCATGATCAACGACCAGAAGCTCTTCACCATGCAGCTCCGGGTCGCCCAGTTCCTCAATTCCTACGGCGTGGACCGCATGCCCCGCTACGCGGCGGCCGCCCTGATCTCCGCCGCGCCCACGGTGATCCTCTACCTGCTCGGCCATCGTTGGATAATCCGCGGCACACTCGGCGGAGCGCTCAAGGAATAGGGAAGAGGGATGGATTTCCCCTGAGCTTTTCCGATCCCCTCAGGACGTGGATCATCCCAGGCCAGGTGCGCGCATCTCGATATCGGCCGTATCGCGGGCGATAAGATCTTCCAAGTATTGATTCATCGATTCCTTGCGTGCGGCGGCCTTTATCGCGACTTTCCGGTGCAGCACCGGCGTGAGACGGACAGTGATCTTTCCGGAGAACGGCTTTTCCGGATCGATGCCATCCCTTTCGCAGTCCCCGAGGTAGCTATCCACGACGTCCGCGAAAGAGGCCTTCAATTCGGCGACCTCGGTACCGCGGAACGACATGATGGTATTCGCGTTGACGACGGATCCGTAGAACGTTTCCGCGTTATCATCGTAATCGACTTCGGCTATAAAACCTTTATATGAAAACATGGCGTTTCTCCTTTTCAATCGATCGAACCGGTTTCCTTGAGAAGCCGGAGCGCTGACTCTATAGCGCCCTTGTCCGCCTTGTCGTCCGGGTGGGGTCGATGGAAATACGCCCGCTTCCCGTTCAAGGAGACCGAGACAGCGGAGCCTTTACCCTCGTGGATAGAAGCGCCCAGATGAATCAGAAGACTCTCGATGTCAGCCCATCTCAGATTCGAAGGCCTCGGAAGATGCCGCATCGATTCAAGAGTTTTCTCGTGCTTCCCCATCGGTCCATGATGGCACTTTTTGACGGCATTGTCAAATTTTCATGGATTTTTGGTTGGGTTGTCAGGCCGGAAAAACAGCATAGCTGTTGCATCGAACGAATATCAAATACGGCTGCCCGGATGGGCAGCCGTTATAAAGAATCCCGCGCTCGTCCGTCTACCAACCGACGGTATTGTCCTTGCTGGCGCTGTAGTTCGCGAGAACTTCGTCGCTGGTCAGAGGCGTCGCGCTCACGCTGGCGCCGACGATCTTTCCGTCGAAACCGAAGTATCCGTAGGCGGTGCTGTAGATCGACGGAAGCTGGGAACCGATAATGACGGCCGCCTCCGGATCCATGTTGTACGCCGTCACGCTCGGCTTTCCCGAATTTCCGGTCTTCGTAAAATCGCCATTGATGTATAACCGGATATAGCTCGAATTTCCCAAGGTCGCATCCCAAGTGGCGACGATGTAGTACCACTGGTTGACATTCAAGTTCTTCTTGCTGAGGACTATGTCGTACGCGGTCGTACTCGCGCTCTTGTCCAGGACGATGCCTATCTGCCCGGTGGAACCCCACCCCTGCAGGGAGAAGCTTTCATCGCTAAAATCGATCTCGGTGCCCTTGTGCACGATGCCCGGCGTATTGGTTTTCGTATTCATGTAGATCCAGGCTTCGACCGTACCCTTCGTGCTCATCGTATTCGTGACCGCCGACGCGACTGGATCGATGAGGGTGCCGACTGATTGCTGGCCATTGAAATTCGGTACCGTCGCAACGGGAAGCAGATTGGATGGAGGAACCTCGGTCGACGGAGTAGTTGCGGCGAAGCCTTCTTCGATGGACGAATAGATCGTGGCCAACGCGCCGGTGCCCGGTTCGCTGGTCTTCAATACGGTGAAAGACCCCGGAGTTCCCGCGTTCGAAATATACTGGTCCTTCAGGTAGACCAAAGCCGACGAATCGCCCGCAAGAATCTCCTCGGCGCCGGGAGTCGGAGTATAGATGGTCGAGTCAGCGAGCGCGAGACTTACCGCATCGGAATCCATCTGGGTAAGAAAGAAATCCCTGAGACCGTCGATATTGACGACGCGGGTCTTCATGTTCGTGGTGATCGAACCGGTGCCGGAAGGCGCGTACGGAGCGGCGGTCGACCCGTCGCCCGCAAGGCCATAAACGACTTCCTGCCTCAATACCGATTCGGCGAGGGCGGTATGGAGCGAACCGATGAACACGTCCTGGACGGTTCCGGCGAAATCGCCGCCCGAAGTCACGTAATCGGAGAGCGTCTTCTCGAAGCTTGCCGTATAAGTGGTGTAGGTTCCGCCGGAACCGGCGAGCGGATCGACGGCTTCCGTATAGTAACGGACGCCCAGAATGTCTTGGCTGACTGAACCTTGCCAGAACCAGAAATTCGGATTAGTCGAGGGAGTCACATGATACATGACAACCGAAGAATAGAGTACGGATTCGTCGGTTCCTTCGACTGCTGCGGGCACGAAAGCCTGGGAAAGGTCGTACGAACCCTCGATCGAAAAGGACGTCGGATCGAATCGGGGCGTCTGCGCCGTGAAGTCGGTGGCATCCACTATGGTCTCGGTCCGCGTCGTGCCGTCGTCGAAGGCGAGGATCTGCCGGATGCGGTGTTTCTGGTCCTGAACGTAACCGTCGGAGGGAGAGGCCCCGAGCGGTTTTATGATCTGGTCGTCGACGGTCCAGATGCCGTCGGGAGTATCCGGAGAAAAGAATTCCGTTCCGCCCTTCCCGAGATCAAGGATATAGTACTCCTCGATATAATTATTCCTGATGTCCGTCGCGGGGTAGGTCGTTGTCGCGACGATATCGTATACCGCGATAGGTCCGGATGTACCGTCGACAAGCGTCGCGGTGAAGCTGGTAGCCTGGCCGGGTTCGGGGTAATCCGCGAAGGTCGCGGGCGCGAGGGAACCGAAGGATGCGGTCGTCAATCGGCCGACCGGCACCGTGGCCCTGGAAGAAGAGCCGCGATCCGCCGACAGGAAAGGCGTCAGCGCCCTGGCGCCTATGGGACTACCGCCGCGTTCGGCATAGTAGCTGGACATGAAGATCCTCTGGAACTGGACGATCTCGGAATGGCTGGGCGTATCGATGCCGCTCTCGTCCTTGTCCCACAAGGTGCAGGATCCGAGAATAAGTACCGCGAGAACCAGTACGTGCGGGATTCTTTTCACCGTATAACCCTCCGGGTCGCATTTCAGGAACGCGCATATCATTATATCGTATAAAACGGACAAGGACAGCTATTCCAAAATCCATCGGGAGCTACCGACGTGAACAAGGGGATGCGCGCGACCGAGGCCCCTTAATCCGGGGTCAATCCTTCGCCTCGGCGAAGAGCGCGGCCATATCCACAGTGAAGCCCTCCAAAACCGCGCAGGAGAGCGTCCCCCCGCCGACCAGGATCACCGGATCACCGTATCGACCCTTGGCGCCCAGGGTATACGCCTGCACGTGGCCGGCCGGGTCCAGCACCCAGTACTCCTTCACGCCGACGCGTTCGTACAGGCGGAATTTGTCGTTAAGGTCCTTCTTGATCGTCCATGGCGAGATGATTTCCACAACAAGGTCAGGCGCTCCCCGCGCCCCCGCATCGGTCAGCTTGGTCCGGTCGCAGTAGACCACAAGGTCCGGCTGGACCACGGTATCCACCTCGTCATCGCTCTCGTCCGGATTTGCGGGCAGCAGGACGTCGAAGGGCGCGTCATACACCCTGCAGGGCTTGCCTTTGAGCCATGATCTCAGCAAGAGGTGAAGCTCGCCGGACAATTCCTGGTGGGCCCGACTGGGAGCGGCGCACATGTTCCACGCGATCCCGTCGATGAGCTCCCAGCGCTCGGTTTCGGGCCATAGGCGGTAATCAGCATAAGTGAAGCGGCTATCGCTTTTCGTCAACGGAAGTCCCATGCGCGTCCCCCTGCCATCATTATAGCAAAGATGAGGCGATGGGCTAGACGGCTCTCGCCGCGGGGAATCGTATCCTGAAGCGCCTCGAACCTTTCCGGTTTTTCGTTTCCGTGGTTCCGCCCAGCTGATCGACGAGGGCCCGGACCAGATGGGGCGGCGAGGCGGGGATACCGGAAGCGTCCGCCAATCCGGAATTTCCGCTCAGTTCCAGCAGGTATCCTCCGTCTTCCAAAGTACTGAAAATCAGCTTGTGCGAGCCTTTCGCGCGACGGGAACTCCTGCCGATGATGGCCGAAAACAGTTCCTCGACGATCAGGGCGAGGGGAATGGCCAACTCCAATGGAAGCGATGGAACGTCGACGACGAGCTCCGCCTTTCCGCCCTCCAGGGTCGGTCCGCCGTAGGACGCGTACAGGTCCGACGTGATGCCGGCGATGAAAGATGAAGGTATCGCGAGCGCTCCGGACTCTTCCCAGGCGCAACAGCGGTATACCTGATCGATCGCCTCCACGCGATCCCGGAAAGCGTCCAGCACGGAGTCTCCCCCGTCATGGTTTTCCTTCGAAATTCCGAGATTTATCAAGGAAAGGATGAGCTGGAGGCTGTTGCCGACACGGTGGCGGACATCGCGCGCCAGATCGTCCTTATCCTGTTTCAATCCCTGGATCAGGGCGTTCCGGGAAACGAGTTCCGCCTCGAACTCGCTCACGTCGTCGACGATGACCAGCGCCGCGGGAACGCCGTTCCATTCCATCCGCTTCGTCGTGAAGACCAGGCGCTTCCTCCGCAACTGACCGTCGATCAGGAATTCGCGATCCAGATGGCCTTTGCGTCCCGGATCATTTTCCTGGAAGGAATGCAGGATATCAGCGCGCAACCGGCATCGATCGCAGTTGGAGGCGTCACCGCAATCCTTCCCCTCGGCAACGGCAAACTCGCAACCGATGGCGTTGCCGCAGAGTTCGCCGATGATGCGTTCATCCTGCCTGTGGAAAAGCGCCTGGAAAGCATCGTTGAATTGAACGATACGCGCATCCCCGTCGGCGAGGAAGATCGCCGAGGCGACGCCGTTGTACAGAGCGTTCAGGACGCCGTTGGATTCCTTCAGCGAAGCGGTAGCGATGTCGATAGCGTTCCTCCGTCGGTCCGACCCCCGGTCTCATCGAATGAAACCGATAGGACGCCAGTATTTACCTGCGTTCCATTTTACCATCATCCACGGAAAAAGGTTGTAAAATCAATCTTCCCTCTTCCACGGATTCGATACGCTTCCCGCTTGACGTTCCCTATCCCGCGGAGAATACTCGACCGAATGGAAATGCGGAATTCAGGCGCGGCCGCGCGGGTTAAACTCATCCGAACGGCCTCCTTCATCGCCCTCTTCGGCAACGCGGCGCTCGCGCTCATCAAGATAGTCGTCGGTATTCTCGCCGGCAGCCTCGCGGTGCTCGGGGACGGTATCGATTCGTCCACGGACGTAGTCATCGCCATCATGTCCCTCGTGGTCGCCGGCATCATCTCCACTCCCGCGGACGAGGAACATCCCTGGGGACACGGACGGGCGGAGACGGTCGCGACCACGATCCTCGCCTTCATCCTCTTCTTCGCGGGCGGCCAGCTCATCCTGAGCGCGGCGCACAAGCTCATCGACGGGGTCGCGCCGAAGGTGCCCGCGCCGGTGACCCTGTTCGTGACGGGAATCTCCATCGCCGGGAAACTCCTGCTCGCCTGGAGCCAGTTCGCGTTCGGGAAGAAGTCGGGGTCGGCCATGCTCGTCGCCAACGGCCAGAACATGCGAAACGACGTGGTCATCTCGACGGGGGTCCTCGTCGGGCTCGCGATCTCGATCGGCTTAAATCTTCCCGCTGCCGATGCCGTCGTCGCCCTCCTCGTCGGCCTCTGGGTACTCAGGTCCTCCGTCGCCGTCTTCCTGGAAGCGAATATGGAACTCATGGACGGCAGTTCCGACCGGAGTCCTTACCAGGCGGTTTTCGATGCCGTCCGCACGGTTGAAGGCGCGGGCAATCCCCACCGCGCCCGCATGAGGCGGATAGCGGGCTTGTGGGACATCGACCTCGACATCGAGGTCGACGGCGATCGCAGCGTCAGGGAAGCCCACGCTATTTCCGCGGAAGTGGAACGGGCGATCAAGGAACGGGTCGAAGGCGTTTACGACATCGTGGTCCATGTGGAACCGATGGGGGCCGCTTCCACCCACGCCGCCGAAGGTTACGGACTCTCCGAACAAGCGATCAACAGCAAATAGCGCCATGGACGGCACGAGGATCGGAAGACGGGAGCTGGAAAGATTCTGCGCGCGGGTATTCGAAAGCCTCGGCGTGCCGGCGGAGGACGCGCTCATCGCCGCGGGCGTCCTCGTCGCCGCCGACGCGCGGGGCATACCGTCCCACGGTACCGCGCGCCTCGGGCGTTATACGGCCGGCCTCCGCAGCGGTCTTATGAAAGCCGCCGAGCGGGAAACGATAGTCCGCGAGAGTCCCGTCTCCCTTCTGGTAGACGCGCGCGGAGCGCTCGGAGCGCCCGTCAGCTCGCGGGCCATGAGCCGGGTGATCGAGAAGGCCGCCGCCTCCGGCATAGCCTTCGCCTGCGTCCGGGATTCAAACCACTACGGGATAGCAGGGCACTACGCGATGATGGCCCTGGAGCGGGACATGATAGGCCTCAGCATGACGAATACCGCGGCGCTCGGAGTCCCCACCTTCGCCCGGCAGGTCATGTTCGGCACCAACCCCCTCGCCTTCGCCGCCCCCGCGGACAGGGAGAAGCCCTTCGTGCTGGATATGTCTACCACCGTCGTCACCCGCGGCAAGATCGAGGTCTACGAGCGCGCGGGTAAGCCGCTGCCGCCCGGCTGGGCCGTGGACAGGGACGGCCGGAGCGCGAGCGACGCGCGGACCCTTCTCCGCGACATGCTCTCCCGGGAAGGGGGAGGCATCGTGCCGCTCGGCGGGGATACGGAAGAATTCGGCGGCCACAAGGGCTACGGGCTCGCGGTGATGGTGGACATCCTGACGGGCGCCCTCGCCGGCTCCGCCTTCGGGGAAGCGGTACGCGATACCGACGCATCCTCCGCCCGCGTCAGCCACTGTTTCGCGGCCATGCGGATCGACCTCTTCCGCGACGCCGCCGAATTCCGCCGGGACATGGACGCCATGTTGCAGGCCCTCCGTACCGCTCCCAAGGCCTCGGGCGCCGAGCGCGTGTATTACGCCGGACTCAAGGAAGCCGAAGCCGAGGAACGGGCAGAACGGGAAGGCATCGCGCTATCCGGGAAGGCTATCGAAACGCTGCGGCTCATCGGCAAGGACTGCGGGACGGAATTTCCGTAGGCCTCGGATATAAGGCTCACTACCCGGATGGAAGGAAGTCGGCCTGCCTCCTACGAGGCGAGGAACTCGTCGATGCGCGCGAGGAAGGAAGCGTAGTCGTCCGTACAGCTCAGGTCCTCGCACTGGGTCCTGATGGCGGCGGGAGGACGGAAGAGGCAGCCTGAGTCGGCGGCGCGGATCATGGCCAGATCGTTGAATGAATCTCCGGCCGCGAAGACGGTGAAGTTCAAGGTTTTGAAGGCCTCCACCGACTTGCGCTTGCCGTCCTTCTGCCGTAGTTCATAACCCGTGATCGAACCAGCGGAGTCTACGAGGAGGGAGTTGCAGAAAAGCGTGGGATAGCCGAGCTTTGCCATGAGGGGCTTGGCGAATTGCTCGAAGGTGTCGGAAAGGATCACGAACTGGGTCCGCGCGCGCAGCGCGTCGATGAATCCGCCGGCGCCCGGCAAGGGATCCATTCCGCCGATCACGCGCTGGATATCGGCGAGCTTCAGGCCCTTGCGCGCGAGTATTTCGATGCGGTACTTCATGAGCTTGTCGTAATCGGGTTCGTCCCTGGTGGTGATGCGCAGTTCGGGGATGCCGGTGGCCTCGGCGAACGCGATCCAGATTTCGGGGACGAGGACTCCTTCGAGGTCGAGGCAGACGAGACGCATGGGATACCCTCCGGCCCGACCATAGCATGACGGGAGGGAGGACGCAATCGCGGTGGGCCGAAAAGCGCTATTCCCTCTTGACCCGGACTTCCTGGATCTCGCCGACGTACATACGGTGATAATCCTTTTTGGGGTAGTGCGCCGCGATGGACGGATCCAGGAAAAGTTCAGGCAGGATATCCTGAGCGTAGATCTTTCGGCAGACGAAGCAGAGGCGCGCCTGGGCGAAGGTTACGGCGTCGTCGGCGAAACATACTGGATCCAGGCCCGCGCCCGAAGCCTTGTCCTGATCCCGGCCGGAGCGCGAGCCGAAGTAATCCAGGGCCGACCGCCAGCTCGGATCGAAGAAGGACAGGGTGAACCGGTCGGATCGCTCCATATATTTGAAGGTATGGCGCGAAGGACGGACGTAGCAGACCGCGACGTCCCGATTCCAGAGACGGCCGACGGAACCCCAGGACGCCGTCATGCCGTTCCAATCGGAGGCGATGCCCGCGCCGACGATCATCCATTCGTTGCTGAGGGTCGCGAAGGGATCGAAGATCGCCTTCTCCCGTTGCATGAACGCCTGCGCATCCATCGTATCCCAACCGGAGGCCGGTTTCGCCTGAGTGTTCATTTCCTTCTTCCTCTCCGTTCTTATGGATATCTTGTAAGTCAGTATGTACCGAGGAGGCTCACATGCTCAAGGAAGGAGACCGGATTCCCGCGTTCGAACTGGAGGACCAGGAAGGAAAGAAGCGGAGTTCCGCGGACTTCGCCGGCAAACCGCTCGTGGTTTATTTCTATCCGAAGGACGATACCCCCGGCTGCACGAAGGAAGCCTGCGGAATCCGCGACTCCTGGGCCGAATTCCGCGCCAGGGGCGTCTCCGTTGTCGGCATAAGCGCGGATTCATCCGTTTCCCATGCCAAATTCGTCAAAAAATTCGACCTTCCCTTCATCCTGTTGGCCGATCCGGACAAGGAAGCGATCCGGGCGTTCGGCGCCTGGGGCGAGAAGACTATGTACGGAAAGAGCTACGAAGGCATCCTCAGGTCGACCTTTGTGGTCGGCGCGGACGGCATAATCATGAAAACGTTCCCCAAAGTGAGTCCGGAGGGACACGCGGCGGAAATCCTGGGCTGTCTTTCCTGACTTCGTTCCTTATATTCGCTTGAATAAACTCCGTCCGGCGCTATAGTTGAACAGATATAGGGGTACAGGCATGGATGATGAGATGAAGGATGTGCTGGATACGTTCGCCGCCGAATGCGCCGAGCACATCCAGAAAGCGACCGATTACATCCTGCTGCTGGAAGGGCAGCGGGATGAGGAAGCCCTGAACGGCTTGTTCAGGGCTTTCCATACCATCAAGGGCAACGCGCTCATGCTTGGTTTTACGCGGGTCGGAGAACTCGCCCACTCGGCCGAAAACCTGATGGCGCGCCTGCGCAACGGCTCCATAGTGCCCAGCAAGCAGGCGATCGACCTGCTCCTCGCATCCCTGGATTCCATCGGGATGCTCATCGCCGAACAGTTGGAGGGAACGGCGGAGCCCCTTCGGATAGAAGAACTGCTCCTCGCTCTCGAGGCCGTTTCCGCGGGGACCGAATCCCCGCAGAACGCCCGGTTGAAGATGGAAGCGCGGGAGAAGGTCAAGCCGCTGTCTGCGGCACCGACTGCTGCTCCGACTGCGCCGCTGGCTGCGGCGCCGAAGCACCAAGCGGAGGCCGCGCAGAAGCCCCAAACGGAAGCCGTACCGCGGCGAGACCTCAGCATCCTCGTGGTGGAGGACGATTTCCTTTCGCGCAGGACCCTGGTGGCCATGCTCAAGCCCTTCGGGACCTGCGACATCGCCAACAACGGGCAGGAAGCGGTGGAAGCCTTCGCGGGCGCTCTGGAAGAAAAACCCTACGACCTGGTTTGCATGGACATCATGATGCCGCAGATGGACGGATTCGAAGCGGTCCGCCAAATCAGGTCGGCCGAAATGCTCGCCGCAATCCGCAAACTGAAGGAGCGCGACTCCAAGCCGAGGCGCTTCGACCGATCGGACGCAGTCATCTTGATGACCAGCGCGCTCGACGATCCGGACAGCTACATCAACGCATGCTACCGCTGCGGAGCCAATTCGTACCTGGTGAAACCGATCATGAAGGATTCCCTCCTCGCCGCGATCGATCGCTACGGGTTGAATTAGGTTCCGATGCGGGCCATGCGAAGAACCGGCGAGGAAGAAGGACATTCCGGGCGCTCCGGAATCTCGTTGCGTCTGGGACTGGGTGCGTACATCATGCTGACGGTGGTTTTTACGGCCGTTTCCCTGGGTACGGTGGCCACCCTGAGCGCGCGCGCGCGGATGCGGCAGGATCTGCGGTCCAAGCTTTCCACCCTCGCCGCCGCCATGAGCGCCGCCATCGATCCCGAGGAGCACGCGCTCCTGGTGACGGCCGCCGACATGCAGACTCCCGCGTACGAAAAATACCGGAAGCTGTTCGCCGAAGTCCGAGCGGAGGACCCCAAGATAGCGTTTCTGTATACCCTCCGGAAGTCGCCGGACGGGAAACTTACCTTCGTTCTGGATTCAGGGGAAACCGAGGAGGACTTCAGTCCCTTGGGTTCCACCTATGACGAGCTCGTCGACTCCCTGGAACGCGCTTTCATCGTACCCTACAAGGTATCGGTCGAAACGGAATTCAACACCGATCAATGGGGCACTTGGCTGTCGGCCTTCGCGCCTATCGTCCGCAAGGACGGGACCCTTGAAGGCGTCCTTGGCATAGACATGGGCGCGTCCGATATCGCGGACGCCGAATGGTCGCTGATCCGGACGATAGTCGGCCTGACCGTCCTGGTCGTCCTTGCGGGAGCCGGAGCGGCCCTGCTGCTGTCGCGCCGCATCGTCAAACCGCTCCTCCGGCTTTCGGAAGACATGAAGCGCATCAAGACCCTGGACCTGGACAACAACGTAGACGCGGATTCCCGGATAATCGAAATCCGGGCGATGGAAGCCGCGCTCGGGAACATGAAGAAGAGCCTGAGGTCCTTCAAGCGCTACGTGCCGTCCGACGTGGTGGTGCAGTTGATCGGAACCGAACAGGAAGCCTCCCTCGGCACTGATATCGTCGAACTTTCGGTGATGTTCAGCGACCTTGAGAACTTCACCGGCGTTTCGGAGGCGGTCGGGAAAGACCTTATTCCGCGAGTGCTCGGCCCCTACCTGAAGTTCTTCACCGGCGCCCTGCAATCCCGCGGCGCCACCGTGGACAAGTTCATCGGCGACGCGGTCATGTCCTTCTGGGGCGCGCCGAGCCCCTGTCCCGATCACGCGGTCCGGGCTTGCAGGGCCGCGATCGAAAGCCGCCGCGGCCTGGAGAAACTCAGGGACGAATGGCGCTCCATGGGCATCGAACCCATGCGCACCCGCATCGGCATCAATTCGGGCGACGCGATGGTCGGCAACATCGGCTTTGAGGAACGGCTTTCCTATACCGCCATTGGCGATACCGTCAACCTCGCGTCCCGGCTGGAAAGCCTGAACAAGCTGTACGGAACCTCCATCCTGATCGGCGAGAACACCAGGAAGCAATTGGGCGACGCCCAGCGCTGCCGCCTTATCGACAAGGTATCCGTGAAAGGCCGGCTGGTCAGCTGCGAAATCTACGAACTGATCGACGAACTCGACCTGCCCGCCGATGCGGACGTTTTCCTGGGCGCCTACCAAGAGGCATTGGAACCGTACTTCGCGGGCAATTTTGAACGGGCCCTTTCCAGCTTCAGGAAAGTCGCCTTTTCCCACCCGGAGGACGGCCCCTCCAGGGTCATGGCCGAAAAGTGCGAGCGCTTCATCGCCCATCCTCCGCCGGGAAAGTGGACCGGCGTCACCGTCATGCACGACAAGTAGGGAGAGGGCGCGAGGCCGTGCTTTCAAGCTATATTCAAGTTTAACTTGAATATAGCTTGATTCATGGTATTATTTAAGAATGATTCCTCGAATTCTCGCCACGGAATTGATCGCTCTGGCAGGCCAATACCCGGTTCTGACTATCCTCGGACCCCGACAATCAGGAAAAACGACTCTGGCCAAAATGGCTTTTCCGGCCTACTCATATGTGAACCTTGAGAACCCTGAAAGCAGGATCATGGCCGTGGATGATCCGAAAGCGTTTTTCAGGCTCAACCCTCCACCCCTCATCCTTGATGAAATACAGCGCACCCCGCAACTTTGTTCATGGATTCAGGTGATCGTGGATGAATCCGGGCGCAAAGGGGACTTCATCCTCACGGGGAGTTCCCAATTCGGACTTCGTTCCGCCATCGCGCAGTCCCTCGCCGGACGGAACGCGCTGACCGAGCTCTATCCCCTCACGATATCGGAACTGGCCGCAGCCGGGATCCAGCTTGAGCGCGATCAATTCCTCGTATCGGGATTCTTCCCCCGCATCCATGCGGATCGGCAGGAGGCTACGCGCGCCTACCGCAATTACATACAGACCTATATCGAAAGGGACTTGCGCAACTCGCTCAACATCAAAAATCTGCCAGCCTTCGAACGCTTCCTCGGATTGCTGGCCGGCCGGATCGGCCAACTCATAAACCTGAACTCCCTGGCGTCCGATACCGGCGTCAGCTCCACGACCCTCGCCGAATGGCTCTCCGTACTCGAAGCTTCCTTCATCGTCTATCGGCTGAAGCCCTACTTCGAGAACTTCGGGAAACGCCTCGTCAAGACTCCGAAGCTCTATTTTACGGATGTGGGCCTCGCGTCCTCGCTGCTCGGAATCAGGACGGCGGAAGCGGCCGCGCGGGATCCCCTTCTCGGCAACCTCTTTGAAAACCTTGTCGTAATGGAGGCGGTAAAACAAGCCAGTAACCGCGGAGAGGCTCCTGCGCTCTACTTCTATCGGGATCAGAACGGCCGGGAGGTGGATCTCATCATTGAACGCGACAGGAAGCTGATACCGGTAGAGATCAAGGCTTCAAGCACCTGGAACCCGGAATTCGCTAAAAATCTCAGATGGTTCCAGACCCTGTCCCCACGCGCCGAGTGCGGCATGGTCATTTACGGCGGCGAAAATCGAATAGAGAGCGACAAATATCGGGCGTTCCCCTTCCAGGAAGCAACTTTCTGATCCGTGCCTCGCCTCAGACCCTGCCGCGCAGGCAACGCCCCGCCGAAAATCGACGCTACTTCACAATGTATCGTGCGGACCGCTCCGCCGCAAATACCGCTTCGTCCCCGTTGATGCCGACGTCCCCATGACGATCATATACGCAACCGCGGGAGGGTGATTCGGATTCGGATACGGATACGGCCGCCTCCGCGTCGAACAACTCCAGGAAGGGCTCCTGCCCCCGGACCCAGGCGGCGAGGAGGTCCACGATCGCGCCCGGCTCCGTCCTGAACGCGACGCTCTTCAGAAGGCATTCCCAGACGATGCAGACCCGCCATCCGGCCGCCAGAAGCTCCGACACGTTCCTCAGGTCCCGTTCCCTGTTCTTCGCAAGCTTTACCGTCCAGAAAGGTACGTTGCTCGCGGGCAACCTGAAATGCCGGCAGGCATGCGCGTGCCAGAAACAGCCGTGGACGAGGATAACCGCGCGGTACCGGGTGAGCTTGATGTCGGGTTTTCCCGGCAGGTCGGGACAGTTGATGCGGTAGCGGAATCCGCGGGCGAACAGCGCGGACCGGACCAGCCGTTCCGGCCCGGTATCCGCGCCCCGTATGCCCGCCATCATCCGGCTCCGCGTCCCGGGAGCTACGGTGTCCATGAGGGGAGTATGAGGGACAAATGAGGGGTCAGTCGAGGGGGCGGTCAGTCGAGGGGAAATGTTCAGTCCCGTTCAGCGACTAGAATCCCCTCTTCGCTTTGGCCTTCTTGAATGCAACCATTAATTCATCAAGGTCACCATAGCATTTCATTTCAGCGCTTTCCTGAGGTGTCGCAGGTCGGAGACCGCGGAATTCGTGCCAAGAAACCTCAAGGTCGCTTGGTCCCCATTTTGTGACACCCTCAAGAGGGAGCGGTCATAGGTCGGAACGAGCAGAAGTAAATTGTACACATCAAGACGTTCCCGGTTATCCGAAACCCTCCAAGGCTTGATATGCGAAGCGATCAGGATTTGCTCCTTCGTAAAACCGCTCACGCAACAAGTCCGCCATATCCGTATGCTTTCATCCCTGAATCGGCCTTGACCGACGCGGCTCGCCACTACGGAAGAGCGTTCCGTATTGTTGTCGCGGGTCATAGACGGAACTCTCAATCAATGCCCCTCTCTTTAGGGAACTTGGATTAAGCGATGAAGTATTAACATCTAGTTCAATCTGAGAATTTCATGCTGAAATTACTGATGTTATAAGATTACAATCTTGAGGGGAGAAACAAAGCAAGGTAAGATTGGAATTGTACAGAAGGCAATGCAAATGTCCGATGGACGCTGCGCGCGCTGAGAGGAAGAATAACTGACAATCAACGCTAAAGGCGATTGATTTGATAAATACAAATTCCCAGGAGTAAAGAAATGAAGCGGAAAATTAATGAACTTATCATGACGCTGATGGTCATTCTATTTATGGGTTGTCCTGATCCTCTATCGCCAACACCTAACCCTATAGCGTCAACGATTATCTTTGCCGATGGAGCAACGGTAACAAAGATGCTAGGCAGCGGCGTATACACAAATGCCGTGAGTGGTGTTGGTGATGGAACGATTACCTATACCTGCGGCACAGAAGCCACAGCGACAATAAACGCCAGCACTGGTGCAGTATCGCTGGTAGCTGCAGGAACCACGGTAATCACTGCAAGCAAAGCGGCAACTGCGACCCATGCCGCGGTGGCCGGTACGTATACCTTGACAGTAACAGCACTGACACCCTCAACCATCGTCTTTGCCGACGGAGCGACGGTATCGAAAATGCTGGGTAGCGGGGCCTATACAAACTCGGTAAGCGGTGTTGGAACAGGAGCAATAACGTATTCAAGCGGAACGCCAGGGACCGCTACCATAAATGCCAGCACTGGTGCAATAACGCTAGTAGCTGCAGGAACCACGGTAATCACTGCAAGCAAAGCGGCAACTGCGACCCATGCAGCGGTGACCGGTACGTATACCTTAACAGTAACAGCATTGACACCCTCAACCATCGTCTTTGCCGACGGAGCGACGGTATCGAAAATGCTAGGTAGCGGGGCATATACAAACTCGGTAAGCGGTGTTGGAACTGGAGCAATAACGTATTCAAGCGGAACGCCAGGGACCGCTACCATAAACGCCAGCACTGGTGCAATATCGCTAGTAGCTGCAGGAACCACGGTAATCACTGCAAGCAAAGCGGCAACTGCGACCCATGCCGCGGTGGCCGGTACGTATACTTTGACAGTAACAGCACTGACACCCTCAACCATCGTCTTTGCCGACGGAGCGACGGTATCGAAAATGCTGGGTAGCGGGGCCTATACAAACTCGGTAAGCGGTGTTGGAACTGGAGCAATAACGTATTCAAGCGGAACGCCAGGGACCGCTACCATAAATGCCAGCACTGGCGCAATAACGCTAGTAGCTGCAGGAACTACAGTAATCACGGCGAGCAAAGCGGCAACGGCGACCCATGCCGCGGTGGCCGGTACGTATACCTTGACAGTAACAGCACTGACACCCTCAACCATCGTCTTTGCCGACGGAGCGATGGTATCGAAAATGTTGGGTAGCGGGGCATATTCAAACACGGTAAGCGGTGTTGGAACAGGAGCAATCACATATTCAAGCGGAACGCCAGGTACAGCTTCCATAAATGCCAGTACTGGCGCAATAACGCTAGTAGCTGCAGGAACCACGGTAATCACGGCGAGCAAGGCGGCAACGGCGACCCATGCAGCGGTGACCGGTACGTATACCTTGACAGTAACTGCACTGACACCCTCAACTATCGTCTTTGCCGACGGTGCGACGGTATCGAAAATGCTGGGTAGCGGGGCATATACAAACTTGGTAAGCGGTGTTGGAACAGGAGCAATAACGTATTCAAGCGGAACGCCGGCTACTGCTACCATAAATGCCAGCACTGGCGCAGTAACGCTAGTCGCTGCAGGAACCACGACAATCACGGCGAGCAAGGCGGCAACGGCGACCCATGCAACGGCGACCAGTACGTATACCTTGACAATAACAGCACCGACGACCTTCCAGATACTTTTCGACGGCAACGAAGCCACCGGTGGCACCGTGCCGAACAACCCCAACCGCTACGACTCCGGTACTAGCGTCGTCCTGCCCGGCTCGGACGACATGGTACGGAGCGGCTACAATTTCTACGGCTGGAACACTCAGCCTAACGGTCTTGGCAACACCTATGAACCAGCTGACATCATTATTATCGGCACAGCAGACCTGGCCCTCTTCGCTCTCTGGCTGCCTGCGGCCAGTGCCGTTCCCGCTTTCTGGGACGGATTCTACGCCTTGGAAAATACCCCGGCAACTGTGGCCCTAAGCATCCACGACGGCCGGATCTTTACTCGGACCACGGGCAGCGAGACTCAGCTCTTCCCAGCCGCTGCTGGCTATGGTTACACCAGCCTGTACTCCAGCGATATCTGCTGGAGTTGGGATGGTGCGATTCCCCAACGCTTCGCGCGTCAGACCGACGGGAGCATCCTCTACCGCGACCCTGGACACAGCATAGTGCGCTACGTTCCCTGCATCACCAGCTACTACCAGGTCAGCTACGACCTGAACGGCGGTAGCGGTGACGTCCCCGTCGACTCCTACCTTCACACCAGCGGCGAAACAATCAACGTAACTAATTCAAGCCCATCCTACCTGACCAAGTCGGGTTACCGCTTCACCGGCTGGAACAGCCAGGCCAACGGCAAGGGCACCATTTACTTCCTCTTGGGTTACAGCCTGAACACCACCTTCGCGATGCCCGCTAGCGACGTAGTGCTTTACGCCTACTGGACCAAGCTTCTGACTACAGGACCGGCCGGCGGTCTCATCTTCTACGACAAGCTAGAGCCTTCCGATGGTTGGCAGTACTTGGAAGCCGCTCCCGCCGACCTAGCCAGCACCCTGCCTTATTACCGGTCAGGCTTCAGCAACACCGCGGCAGTGCCGACACTGACGGTCGATGTCGGCCAGGGCTACACAAACACCCAGAGCCTGGTCGCCCTGATGGGTTCCGACACGGGCTACGCGGCGGGGGCCTGCGACGCCTACTCGGTCAACGGCTATGACGACTGGTTCATGCCGTCCCGGAGCGAGTTGAATTACCTTTGGTACAATGTCTGGGGCAAGAGCTTGGGCGGTTTCAATTACTCTTGGTACTGGTCGTCCTCCCAGACAAACAGTACCAAAACTCAGGCTTGGTGCCTGTCCTTCAACTCCGGATCCACCGCCGGTACGACCAGTGAGGACCAAGGTTTTACCACCAATCACTATATTAGGCCGGTCCGGAGATTCTGAGGCCGAGCCGGGAAAACGCCACAAGATCGTGGGCAAGAGCTCAAACAAATTGATAGGAACTTTCAACCCGCTTGCGGACGAGGCGCTGTTCGTCCGCGAGGCAACTGAAACCTACATTGCCGAAGAACTCCCGGCCCTCGTTTCAACCGATCCCTTATCCTTCCTTGAGGAGGAGAGGGCAGAATCATGGTAGCCTATCTCGATTCGTCCCTTGCCCTGAGGCATATGCTACGTGGCGAAATCACCATCAGCCAAGCGTTGGCCTGCGATCGTACGGTATCGAGCGAGCTAATGGAGATCGAATGCCGGAGGGTCATCCAGCGTTGCAGGCTTCAGGGGGAGTTGGACGATGAGGGCGTGCTCAAGGCGACGGAACGGCTGGAAAAACTTCTGAACGGCATGTACCTCCTGGCACTTTCATCCGCGGTCAAGAAGCGCGCCATGGAAACTTTCCCCGTCAGTATCAAGACCCTGGACGCCCTGCACCTGGCATCGGCCCTCGTCCTCGCGGAGAAGTCAGGCGGAGAAAAGCCGTTGATCTTTTCCCATGGCGCCGGGATGAACCGTTGCGCCAAAGTGCTCGGATTCCAGGCGCCGCTGGCGGAGGAGTAGAAAAGGCGCGGCCTCCTCGAAAGGAAGCCGCGCCTATCACCGCAATATGGGATCAAGATAACACTACCTATCAGAATGTTCCTGCAGCAAGAACATTTCGCCGCTTCCATTCTTGACACAAGAACATATCAAACCTAATATCCAGCTATCATGACAACCTCGCAGATAGCGGATCTGGAAACAAGCATGAGTCGCCAAGTTGCGACCATGCCCGGGCGAATCCGTCCATTTACAAAAGAAATCACATCCATACCAAGGACCTTGATCCTTACGGGACCCCGCGGGGTCGGCAAAACAACTTTTCTCTTGCACCATGCCCTGGACAAGAATATTCTCTATTTTTCCGCCGATAACCCCAGATTGGCGAATGACTCTTTATATGACAGCGTAAGTGCGATTTTTCTGGCTGGATACGCAGGCGTCATAATTGATGAAGTCCATTTTGCCCGGGACTGGAGTCTTCATCTCAAAGCCCTCTATGACGATTTCCCGCGACATCTCTTGTGGGCAAGCGATTCATCATCACTGGCACGACGGAGCGGGGTTGGTGACCTCTCGCGCCGATTCGTCCCGATCAGGATGCCTCTTCTATCCTTCCGCGAATTCCTCTCATTAAGAACGGGGATAGACTATCCGGTGTTCGATCCTTTCGGCAAAGATTCAGTACTTCCTGTCCAACCGACACCCGAAATACTCTCACACTTCCGTGAATATCGCCGCACGGGAACACGACCCTTCTTTGCCGAGGGAAATTTCGAAGAACGGATGCTCGCGATCCTGGATAAGACGCTCTACTCGGATATTCCGTTTTTCCTGCCGAATGTGACGGACGGCAACCTGCGCCTTATGAAAGCGATCACCGGAACATTGGCGGGGTCCGCCATTCCCAGATTGCAGGTTCGTTCGCTTTGCGCCGATTGGAATATCGGCGCGGATAAACTGTACCAACTTCTCGAAGTGATGGAATCGGTCAGCCTCCTTCGGATCATTCGAATCGAAAATGATACCAAAGCAAAATCCGTTGGGGATAAATTGTTTTTTTCGGATCCCGCGTTCTACCCCGTACTGCGAGGCAATAGCGGAACTGAAAGGGAAGCGCTGGTAGCAGCGCTCTGCGCCGAGAGCGGTTGGCTGGTCGAGTCCTCAAAAGATGAGACGCAGGGAGACTTCGCCATCTCGAAAAAAACCTCGGACGGCATGACAAGAATCAAATTAGAGGTCGGGGGCGCATCCAAAAAGATCAAGAAGGCTGACTTCGTTATAAGAGATAACATCGATTTTCCGGGAGGAAACGCGATACCGCTATGGCTCTTGGGGATGTCCCACTAGTACATTGTACATCCTAAAGGGATGGGGCCTCCCCGCAGGGAGGCCTCGTCCAAGTAAATATTGCCGTTCAGGAGTTAGCGTCGAGCCCGGCTGGCCGCCGTTGGAAGGCTGGCCACGCGGACGCGTTCGGCTTCGAAGTACGCACGCCGGTCGGCGATTCCGCCGAGAGGCCACCAGTCAAAATGCGTTCCATATTCGGCATTCAAACGATCTATAGCCGGGATGCCCGCTACCCAGTGGGCAATCGCCTTGGTATTCCACCCGCTGGCCGAGGCATTCTCCAAAGCATGTGCGGCGTTCTCATGCAGGGACGCGATCTGGAAGAGGGACTCGGCCGCGTTGCGCCCATCGTCGACGAACGCGTATTGATCGGGAATGATGATCAGGATCTGGACGCCGAGATTCGCGCGTATCGAAGGATCGTCGAGGTCCTCGCCTTCGGACAAGGTGCCAGCCAGAAGATCCCAAAGCCGCAGGACACCCTCGCCCAAGTCGCGGGTAGCCCATGACCGGCTGTCGTCCTCAAGTTCCGGGTCGACAATCAGGTACGCCCATTCATCGTAGGCATCCTGGAAAAGAACAGTGGCGGTTTCCCTGTCCAGGCTGGGAGGCGGATTCTGGGAATCCCATGTATTGTAGGTGTTCGCGAGATCCACGAGCCTGCCGACCAGGTTCGTGCGGGCTTCGCTGACCTGGTGCACGTCGGCTCCGGGGAAACTCGTCTGGTCTGACGCCTCCCGATACGCCGCGACAGATTGTTCGAAGTGCGGCCGCATCACGGCGCTGTCGTAGCCAGACATGCTTTCGATCATCCATTATCTATATCCAATCCTAACCAGGATTTATAACGCTGTCAAATCAATGATACCACAACCATGCAGTGGGGGTGGCGGAAGCCCCCGCAGCCGCCGGCAGCCGTGCCTCCGCGGAACGCGTGCGTTCCGCACAATGTCGTGCGCGCCCATGCATGGGCGCGGCGGCGAGGAGGCTGCAGCCAGGGGGAGCCGCCTGAGCGGGGTATCGCCCTGCGCGCCGATCACGGGAAACACCGGATTTCCCGTAGGCGGGTCCCCAGTCCGAGAGGGATGATCCGGTGTTTCCCGTATCACCGCCTTAGTGGGCTCCCCCTCCACCCGAATAGATCCTTCAAGCAATATTCAAGTACGGTTTCTTGACTTTCGTATATTATGGTCACACACTAGTCACATGGAAACCATTTCAGTTTCAAGCTTGAAGACCAACCTGAGCGCGGAGCTCAAACGGGTGCAGAAGGGACTCGTGCTTACCGTTGTGGACCATAAACGGCCAGTGGCGACCCTCAACCCTCTGGCGGACGAGGCGCTATTCGTCCGCGAGGCAACTGAAACATATATAGCCGAAGAGCTCCCGCCCCTCGTTTCGACCGATCCCCTGACCTTCCTGGAGGAGGAGAGGGCAGAATCATGGTAGCCTATCTCGATTCGTCCCTTGCCCTGAGGCATATGCTACGTGGCGAAATGACCATCAGCCAAGCGTTGGCCTGCGATCGTACGGTATCGAGCGAGCTAATGGAGATCGAATGCCGGAGGGTCATCCAGCGTTGCAGGCTTCAGGGGGAGTTGGACGATGAGGGCGTGCTCAAGGCGACGGAACGGCTGGAAAAACTTCTGAATGGCATGTACCTCCTGTCGCTTTCATCCGCGGTCAAGAAGCGCGCCATGGAAGCTTTCCCCGTCAGTATCAAGACCCTGGATGCCCTGCACCTGGCCTCGGCCCTCGCCCTTGCGGAGAAGTCCGGCGGCGAAAAGCCGTTGATATTCTCCCATGGCACCGGGATGAACCGTTGCGCCAAGGTGCTCGGATTCCAGGCGCCGCTGGCGGAGGAGTAGAAAAGGCGCGGCCTCCCCCACGAGCGCGTGCTCGTGGGGGAGGCCGCGCAAATTCGCGAAGATCCGGCCGCTTACCGGAATGCGCGCGCGGTGCGCGCTGACGCCGGGTTGTCGATCTTCTGCTGGAAGAACTGGATCCAGTTGTTAGCCTCGCTGACCGCCCACCAATCCGTGAAACTACCGTATGATCCGATGATTGTATCGAGGGCGGCCTTACCGGCCGTCCACCTCTCCAGGGCGACGGTATTCGAGACGCCTGACTCCGCGACCAGCTTATGCAGCATCGCGATGCCGAACAGCGACTCGGCGGCGACCCTCCCCTCTTCCACGAAACCGTACTGGTCGACGACGATGCCGAGGGTCGCGATTCCGACGCCCGCCTTCACGGCCGCGTCCGACAGGTCCTCGCCTCCGGAAAGGGTACCGTCCAGCAAGTTCCACAGCCATTCCACGCTCCTGCCGAACTCGGAGATCGACCATGCCCGGTCGTCGTCCTCCAATTCCGGATCGACGATGAGCAGGGCGAGCTGGTCGTAGGCCTCATCGAAAAGCGTCGTAGCCGTCTCGCCGGCAGGCGGAACGACATCCTGATAAGTTTGCGCGAGGTTGAGAATGCGCCTCACGAGCTCCGATCGCGAACGACTCAGATCATGGGGATCCGCGCCGGGGAAACGCGCGGAGTCCACGGCGATGCGGTAGGCTTGTACGGACTTACGGAAATAGGGCTCCATCGCGACGGCGTCGTTACCGCTAGTCGCCTCCATGAACCACGCCATGGTCGAGTGGAGTTCGCCGAGGAAACGCCAGGCTCTCTGCGCGACGCCTCCGTTGTCGATGCCGTAGTACTCGGTTTCGTCCGTTCCGTTCCCGGCGACGGTCGTCAGCATGGTCTCGCTTTCAAGGTACCAATCACCGACGTCGTCGTAATCCGCCTGAGTCGGCACGTAGCCGACGGTTTGGACATATTCCCGAACAAGGTCGATCATCCGGCGCAGGATGCGGCCCGCGTCGACATACGCGCGTCCCTGGCCGGCAGGTTCCAAGTCACCGCCATCGAGGCCCGCGACCTCTACGTAGCGGGTAGAAGCTTGCTGGAAATCGGCCATCGCAGCCGCGTAAGCGGCCGGTATTTCCGCTTCCTTTCCTTCTTCCCTCATCCGCCACAGATCCACGAGGTCGCCGCGGCTGTCGTACAGGTACGCCCAATCGCGGAGCAGCCAAACCAGGCGCGAGCGGGGAGTATAGCCGACCGCTTCAAAATCGTCGTACAGGGATTGGTAGGCCGCGATCGCGTCCGCGTACCTGTCACTGTCGATCCAACCCCAAGCGGCCAGGAGCTGGGCGCGGGCCTGCCTCGCGTCGTAGAAGTACCACTCCGCGGGATTCAACGTACCGAAGGCTGTCGCGGGATCGCCGCCCCCCTCGGACGCGAAGAGGGAGTCGGCCATCGCGAGGGCCTCGGCCGCCCATTCATTGACTTCTTCAATCCATACGTCACGGTCGCCGTCCCAGCGGACCTCGCCCGAGAAGCTCTCGACTGCCTGCACGAATGAGAGTAATGCCTGGGCATAAGCTTTGCCGCCTCCGGCGTAGTCAGTACCGGAAAGGTAGTTCCCGACATTTTCAACGGAATCCTGCATGTCCGGCAAAAGCGCGACAAGGTCCGTGAAGTTCCTGTCGGACGCAAGGTCCTGGATCTGGCGCCGGTAGGCGCTCGGTACATAATAGGCGATGCTCGCCCGGTCCGCGACACTCAAGGCGGTGTTGTCCATGAGGACCAAGGCGCCGCTCCTGGCTTCGTCGAATTTGTCGAGGCCGATGAGGCAGTCCAGCCGATTCTTCTTGGAATCGAGCACCGAGCTTTCCGTCTCCGCGACGCCGGGGTAGTACATGGGCGAAGCGCGCTCGTACCAAGCGATCGCATCGCGGAAATACTGGATATAGTCGACGCCCGACTGCTTCTTCGCGCGCCAACCGTATTGCCGAAGAACATGGCCCATCTTGTTAGCCGCGATCGTATATACGACAGGATTGGCGTCATCGGGGTAAACATATTTAACGGCGGCGTCCGCGGCCGCGAATGCGGCGGCATAAGCCGCAACCCCCTCGGAACCGGCAAGATCGCCGAGGTCCCATAGGTTGATCGAAACGATGCCTTGGCGAGCGTTCGCAGCCGGCCGGGAATTGGCGATCGCGGGATACCGATCGATGACGGTCATAAAGGAGGCTATCCCTGAAGCGGAAGCCGTTCGGAGCTCGTCCCCGTCGAGCGTGTCGGCCTTCTTGTCATACGCGTTGCCGATATGCATGTACGCCCACGCGGCCGACGCAGCTGCCCGTGCGTCGCCGGTCGCGGCACCGGCTTGATACGATGAGTAGGCCTCGCAATCGTCATTGCCCCCGTCAAGAAACGCGGGCAGATTGTCCAAAACGACGGAGGGGTCGTTGAAGTCGTACATGACCGCGCCGTAACCGTTCTGCGCGACGTTCAGCCGTCGGAAATCGGCCAGGCGCACATCGGCGACCGCCATCGTCACCACGGCGAGCATGTTCGCCTTTTCCTTCCCCTTGCGGTACATCGCGACAAGCTCGTTGTACGCCTGCGTCAGATACTTGGCGCGAACGGCTGTCCAATCCGCTGCGTTCTCGTCCAATCCCGTCCCGAGGAAGGGAATTGCCGGATCGACGAACGCGGTCAAGAGGGGCTGGAGACTCGGACGATCGCCCGCGTAGCGGTACGTCATCGCGATCTGCAACTGGGCGTTCAGCTTAAGGTCGTTGTTCGCGCCTGCGGAAGTCAGGATCGCCTGGTACGCGGTCCGAGCCTCGGGAAAGTTCCCCTCGGCCATCAGCGTGTTCGCGAGTCCGAAGTTCGCGTACGCCACTCCGAGGGTTTCCTGACTCGTGTCGCGGACGGACTGGAACAGAGTCCGTGCGTCCTCGCGCTTCGCGGCATCACCTATCCATTGGAAGGCCTTGGAAATCCGAGAACGTGCGAATTGGGCGGAATCGTTCGGATAGCGCTGCGCACACTCGTCGTATCGGGCGATGGCCGCGTCCTTCTGGCCGAGCTCAGCGAGAACATCCCCGAGTTCGTTGAACCCATCGGCGAACACAGCAGGGTCTTCCCGGTACTTGTTCACAAGGATCAGCAGGTCGTCGCGGGCGGCGGCGGTCCAACCGCGGGATCTCTTGTCTTTCGCGAGCGCGAGGCGCTCCGTCGCATCTAGGCTATCTACTTCCAGCACGCCCGTCGGCGCGGTCGCGGTCACGACGACGAGGTCGTCCGCGTACTTCTGTCCGGCATCCCATACGCGGAGGCGCAGGGTATAGGTACCGGCAGTATCCGGCGTGAAGGTGAAGGATGCGCTTTCCAGCTTGTTATCCAGAAGTAGCGCGCTGGCTGCGGGAACCCCGACGACCTTCCAGACGAACGTGAGATTCGCCGTCAGCGTCTCGGCATCGCTTCCCGTTCCGGTCAAGGTTACGGCGGTTCCGACGGTCGTGGTCTTGTCCGCTCCCGCGTCAGCGGTCGGCGGCTCGTTGATGCCATCGGCCATGCCGGCGGTGATCTCGTCGCCTACGTTGACATCTATCGTCCCGCCACCCGAGTATTGAAGGACGATGGCGCCAGTGAGTTGTTCGTTGGATATGGATGCCCCCAGCGAAGAAGCCGCGCCGCAGGACGCGGCTTGGGCGATCCCCTTGGCCATTACGGTCACATCCTGTCCGGCGATCGCGGTAGCGGCTTGGGAGGTCGTCTGGGTGACGGCGCTGATAAGAACGACGGCCGCGGCCGAGCTTCCCGCGGCCGTTGATACTCCGGCGGACGCTCCTTCTACGCTCTTGGCGACGATGGAGGCGATGGAATCCGCTTGTATGGTACCTGCCGTCGCGGCGGCGGCGATGGCGGCGACGGATCCCGTCGCCGCGGACTGCACGAAGGTCGCGGCGCTCCCGGCATTGTCGCCCACGAGGGTCGCTGCAGCCTGAGATGCACCTTTTGATATTTCAGCTACGAGGGTACCGACGTCGGAGGCTCCTACGCCCGCTATCCCGGTGGAGGTAGCGGCCGAGACCGCACCGTTGGAGATAGCCTGAACCGCTAGAGCCTTCGCGGCATCGCCGGTCATCCCGGAATCCGCAAGGGTTTCCACCGCGGCTTTCGCGATTGCGCCGACGGTGGAATTCACGTATTCGCTCGTTATGCCGCCCGTGCCGAGGCTGGAAACCATGGATCCGACCGCGCTGCCCGCGGCCTCCGGAAGCCTGCCCGTCGAGACGCCCGTGAGTTGGAGCGACTTCACCGCGGCTTTTGCCAGGCGCGCGAGAAGTCCGCTAACAACGGTCTTCTGGGCGTCTGTAGCGCGGGAGGATGGGGAGGCTGCCTGAAGTTCATCAAGGCGGCTTTCGAGAGCCGCTATGTAGGCCGCCATGATGGCGTCGATCGCTTCGATCTTCGCGTCGTCATAGGTGGCGCCGTTGCCGAAACCCAATACCGAGGCGACGGCGCCTTCGACCGCGAGCCCCGCATAATCTTCGGTGAGATTTTTGGAGAGGTTCGCCGTCGTCACGATATTCCGGGCGCCAGCCCGGCTCGCCTCGGCCTGAACGTCGGAGAGATCGCTTTGGGCTTTCAGCAATGCGGTGGCATCATCTATATAGACGGAAACCGAGGTTGCCGACAGCGGCGGTGGATCCTTCTCACCATCATCCGGCAGGAAAAGCCCGATGATATTGCAGCCGGACAATGCGGCCAACAATGCAAAAACACCAATAACTCTAAATCTGTTAAAAAGATACGTTCGCATTTCTCCCTCCACTTATCGATATCAAAGGGATGATACGCCCGATTATCCATGCCGTCAAATTCGGACCGGAAACCGCGCGTGGACTTCGCGGCCATTCCGATCGGAGCGATCCGCGCCGCATCGGAATACGAACTATACAAAATCAAGTTGCTGCGCGGGGCCTCCCGCACGTGAAAGCGGACGAACGCGTATATCGGAAGCCATACGATCGAGTAGTTCATCCGATGATCCTGATACGGCACATCTGTGCCGCCACGCCCAAGACAGCACGCCTAAGGGGGCGCACGGGGCAGGACAGGGCGGGGCGCGAGAGAAACGCCGTCCGGTAAAAATGGGGCCTCCCCGAAGGGAGGCCCCATAAATTCCTGATCACACAGTCGTATTAACGACGGGCGCGGCGGTGGGCGTAAGCTCCCGCGGGCGGCGGGATTTGATCGATGCGCCACTGGATATACTCGGCGCGGGTCTCCTGGAAACCGTTCTGGTCTTGGTCGATGTAGGCAAGACTCGCGGAGACGCACCACCAGTCCGGATGAACCGACTGCATTCCTACAAGAGCCTGGGCATCCGCGAGCGCCGCTTGCAGATGGACCAGCGCGGCCGCGTTCGCAATATCGCCTCCGACCCCGATAAACCAATCGGCCGCCCTCTCGTGCAGGTTCGCGCGTTCCCAGCGGGCTTCCGCGGAGGTCCTCCCGTCATCGATGAACGGATACTGGTCCACCACGATCGTGAGGAGGGCTATGCCGAGTTCCGCCTTTTCCTCGGCGATGCCCAAATCGACCGCTTCCACGCCCTCGCCGATGACGCCGGTCAGCAGGTCCCAGAGACGCTGCACGTTCCAGCCCAGCTCCTTTGTCGCCCAAGCCCGGTTGTCGTCCTCAAGCATCGGATCGACGATGAGGAGGGCCCACTGCTCGTAGGCTTCGGAGAACAGGGCGGTCGCCGCGGCCTTGGCCCCCGGGGTAAGTTCGGGTTCGCCTTCCCGCCAACGGTAGGTGTCCGCCAGGTCACAGAGGCGGCCGACCAGGTCCCGCCGCGACTCACTCAGCTGGTGAGGATCCACGCCGGAGTAAGTACCCTCGTCGCTCGCGTTCCGATAGGCGTCAACGGAAGACTGGATGTAGGACCTAAGCGTCGCAGTATCGTAGTCCGGCAAGCTCTCATAATACCATGCATAGGTCATGTGCAACTCGCCGAGGAAACGCCAGGCGCGCTGGGTGACTCCGCCGTTATCCAGGGCGAGGTACTTCGCATCGTTCTCGGTCACTGTTCCGAGCGCGGCGAGTCCCGACGAGTACCATGATTCCAACTTCGTCCGGACCGCGGCGTCAAGGACACCGCCGCACTCGCCGTAGTAGTCGCGGGAAAGGTCCAGCATGCGCCGGTACATGCGCCCCGCGTCCGTAAAGGATTTGGCCTGTTCGTCCGGCTGGAGCTCTCCGTCCTGCAGAACGGCGCACTCATTATACAGCCGGGCCGCTTCCTCGAAGTCGGTCATCGTTGCGGCGTACTTGGCGTCTATCTCACTCTGCAACGCGGGCGGATCGGCGTACTTCATCTTACGGAGGTCCACGAGGTCGCCGCGGCTGTCGTACAAGTACGCCCAGTCGCGGAGCAACCATACCAATCGCTCGGGCGGCGAATACGGAACCGGGTCATTCGTGCGGGTCATTTCCTCGTACAGAGCCTCGAAAGCCGCCAAAGAAAGCGCGTACTTGGGATCGTCTACCGAGCCCCAGTTCCGCAGGATCTGGGCGCGGGCCATATATGCATCGAAGAAGATCCAGGACTCCCGGGGCAGCGACGCGAACGTCGCCGCGATGCCGTTTACCGGATCGCAGAGCAGGTCGAGCTTCTGGATGCCTAGCGCGCCGGCATCACCCAGTTCGTCGGCCCAGATCGAGAGGTCGCGCCAACGCAGCTCGCCCGTGAAGCGTTCGACTGCCTCGCCGTAGCGCAGCAGGGCTTCGGCATAGAACGCGCCGTTCTTCACGTACTTGCCACTATCGTCCTTGTAGGCCGCTACCTGGGCTATCGAGGCGGAAAACCCGGTCCACATGGTCATGATCTTGTCGAAATTGCCGTCTGCGGCGAGCTTGCCGATCTCCGCGCGGTAGGCTTTCGGGATCTGTACCGCGATGGAAGCCTTGGTTGCGGTATCGAAGTTCGGATTCCCGAGGAGGGCGGTCGCCGCGGACCGCGCGTCCGCGTATCGGTCCAGCCCGATCAGGCAGTCCAGGCGCTCCCGCTTGGCTTCCTGCACGAACCATTCAGTATCGTCGGTGCCGGGATAGTAGCCGGAATTCGCCTTCTCGAACCAGGAGATCGCCTCCTCGAAGAGCGCGACGTGGTCCGAGCCTCCGTCCTTCCTCGCGTTCCAGCCTTGCCTCTGAAGGACCTGCCCCATCCGGTCGGCGGCCAAGGCGCGAACTCCTGCGTACACGTCAACCGGGTACTGGAAATCGACGGCCGCGCGGGCAGCCGTCTCCGCCGCTGCGTAATCCTCGAGCCGCCAGAGATAGGCGGCTACGATACCTGATCGAGCATGCGCCGCAGGCCAAGACCTATCAACGGTGGGATAGGTATCGATGACTTTCTGGAAGGCTACCATCGACTTTCCTACCGCCTCGGTCATGGCAGTGCCGACGAGGGTATCGGCTGCATTGTTGTAGGCATTGCCGATGTGGACGTAACCCCAGGCAGCAGGCCCGCTGTAACGGCCATCGGCCGCATCCGTGCCCGCGTAGGCAGTCAGGGCCGCGCGGAGGTTCTCGGAGATTTCCGCGTACTCTGCGGCGGTATTGTCGAAGTCGTAGATCATCGCGCCATATCCGTGCGACGCGAGCTGGAGCTTGCGGAAGGGTTCTCCATCAAAGTCGGTGTCGGTCACCGCGTCATTGACCAGCGCGACGAGCGAGGCGCGGTCATTCCCGCGGTACGTCTCGATAAGGTGTCCATACGCATCCTGTATCGAATTGACGACGGGTTCGATTTCCTGCGCCGCGAAGAAGGTCCCGTCCACGACGCTTTCGTACGAGGCGATCGCGTCCGTTGAGTTGCCCTGCTTCCCCAGGATCTCGCCCATGATGATGGGCATCCAGGCTACGAGGCCGGGCTCGGCGCCGGTCAGGGTCAGCACGGACGCGAACTGCGCGTATGCGGCATTCAGATCGCTACCGTATTTAAATTCGATGTAGGCGAGGCCCGCGACAGCCTCGGCCGCCGCGGCCGTGCCGGGAGCGCCGTCGCGAACCTGTTCGAACATGGTCTTGGCTTGAGGCCTTGTAGCAACCTTGAATCCCAGGCCCCATGCGCGGCTCACCTTTGCGCGGTTCGCCCAGGCGGTGGCCGGATACCGGGCCATGCACTCGTCATAGCGAGCGATAGCGGCGTCGAACTGTCCCAAGTCGTCGAAGGTATGCCCGAGCCAATAGAGGGCTTCCGCAAAGACAGAGGGAACCTCGATGTACTTGTTGAGCACGAGGAGGTACTGGTCCTGGGCGGCCTTCATCCGGCCGGAGATGCGGAGCGTGTTCGCGTCCGCCAGGCGCACCGCGGCGGTCATGCCCTCGAAAGTTACTACTCCCGCGATGGGAGTCGAGACGAGGGCGGCGAAGTCCTCAGCGGACTTGCCCCCGCCGTCGGTCACGCGGAGCCGGATCCGGTAGGTGCCCGCGACGTCGGCGACGACGGTCGCTGACGTTCCGGTTGCCATCCACGTGCTCAGCCCGCTTCCCGCGGGAGCCATGGTCATCGTCCATTCAAAGGCGAGGTCGGAGTAGGCTGTCTCCGTATCCGAGGATGCGGACGCCGAGAATACGGCATTCTCTCCGACTGGCCGGATCTGATCCGGTCCCGCCTCCGCGACAGGCAGGGAGTTCGTGCCCTCCGCGATCCCCGCGCCGATCTCCGCGGTGACGTCCACTTCGATGGAGGCGCCTGTGGAATCCTGAAGCACGATGGCGGTAGCGAGCTGCTCGGCGGAAATGCCCGCGCCGAGCGAGGTCGCTGCGCCGGTGGAAGCCGCCTGCGCGATCCCCCGGGCGATCGAAGATGAGTCCTGGCCCTCGATGGCCGTGGCTGCCTGCGACGTCGCCTGCGTCACCGCTCCGATGAGGGCGATCGCGCCGGTCGCGTTGCCCGCGGAGTCGGACACGCCTTCCGACGCGCCCTCGACGCTCTTCGCGATAAGTGAGGAGACAGCGGAGGACTCGACGGCGCCGCTATCCATCGCGGCCTTGATGCCCGCGACGGAGCCTTGAGCGACTGACTGGACCAGAGACCGGGCATCCTGGGTATTTCCGGAGTACAGGTCCGCGGCGGCCTGGGAGGCGCCGCAGGAAATCTCGGCAACCAGGGCTCCGACGTCAGACGCGCCGACTCCTACGATACCGGTGGAGGCAGCGGCAATCACGGCGCCGCTCGTGATTGCATGGACCGCGAGGCCCCGCACTTCCACCGAAGTCATTCCTGAAGCCGTGAGCGACTCCACCGCGGCCTTCGCGATCGCGCCTACCGTGGAATTTACGTATTCGCTTGTGATCCCGCCCGAGCCGAGGCTGGAGACCATGGAGCCGATGGCCCCGCCCGCGGCATCGGGAAGCTGGCCGGCCGAAACGCCCGTGAGCTGGAGGGATTTGACTGCGGCCCTCGCAAGCCGCGCGAGCAGACTGCTTACGACAGTCTTCTGCGCGTCGGTGGCGCGGGAGGAAGCCGTGGCCGTCTCGAATCCGGCGAGCCGAGTGTTAAGTGCTGCGACGTACGCCTCCATGATAGCGTCCACGGCCGCGATGCGCGCATCGTCTGTCGTGAAGCCCATACCGCCGATGGAAGCGACGGCGCCTTCGACCGCCAGCCCCGCATACTCTTCGGTGAAATCCTTGGAGAGGTTCGCCGCCGTCACGACATTCCGGGCGCCCGCCCGGCTCGTCTCGGCCTGCGCGTCGGTAAGATTGCTTTGGGTTTTTAGCAATGCGGTGGCATCGTCAATGTAGACGGATACCGAAGTAGTCGCCAGCGGCGGCGGATCCTTCTTCCCGCTATCCGGCAGGAACATCCCTATGATATTGCATCCGGATAGTCCGGCCAGTAGTGCAAAAACACCAATAACTCTAAATCTGTTAAAAAGATAAGCTCGCATTTCACCCTCCGCGCTATCTATATAAAAAGGGATGATACGCCCGATTATTCATGCCGTCAAATTCCCGCCGGAAACCGGCCGCCTTGCGCTCTCCCCTCCTCCGCTTTAAAGTATTCCGTACCTTCGGAAGGAGCCCTCGATGAATAAAACCCGCGCGGTAGCGCTCGCGCTTCTCGGCCTGGTCCTCGTTTCGATCCCCGTGGTCGACTACTTGGCCTTGCCGGCCTGGAATCTCCAGTCGTTCACCTTGTGGATGCTCGCGGGCGTCTACCTATTCCTGGTTTCCAGCCTGGCGTTCGTGGCCGCGGGGAAACCGCGAGCGGCATTCGCGGCAATCCCGATCGGCGCGATCCCCGTCGCGGCTTCCTTCATACTGTCGGCTTTTTCGTGGGTCTTCTGGCCGGGCAACGACGCGCGTTTTTTCAGGCGCCTTCCGGTTTCGGAACGCGCGGCCGATGACTTCCCGCGCGATTTTCCGGGCGAGGGAATCTCGGCCGACGAGAAGGAACGTCTGCTCCTGCCGGCGCTGGACAAGGAGCTGTCGCGTACGATCGCGCAGGGCAAACTCGGGCCGTACGGAGCGCAGTTCCAGATGGACGACACGATCTTCACTTCGCTCTCGGTGTTGCGGGACGGAAAGCCCCGCATCATCCGCGTCGCTCCGCTGGACTACTCCGGGAGCGCGGTCGCGATCAGCGCGGGGGAGACGGGGACCGCGGGCTATATCGAAGTGGACCAGGAAACGGGCGAAGGGAAACTGGCGGAAACGAAGGGCGGCATGAAATTCACGCCCGGGGCCATCCTCTCGCGCGATCTGGCGCGCCGCGCGCGCTTCGCGTACCGGACCAAGCTCTTCGGTTCCTGGAGTTTCGAAATCGATGACGGGGGAAATCCGTTCTGGACCATCCCGACGTTGCGGAACTCGATCGGCGTTTTCGGAGGACCCGTACGCGAGGGCCTCGTGCTCGTCGATGCCGTGAACGGCGCGGTCGCGTATTACCCGGCTGGGACGGAGCCCGACTGGGTGGACCGAAGCATCCCGGTGGATCTCGTGCTGAGCCAGGCGAACGACTACCTGGGCCTGAAGAACGGCTGGGGCAATTACTATTTCGGGGCACGCAAGGACGTGTTCCAGCTTTCGGATAGCTACGCGTACGTGGTGTCGAACTCCTCAGCCGGGAGCCGAACCTGGTTCGTTTCGGGCGTCACCTCGCCGAATGAGGCCGACCAGACGCTCGTGGGCCTCATGATGGTGGACCTGAAGTCGGGAGAGGCGCGGCGCTATCCGCTATCGGGAATCACCGAGATGCGCGCGATGGATATCGCGGTCAACGACGAGAGGGTGCGCGCCCAGGGCTTGTCCGCCTCCTGGCCCTTCCTGGTGGACGTGGACGGGATCCCGGCCTTCGCGATGATCCTGAAGAACGACCTGCAGCGGCAGCGCTTCGCCTATGTGGACGTCGCGACCGGACAAAAGGTTTCGATGGGGGATACCAGGGGATCGGCGCGTGCCCAGTTCGTCGGGCTGACGGGCGGCGACGCGGAAGCCGACGAGCGGCTCGTGGAATACTCCGGCACGGTCCTCCGCGTGAAGGAGCGTCCGGACGAAGACGCCATCCAGTTCATGCTCGCGGGGGATCCCTTCGCCCTGTATTCGGTACCCGCCCGCACCACGCTCGGCGCCTACTTCCTGGCGCCGGGGGACCGCATCATATTCTCCTACCGCGAATCTTCCTCGGTCCGGGGCATGCGCTTCGTCGTACGGCTCCGGAACCTGACGGTGGGGGAATAGGGTCGCAGGCCGCGTTTCTGGATTATACTGTCAGTATCATGGACGGACCTATGGCAACTCTTCAAAGTCAGATAATCGACCTCTGGAAAGAAAATCGCCTGAGATGCGGATGGTTCATCCGGGACGATTATATGCCGGAAACCTTGGATGATTTTTCCCGTTGCCTTACGATCCTCGCCAAACATGGCGACCGGAAAACATACATCCTGGCGAGAAAGCTGATGAAATGCCTTTAGCGGCAAGGATCCCGGCTTGGGTCCTTCTTTCATTCTGGAGCAGGCGAGCCGGTCAGCTCATTATACCCAAAAAGATTACGAGACCCTTGCTTTTGCCGGTCAACAGCCAGCCATCGGCGAGCTCAGCCTGACCTGGCGAACCATGCTGAAGGAAGCGGAAGAAATTATCGCCCTCCTGCCGGAAGAGCAACTTGGACAATGCGTCATTACCGGTAAGGGGGAGCTATTCAATGGGTCGCTCCGGGCTCCTGGAGAAAAGCTCGCCGCAGGGGAGATCCACTTTCACGCCGGTTCCATTCGTAGGGCTGGGCCGAAAATCAAAACACAATCATAACTTTCGAATGAAACTTAATATTGACTAAATGAAACCGATACCGCATACTGAGGGTCATGAACGGGATGATCTTCGACATCCAGCGCTTTTCCACCCACGACGGGGCAGGCATCCGTACTGTCGTTTTCTTCAAAGGCTGTCCGCTCCGCTGCGCCTGGTGCGAAAATCCCGAAAGCCAGGAAGCGGGGCCTGAGCTTCTCTTCGATCCCAAGCATTGCATCGATTGCGCTTCCTGTCTACGACCGGAGGCGGGCGGCTTCATGCACCGGAACGCGGAAGGCAGGATAGCGCCCGCCCGCCGTGCGCAGCGCGCGCTGGGTGCGGCCGGTTCGGCGGGCGGCGGACGGCCCGCCGAACCGGCCGCAGGCCTGACAGCCGAGCCGGCCACCGGCTTGCCTGCCCTCGCCGAGCTCTGTCCCTCGCTTGCGATCCGGATCGCCGGCCGGGAAGCTTCAGCCGAAGAAATAATCGCGGAAGTCATGAAGGACGAAGCCTTCTTCCGCAAATCCGGCGGCGGCGTGACCTTCTCCGGGGGGGAGCCGCTCGCACAGGGCGCCCTGCTCCGGGAACTCCTGGGCGCCTTCGCCGAGCGCGGGGTCGATTGCGCGGTGGAAAGCTGCCTGGCGGTCGGCCGCGGGGCGCTGGAAAGCGTTCTTCCGTTCAAGCCGACCTGGCTCGTGGACCTGAAGCATACGGACGAGCACGCTTTCCGCGAAGGCACGGGCGGCGACCTAACCCTCGTGATGGCCAACCTCAAGCTGCTCGCTGAGACGGGCGCGAACATGGTCTTCCGCGTACCCGTGATCCCCGGCTTCAACGACGACGACGCGTCCATGCGCGGCATCATGGAGTTCGCCGCGGACTTGCCGCGCCCTTCCGGCGGAAAGCCCAGGATGGACCTGCTCCCCTACCACGACCTGGCCGCGGGCAAATACGCCGCTCTCGGACGGCCCTACCCCTATCCCCGCGGCCTCGCCGTATCGACCCCGCGCCTGCGCCGCCAGGCGGAAGCCGGGCGCGCGCTCGGCCTGGATATCACGATCGGAGGATGAAATGAACGAACGCCTGACCCAGCTCAAGCAGCGGATCTTCGCGGCGGCCCCCAGCCTCTGTCTCCAGCGCGCGCGGATCTACACGCGCGTATACCGCGAGCATGCCGAGCTGCCGATCGTACGGCTCCGAGCCCTCGCCCTCCGGACGACGCTTGAAGAGATGACCATCAGGATCGACGAGGGAGAGCTGATCGTGGGCAACCATTCCGGCGCGAAGCGCGCCGCGCCCATCTTCCCCGAGTACGCGGTCGACTGGATACTCAAGGAAGTGGACTCCATCGACAAACGGCAGGCTGAATCCTATTCGATCGGGGAGGCCGAAAAGGCCGAACTGAAGGAAATCTGCCTCTGGTGGAAGGGCCGGACCCTCCAAGACCGTTCACACGCCCTCCTCTCGCCCGAACTTTCCGAGATCCACGAGACGGGGATAGTCCGCGCAGAGGGAAACATGACCTCGGGCGACGGACACATCGCGATCAACCACCGTAAACTCCTGGAACTTGGTCTCAGCGGCTACGCCGACCTCGTCGCGGCAGCCGGGAACGCCGTCGACCCGACCACCCGCGAGGGCCTGCTCAAGAGCCAGCTCTACTTGGCCATGGCCGACAGCCTCGCGGGCTTTACCGCCTTCATCCGCCGCTTCCAAGCCCTCGCCCACTCGATGGCGGAGGGCACCATGGCTGACAGACCCCTGGCTGACAAGACCATGCCCGGCGGCTCTGGAGGGCCGGTTCCGGACGATGAGAGGCGAACCGAATTGCTGGAAATCGCGCGGATCTGCGGCGCCATCGCGGAAGACCCGCCCGAGACCTTCAGGGAAGCCCTGCAACTGACCTATTTTTCCCAGCTCGTCCTCCAGATAGAATCGAACGGCCATTCCCTTTCGCTCGGCCGCATGGACCAGTATCTTTATCCCTTCTACGAACGGGATCGGGAACTCTATCGCGTGACAGCCGACGAGGCCGAGGAGCTACTCTCCTGCTGCTGGCTGAAGCTGCTTGAGGTTAAGAAAGTACGGTCCTGGTCGCATACGCGCTATTCGGCCGGGGGACCGCTCTATCAGAACGTCACGATAGGCGGAGTGGACCGCACGGGCCGCGACGCCGTCAACGAGCTTTCCTACCTGATCCTGCGCTCGGTCGGCGCAATGCGGCTTACCCAGCCCAACCTCACGGTCCGCTATCACAGCGGAATGAGCGACGACTTCCTGAAAGCGGCCATGGACGTGATCTCCAAGGGTTTCGGCATGCCCGCCTTCAACAACGACGAAGTGGTGATTCCGGGGATGGTCGAACGAGGAGTATCGATCGAAGACGCCCGCGATTACTCGGCTATCGGCTGCATAGAGGTGGCGGTTCCCGGCAGATGGGGGTACCGAACCACCGGCATGAGTTTCCTGAACCTCATGCGCGTCTTCCTGGCGACCCTGGACGACGGCCGGGACGCCACCTCGCGCAAGACCTTCCTCCCCGGCACGGGCCACCTCGCCGATTTCAGCGACTTCGAGGAGTTGATGGAAGCCCTGAAGCGCCAGATCGTCTTCTATACCCGCGCCTCCGTCGCCGTCGACGCCGCCGTGGATACGGCCCTGGAGGAGCTCGTGCCGGACATCCTGCTGTCCGCGCTTACCGACGACTGCATCGCCAGGGGCAAGCACCTGAAGGAAGGCGGGGCGGTCTACGACTTCATATCCGGCCTCCAGGTCGGCATCGCCAACCTCGGCAATTCCCTGGCGGCCGTCCTTAAATTCGTTTTCCAGGACCGTTCGATCCCGGCGGCGGAACTGATGCAGGCCCTGGCCGAGGATTTTTCCGGTCCCGGCGGCGAAGCGCTCAGGCTCCGGCTGCTGAACAAGGCGCCGAAGTACGGCAACGACGACGAAAAGGCCGACGGGCTGCTCGTACGCGCCTACGGCTTTTATATCGAAGAGATCGAAAAGCACCGCAACACCCGGTACGGGCGGGGACCGATCGGCGGCGGCTACTACCCCGGCACCTCCAGCATTTCGGCCAACGTCCCCTCCGGTTCGGTCGTCAGGGCCAGCCCGGACGGACGCAAGGCAGGCACCCCCCTGGCGGAAGGCGCTTCCCCGTCCTCGGGCACCGACGTCTCCGGTCCCACCGCCGTGTTCAAGTCGGTCGCACGCCTTCCCGCAAGGCGGATCTTCGGCGGCGTGCTGCTGAACCAGAAACTCTCGCCCCAGGCTATCGCAGGCGAGTCCGACAGGGCCAAGCTCATCGCAATGATCCGTACCTTTTTCGACGAGCTGGACGGCTGGCACGTGCAGTACAACATCGTTTCCCGTTCGACCCTGCTGGACGCCAAGGCCCATCCCGAAAAGCACCGCGACCTCGTGGTCCGCGTGGCCGGCTATTCGGCCTATTTCAACGATTTGGCGAGCGAACAGCAGGACGACATCATCGCCCGCACAGAGCACGACCTTCGGGAGCGTGCCTGATGGGCTGGCGAGCGGGCGTGGACCTGGGCGGCACAAAGCTGGCCGTCGGCATCGTGGATTCCGCCGGAAAGCTGCTCGGCGAATGTTCCAGCAGGGATCACGCGGGTCTGTCCGAAGAGGAGATCCTGGACCGCGTGGTGCGTAACCTGGACGCCGCCCTGGAATGCGCGGGCGCTCGCGCAGGCCGGGGCCGCGCGGAACTGGACGGCGTAGGAATCCTGTTTCCCGGACACATACGCTGGCCCGAGGGAGTCACGCTCACCTGTTCCAACCTTCCCGGTTTCAAGGGCTTCCCCCTCAGGCGGCGCCTGGAGGAACGGATCGGCGTCCCCGTGCTGGCCGACAACGACGCGAACGGCCAGACCCTGGGCGAACACCGCTACGGAGCCGGCATCGGCGCCGATCACATGGTCTTCATGACCGTCAGCACCGGAGTGGGCGGCGGCATCATCATCGACGGCAAGCTCTACCGCGGCATGACCGGCACGGCCGGCGAGTTCGGCCACATGATCGTGGACGCCTCAGGCGGCGGGCTCTGCACCTGCGGAAACCGAGGCTGCCTCATGGGCTCGGCCTCCGGCCTGGCCCTTCCGGAGGCCGCCCGTCGGGCCTCCGGCCGCCTCGCCGCCTCCGGAAAGCCGTCCGGCCTGCCTTCCGGCTGCCGGGACTACGACGACCTGGACGGCGAGCTCCTCGGCGCCGGCTGCGAGGACAACGAACTCTGCCGGGAGGTAGTGGAAGACTTCGCGCGCTACATCGGCATAGGCCTGTACAACATCTTCCAGATCCTGAACCCGCGCCTCGTGGTCCTCGGCGGGGGCCTACTGAATCTCCCCGATTTCTTCTTCCAGGACGCGTCGCGGATCTGTTACGAACGAGCGGGGAACATGATGCTGGAACGAATGGAGATCAGGAAAGGCATCCTCGGCGTCCGCGCCGGCATCTTGGGGGCGGCGGCCCTCTTTCAGCCATGAGCGGCTCACCGGTCGGGCGCCCGCTCGGCCGCCCTTCAGGCCGCCCGAGCGGGCGGCGGGATATGGACGCGATCGTCTGCGACGCCGTGTTCAAAGCCGGCAGCCGCAGGGTAGCGGACTTGGCCGTGGAACTGGGCGTTTCCGAAGTGACCATCCGCAAGTCACTGGACGCCCTGGAAAGCCGGGGACTCGTCCGCCGCTTCCACGGGGAGGCGCGCGCCTGGGACGGCGACGACATCCCCTTCCGCATGGGCCTGTTCTACGAAGAGAAGCGCCGCATCGCGGAACTAGCCGCCGCCCTCGTCTCCCGCGGCGACACCATCCTGATAGAGGCGGGCTCGGCCGCGGCCTTCCTCGCCGAGAGGCTGAAAGGGGAGAAGGACCTTACCGTGGTGACGCCGAACCTTTTCATCGCGCGCATCTTCCGGGGGTCCAAGGTGAGGGTGGTCGTGACCGGCGGCGCCTACCAGGAGGAGAGCGAAAGCCTCGTGGGCCCCGTCGCCGTGGCCGCCATCAGGTCCCTCGGCTTCTCCAAGGCCTTTGTCGGCGTCTCAGGCTGGACGGCCGAAACGGGCTTCACCCTGAACGACTTCGCCCGCGCGGAAATCACCCGGACCGTCCTCGAGCGCGGCGCGGAGAACTACGTCCTGACCGACTCGTCCAAATTTGGCCGCGCCCATTCGTCGACCGTCTGCTCCGACCCCTCGATCCTCCGCGCGGTGGTCACCGACGCGGGCATTCCCGCGGCCGCCCGCGCGGCGCTGGAGGCGGGGGGGGCGAAGGTGGTGACTTAGCCCGATACGCCGCCGGCGCCAGCCCCGGGTCGGCTAAGATGAATGCAGTCGTTTTATGATTTCCCAGGCGTTCCCGTTGACGACATTGTGGGCGATGAAGAGGATGGCCGTAACCGCAAAGGTCGCGGCAAGAATTTTCATGACAGTGCTTCGTTTCATATGATCTCCTTACGCACGACTATGCGGCTCGCGGGAGAAGATATCGTCTTGACGGGACGGATCAGACCGGAATTTTGGACCGGTATTCGGACGGAGTCATGCCGGTGACTTTCTTGAACACTACGTTGAAGGTAGGCTTGGAAGCGAAGCCCGCGTCGAGGGCAAGGCTCAGGATCTTCTGATCGCGTTGTCGCGGGTCGGCCATTCGGGACTGTACATCCCTGACCCGGCATTCCCCGATCAGATCGTAAAAATTCCTTCCCGGGACTTGGTTGATGACCCAGGACAGGGTGTTCCGGGGAATGTCGAGATGGTCGGCCAGATCCGATAGGCTCAACTCGGGATCCAGGTAGAGTTTTTCCTCTTTCAACGCCTTGTCGAGGAGTCCCTGGATCCGGCTCGTTTCCTTTTCCGTGACGACCGCGCGCTCCCTCGTCGGGACAGGGTTGATAATTCCCCTCGGAGGGGATTTTTGGAGCAATCCCCGGAAACTCAGGGCGATGACGAAAACGGTCAGCGCCGGAACCAGAAGGTTCCGAAAAGGGAAAGCGGACGTAGCGTGAAGCCTAAGGGCAAGGACCGCCGCAAAAAAAAGATACAGGCAGAGAAAGGCGGCCAGGAGCCACCGTATCCACTCGGGTTCGACCCCTTCCAGGTTGGAGACCTCTTCCCTGAGCTTGAGGGCGTATCGGTGGATCTTTCCCGAAACCGGAATCAGGTAGACCAGCATTTGGACCAACAGGGCGCTCCACGCGACTACGGACATTGCGGGAACCAGGGACAGCCCCGCAAGCGCCATGACGGGAATTCCATGGAGCAGGATTTCCCTTTTCGTCGGGAACGTACCGCGCATCAGGGTCGCGATGTAGGCCACGAACAGGGGAGCCATGAGAAATTCGAGAGGTTCCACCAATTCGTTTGACGGTATGATCAGGGGATGGCTTAAATTCAAGAGGCAACAAACCAGGAACATCGACAACGCCCAATCCTGCGCTCTGTTTGCCTTCTTTCGGGTCAGGAGCAAGCCAACCGCAAAAAGCACCACGCCGAATCCGGTCCCGGCGCACCAGAAGAGGAAATACCGCGCCATCCCTTACCTCCCCGATCCTTGCGAGATGATCCCTTCAAGAAGCCAGGTCATCGTTTTTCTGAGTTGCGTCCCGAAATCCAGGCGAAAAACCTCCAGACCGGGAGTCTTGAGCGCGGTTTCGATCGATGCGGAATGCTCCGTAAGGTGACCGATTCCTATGGCCAGGCCGTAAAATGCCAGAATGGTTTCCTTCCCCTTTCCGGCGAGGGGGGGCCAGGAGGATTCGAGCAGATCGGAACCCGATTCGAGGGCTTCGGCGGATTTGAGTTTGAAAGCGACCAGGCGCTCGGGGGACAGGTTTTTCTCGAGCCGGATGTGGACGATGGAAAACAAACTCACCACGAGCGGCCTCTGCGCAAGACTGGCGGCAAGCGCGCCGGCCAGGTCCCCGTTGCTCCTGACGGGATTCGCCTCAAGTTCACGTCCGAGATCTTCAAGCCACAATCCGGTCTCGCGTTCGAGCACCTCGAGGGCGAGCGCTTCCTTCGTCGGAAAGTATTGGTAAAGGGTTCCCTTCACCAGGCCGAGCCTGGATGCCACCTCGGTCAACGTCACCGACTCAAAATCCCGTTCCGAAAGGAGAGCTTTCGCGCTCTCGATGATATCGAGGCGTCTTCGGGTTTTCTGGTCATCGCCGATCGCTCGCTTCATGTTTTGACGATATCACAATTGACCCAGGGTCATCAAGCTTGACAGATTCCTGAAATGACGGTATCTTCGCGTAAATGACCTTGAGTCAATTACAAGGAGAGGAAGAATGAACAACTCAATATTTAAGGGACGCACCGCTCTCGTGACCGGCGCGTCGAGCGGTTTGGGGTCGGACTTCGCCCGCCAACTGGCGAAGGAGGGAGCCAACCTCATAATCACCGCCCGCAGGGCCGACGCCCTTGAGGCGCTGGCAAGCGAGATTCTCGCCGGCTCTCCCGGCGTCAGGGTCGATGTCATCGCCCTTGACCTGGGGCAACCCGATTCGGTCGATGCCCTCGCCAAAACCATCGCGGATAAGGGGCTCGTCGTGGACGTCCTCGTCAACAACGCGGGGTACGGCTCCTTCGGCCCCTTCGACCGGATTCCTTGGGAGAAGGAATACGCGATGTTACAGCTCGATATCGTTGCCTTGGTCAAAGCCACGAGAGTCTTCGCGGAAGGAATGAAGGAGCGGGGATGGGGACGCATCCTCCAGGTAGCCAGCATCGCGGCTTTCCAACCCACTCCGCTGTATGCTTCCTACGGCGCCGCAAAGGCCTTCGTGCTCAATTACGGAATCGCCGTGAACCGCGAGCTGAGGGGGACGGGAGTGACCTGCTCGGTGCTTTCCCCCGGCGTCACCGCCACCGGGTTCCTGAAGGTAGCCGGACAAACGCCGACACCCTATCAACGATCATCGATGATGGCGAGCCCGGCTGTCGTGAAAGTCGGCCTCAGGGCACTGGCCAGGGGAAAGAAGGCCGTGGTGCCCGGATTCGGGAACAGGGTGGCCGCCGTCATGACCCGGTTCATCGGGAGGGGAACGGCGGCCGTCCTGGCCGAGGCGGCGATGCGTTAAGCTTTTTTATTCGTAGGCAAGGGCTTCCCTTGTGGTCATTCCGATCGCTCCGCCGGCGGGAATCCTGCTTGCGAGGAACCCGAAGACGACCGTCGCGGCAAGGGTTATCCAGAATCCGTCGGGGCTGAAGGCGTACCGCAGGACCGCGCCTTCCCCGAGCATCAGGTTCCCGAACAGGACGGAGGCGGCCAGGCTCATCGGCCAGGAGAGGATCAAGCCCAAGACAAGGCCCGCGGCGCTGGTCGCCATCCCTTCGGTCACGAACAGGCCGATGATCCTTCGGGGCGTCGCCCCTATCGCCCGGAGCACGCCGATCTCCCTTGTCCTTTCCATGACCGTGATGGTCGTCGCGGAAGCCATTCCGAGGGCGCTGACGCCCAGGACGAGAAAAGCCAGCAGCAGCAGGGTGATCAGGATGATGTTGAGGTGGTCGGCGATTATTTTTACCCTCTCTGCCTGGGACATGACGTCCAGGACGCTCAGGTCCGAGGCCTTGACCGCTTTCTCTATCCCCGTTTTCAATGCCATCACGGCGGAATATTCACCGTCCATCGCCGTAATCATCAGGGTATTCGACAGGTGGTCGGGATTGGCCCAAAGGTCGTAGAAGGCTTCATTCAGATAGATTTTCGGGCGGTCGATTTCTTCCGCGATGCCCACGAGCCTCAATTGGCGGTTCCGTCCCGCTATCCCGATGGTCAGCGTTTGACCTATTTCAGGCTGACGGAAAAGCTCGATGGCGCCTTGGTTCATGACGACCTCGGGCTCCGATGCGGATTCAAGCCAACGACCCTTGGCCATTTTCATCGCCATGACCTTTGAATCGAGGGGCAGGGACACGATTCCGATTCCGTCGTCTGTTCCCGATAGCTTCGTCTGGAGTTCTCCGCGTCCCCCGGTCCAGAGTTCGGTCCGCTCGATTCCCGGGATGGTTTGAAACGGTTTGAGGAAGTCGCCCCGCGGAACGGGTTTCGTCAGCACCACCTGGATGTCGTAACGCATGGAGTCACGGGTCGTGGCCAGGAAATCGGTCAGGCTCTGGCGAAGATTGAAGCCGGTGTTGAAAATCGCGACCCCCAGCGCGGTCGCAAGGACGGTGACCACGACACGGCCGGTCACCCTCCTGCGGTAGAGGGTCCGGGTTTCCCCGAGAGCCTCGCGGACGCTCACGCGGCCAGCCCTGACCAAGGTGGGGAAGGCGAAAAGGAAGGGCAGAATCAGGGCGGAGAATATGAGGAGGGCGAATATTTCCGCCGGGAGCTTGGTCGTGAGGATTTTGAAATTAAGGATGCCGGCGGAAAAGTAGGAGAATGCGTAACCCGTCGAGATCGCGAGAGGAATCGCGATGACTCCGGAGGCAACGGCGAAAAACAGGAGGTATACCGTGAATATGCCTGCGATTCTGGCGCTGGTCCCGCCGATGGCCTTGAGGATTCCGATCTGCCTGATTTGTTTGGCGAGCAAAGCCGCCACTACCTGGCTCACCAGGATCGAGCTCAAAAGGAAGGACAGGAGTCCTATTATTCCGATAATCGCCATCAGCATGTCGAGCTGCCATTGGTGGGGATGTTCAAGGAACGCCCGTACTTCAGCCGTTCCGATGTCCAATCCCCTGGAACCCAGGTCCGCCCGCAATTTCGCGATCACCTTGTCGACGTCCGCGCCGGAATTGACTCCCTGAAACCGGACGATGAGCCGTTTTCCCGATTCGGATCCGCTCAGGGCCGAAAATGTCGCCATGTCCGTATAGGCGTAGATAAAATGATCCTGCGTCGCCGGCGGCATCGCGGGATCGAAAACGACCCCGTCCACCGGAACCTCAAGGTTCCTGTTGTCCTTCCTGACCAAGGCGATCGATCCGGTCTCAAGCGAGGAAATTCCGAGCCCGTCGCGTTCAATCAGAATGGCACCGGGAGCGGGTTTCTTTTCGCCGGATTCGGTGACCACCTTGGCGAGTTCCATGTTTTCGAAGTCGGTTACGCCGAACAGCCAGAGGGGAATCCAGCTGTCGGGATACACTTCGATTCTGAGCATCTTCAAATCGCGGTATTCCGCGGATTCGATATCCTTGAGCCCCTTCACGGCCTCAAGGATCGACGGGTCCGGATTCTTCAGGGTGAATACGGCATGGGAGGGAGAGGTGCCGAGATAATTTTCCTTCAAATCCCTGCCCAGGATTCGCCATGAAACCAGGACGGAGCCAAGCCCCCATAGTCCGAGCGCCAGGGCGAAAATAACCAGCAACGATTTCCCCTTTCCCTCCGTCACGTCCTTCCAGGCTTTGAGAATCTGGTACTTCATGAGCGGCTCCGTTCGTCGCCGACTATCGTACCGTCCTTCAGGTTAACCACCCTGGAGTACTCTTCGTTCAAATTGCGCTCGTGGGTCACTACGACGACCGTCTTTCCCGCCTCGACCAGACCGCGGAAAATCCCGAGGACCATTTCCGCGTTGACGCTGTCCAGGTTGCCTGTGGGCTCGTCGGCCACGATCAGGGGCGGGTCGTTGGCCAGGGCCCGGGCGATCGCCGCCCGCTGTTGCTCCCCTCCCGAAAGTTCCGACGGGACCTTTCCCGCATGGTTCGATATTCCCGTCCGTTCCAGCAAGGAGAGCGCCCTGTCCCGGCGTTCCCTTTTCGGGATGTTGCCTACGAATTCCATCGGGAGCATGATGTTCTGGAGGATCGTCATCGTCGGGATGAGCTGGAAAAACTGAAAGACGATCCCCACCGTCCTTCCCCGCCAAAGCGCGAGGGGGCCCTCTTTCAGGGTATGGACCGTCGTGCCGCCGACCACGACCGTCCCCGAGGTGGGGTGGTCTATTCCCGTGATCATGTTGAGCAGCGACGATTTTCCGCTGCCCGATTTTCCGACGATCGCCAAGTGTCCCCCCGACCCGATGGTCAGGTTGATTTTCTTAAGCGCCTCGCACTTGGTCCCGTTGCTCCCGTAGGTGAGCGAGACATCGCTCAGTCTGATAAGTTCCGTCGTTTGCATTCTGATTCGCTCCTTGATTCGCGTTCTATGCCGAAACTAGGGTATTCCGCGAACGGAGTCGTCCTATCGGGACGGATCAGACATAAAAAACGGGGGCGCCCCGGAGCGACGAAGAGTATGCGGAGCATCAGGTACGGGAGGAGGACCTTCGTGCCCAGGAAGTATCGGGCGGTCTTGTGAAAATGGGTACCGAATAGAATCTGGCGGCGCTTGCCTACAATATGAAACGCCTGTATCGGATGGAGTTCGTCAGAAAGGTGGATGTTTTCCACGGCCTGTTCATGAGGACCCACGAGAGGCCTGACCCGCGCCGGGAAGGCTGAATTCCAAAACAGACACAGGAACGGGTTGCGAGACGGCGTAAACCAGCCAAGACCCAACTGTCTTTGGTTTTCAACCCGACAGGCTAGTATCCAGTATCTGGCGCAATCTTTCGTGCTGTTCCGAAAATTTCGCGGGATCGACATCCCGAAGGCGTTCCAAATTTTGCCTTTTCCAAAGGACGGCCGGTAGCTTATCGAGGTTGGGAATCGGGGAGGCCGAGAGATCCGCCCGCAGGGAAACGAAGTCAAGGAGGAAGTCCCGGTACGGGACGGTACCTGAGCGGATGAAGCGGATCAACCGTTCCAAGGCGGCGGCATGATCGCCGTAGGTGAAGGTCCGATCCGTCATCCCGGAAAATTCCTTATCGAAGACTTCGGACTGGTCCTTCCGCATAAGGTCCATGAGCTCATGGACGGGACGATTGTGGGCTAACAACATGGCAATGAAACCGGCCATAAGATCGACATCCGTATCGCCGCCATCGAATAGGAGCGCGATATCGAAGAGGTCGCGGGGGTGCTGGCGGTCCAAGGCCGCGCACATCTTCCCGCCGTACAATTCGGGCGGCGAGACTACCCTCATTTCGGCGTACCCGAATTCCCTTTCGGCCCTTTCGCAGATGCCGAGTTGGACTGGCGAGGAAAGCCGCTATTCGGGACAGGGCGGCGTTGATGTTCGCGAAGGCGGTCGTGCGGTCGTCGAACGGGAGGTAGGTTAGGTCGATATCCACCGAGAGGCGCGGCATGTCTCGATGGAAGAGGTTGACGGCGGTTCCTCCCTTGAGGGCGAAGCACGCTTCCTTCTCGATGAACGGAACCGTCTCGACCAGGAGCGCCACCTGCCGTATGTATTCTTTCCTCATATTTCGCCTAGGTCGCCGACGACGATGCTGTATTTCCGGTCAAGTTTCCCACCTCGCTCTATCTCACGGATTCCGGAACCGAGGTCAACACCGGAAAGGTCTATCCGTTTGACCCAGGCGTGACCCGTACGTTCAGCCATCAGCAGGAACAGCCGTTTGACCTTGACCGAGGTGCAGTGCTCCAGGAGCTCCTGGGCGAGGGCGGGTTTGGCTGTGGTGAGAAGCTCCATGATCTGATAAGCCTCGCGCAGAGTGTGGGTCGCCGGGGCGAGGTAGAGCAGTTCCAGCATGGCGCGCTCGGCTGAGGAGACCTTTACGGAGAAGCCGCCCGCATCGATATCCACGAGGCCAAGTTCGGCGGGGAGGAAGGCGGTGCGGGTGAGGAGGCAATCGTCGCCAAAGGCGGAAATGAACCACACCGGAAGCTTCTCTCCGCGTCCGCCGAAAAGTTCAGCCTTCCTGGAGGCGAGGATGTTGTGGATCTTCCCGTGCTTCTCACCCAGGGCTGAGTATCCGCCCAGGTGGACGCTCAAGCGCAGTCCCTCCTGGAGAGCCCGGAGCGCCCCATCAAGGCTCATCTCACCGCCCAGAACGAGACATGCTCCGACTCCGACACGCTTGAGCCACCCCGAACGCACGTAGGATCTCTGCAGTTCCCTGGATACGCCGAGGCCGAGCAACTCCCGGGCAGTGAGCACCGCACCGCGAGGATATTTTTCTAGAAGGCGCTTTATATCAGTGCCGTTTTGCGTATACACGATACCAATGCTAGTGCATTTTTAAAGCATTAGCCAGAGAAACCCAATCGCGTACCGCGTCAGCACGATGGTAAACCCTGGCCGGTCTCCTTCGCGAGCGTAAACAATCGGGCATGCATGCAGGCGGCGAGGTTGCGGGCGCTCATGAGAGGCTCTCCGGATAGGGTCGGACGACATTGGTCACGCGGCAGGTGGCCGCATACTTCCAGAGCGATATACTGACCGATCTTGTTGTGGTACTTGAAGCAATCGGTGACGGTACGGGCGACGGAGGTTCTCCGGACGGAAACTCCGTCAACGACCCCCGTCTCGATTCCCTCGGTAAGGGTCGGTCCGGAGAAGCGTACGAAGCGAAGCGGCGGATAGCTCATTTTCGAAACGTAGGCTTTGTTCGGGACGGCGTTGAAACGGATAGGGGGAAGCCATGGCGCTTCTGGGTACCCGGACCGACTGTGCGGATTTCTTAGCTCGATCCGAGGGGCCTGATGCGCCCCGCCTGCAGGACTCGGAGCAGCCGAAGGAATCGGAAGGATCACCGTTTTGATCTCCGCCAGGATCCTTCCCCAGCGAGCGGTCGGATTCTCGTGGATTTCCACATACATCATCCGGTTCATGAGCTGGAACGCCTCGACGTTGAGGCCGTATTTCAAAAGAATCGCGGAAACGTCCCTTATGAGGCCCAACCTGTCCTCGTAACTCATTCGTAGGGTCACGTTTCCCATGCTGACCTCCACTCTTCCGGCTATCCGCTCTATTATCCCCAACCGGATTATGAAAAACGTAGTGCATCATGTAAATACTTCGAATAGCGAATAATTATGATCCAATGGGAAGCGACACGGTTCAATTTCCGGAACCGGCTTCGGGCAGGACGATGGTGATCCTCCC
>DPXI01000012.1 GCA_003527485.1 Treponema sp. | reverse complement strand
GGGCACGATGAGGTTGAAGGCGACGATGCCGGCGGCCACGGATAACGTGGCGATCGCGGAATTCTTCCTTCCGACGGCCCAGACGAAGAACCAGAAGAGGAAGAACTGGGCCGCGCGGAAGGGGAGAGAGGGGTCGAAAAGGAAGGAGGGCATCGCGAGTAGGCCGGCCACGAAAAGCTCGCCGCCGGCGAACAGGGAGAGGCCCCGTTCGCGGCGGGAGGCCGCGTCGAACCTCATCGCAGCCTCCGCGCGTACCATTCGGAGCGGGAGACGAAGGATTCGCAGAAGAGTCCGAGGGCCAGGCCCGTGGCGAGGCCTGCGGCCAGGAAGGGCGGGGCGACGTATTTGGCGCTCTCGCCGAAAACGAAGGCCCGGGCGAGCAGGATCTGGGTCAGGTTGGAAGCGAGGGCCCCGATCACGCCTATGCCGACGAAGCCGATGCGCGCGCTTCCCAGGATCCGGCGCAGGCCGAACATGAGCAGCGCGGAAGCGAAGGTGCCGGCGAGGGAGAAGGGGAATACGTAGGAAAAAAGGGATCCGGAGACGAGGCCCTGGCCGACAGTCTTGATAGCCGCAAGCAGGAAGTAGGCGGGCGCGGGCAGTAGGTCGATCGCTATCATCAGGGGCAGGTTGGCGATTCCGAGACGCATGAACGGAAGGGGCTTGGGAATCATGTATTCGATGGTCGAAAGGAAGAGGCAGAAGGCGCCGAGCAGGGCGACCGTGTCCCGTTCCTTACCAGGTTGCTGCATCGACGGCATCGTCATCCTTTCTTCCTTCGATCCTGACGAATACCGCGTTCGGAAGGCAGGCTATCCACTGTCCGCTCCGGCTGATCTTGCCGGCCGCGACGCAGATCTGGTTCTCGCAGGGCGATTCGTGGACGAGCGCCGAACCGCCGCCCAGCTCGACGATCGTGATGCCCAGGGGGCCGGGCACTTCGAGCGTTTCTTCCGCGTCCGCCGGAAAAATCCAGGTCCGTCCGCCGCCTTCCACCACGACTACGGACTCGCCGGCGCCGATGCTTCCGGCGTAGACATAAAAAAAAGACGCGGCCGTCACCAGGACGGCCGCCGCCAGGGAGATCCAGTCGAACGGTTTGAGGCGGAACGCAGGGTTTCCGCTCATTCGGGGAACGCCCTCAGCTGCATCCGCCGCAGCCGCAGCCGGAGGATGCCGTCTCTTCCTCGCCGCCGCAGCCGCAGCCTTCGCCGCACTCGTCTCCGCACTCGTCCCCGCATCCGCCGCCGCATCCGCAGCCGGTATGCTCGTGGTGGGGATGGCCGTGTTCTATCTCCTCGGCTGAAGCGGCGCGGATCAGGACGACCTTCACGTCGAAGTTGAGGTCGATCCCCGCCAGCGGGTGGTTCGCGTCTACGGTGACCATGTCCGCGCCCACCTTGGTGATCGTGACCATGCGCGAGCCCTCGGCCGTCTCCGCTTCGAACTGCATGCCTTCGGAGATATCCTTGATCTCGCCGAAGCGGTCGCGGGCGACGTTGACGACGAGGCCTTCGTCGCGGACGCCGTAGGCATCCGCTGCGGGAATGCTGACTTTGAAGGAATCACCTTCGTCTTTGCCTTCGAGGGCTTTCTCGAGGCCGCTGATGATGTTCTCGTTACCGTGGAGGTAGGAGAGGGGGCCGGTTTCGGCGGAGGAATCAAGAACCTCGCCGGAAGAGTCGGTAAGGGTGTAGTCTATGCTGACAACCCGGTCTTTCGCTATGTTCATGCAAGTTCATACCATATAGGCCTGTTCGCGTAAAGCCGGGGAAAACCGCGCGCGCGATGGACAAGTCAACGGCGAGCGGCTATACTCGAATGGAAATTCGATTCATCCAATGCCATTTGAGATAAAGGAGTTCGCGATGGATAACAGGACAAGCATGCTGCTTTTCATCGGCCTCGTCGTGCTGTTCGCGTTCACGTTCGTCTTCGGCCTCGACGCCCTCACGATGGAAAGCCTAAAGTACGGCGTGATCGCCCTCATCGGCTACCTCGTCTGCATCGGCTTTTCACTTTTCCAGCGCTCTCTGCTCAAGAAGGAAGGCGGAGCCATGGCGCTCTGGTTCTATTCCTATTCGATCGTGATCGGAATCATCTTCGTTTGGTACCTCACCCGCTGCGGAACCGCTTTCGGTCTTTGGTGATCGGCCGCCCGCTTATACCGTAACGACCAGAAGCCGCCCCGTCCGGGGCGGCTTTTTTATTCGCGAAGTTTTGGCGTGTTTCTATTGACAGTAACATCCGGACGTGGTAATTTTTGCACCGGACGTTACTGTGCATAGAAACACCTTGGAGGATCGGATGGGCGGAAAGAGGGGCGACGAGATCGTGACGAGCATGCCGGGCGAGCGCTTCACGCCATTCACCTTGGCGAAGAAGCTCGGCGCCAAGGCGATCCTGGAATCGGCCTCGTTCAAGCAGGGCCGGGAACGCTATTCGCTGATACTCGTGGACGAGGCTTTCCGCGTGAGGCAGGATGCAGGCGGGGTCTCCTTCGTCGTCGGCGCATCTTCCTACCCCTGGAAGATTCCTGCGGACCTGGAAACCGCGGGCCGCGTGCCGGACATCCTGGACGCCCTTGCCTGCATAGCCGCGCAGAATGAGGGCGCCGCAGGCGGACTGCCCATTCCCGCCTCGGGGATAGGCTTTTTCGGCTACGATTTCGTGAGGCGCTGCGACAAGGTGCGCATCGCCTCCAAGCCGGATTCGATAGGCGTGCCCGAAGCTGAGTTTATCGTCGGTCATCTGTACATCGTTTTCGACCATTATACCGATACCCTGCATGTCGTCGGGCTGAACTATGCGGAGCACGAGGTGGATCTGGCCGCGCGCACCGCCGAACTCCGCAAACGCCTGGCCGACTTGGACTTCAGTTACCTCGCCGCCCCGGCGGACGCAGTGCCTTTCCGCATCGTCTCGGACGAGGACGCGGACCGCCTGTCCTACATGGCGGGCGTGGAGAAGATCCGCGAGCACATCATCGCGGGAGACCTCCTGCAGGCTGTGCTTTCCCGCCGCCTCATGGCCGAATCGGCCTTGGAACCCCTGGAGGGTTACCGGAGACTACGCTCCGCGAGTCCATCGCCGTACCTCTTCTACATCGATTTCGGCACCTACGTACTGCTCGGGGCCTCGCCTGAAAGCCTTGTCCGCCTGCGCGACGGCGTGGCCTCCATCCGGCCGATCGCCGGCACGCGGAGACGTGGAAAGGACGCCGACGAGGACGTCCTGCTGGAAAAAGAGCTGGCGGCAGATCCCAAGGAACGCGCCGAGCACCTGATGCTCGTGGACCTGGCGCGGAACGACCTCGGCCGCGTCTGTGCGCCCGGCTCGGTGGTCGTCACCAAAAGCATGGAGCCGGAGCGCTTCTCCCACGTGATCCACCTGGTTTCGGAAGTGGAGGGGAAGCCGGCGGCGGGAAAATCGCCCTACGACCTGCTGCGCGCGGCCTTCCCGGCGGGGACGGTTTCGGGCGCGCCCAAGATCAGGGCCATGGAGATCGTCTCCGAGCTTGAGCGTTTTGACCGGAGTTTCTA
>DPXI01000084.1 GCA_003527485.1 Treponema sp. | reverse complement strand
GCGTATCTGGCGGAACGCCCCCTACGCGAACGCAAGCGTATCCGCTGACCGCCGTATCCGCCTTTCCTTCCCGCCGCGCTCTCTCGCGCGCTCTCTCGCGCGCGCGCTCCCGCCGCGCTCTCCCTTGCTCTCGGACCCAAGCGCTCGTATAGTTATGTTGGGAGGTACCGCATGAGCATAGCAAGTTATCTGGGCACCGCGCCCCTCTTCGAGATCGCCAGATATTCCGGCGGGAAGCCGCACGACGCAGTCGCCTTTTCGGGTTCTCCGCGCCAGCATCCGTACGAAACCGACAAGCTCATCCTCGTCGTCGATCCCTTGACCGAGAGTCCATCCATCATGGAATTCAAGCTCGCGGATGTCGTTCTGGTGGAGGATCTTCCTTCTCCGGTAACCGAAAGCGGCGAAGGATTCCGGATCGTCAAGATTTGGGTCAAGCGCGGATCATTCGGGATCATCCACGAACCCTTCGAAGTCCAGAACCCTATCCGGCTCATGAAGAATTCCAAGGATTTCCATGAGCGCATCATGCGAAGCTTCAAGTAAGGCGGAGCGCATGCACACAGGACGATGGTTCGAAGCGGGACCCCCTCTTCGTTGTTCCCTCTGCCCCCATCATTGCGCGATCGCTCCCGGCGCCTTCGGACTCTGCAAGGTCCGCAGCAACGCGGACGGGAAGATCGCGCTCCCGTTCTACGGGGAGATCTCTTCCATGGCGATAGATCCCATGGAGAAAAAGCCCCTGTACCATTTCAGGCCGGGCAGCTCCGTGTTTTCCGTCGGTTTCATCGGCTGCAACTTGCGCTGTCCTTTCTGCCAGAATTGGGAAATCTCCCAATCCGTCGATACCCGCACCCGTCAATTCTCACCCCGCGAACTCGTGGCCGAGGCGTTGCGCCTCAAACAGACTTCAGTAGCCTGGACCTACTCCGAACCCCTCGTGCATATTGAATATCTTCTGGACGCGATGCCCCTCGTACGGGAAGCTGGCCTTGCCAACGTACTGGTGACAAACGGTTGCATTGAGGAAGGACCGGCGCGCGAGGTTCTCGCCTTCACCGATGCCGCTAATATCGACCTGAAATGCTTTTCCGGGGAAACCTACAAGCGGGTCCTCGGCGGGGATCTCGGCGCCGTGCGCCGCTTCATCGAACTCTGCGGCGAATTGGGCGTCCATGCCGAGGCGACCACTTTGGTGGTGCCCGGACTCAACGACAGCGACGAAGAGATCGATGCTTGCGCAACCTTCCTGGCGTCAGTTTCCGCGGATCTTCCCTGGCACCTTTCCGCATACCATCCAGCATGGCGCTGGGAAGCGCCTCCCACCCCGCCTGCCTCCATCGCGCGCCACACCCAACGCGCAAGGACGAAGCTTCGTTACGTTTACCCCGGCAACATCGCATCCTCGGCCAATGACACCCGTTGCCCTTCCTGTTCCGCCGTGGCGGTATCCCGCGATTTCCCGTTCGGGAAGGTCGACCGTTCCGGCCTCGTCTCCGCCGGCGGTTCATTCAGCTGCGCCGCCTGCGGCGAGCCCCTGCCCTTCCGTTGAGGACCGCGTCATCTGATGACGGCGAAAGCTGCGGCAAAAACCATAATGAGGGCGATGACCGTAACCAGGTAGACCCAGGCAGGAAGGGCTCCCGCGGGAACGGTAACACGACGCAAAGATAATATTTCCGGATCGGTCCATTCTTTTCCGTTCGAAGCTGGCGGAGCCGAATAGCCGCATACGGGGCATCCGTCCGAAAACAGATTCTGAGCGCCGACGAAACCGCATTTCGGGCAGCGCACCGACGAAAAGAAGCGTCCGCAGGAAGAGCATTTTTCCGCTGAGCGCGGAACTTCCTTCCCGCAGTGCTCGCAGAAGAAGCGGGGCTTTCCTTTCATCCGATACGGCCTTCAAGTAAGAGCCGGCGGGCCAGGCCGAGGGCTTCGCGGTCCGCATCTTCGGTGACGATGACGGGTCCTGATTTCCCGGAAACGTCCTGGTGACGATAACGGGCGCCCGTTCCTTCCGCCAGCGGGAGACGGACCGCCGAGGAATCGGGACCGGCGAATGAAAGGATACGTTCGGTACCGATGCGGAAGTCGACGAGGGTCCGGCGGCAATTGAGCGAACCCACCGCGACGAAGGGGAGATCGGCGCCAAGGGCTGCGGGGGCGACGACGATTTCCGCTGTTATCGCGAAGTCGCTCCCCATGATGAGCACTGCGGCGAAAAGGTCGCCGGCGCGCGAACAATGAGCGGAGGCGGGGGGGCCGAAGGCGAGTAAAATGCCGGCGATCAATTCTTCGGCATCGGAGATGGAGGCGACGGCCGCCTGTACGGATGCGCCGACAGGCCCGCCCCACAAGCCCGATCGGACTCTGCGGACCAGCTCCAGGATGACCGGATCATAGCGCAGTAGGAACCTGATGGGGGTCGTGATCGTCTTCGTCAAGACGTGATCGTCAAGACGGCAGCGTCAGCCGACCGCCTTCTCCTTGGAAGACCCTTCGTTTTTGGGACAGGATGCGCAAGCGGGAGAGGTAGCCGAAGGCGCTGTGGAGGAAGAAACGGTAGAAGCGGATTTTTTCCCGCCGTTGTCGTTGACGTAAAATCCTTTGCCCTTGAAAATGATACCGGTTCCGCCCCTGATGACGCGCCGAATTTCCTTGCCGCATTCCGGGCACACCTTCAGGGAATCGTCCTTCATGCTCTGGAAAATCTCGAAACCATGTCCGCAGGTCTTGCATTCGTACTCGTAGGTGGGCATACCCTTGAACCTCGTATATTGATGGATTACTTGGTGAAATATACCGAAAAACGGGCGCAAAGTAAAGCGAGCTCCGCCGGGCTCCTCGGCCGCGATCGGAAGACGAGGTCGTTCCCCTCGATCACCGGAGGATTTTCAGTGAGCATGCCGAAGATTTCCATTGCCGGGATCGAGGAGTCCCGGGCGCCGATAATCCGGGCCAGATTGACCAGAGAGGAAAGGGCCTTGATCTCACGAGCCGAAGCGGCGGAGACGATGCAGGAAAGAGCGTAAAGCCCATCGGCCCTTTCCATGGCGAAAGAAAGCTCCTTCACGGGAAGCCGCAGACCGGAAAGCGGAAGGCCGGAAAAGGTCGATTCGTTCACGGGCATCCAGCCGTAGGCCGCGGACGCGAGCAGGCGGCGCTCCACGGCCATAGGGAGGACGGGAGATCCGCTTCCGGGGAAAGGCGGTCCATCGGAAACGAAAGCCAAGTCCGAACGCGGATCGTTGCCGAGCGCTACCGAGTACCCCTTGTCGGAACGCCAATAACGTCGGCCTTCACTATCCCGAGCCCGCTTCCATTCACGGCTCATCGTCAGGGAAAGCGCGGTCCAAGGCGAGGGATAGTCGCCGGTCGCGATCAGCGCGAAGCGCCGCGAAGCGCCGGCGGGAAAGGCTGCGATCGCGACGGCTTCCGTCCGGTCAAGCGCCTTCCCGATGGACTTCGCGGGATTCTTCATCAATTCCTTCAGTTCGGGTAGTTTCGCGACTTCCTCCAACAGTGGCCGGCATTCCGGCACGTCCAACATCAGGTAGACGGCCGCGCCGTTTTCAATACCCGCGAAAGGCTCTCGACGCAGCCTCGCGGATCCTGCCGTCTCCGGAACTGTCGCGCAGGAAAGCGGCAGGAAAATGAGGAGCACGGACAAGGATCGAACGGCGAGCCGCGAAAGCCGGAAAAAAGTCCACGCGCCCCTCGGGAAGGACATCAATCCTTCTCTATCGAAACGTGCCATGGTTCGTCGACGGCTTCAATCTGCGTCATGCCGTCCGTCTGTCCCCAGACAACCTCGACGGCAAGGGTCTCTCCCGCGACGTAGTCGGCGAAGGCTTTCCAGGCTTCCCGGAGACGGTCCGAACCGTACAAAGCGAGCTTGATGCGGTCGGTCACCTCGAAACCGGATTCCTTCCGCAAATTCTGCACGCCGCGGACCAGATCCCGCACGTCGCCCTCCCGGGCCAGTTCGTCGGAAACCTCGGTATCGAGGCCCACGGTGAGGGTTCCCTCGTTGATCACGCGGAGGTTGGCCTTTTCCACCCTGCGCACGTCGAGCTTTTCGGCCGTGATATCTATCGATCGGCCGGCGATCTCGATGGAGAGTGTCGCGCCTTCAAGGAGACCCTGGATCTCGGCCTGCTTCAACTTTTCGATGCGCTCGGCGGCCGCCTTCATGTCCTTCCCGAGTTCCTTGCCGAGAACGCGGAAATTCGCCTTTGCCTGGTACTCGACCAGCTCTTCCTCGTTGTCGCGGAATACGACGGATTTGACGTTCAGTTCCTCGCGTATGATCTCTTCCATCTCCAGGAGCACCGATTTTTCGGCCGGATTGCGGGTGACGAGTTCGACCGTCCGCAGGGGCTGGCGGACTTTTACGTTGTACTGGTAACGGAGCGAGCGGCCCATGGAAACCGCGTGCCTGACCGTCGACATCTTGAACTCCAGCGCTTCATCGCGGCGTTCGGCCCGCGGGATCGGGTAGTCGGCCAGGTGCACGGAGACGGGATCTGAGTCGGTGCGGAGATTGCGCCACATGGCTTCCACGGTGAAGGGCATGAAAGGCGCTGCCGTGAGCGTGATGGTCCTCAGCACGTCGTAGAGCGTGCCGTAGGCCTCCGCCTTGTCCGAATCGTTTTCGCTCCTCCAGAAGCGCCGGCGCGAACGCCGGATATACCAGTTGTTGAGCAGGTCGATGAACTCGATTATCGGATCGATTGCCTTGGAAATGTCGTAGGCGTCCAGCGAAGCGCCGACTTTCTCCACCATCTGCTCGGCCGAGGAGAGTATCCAGGTATCCAGCGGATTGGTGGGCCGGTCGGGGGCTCCCGAAGGCGTGACCTTGTCGATATTGGCGTACGTCACGAAGAAGCTGTACGAATTCCAGAGCGGGATTATTATGCTTTTCAGTACTTCGCGCACCCCTTCGTCGGAATAGCGCAGATCGTCGGCTTTCACCACCGCCGAATGCATCAGGAAAAGCCGGAGGGCGTCGGCGCCGAATTCGTTTATGACGTCCATGGGATCGGCGTAATTCCGCTGGCTCTTGGACATCTTCTTCCCGTCGGTCGCCAGAACGAGGCCGCTCACTACGCAGTTCATGAACGCCGGCTTCCTGAATAGGGCGGCGGCGAGGATGGTAAGCGTATAGAACCATCCCCGGGTCTGGTCCAGGCCCTCGTTTATGAAATCCGCGGGAAAGTGGGAATCGAAGAAGTCCTTGTTTTCAAAAGGATAGTGGTTCTGGCCGTAGGGCATGGCGCCCGATTCGAACCAGCAATCGAGCACTTCGGGAATGCGGTGCATGGTGGAGCCGCAGGCGCAGGGAATGGTGATCTTATCGACGAAGTGCTTGTGGAGATCCACCGCCTCCACCCCTGAGAGCTCCTTTAGCTCGGCGCGGCTGCCGACCACGATGGTTTTGGCGCAGTCCGGACATTTCCAGATCGGCAGGGGGTTGCCCCAGTAGCGGTTGCGGCTGATGGCCCAATCGCGCGCGCCCTCCAGCCATTTGCCGAAGCGCCCTTCCTTGATGTGTTCGGGGACCCAGTAGATCGTGTCGTTTGCGGCGAGCATGTCGGCCTTGATCTTGCCGACGTCCACGAACCAGGAGCCGACGGCCCGGTAGATGAGCGGACTGGAACAACGCCAGCAATGCGGATACGCATGGAGTATCTGTTCGCGCTTGACGAGTTTTCCTTCGGCCTTCAGACGCTCCAGAATGGCCTTGTCGGCGTCCTTAACGAACATTCCCTTGTAATCAGGCACTTCGTCGGTAAAACGGCATTCCGCGTCCACGGGGCAGATAGTCGGGATTCCCGTCCCTTTCAGCACGCGTTGGTCGTCCTCGCCGAAACCGGGCGCCGTATGTACGATTCCCGTTCCGTCTTCTGTGGAAACGTAGTCTCCGGGGTAGGTGCGGAATGCGTTCTGCGCCGCCGCGGCGGCGAAATAGGGGAACAGCGGTTCGTATTGCAGGCCGATCAGATCGCGGCCTTTCTTCTTCCATACTATCTCGCATTCTTCGGGCTTCTTGAAATAGGAACCGAGCCGGGCTTCCGCCAGTATGAAGCTTTCCGAGGCTTCCTTAACGAGCACGTAGTCGATGTCGGGACCCAGCACGAGGGCGAGGTTGGACGGGAGGGTCCACGGGGTCGTGGTCCAGGCCAGGAGGAAGGTCGATCCGTCGGCCAGACCTGAGAGGACGGAGGCTTCGGCGACCGCTCCCGTGATCTTGAAGCGGATGGTGATGGCCGGATCATGGACGTCCTTGTAGCCGCCGAGGTTCAGCTCGTGGTTGGAAAGGACCGTGGAGCAACGCGGGCAGTACGGGAGGATGTAATGCCCCTCGTACAGGAGTCCCCTTTCGGAAAGGCTTTTCATGACCCACCAGATGGACTCCATATAGTCGGGGTCCATGGTCTTGTAGTCGTCGTCGAAGTCGACCCAGCGACCGGCGCGGGTCATGATGGTCCGCCATTCCTTCACGTAGCGCAGTACGGACGAACGGCAGGCTTCATTGAACTCGGCTACGCCGAAACGCTCGATGTCGGTCTTGGAATTGAGGCCGAGTTCCTTCTCTATGAGGTTTTCCACGGGAAGGCCATGGCAATCCCAGCCGAAGCGCCGGTCCACCTTCATGCCGCGCATGGTCTTGTAGCGTGGGATGATGTCCTTTATTGTGCCCGGCACGAAGTGTCCGAAGTGCGGAAGCCCCGTCGCGAAAGGCGGACCGTCGTAGAAAACGTACTCCGGCGCCCCTTCCCTCTGCGAGATCGATTTGCGAAAGATTTCGTTGGTCTCCCAGAAGGCGAGAATATCTTCTTCCATCTTGGGGAAATCAACTTTCGGCTCCACGCTCTGGTACACTTCGCATCCTCCCGCATCGACGTATGGCGGCGAAGTATGCCATATTCACCGCAAGATTTCCAGAGTCGGGGAGGCGCGATGTCGAATTCGGATCGAAGCGGCAGTAGGCTGCTCGAGCGCGCGGAAAGCGTCATCGACGCGCTCGTTCCCCTATACCCAGATCCTCGGCCCGCGCTGGATTACCGCAACCCGTTCGAACTGCTCGTCGCCACCGTGCTTTCCGCCCAGTGCACCGACGCCATGGTGAACCGGGTGACCCCTGCCCTGTTCGCCCGGTGGAGCGGTCCTGAATCAATGTCCGCGGCTCCGCTCGAAGAATTGGAGAAGCTTATCCATTCGACCGGATTCTTCCGCGCCAAGGCCCGTTACCTTTCCGGCCTCTCCCGCATGCTGGCGGAACGGCACGCGTCCGTCGTGCCGTTCACGATGGAGGAACTCACCGCATTGCCGGGCGTCGGGCGGAAAACGGCGGGGGTAGTCCTTTCGGCTTGCTGGGGCGGCGACGCGATCATCGTGGATACCCACTTCGGGAGGATCGCGCGCCGTCTTGGCTTCGCCGGATCCGATGACCCCGAGCGGACGGAAAGGGAAATTGCGTCTTTCCTGCCGAGCGGAAGATGGACCCTTTTCAGCCATCTGCTCAACAGGCACGGAAGGGCGGTATGCATCGCTCGCCTGCCTCACTGCTCTACCTGCGCCATAGCGTCGTATTGCCCTTCACGTCGCTGAGGACTCGTTAGGTGGCGGGTCGTTGAATGGCATTGAATGGCGCGGTTTATTTCTTGACTTATTTATCGAATTCAACTTATCGTATAGGACTATGGCCAAACAAAAGATCGTTGCGGCTCCGTCCATCCGACGCCTTCCTTCGTATTTGCATATCGTGCGTCAGGCTCAGCGCGACGGCTTCGAATATATTTCGGGGACCGTCATAGCCCAGGAGCTCAATCTGGAGCCGATCCAGGTCCGGAAGGACCTTTCGATCACCGGCATCATCGGCAAACCGAAGAAGGGCTATCCCATCCACGCCCTCGTCGCCGCCATCGAGCATTTTCTGGACTGGGATTCCATCCGTGACGCGGTGCTCGTCGGCGCGGGCAACCTTGGCTCGGCCCTCACCGGCTACCAGGAATTCCATTTCCACGGCCTGAACGTTGTCGCCGCCTTCGATCGTGATCCCAAGAAGGTCGGTACGACGGTGCACGGCGTTCCGGTGCTCTCCATGGACACCATCGAACTCCAGGTCCGGAACCTGGGAGTCCGGATGGCCATCCTCACCGTGCCCTTCTCGTCAGCCCAGGAATCGGCCGATGCCCTCGTACGTGCAGGAATCACAGCGATCTGGAATTTCACCAATGTCAAGCTGAAGGTGCCCGACCATGTCGTAGTCCAGAAAGAAGACCTCTCCTCCGGGTACGCCATGCTCTGCGTGATGCTCCAGTCCAAGAAGCTCGAATCGCGGGATGCCTGAGACGGACGCGAAGGTCGCCTCCCAGGCGGGGATGCTCGCCAATCGCCTTTCCAAGCGATACAGGCATCTGCGCAAATGGGCCAGGAGGATCGGCACCGACGCCTTCCGCCTCTACGACCGCGACATCCCTGAAATCCCCCTCCTCCTCGATATCTATGGCGCCTCGGTGGCCGGTTCCCTGTACCAGAGGCCATACGAAAAGGCTGAGGAAGAGGAAGCCGTCTGGCTCGCGGCCATGATAGCGTCCGCTTCCGCCGCACTCTCCATTCCCGAACAAAATTTCCATGTCCGGCTGCGCAAGCGTCAACGAGGCCTGGAACAGTACGAGAAAGCGTCCGAGGGAGGCGAATCCTTTGAAGTCAAGGAAGGAGGACTCCGCTTCCTCGTCAACCTTTCCGACTACCTGGACACGGGCTTGTTCCTCGACCATCGCGCCACGCGCTCCCTTGTCGGCCGCGAGTCCGCTGGCAAGCGGGTGCTGAACCTTTTCTGCTATACCGGCGCCTTTTCGGTCCATGCGGCAGCCGGCAACGCCGCCGAAGTCGATTCCGTGGACCTCTCCAACACTTACCTGGACTGGGCCGCCGCCAACTTGGGCCTCAACGGCTTTTCCTGCGTGCGGACCGATCCCCGGGCTTTCGGCTCCCCGGCCCGCCTTGAGGGACGGTATCGACTGGTAAGGGCGGACGCGCTCCGATTCCTCGAGGAGGCGGTCGCTTCAGGCCGGACCTGGGACCTCATCGTCCTGGATCCTCCCACATTCTCGAATTCGAAAAAAATGGAGGGTACCCTGGACGTCCGCCGGGACTTCCGCGGACTCATTTCCTCATGCCTTCGTCTGCTGGCACCCGGCGGGCGGCTCTGGTTTTCCACGAACGCGCGGGGCTTCAAGCTTGACGAGACGGATTTTCCTTCCGCTCGGGTCGCGGACATGAAGGCGGCGACCGTGGATGAGGATTTCATCGGACGCACCAACCGCTCGTGCTATACTTTCACGGTATGAGAATCCCCTTCCGCCGTTATTCATGCACGCTTCTCGCCGCCGCGGCGTCGTTTCTCGCCGTCGCATGCATGACCGCGCGTGTTCCTGAAACCGTCCTCGAGCTGCCCGCCCGCGGAAAGCCCACCGAGAAACCGACGGAAGCCCGCCCGTCTTCTCCGGACGCGGGATTGGATGATCCAGTCTTCTCATCCCTTGACCCGGAAGCCAAGGCTTATCTCGTACGCCTTGCGCGCGCTTTCAGCGAGAGGGACGCGGCCTTCCTTCTTTCACAGGGCGAGAGGGACTACGCCGGGCGCGTAAGACCGATGGCGGATGACGAATGGTACTTCGCGTTGCTTTACCGTCTCGGTTCCTATTCCTCGGACAGCGAAGCAACGGACGACAAACCCCTCCGCGTCAGCGCCGAGTCAATCGCATCCCTGCGCTTCACGGGCATGGAGCGCCGCGGCCCCGTTGCCGAACTGCGCGGCGTCGTCGCCCTGACCGACGGTACGAAGCTTCCCTGCCGCATTTTCCTTCTCTGGCGGCTTATGCCTCCGAGAATTCTCGGCAGGGAGCCATAAATTGAAAAGGACCGCCTGAAAGCGGTCCTTTTCAATTCGATCTTATCGAACGTAAGTCTTATTCCTTTATGCCGTACTTCCTGCGGAAGCGCTCGATGCGTCCTGCCGTATCCACCAGCTTCTGCTTCCCGGTGAAAAAAGGATGGCAATTCGAACAAATTTCTACGCTGATGTTCTTGACTGTCGAGCGGGTCTCTATCACGTTGCCGCAGGCGCAAGTGATCTTCGTCAGCTCGTACTTCGGGTGGATACCCTCTTTCATCTATCGATCCTCCACACTATGCTAATCAACCGCCGCCGATCCGGTATTCATCGACCGCAAGAAGGCCTCATTATTCTTACTTTTTTTCATCCTGTCAATAAGCAACTCGATGATCTCGATGTCGTCCATCGGGTTTATGACCTTGCGGAGCACCCAGATTTTCTGCAGCTCTTCGTCGCTCAGCAGCAACTCCTCTTTTCGCGTACCCGACTTCTTGATGTTGAGCGCGGGAAAGAGGCGGCGATCCGAGAGGCGGCGATCCAGGTTGATTTCCATGTTGCCGGTGCCCTTGAACTCTTCGAAGATGACCTCGTCCATGCGGCTGCCGGTCTCTACAAGGGCGGTCGCGATGATCGTGAGGCTCCCGCCTTCCTCGATATTGCGCGCGGCACCAAAGAAGCGCTTGGGCTTGTGCAGTGCGTTGGAATCTACGCCGCCGGAGAGGATCTTGCCTGAGGTCGGCACGGTCTGGTTGTAAGCCCTCGCCAGGCGCGTGATGGAGTCCAGCAGGATTACGACGTCCTTCTTGTGTTCCACCAGGCGTTTGGCTTTTTCCAGCACCATTTCGGCTACCTGCACGTGGCGCGTCGCCTGCTCGTCGAAGGTGGATGAGATGACCTCGGCGCGCACGGTCCGCTCCATATCGGTCACTTCCTCCGGTCGTTCGTCTATCAGCAGGACGATGAGGTAGACCTCGGGATGGTTTTTCGTGATCGCATTGGCTATCCGCTGCATGAGGATGGTTTTGCCGGTGCGGGGCGGCGCGACGATGAGGGCGCGCTGGCCTTTCCCGATCGGGCTGAACAGATTGATGATCCGTGTGGAGATCTCCTCGGTTGAGGTCTCCAGATTCAGTTTCCTGTTCGGATACAGAGGCGTCAGGTTATCGAAGGGGATACGGCTTTGCGCCACGGCGGGATCGTCATAGTTGACCGTCTCAACGCGCAGCATGGCGAAGAAACGCTCGCCCTCTTTTGGGGATCGGATCTGACCGTATACGGTATCGCCGGTTTTAAGGGCAAAAAGGCGGATCTGGCTCGGACTTATATAGATGTCGTCGGGACCGGGGAGATAAGAGTTCTGCGGGCTTCGGAGGAATCCGTAGCCGTCCGGCAGGATTTCCAGCGAGCCGTAGGCATAGATGATACCGCCGTGCTCCGTATGCGCCTTCAGGATGGAGAAGATGATTTCCTGTTTCTTCAGGGCGACCATATCCTCATGGCTGATTCCATAGCGGCCTGCGAGTTCACGCAGGTCCATCATGTTGGAACGGGTCAACTCATTTATGGAAAGGCGAGGTTTCCCGTTGTCCTGGTCGCCGCGCGGTTCGGGCTTGCCGTAAATGTCCGGCATGGGCGGCAGGACGCGCGAAACCGGGGAAGCGGGAGTTTGTGCCGGCTGGCGCTGCGACGGACGGTCGCGCTGTTGCCAGCGGTTCGGTGATTGGGAAGAAAACAGCGGAACCGCGGTGACCGCGGCAGCGGTCACGTTGGCCATGGGCGCCACCGGCGCCTCCTCAGCAGTTGTTTCCTCAGTTGCTGAGGTCTCGTCGGTCGAACCGTCCTTGATGAGTTCAGTCCTGACGGGCCGCTTCTTGGCCCTGGCCCGTACCACTATCGCCCGCGCCGCACCCCGTTCCTTTGCGCCGGCATCATCCGTATCCGAAGAGGCACCCTCCTCTTCGGCAAGGGAGGATTCTCCCTCGCCTGAAGGACCGACGGTCTCTGCCGGCGCCTCCAGAAGCACGTCTGAAGGTTGCAGGTCGTCCCTTGAAAGTGTGTCCGCGCTCGCGAGATCGAATTCTCGCTGGTCGCGCGGGCGTTCCGCTTCCATGCCCTCAGACTCTGCAATGCGTTTCTTACGGATGATTGCCATCGATGAACTCCAGCTTTTCACGCATTCCCGGGTATCGGGAACGGTTGTTTTCAGTGCGACAAAATTTCCAGGCGAAAAAGGCGAACGTCCATGGACGCGCGACTGAATCCGCGGAACCCGTCGGGCTCTCGATCAGGGTCGATGATGACCCATAAAAAGGCTTGCGTATTTCGCCGCCTTGGTCGTTTCAGATTATTTCTTGACACTGGGAAGGTTTACCCGTTAACTATATCCACGCTTTCCGACTCTGTCAAGGGAGAATCACATCCGCCGGAATCCGGGAAGAGTCCCTGGACAGCATCCCGTCTTTTCGGATACGTGCGGCGACCAGGCGCAGGGCGTCCTCCGTTGCCCGATCCCTGATCGCGTTGCGGTCACCTTCATAACGACGACAGGTGACTCCGCTCGACGCGTCAGTTCTTTCGGCGCGCCTGACGACGGCCAACCATACCGTCCCGATGGGGACATCGGTCCCGTCCCCTTCAGGTCCGGCGACGCCCGTTGTCGCGACTGCGTAATCCGCACCGCTTGCCGCGAGGATTCCCTCGGCCATGGCGAGCGCGACTTCCCCGCTCGCGGCGCCGGCTTTCCGTATTATCGCCTCGTCTATGCCCAGCATGCGACTCTTCGCGTCATTCGAATAGCAGACGAACGATCCCCAGAACACTTTCGATGCTCCGGGAATTTCCGCGAAGGCGACCGAAATACTCCCCGTCGTGCAGGATTCGGCGGCCGCCAACCTGAACGAACACGCTTTCAGCAGCCCGTACAAATCCTCGGCCGCTTCGGATATCATCGCTTGGGAGCCTTTTTCGCCAATTCCGCTTTTATTTCCTCGGTTACCCGGGAAAAGATTTCCACATCCTCATCGACTCCCGTCATGCTGCATTGTCCGTCGAATACTACTCCGTCCGAAATACGCAGGCGGGCGGCGGAAACATCGCCGTGCATGATCGCGCCGCCGAGCATCTCGACTTTGTCGACGGCAAAGACAGCACCGACCACGGTTCCTGCGACAGTAAGGGAGGTCACTGAGATGCGATCGGCTTCGACCGAGGCCCCTTTTTCAACGAACAGGGGACCTGTCGCATCGATAGTGCCCTTAAATCGTCCCTTGATACACAGGGTATCCCGGAATTTCAGGACACCGCGAAACTCCGTCTCAGCGCCGAAGGTCGTGACCACGGGGACCTCGCGCCGTAAAGCGCTTCCGCTCGTCTCCTTAGCCATGATTCAATTCCTTTATTTGGTCGTCATAACGAACACCCCGTCCCAATCCTCAGGCGGGGGATTCTCAATATAATGCTTACATCTGAGGTAGTAGACTTTTGACGGTCCATCTTCCGGATCGACGCGGAGCGCTTCGGCGAAGCTCTGCTGAGCCTTTTTGAAGTCCATGAGCTTATAGGACTTTCGTCCTTCCGCGAAGAGATCAAGCACCTTCCGTTTACGCTCGTCGATCATTTAGATCTCCTTGCCTCTCCGTACCGTATCCCGACGGATCACTCCTGCTGGAGCCCTTTCCTGAACTGCTTCTCCAGGATTTTCAGCTCGATTTCCATCTTCTTGATGCGTTCGCGCTCTACGGCCGCGAATTCCATACGCTCTTCGAACGCATGGATACGCTTCATCACTTCGTCCGACTTCTCAAGGAACAAAGACGCGAATTTTGCCGTCGCCGGATTGTCCCGTATTTTTTTGGCTTCGGCGACGACATCCTGGAAATTCTGGATAAAGAAAGCTCCGAAATCAAGAATGTCCTCATTGAGGTTTTCGGCGATGGCGATGCGCGATTCCCGTGCGGCGATCTGGGCGAAAAGTTCCCGATTTCTGAGTACGGCTCGTATACGTGCTAGTACTTCGGAAAAATTGTAGGGCTTTGTGATGTAGTCGTCGACTCCAAGCTCGAAGCCTTCGACCTTGTCCTTCACGTCATCCATCGCGGAGAACATGATTATCGGCGTCTCGCGGAAATCCGAGTATTCCTCGGAATTCTTAAGGTTCTTGGTCACTTCCCATCCGGACATCTTCGGCATGATGTTATCCAGGATAATGAGATCGGGACTGAAACGTCGGACCTTTTCCAGCGCCTCGACCCCGTTTTCCGCCTTTTCGACGGTAAAACCGAGCTTGGAAAGCATCACGTCGAAGAACTCCAAGTTGATCTGCTCATCGTCGACGATGAGTATCTTCTTTCGTGCTTCCATTTTCATCCCTTCCTTTGATATATCCTGGCGTCGCCGTTATGCTGCATCGCGGTCCCGGCTATACATTCTCTTATGACGATGGAGCCTTTGTCAATCTACGCTTTCCTCTGAAGGGCGTTCCGTACGACTCCGCCTGCGAGTGCCAAAGCGGAAGCAGCGATAAATAGCCAAGCCCACAAATCTCCGTACCAAGTATACAGGGTGCGCCTGGCAGTAAATATGGGAACGTCGACGGTAAGTTGGGTCTCCGTGAAGGGTTCCGCCATCGCGATGATCCGACCGTTCGGATCTATGGCGCAGGTCTGCCCTGATGCGGTCGACCGGACGACGGTCCGGCGGTTTTCGACAGCCCTGAAGACCGCCATCGTCGCGTGCTGCATCTGCGCCGGCAGACTGTTCGCCCAGGCGTCGTTGGTGATGTTCACAATCAGTTCTGCTCCCGCGCGTACAAAGCGCCGGGAAAGGTAGCCGAAGGTATCCTCGAAGCATATCGGGGTTGAAAATCTCATTCCCGCGGTTTCGAAGACCGTCGCTTCGCTTCCCTTTTTCCAGAAATGGGTATCGGCATCCCTCAGGGCCTTGTAGATCACGGGGAGCTGACGTTCATAGGGGAAATGTTCGGTGAAGGGCACCAAATGCAGTTTTCGGTAAACCGTCTTTTCCACCCCCGCCTCGAACAGTATGGCCGCGTTATAATCCACCCGTTCCAATTCGCCTGAGGCAGAGACCTCCTTGCGGCCGTCATCGTTGCCGATAAGGAACGGAACAGTCGTAGAAGCCAGGAAGTCATCCAATTCCTTCACAAGGACGTAGGAATCAGGATCGTCCCGGTACGTCCTGTGCCAATACAGGCGGGGGACGAAGGCGGTTTCAGACCAAACGACGAGGTCCGGTTTGAGCTCCTGTGCCAATGCTTCTTCGGAAAGCCTTTTCAGAGTAAGGAAATTCTCCCGGTATGCGGTTATACCACCGCGCCAGGGATCGGTATTGTGCTGGATAAGTGCGATCCGCTTGGATGGAGCCCCTGAATAATCCACCTGAAAGGTGAAGCCGTAAGCGAAGGCGGCGATCAAGGCGAAGCTCCAGACGGCAAGCGAGACCGATTCACGTTGCAGGAAGGCCAGGAATCCCGATCTGCCGTGTTCAAAGCCACCCGCGAGCCAAGCGGAGGGGAAGACCACGAGAGCGCAGACACCCCACACGCCGAAAATGTCGGCGATCTGAATCAGGGGCAGTACGCTCCATTGGGAATATCCGGAGATTCCATAGGCGTAACCGACGAAACCGCGGATCCGCAGATATTCGTAGGCGACCCATATCAGCAACTGTACGATATAGCCCTTGCGAGGGAACAGCACGACCGCCGCCTTCAGCAACGGGAACAGGAGAGCGAAATAGCCAAGATAGATGATGCCGACTATCATGCCGGCTAGCGGATGAAAAACGCTGAGCCAATAATTGTAAAGCCCGTACGCCGCATACCCGTAGAACGCGCCCCAGAGGACGGAGGCGGTCCAGCCTATGCGACGCACCAGCCAGAAAACCGGTACGAAGGCAATCCATGCGAGCAAAGGGAATCCGTTGACGAAAAGAAGATTGGGGAAGGAAGCGGCGAAAAGGAAGGACGCCAGGACTACGGCAAGTGAATGGATCAAGAAGTCCAGGGCGAAATCTCTTCCGCCCTTCTTCTTCATTCCTTCGCCTCAGTATCCTGGGGTTTATCAGCTAAGTCGCTGATGTTCCATACTTCCTGCTTCAGCTCTTTGCCTGGCCTGAAGGCGGCAACGCCATGGGCGCCGACGGATACCGGTTCGCCGGTTTTCGGATTCCGGGCCTTTTTTCTGCCTTTGCGGACCCTGATCTCAAAGGTTCCGAATCCTCGGAGTTCGACGATACGACCCTCCGTCAGAGCCGCCTTGATCTCGTCGATGAAGAGATCTATCACGGCATGGATGTCCTTACGATTCGTTCCCGTCGCGAGATTGATAGAATCGATGATGTCAGCTTTTGTAAGCTTATTTCCGGCCATCCTAACCTCGTCCCTTCGTGAAAAAATCGATCGATTCGTGCCGCCCTCCCTAAGGAAGGGCGATCACGAACGAACGGAAGCGCCTCGATGGATTCGGCTATTTCGCCGTGGCGAGCGTATTGAAGAGGCGCTGCATCCTCGACTTCTTCCGGGCAACGGAATTCTTTTTGATGATGCCTTTTCCCGCAGCAGTATCAAGTTTCTTGATCATTTCCTTCAAAGCGGTTTCCGCTTCAGCGGATTCCTTGCTCTGGACGAGGGTCACGAACCTTTTAACACTTGTGCGGACCGCGCTCTTCGCGGCCTTATTCCGGAGCCGACGCTCCTCGCTCTGCCGATATCGCTTCTCAGCGGACGACTTCTTAACAGCCAAAAGAAAACCCCCAATACACGCAACCGTGCGCCGTGTTCAATAAAATTCGGCTCCCTACCCTACCAGATAGGTTACCGACTGTCAACAAACAATCCAGTAATTTATGCCCCTGAAAGGGCTTCAGTACTTGACGAGACAGGTCCAATCGAGCAAACCGGCATAGAAAAGGCCGACCCCCGACGGGCCGGCCATTCTACGCCGTCGAACCGAACAGGTTCTATTTGAAGTCGCTGGGACGACGCTCGAGCCGCTTGCACTTTTCGCACTCGGCAACGTTCTTGATCTTTCCGTTTTCGAAAAGAGTCTTCATCTTGACTTCCCCGCCGCAGGAGCAAAAGAACTTCTGCGTCGAGCTGGACGTTCGGCTGTTCTTACTGGCCGCTGCCATAATTCCATCTCCTTGCCCGGCGCGGAACCGCGGTATGCACAACGATACCGATCCCGCGAAGGACCATAAGCTATAGTTAAAATACAACACCGGCTTCCTACCTGTCAACACGGGGACACCCCGCCGAGGCGCTTCCGGGAACCGTCGGCCTTGCGCAAATGGGCCATTCCCATATATTGTGTTGCATATTATCGATATAGGAGTTTTTGCTCCATGAGAATCACGACACGCGGGCGCTATGCACTCAGAGCTTCGATCGCACTTGCCCGGATGACCAAGGACGGCGGACCCGTTTCCATCCGGCAACTCTCGGAGCGGGAAAGCATTTCCTCGGTTTTTCTCGAACAAATCTTCTATAAATTACGGAAAGCGGGAATCGTCAGCTCCGTCCGAGGCCCCGGCGGCGGCTTTAAATTCACTCGGATTTTATCCGAACTTACGGTCAAGGAGGTGCTCGACGCGGCAGGCGAAAGCCTCACGCTGGCACCCTGCGGCGAGGACCGTTCGACCTGTTCCAAGATGAACGATTGCGTGTCCTTCGCCGTATGGACCGAGGCTACCACCCTGATGAACGACTATTTCGCCAGCTTGACCCTGGATGCTTTGCTCCGGAAGTATACCAATTTTTTCAAAGATGCCGAACCGGCTTGCAAGGATTGACCCAGGAAAGCCTTGGAGGATTAAGCGATGCCGAAGAAAATGAAAGATGAGGAAGCCTACGGGCGGATCGTCACTGTCCTTAAAAAAAAGACGGAAGGAACGACCGTTGCCGATCTCGTCGCCGCGACGGCTCTGCCCCTGGAAAAAGTGAAGGAACTCGTCCCCGTCGCATCCGATGAGTTCGGAGGACGGCTGCAGGTCACCGAATCCGGGGAAATCCTCTTCTCCTTCCCGAACGGGTTCCGCAGCAAATATCGCGGGTTCGCTCCCACCCTCCGCAGAATCCTTTCCGTGCTTTCCAAAGCGGCCATCGTAGTCGGGACCATGTTGTTCAAGGTATGGATCGCCGTCATGCTCGTCGGTTATTTCTTCCTCTTCATGGCCATCGCCCTCGTCGCGCTCGCCGCGTCCGTGGCGGTTTCCGCTTCCTCTTCAAGTGATAATCGATCTTCATCCCGACGTGGCGGCGGAATGGGCGGGTTGTTTCTGGCTACCCGCATTTTCGATTTGATCATCCGGATCTGGTTCTATTCAGAAATCACTAAATCCTGGAACGGCGATTACGGAGTCCGTGCGGCAAAACCCCGCCGGAAGCCTTTGCATCAGGCCGTGTTTTCCTTCGTCTTCGGCGATGGGGATCCGAACGCCGACTGGGACACGCGGGAAAAGAAGGCGGTAATCTCCTATATACAGGCCAATCGCGGCGCCATTTCCCTGCCGGAGTTCATGGCCCTGACGGGGCTCGGGCCACGCGAGGCGGAAGAGCGGATCACCGTCTACCTGGTCGAATTCGCCGGTTCTCCGGAAGCGACCAAGGACGGAACCATCGTCTACCGTTTCGACGACCTCATGCGCCGCGCCGACAAGAAAGACCGCTCGTTTTTCGCGCTCTCGGCGCCGATCAAACGACTCAAGACCTTTTCATCCAATACTCGCAAGATGAACGGCTGGTTTTTGGCCTTGAACGGCATCAACCTGCTTTTCGGCGGCTACTTCCTCACGATGGCCCTCGGCATTGGTCCCATCGTATCCCAAGCCCAGATCACGGGAAGCACCTACCTGTACGCCGTGGCTCTCGCCATTTTTTCGGGAGCTGCCGATCCCGTTTCTTTCATCTCCCTGGTGCTCGGCGCAGTTCCAATCGCCTTCGCAGCCCTCTTCTACGCGATTCCTTTTGTCCGCCGGCAACGGGAGCGCAAAGAAAATGCTGCCGTCAAGAACGAGAATCTGCGGAAAGAGGCGTACCGGCGCATCTGGGATACCCCCCGGAAGGTTTCGCCGGCTTCCTTCAATCCGGTCGCAGAGGAAAGCAAACCCGACGACATCGAAGCCGCAAGGGAACGTGTCATAAAGGAACTCGGTTCATACTCCAATCCCGAAGTGGAGATCGCCGATGACGGAAAGCCCCTGTATTCATTCCCCGAGCTGGAGCACGAGCGCAAGGCTCTGGCCGAATACCGCGCGGAAATAAAGGAAGCCGATTCGGAACTGGGCGAAACGGTCTTCGACAGCCACGCCTAGCGGGAGAGGAAGCTCCTCACTTCGTCGACAACGGTCTCGAAGTCGGCGAAGCTCGTCCGCGTCTCGGGCAGGGAGCGGATGAATACGGCGCCGTATTTTTTCCTCAGAAGGCGCCCGTCAAGGACGACCACCGCGCCGCCGTCGCTCGATCTCCGCATGAGCCGGCCGAAACCCTGTTTGAACTTCATGACCGCTTCGGGTAGGGAAAGCTCCATGAAAGCGTTACCGCCGCGGCTTTCAAGGGCTTCGCGCCTGGCTTCGAACACCGGCTCGTTCGGGCTTCGGAACGGCAGCCTGCAGAGAATCACCAACCGCAGGGTGTCCCCCGGCGCATCGACGCCCTCCCAGAACGAATCCGTGGCGAATAATGCGCTCTTCTCGTCTTCAATGAAGGCTTTCAGCAGGCGGGCTCTGTCGTCATCTCCCTGTTTCATACAGCGGATGCCGGCGTCGGCCAAGGCGCCTTGCGCTGCCGCATATGCGCTGCGCATCGCATCATATGAAGTGAAGAGCACCAGTGAGGATCCCCCCGCCGCCACAACGAGCCTCGTCACGGCGGCATCGATGAAGGATCTGTACGAGCTCTCGTCCGGCAGGGGCGCGTCGACGGGAGCGGCAAGCAAGACCGAACGCGAATAGGGGAACGGAGAAGGAAAACGATCGGTCACGAAGGCTGCCCCGCGCCCGTCGTCCGCTCCGCTGCGGCGGATCCAATACGAAAACGAATCTGCGACCGTCAAGGTCGCCGAAACGCAACAGACCGTTCGGTTGGGTTCGAACAGAGCCTCTCTGAGCGCCGGGGCGACCTCCAGGGGCGTCGCGCTGAAGCGCGCCCATTGGTCACCTTTGGAAGTACGGTTGCGCTCGATCCAGCAGACTTCCCCCGGCCTTTCGTCGTATTCAAGGAACCGGCCGCAAACCGAACCGGCGGATTCCAGCCGACGCAGGATGGCCTTCGCTTCCCAGACCGACGTATCGTCGGCATCCGCTTCGTCGAGGGAATCGATGAGCTTGCGCACCATACCGGCGATGATCGAGACGCGGTTGCGCGTTTCCGCGAGTTTGTCGAACAGAACGGAATCCAGTGAAGGATCCTTGGTGCCGGACAGGCGGAAGGTTCCCTGGGTCCCCGCGAGAAGCAGTCCGGCCGCGTCCAGAGCCTCGAGTGATTTCCTGAGGCCGTCGAGCGCATCGGAAACTTCGTCGGTCGCTGCCTCGTTCCTGGCCAGGGTAGCCAATTTGGGCACCAGCCCGGTTTCAAGGCCCCGCTTCCGGCGATAAAGCCTGCCGAGCTGGCGGAAGGCGGACAGGCGGCCGAAATCGCTTGAAAAAAAGGATGTCGCCGCGGCATCTATCGTGTGCGCCTCATCAACGATGATTCGTTCGTACGGAGGGAGTACGACGGTCCCGTCGTATCCGGCGCCTTCCTTGCGCGCGGCCAGGTCGGCGAACAGCAAATGGTGGTTCGCGACGATGATGCGCGCATCGGAAGCTTCCCTCCGGAGTTTCAGGAAGAAGCAATGCTCCCGGTCCAGGCATCGCGGGCCGAGGCAGGTATCCGATTCCGAGCAGACGCGACTCCACAAGCCTTCGTCGACCATAAAGGGAAGATCTGATTTGACGCCGGTTCCGGTCGTTTCCGCCCATGCCATTATGGCGGAGAAGGCCTCCATATCATCCTGGAAAAGATCGGCTTCCCGTCCCGCGTCGGCAAGGCGGCGCAGACACAGGTAATTGTTCCGGCCCTTCATTAGGACGGCCTTCACCTGCTTCTTCATCGCCGAAAGGACGAAGGGTATGTCTTTCTCGAATAGCTGCTGCTGAAGATTGATGGTTGCCGTGGAGATGACTACGCGCTCATCGTTCGTCGCCGCCCATGCGAGAGCCGGCAGCAGGTAGGCGAAGGACTTGCCAACCCCGGTGCCCGCTTCGGCAGCCAGAATCCCGTCATTGTTGAAGGCATCGACGGTCCGACGCATGAGGGCAAGCTGGGACTCCCTCGGTTCGTAGTGATCCAGACGCCTTGCGAGGGCTCCACCCGCCTTCATGGTCGCGATGAGCCTGTCGGCGTCCAGGGGAGTCTTGAGCCTTCGGAGAACGGGTTCCACAACGACGTATACGCGCTCGACCTCGTTGTCCACGATAAAAGAGCCCACTCCTGCCTCGGCGGCCCTGGATGCGATGGACAGATCAGCGTCGCTCGGCGTCAGGGAACCTGAAGGATGGTTATGGAGAAGGACGTCGCCCTTCTCCAGCAGGGCGGAAGGCGCCGGAACCGCGGAATCGTGTCCCCGGGCGACGAATTCCAGCCGCTCGACGAGTCCGCCTTCACCGAGAAAACCGATAGCGAATACTTCGGCGCCTTCGACGGTATCGATTTCCGCCTTCATCGCCGCGATCGCGCCTTCACCCAATCTTCGATCAGAGCGCACGATGCCCCCGGTTAAAAAAAAGACCGGATAACGATTGTCGTCGCTATCCGGCCTTATCGGCATCTCCTAGGGGATTCGAACCCCTGTTGGCGGGATGAAAACCCGCTGTCCTGACCCCTAGACGAAGGAGACGCGTAACTCGCTATCGCGAAACACAATGTAGCGAAAATGATTGCCCCTGTCAATACCCGACAGCCGACCAAAAGTAGTATCTTACATTTTCAACTTGTTGAGGAGGAGTTCCCGGAAACGATGGGCCGGCGCCGACTCGGGTTCCGCGACGAGGGCGTTCTCGCAATCCGCAAGCGCTTTCGGATAATCACCGAGATGGTAGAACGCTTGGCCGCGTCGGTACAAGGCGAAGTGCTGGTAGGGGTTGATTTCAAGGGACCGTGAAAAATCATCGATAGCTTCGATATATTGCTGCATGACTGATTTCACGACCGCGCGGTAGTAAAACGCCTTATAGCATGATGGATCCAGCTCTATGGTGCGTGAAAAATCCTGCACGGCGTCTATATATTTGGATTCCGCAAAATTCGCCATGCCACGATGCTTGTAGATCATGGACTTGACAAAATCGGAAGCGTCCAGGTCCAGGATGCGCGTATAGATTGTGATGGCCCGTTCGAACTGATCGTTGTTGTGGGCATACAGCGCGTCGAGGAGAAGGTCGTCTATCGTTTCGCCGCCTGAGATTTTGTCCATGCGGAACAGGGGTTTTATGCGGTTCATGTCCCCGGAACGGTCTTCCTGGAATATAAAATCGTCGGTCGATTCCTCGATCTTCCTGAAGAAAGTCTCTCTCCGTTTTCCGAGTTCCCTGTTCAATTGCCGCTGGTAGTCGCGGATTTCCTGGAAGACGATATCAGCAAGGGATAGGCTTGCATTGACCGCGGCGAGTTTCCTCTTCATCGGTTCGTCGAAAGGAGTGAATTCCGCTTTATAGACAAGCTCATGCTCGACTTCCGCCCACGCGTCCTGGAGGATGGTCCGGATCTGGATTTCCGCGACATCGCAACCCGGGCCGCCACGTTTTTTCCTCAGCTCCTCTGGTATCCTGAGAAGGAGGTGTATGGATTCGTAGCCGAATTCCTTGAAAGAATAGTTGGAGCCCTTGCGGTCCACCTCTTCTATGTCGAAGGCTTTCTTCAGCGCGATCACCGCGTTGGCGATATCCTCTATGAAGGGGCAGACGACGCGGAGACCGACCAGGTCGGTGATCGGAGGGGGCGATGATTTGTCGTCCGTCTTCTGCATGAGCCTGACGAGTTTCTTGAAATAACTCTGGAAGCTCTTGGCTCTTCCTTTGACCATCGGGCGCGGGTACAGATCCCGGAGGGCTTCTTCCACGCGCGCCTCAAGGTCTTTGACGATCAACGAGCGAGCGCTGGAATGGTGTTCGTATTCCTTCTGCAGATGGCCGCGATCGGGAAACCACGCGTTCTCATTCATTCGATCGAACCTCTTCTCGCGATCGCTTGCCCTAAAATGCTTTAAAAAAAAGGCGCCGTCGCGGGGACGGCGCCTTTTATTAACGAAGCGATCTTAGTTCGTCGCGGCCTTTTCGCCAGCGGGGGTGAACTTGGTTTCGGATGCCTTTTTCTGGTTCTCAAGATACCGCATGACCTGGATATTACCGAACCGCTCCATCTCGGAGTTTTTGCGGTTTGTCTCGCGTTCCTGGACGATATTCCAGAGGTTTTCGTCTTCGATGTCACGATCGGTGTCGAGCAAGGCCTTGTCGAAGATGACCTTCACGTCTTTGAAGTAGGTGATAAAATCTCCGCCTTCCTTGGACGCGTCCTTCTGGATGATGAATCCTCCGAAGCGCACGAAGGGAGTGGCCTTCGGGTACAGGGGATAGATGCGAAGTTCGCGGTTGCGGACTTCGGAGACATAGTTGGGATTCTCCCAAGTGAGCTGTCCCCAACCGTCGAAATTGAGGTAGCCCATGAACACTACGTTTTCCTTACCGGTGGAATCGATAAGGATCGCGGAAAGTCCATGCGGGAAGTTGAGTCCGTACACGTTGACCTGCACGGCCTTAAGGACGCCGACGTTCTTGGTAACGCCTTTTCCCTCTTCGAAACGGGTGAACTTGTTGGCTTTGTCCTCTTCTGTGGGATCAACGGCGTTGCCTTGATCATCGAACTGCTGCATCGGTTCGAAAGCGGGGATCTCGAACGGAGGCTGGATCTTTGCCCAGGAGTTGAAGGACTCCACGGGGAAATGGACCCGTACGCCGAATACCTTTCCGAATTGCTTGGAAGGGGCTTCGAGCGTATAGCTCTTCGTCTGGTTCAAGACGTTTCGGGAGGAAGACGCAAGTACGACATCCCAGTTGGGGAGAGCGAGGGAAGTCTTCATGACACCCTTCTGCTCCGTCGTGAAACTACCGCCGGCCACGTTGGAATAGTCCATCATGGTCGCTCGGTTCTGAGTGGGTACGTTGTCCTGGTTGGGGACGATGTCAGCCGCGAGCTTCGAGAAGTCGATGAGTACGGCTTCCTCCGCGAAGACCGCACCCGCCGCAAGCAACGCGATGGCGACAAGAATGAACGTCCGTTTCATTCAAAGCTCCTTTTCAATACGCGATAGGCCTTTGTCGTATAGAATTATACGAGAAGGGTTTTATTTGTCAACGCTTTTTGGTTTTTTTGCGGGGTCATACGAAGCTTCCGACGCCTCGTCGTCGTCAATATAGGGTTCTTGGCCGCCAATAAAAAAAACGACCTTGTCCAAAGCGGGGAAATTCCTGAGCATTCCATCCCGAAGGATCCGTAAAGGCCGGCGGACAGCCTTTTCCGTACCAGCGGGAAGCGCTGCCTCAGGAGACAGGTCGACGTAAGCGACGGCATCCCGCACCATGAGGAATTCGAGAGAAGCCTCCTTATCGAACAGTCGCCCCGAACCTTCGGCGCCGGGTCCAAGAAGGGTTTCCTCCACATATTGCGCGATCCTCGCCTCAAGTCCCTTGGGAATGTGAAGCATCCTCATCTCGACCGCAGGCCGACCGTTATGGAGGCGGTGGAACACGAAGGTCCGGCGGGCGGTCCCGCTCAATGCCGCGTCGGCCAATGCGACCAGACCGAGTGCGACGAGAGCGGAAAGCCTGCGGTTCTGGGGCTTCCGGAAAAATCTTTGAATGAAAAGAAGTAATCGCTTCATCGTGCGGCGGTGAATCCCCCGGATTTTTCGAACGTGGATACGAAATCCACGGTCCCACTATATAACGCCTCGGAAAGCTTTCGCAAGTACGAGGGATCAGCGAGCAGCCGGGCATCATCCGGATTCGTCACAAAGCCGAGTTCTACGAGGACTGAGGGCATGCGGGCATTTCGGACGACGAACCATTCTTCGGCCTTGATCCCCCGCGAAGGGCTTTCCCCGGCGATCGTGCCGTCGAAGCGCTTCATGATGGAGCGGGCTATCATCACGCTTTCCATGGTGAACTCCTCCTCCATCATATCGTTAAGGATAGGCAGAACTTCGCTTGAATCCGTGAATTTCCCGGCGTCGATGACCGTCCGCCGGTATTCGGGGGAAAGGAACCAGGTTTCGTAGCCGCGCGCTTTTTTGTTGAAGGAAGCGTTCGCGTGGATGGAAACAAAGACGATTGCCTCGTTCTCAGCAAGTTTAACGGAATTGGCGATCGCCACCCGCTGCTCGAGTGAAGGGAAAGTATCTCCATTCCTGGTAAGGAGTATACTTTTATCAGGATAGGCGGCTCCCAAGAGGGCAAAGTATCGAGAGGCCACCTCAAACGCGATATCCTTCTCCACGAGTTCGACTTTTTTACCGTCGATCACATGGGTCGCCACCGCTCCGGTATCCTTGCCGCCGTGACCGGGATCCACGAGAATGGCGGCTATCCTGAAACGCGACTTCTCGATTTCGGACGCCTTCTTTACCGACGTGCGCACGGCCTCCACGAAGGCTCCGGGAAACGTGAGCTGCCCGTCGGCGGAGACGGGGGACGGGGCCTCTATGAGATCTTTGCCGTCCAAAACGAAAGAGGCCTTCACGCTGTTCCCGTACGCGCGGAAGACTATACGGTGGTTCTGAAGTTCGAGGGCCCCGCGCGCGGAAACCGGATCCCAGCTGAGCGTCGCGCCGAGTTCGGCGAGGGTCTCCCGCAGGCTCATGCTGCCGCCTTCCGCGTATGCGACCGAGGAACACAGAAGGATCGAGAGGACGAAAAATATTTGGCGCGCGCGGATGGCCTTCATCGATTCCGGACGTCGGATTCTATGCGGTAGACAGCTCCCTGGTAGCCGCCCCTCACCAATGCGGTCCAGAAACCGCGTCCGAGCACGCAGGGGCCAGGCGTCGAGGATGTGGCGTAGGGCAATGGAAGACCGGTCAACGTCCGGATCGCAGCCAAGGTTTCTGTCACCGTACGGCCGACCAAATCCCTGCTGTCCGAATTTTCAAATTCCCGGAATGGCAGGATCGCGAGTCGCGCAGGCTCGGCCGGGCCCTCCCCTCCTTCGTTCAAGTCTGCAAGGGCATCCAGGAGGCTCTGCCCGAGTGCGAATGCGTCGGGGGGGAACTTCCCTTCGCCGCCCGGAGGGACTGCCAGGAAGGTGTCCGTCGCCTCGTCCCGGGGCGCGAGGGCGATAAGGATGGACCGGGCAACCTCCTCAGCCGACCGGGACGCGGCGGCGCGCGAAGGCGCTGAGGCGATGACGTTACCGCATTTAGCCACGTTGTTTTCCGGGAAGGCGACTCGGTCGCCTGCGCGCGCCCGGACGAAAACGTCGCGGACGCCTTCGGCTGAACGCGCGGCTTCCAGTCCCTCGACGCGGGAAACGAGGCCGGGTATGGAAATAAAAGCGCGTTCGGCGCAAGTCCAAGCCTTTTTGGGTGAGAGATCGTCGGGCCGTTCGCCCACCGCGATGGAGAGCGCGCCCGAGGTCGGCAGGACTCCCGAGGCGTACGGATAGGTCCAGCCCGACATGTAGCCCCCTGAGAGGCGCGCGGCGATCTCGCCGATCATCGGCCCCCTGCTGGTGAACTTGACGTCACCTTTGGCGGCTCCGTTCCGTATCCCCAAGGCGCGGACTCCCTTAATGAAGACCGCCAGCAGCTCGGACGCGGCATTCTCCGACAGCTCGGAGGGAATCGTATGTCCCATCTCGATGAAGTAAGGGGGAAAGAATATGTGCCGGTCCGCAAGCCCGCATATCGTGATCTCGCCTTCGTGCACAAGGGAATCGACAGAAAATTCTGGCCCGTCCATGTATTCCTCGACGATGGCGCGGCCCGAGCGTGAGTAACGGAGCGCGTCCTCCACGGCCGAAGGCAGCCCGTCCGACGATGAAACCTTACGGCAACCGCGGGACCCCATGTTGTCGACGGGTTTTACGACGACCGGGAAGGAGAAAGGAAGATCCCCCCCGGCTTCGGAGATTGATCGGACCACCGTAAACGCGGGGGACGGCACGCCTTTCAGGCGGAAGCGCTCACGCATGCGCGCCTTGTCGGAGGCGTCCAATGCGGTTTCGTAGCCGATTCCCGGAAGACCGAGCCGTTCGGCGACCCAGGCGACCGTGGCGGAGAAATCCGTGCCGGCCGTCATCACTCCGTCCAGGCCGCCGTCGTCACGCAGGGAGCGCGCGAAGGCTTCCATGCCGTCCTTGTCCTTCAGGTCGATCCGCTCGAAGCGGTCGGCCAGTCCGACGCAGGCGGCTGCGGGATCGGCGTCGGCTACGACAGTCCGCCAGCCGCGATCGTTCGCGATTGAAATCGCCGGTCCCTGCATGACGCCGGCGCCGAGTATGAGTATTCGCTTGGACATGTTCTTCACCTCTTTACGGCGTACGCTTCGAACGTATCGCCCAGACCGAATGCCCTGCTCGCCGCGGTGGCGGCGGTTCGCAGGAAGCCTCCCTGACGGGAACCTGAAAGGATGGGGAATCGTTCCGGATGGTGTCCGGTAACGACGATTTTCTTGAGGTCCAGTCCGTGCCGCCGCAGGATGCCCGCCGCGCGTCCCGGTTCCCAGATCGTCCAGTGGTCGGCGGGGCTCCGCTCAAGGAAGTCGCGGAAGCGGACCCGCGCAGAGATGCCGGAGCCGGACGGAGTGGAAAACGCGAAGACGCCTCCGCTTTTAAGGGAATCCGAGACGGCTTCGAGCGCCAGATCCAAGCGCTCGAAGTGTTCGATGACGTACCACAGCGAAACGGCGTCGAAGAGGTCGCCGCCGAAGGCGGCGACCGGATCGAATGCGGGAAAAAAGCCGACGGCCGCTTCCATGCCGAGCTCTTCGCGGACGAAACGGACCGCGTCGGCCGCCGGATCAAGACCGAAGGGCTGGAAGCCGGCGGAGCGCGCGGCGGACAGGAAGGGGCCGTAGGCGCAGCCGACATCAAGGATGCGCCGAGGCCCGTCGCCTGCGGAGCACAACAGTGCGGAGACCCTCGCAGCCCGCACTGCTCCCGCCCTCTCCAAATTGGGAAAATCCTCCAGGTAGGTGAGTCCGTACTGCTTTTTGTAGTCGTCGAAGAAGTAGTCGCGGGCGTATGCGATGGGAGGCGGTTCCGGGCGGACCAGATGGAGCATGCCGCAGCATGGGCATCGGCGGTAACTGCGCCCGGCGAAGCGGGCCAGGACGTTATCGCCATGTTCGCCGCAGGCAGGACAGGCGGCACGATTGGGGAAGGAACAGGTTGCCAGTACGGACGCGAGCGTTGCTCTGTCCCGTTCAGCGCCGTGGCGGCCAAAGATCGCAGCCGTCTGTTTGATGACTCCCGGGAAATCATTCATTAGGGATCCCGCGCGCGCGGCGGCCGCACGTCCCGTGCCGGCCGACACGAAGCCGGCATCCCGTGCGAGCCGTTCATGATATCGGGTGGGAGATGCGAGAATCACCGGGACGCGGGCCCAGGCGGCCTCGAAGGCGGTAAGGCCGAATTGAGTGACTACCAGATCGTAATCGGCGAATTTCTCCTTCAGGGCGGAATCCGCCTGAATGATCTGGACTCTCCCGGCATCGGCGCCCTCCGCCGCGAGCGCGGCATTCAGTTCGTCGATCTTCGGATCGAGGGCGGGAGCTACGAATGTCGTCCTGAGCCCCCGGACCCGGCCAAGCGATGCGGCGGCGGGGATGCCGAGACCCGCAGCGTCCTCACCGCCGAAAGTGACCAGGGCGCGAAGCTCGCCGCTCTCTGCGGCGTCCATCTGGGGAAATGCGGGACGACGGCGTTCGGGCAGGGAAAGCAGATAGGGATCCAGTCGGTTCGCGCGATGCGAAGCGGGCGAAGGGAGCAGATCCAGCAGGTAGTCGAAGCGCGCCCGGCAGGGACCGCCCTCGTCAAGGCCGACAACCGGGGCAAGGAAGGCCCAATACCGGTATTCCGCGCGGGAGGTCCGCAAGCGGTCCAGGACGATGAAGGTCCAGGCGCGCGAAGCGGGGTCGTCCTTGAAAACGGATCCCGCGTCCAGGTCCTCGGGGAAAGCCGTCAGGAGGTCTTCCGCATCGCGGGAAGGAGCGACATCGCCTTCCACGGCTGAAAGGAAAAGGAATGCGTTAACGCCTTCCGCCCGTAATCCGCGCACGAGGCCCGCGCAACGCTTCAGATGGCCGCTGCCTTTCAGCGGCTGGACGCGGGGTACCACGAGCACCGATTCGGCGCGCATCACTCGCGGGCCTCACGTTCTTCGAGCTTCCGCCATGCCGCGATGACCGCCGGGGCGGAGGTCCGGAAGGGATCGCCTTGCAGAAGGATCAGCTCCTCGTAAAGCCGTCGCGCGCGGTCGCAGTCCTCCCGCGTATCCACGCTGACACGCATTCCGGACATACGCCAATCGGAGGGAGCGACAGGACGGTGTAGGAGGAAAGCGTCGGGGTTTCCGTAGAGATACGGACAGACATGTTCCCTTTCATGGGGATTCCCGGCCTCGCGTTCCGCGCGCAGCAGGGCTTCCGAGCGGAGCGCTTCGACCCCCGTTCCGTACGGCAGACCGGCATAGGACGCGTAATCCGCGCCGAGCCGTTCGCCCTGGAGGTTTATCTCGTTAGCCGCGTCCGCGAAGACGAAGGGATTATCGCCGGTGGCCCTTATGACGCGGTCCGCGCCCGTGGCCCGTATCGCGTCGCAATAGCGGGACAGGACGTCGTCCTTGGATCCGGTTACGAGGCGGAAGCCCGCCCTGTCGGCGAGGGACCGGAAGGCTTCCCGCGCGTCCTCCGGACAGGCGAGCACGCGTACGTCGGCGGCGACGGCTTGCAGGGCCTGCATGACCCGGAAGATCATCGGCTCTCCGCCGAGTTCGAGCAGGGCTTTCCCGGGGAGCCGGGAAGAATCGATGCGAGCCTGGAGGACCACGGCGGTCATGATTCGGGGGCCTCCCAGAGTTCGATCGCCATCCGCGCATCGGAAGAGAATCGGTAACGGTTCGTCGCGACCCACTTCCTGCCCTCGGAAAATTCCTTCCAGGCTTCGATGGCCCCGACGCCCGAACGGAGCATGTAGGGAAGAAAACGTCGGATCGGAATATGCGCGTAGTCCCCCCTGAAGACGGGGGCGAGGTTCTTCAGGAAGAAGACTTTGTAGCCTTCGTCCACCGAAGCGTTTTCGGAGGGTATCTCTCCCTCATAGGCGAACTTCACCGCCCGGGTGCAGCGTATCGTTTCGCCCCAGAGCCGGGCCCGGAAGCCGAAATCCATAAGCTGCCAGTACAGGCTGCGAATCGTCGGATCGAAGCCTCCGAGCCGTTGGAAGCGTTCCATGTCGTAGAGCCCGACCGCGTCGAAGGGATACAGGGTGGGCGCGTTTTCCACCCGGGGCGCGAATGGAATGGTCCGTATCGTTCCGCGGTAGAAGGCCGGAACCTTCAGCGTCGGCAGGGTTTCGTATTTTCCGTTTTCGATGATCGGGACGACGCAGAGCGCGCTCCGATCGGCCGCCTTTTCCGCAATGCGGGCGGCGCCGCCTCCCTGCGCAAGCCTGATGTCGTTCCACAGCACGAAAAAGCGCTCGGATTGGGTTTCCGCGGCCGCAAGGTTGATCTGCTCCCCGATGGAAGCCTCCTTCTTGAGGCCGAGGAATTTGACAGACGGAAATCGCGCGGCGAGCTCTTCGACGTCCCAGGTCTCACGGGGACCCTCTACCGACACGATGCGGTCAAAGCCCGCCTTCTCCAATTCCTGGAACACGGAACGTCTTAGGTAACGCGCGCCTCTGTTGAGAAGGATGGCGGAAATTCCGGTGGATGCGGCGCGGGAAGAGCCGCCGACGACCGTATAAGTCGCCCCCGTCGCGTTAAAAATTGTAGGTATAGTATTCATCGCACTTCGCGCAGATTCCGGGATAAACAAGCGAGGCGTGACTGGCGTACAGGTCCGCGCCGCGCTCCCAGATGAGCGACAGGTCGTCCGTGAAGGCGTTTCCGAGCGACGGCGAGCGTCCGAGGTCTTCCTTGCAGATCGGGACGGTCCCGTCCATGAGGACGACGACGTCGCGCATCAGGTGCCAGCACGGGCTACGTATCACCGGCGAAAGGTCGGTGGCCTTCATGCTCGGCAAGTACCCGCAGAAATCGTCGTGCTTCTGTACGATGACATTCGGCGTTTTAACTTTCCACGCGCGATAGAAACGTTCCAGATCCTCCTCCTGGTCTTTGACGCGGACAGCCTGCACCCAGGCGTCTTTCGGAAAAGCGGCAATCGCCTTTTCGGCGAAGGTCCTTGCTTCCTCATAGCCCCGCCCCCTGACCACGGCGTACCGGCCGCTGTCGTCGCTGTCAAGCGACACTATCCATGATAGTTTCGCGCGGCCGCTCGTACGGGAGGGCGAAAGCGCCGACGCGGCGGCGATGGACTCGAGAATGCCGGATTTCCAGCCTATCCCGCTCGTTTCGATGATCAGGGCCAGTTCGGGGCGGTCCATCACCGCGCGTATCATTTTTTCGATCTCGGGATGCAAAGAGCATTCCCCCCAGGCGGAAAGGTCGATGACGGCGTCGCGGGAGAAAGCGCGGATCGAATCGAGCAGGGCTTCGAAACGCGGAAGGGGCATGAAATCGCTGCGCTCCAGCGGGCCCAGACCCGAGCTTTCCCGGGAAACGCGCGGCCAGGGACAGAGGCCGCATTCCTGGGGGCAGGCGCCGGCTACCTGGACGCAAAAGAAGGCCGGAAGGGTCCGCAGGAAGGCCGGATTTTTCGCTATTGCGTCGGCGGCGTCCGCGGCGCAGCAAACGCCCGCGTCCATGAAGCGCTTCAGAAGGAGCAGGTTGCGAGCGGAATCCGCGGACAGGCTCAGCCGGTGGCTGCGGAGGTCAACCGGGGAAATCTCGGTTTCGATGTCGAAGGAATTGATGTCCTTCTGGAGCACGGAGAAAATCAGGTCGCGGCCGACCGGTTCCGCATCTTCGGCGGCGAGGAAAGCGAGGGAGGAAGCCGCGCGCGGAGCGAGCAATTCGGGGGCGAAGCCGTAGGGCCAGCCGTCGGCATAGGAATACTCGGCGGCGTAGCGTAGATGGCGGGCGCGGATCGCGGACGCGAGCTCCGCGTCCAGCAGCGGGCAATCGGCCCAGGCGAAATAGGCCAGGTCGTAGGGGTCCGCCAGGGCGGCTATCCGTTCCAGCGCCTTCTTCCTGTTCCAGGAAGCCGAACGCTCGAGGAGGATGCCCTCCCGGACAGCCGCGTCGAAGTTGGCCGGGAAGGCGAAATCTTCGCCCACCAGCAACGCTACGGCCGAAACGTCGGGGAAGGAACGCGCCTTCTCCACGGCGAGCGAGAAGGAATCCTTTCCTCCCCGCAGGGGTTCGAAGGCGACGGGGGAAAGATCCGCCGCGTACAGGATAGCTATGGCGCTCATATCACCCAATGTATCGGCAGGGAAGCCGTTTGTGAATAGCGCTTGCGGACAGCGTTGCGCGAGTGCTCCGCCTCGAATATACTCCAGCCCATGATCGAGGAACGCCGCCTGTCGGTATCCGAGCTAACCGAACTCATCAAGCTCTGCCTGGAGGGGACCTTTCCCAGCGTCCGGGTGGAAGGCGAAATCTCGAATTTCAGGCCGTCAAGCACCGGGCACCTATATTTCACCCTCAAGGATCAACAGGCTTCCATCTCAGCGGTGATGTTCAAGAACCGGCTGCGATCGCTGGCTTTCCAGCCTGCCGACGGCATGCTCGTCCGCGCCCGGGGTAGCCTTTCCGTCTATGCCCAACGGGGAAGCTACCAGATCATCTGCGAAGTTCTGGAGGCCGCCGGCGAAGGCGACTTGCTGGCGATGCTGGAGCGGCGCAAACGGGAATTGGCCGCGGAAGGCTTGTTCGACGAAGCGCGCAAGAAGCCGGTTCCGCGCTTTCCGGAACGCGTCGGCGTGGTGAGCTCGCCGACCGGAGCCGCCATCCGCGATATCCTGAACGTTCTTTCCCGGCGCGCCCCCGGCATCGACGTCGTCGTGTTTGGCTGTCCGGTCCAAGGCGTGGAAGCCGCACCCGCCATCGCGAAAAGGATCAGGCAGGCCAACGCGTGGAAACTCGCGGATGTGCTCATCGTGGGCCGCGGCGGCGGCTCCCTTGAGGATCTGCTACCCTTCTCCGAGGAGGAGGTGGTGCGCGCCATAGCCGAATCGGCGATTCCGGTCATCAGCGCCGTCGGCCACGAGATAGACTGGGCTCTTTCCGACTTCGCGGCGGACCTCAGGGCGCCTACGCCTTCCGCGGCCGCCGAACTCGTGAGTTCCAACCGCGCCGACACGGCGGATAGGGTGAGGGAGCTGGAAAGGAGCATGAGGACCGCGATCGGCGCGAGGATCGAACGGGCGCGGATCCTGAGCCGACCCTTTTCCGCCGAAGAGATGGAATACCGCTTCAGGGCCATCCTTCAGCCGAGGCTCGTCCGCTTCGATGACGCCAAGGAAGAATTATGCCGAGCCCTGCGCGACCTGGTAAGCGCGGCCAGGCAGCGCGTCGCCCTTTGCGCCGGCGTGCTGGAGGCTTCCAATCCGCTTGAAGTGCTCGCGCGGGGCTTCTCGGTCGTGGTGAACGATACCGACGGGAGTGTCGTCCGCGACGCCGCCGCCGTCGCCGTCGGCGCGCGCCTGACAATAAGGCCGCTCAAGGGAAGAATCGCCGCGCGGGCCGAAACCGTCATGTCCCAGGAGGACGTGTCCCAGGAGGACGCATGAAAAGCACGAAAAGTTACGAAGAACGGCTCGCCCGGCTGGAAGAGCTCGGGGAGCGGATACGGAAGAGCGACATTCCCTTGGACGACGCGCTGAAAGACTTCGAGGAGGGCATAAAGCTCGCCCGTGCGCTGGAAAAGGACCTTGACAAGATAGAAGGCCGCATCCAAACGTTGATGAACAGCGCCGACGCCCCGCCTGAGGAGAAGCCCGAGATGGAACTCTTCGGCGGAGACGATTAGGCTAGCTATGGACTGCGGAACGAGGGACGGCCGGATCAGGGTCCTGCCGCCCGAAGTAGCCCGCAAGATAGCGGCGGGCGAGGTGGTCGACCGGCCGGCGGCACTCGTGCGGGAACTCGTGGACAACGCGATCGACTCGGGGGCATCCCGCGTCGAGGTCGCGGTGGAAGGCGGAGGCGCGCTACGGACCGAGGTGTCCGACGACGGCTCGGGCATGGCGAAAGAAGACCTGGAAATCTGCTGGCTGCCCCACGCGACGAGCAAGATAACCGGCGTTGAGGATTTGCAGACCGTGGAAACCCTCGGTTTCCGCGGCGAGGCCTTGTCCGCGATCTCGGCGGTCGCCCGCCTGGAGATCGCGACGAGCCGCGACGGAGGGGAAGCCTGGAAACTCGCCGTCGGCCCTGCGGGAAGCCCCGAAGGGGAAGCCCGCGTGGAAAGGGTCAACCGCGCCAAAGGCACCACCATCCGGGTCGCCGGCCTCTTCGACTCCATTCCCGCCCGCAAGAAATTCCTGAAACGCGAGGCCGCCGAAGCCGTCCTCTGCCGCCAGGCCCTCGTCGACAAGGCCCTCGCCTTCCCCGAGACCGAATTCCGCTACGTCCAGGACGGCGAGCTCCGCCTCTTCCTGCCGGCGGTTCCCACGCGGCGCGAACGTTTCTGCGCTGCCCTGCTCGGCGACGCGGAAGCCCGCTTCGTCCATGAAATCTTCGCGACAGGCGAAGGGTTCTCCCTTTCCGTCGTCGTCGGCGGGAGCGAAATCCACCGCGGCGACCGGCGCCTCCAGTACGTGATCGCGAACGGCAGGCGGATCCAGGACTTTTCGCTCCTGCAGGCCCTGGAATACGGAACGCAGGGTTGGTTCCCGAACGGAAGCCGGCCGGTCGGCGCGGTCTACGTGGACATCGATCCAGGACTCGCGGACTTCAACATACACCCCGCCAAGCGCGAGGTCCGCTTCAAGGACGCTCCGGCCATCCATCGAGCGACTGTCCGCGCCCTGGCTGATTTCGTCCGTCGCGAGAACCTCGGCGGGGGCTCGGCCGGACATGACGGCGCCGGGACCACCGAGCGCGGCTACGGATTCCCGGAATTGCGGGAGAACGACGGGCCGCAGGTCCTTCCCCAGGCATGGCCAGCGGCCTTGTCCGATCGAGCGGGGCCAAGCTACGCGGATGCGATGCGACCGCAGGCGGAGATCCGGAGCGGAAGACTGGCGATGGAAGCCCTGTTGGATGAAAGGCCCCGATTCGCCCCCCTGCCCCGCCCCGCCGTACCCGCGGGCGACTCAGCAGCCGGCTCCGCCCGCTACCTCGGCACGGCCTTCGGCCTCTTCCTCGTGGCCCAGAAGGATGACCGGCTCTATCTCATCGACCAGCATGCAGCCCACGAGCGCGTGATCTACGACCGGCTCCGTGCGCGCAAACCCGTGGTCCAGGAACTCCTGGTGCCCTATCCCTTCGCGACGGAGAGCGAAGAGGAGGACTCCTTCCTTGCCGAAAGATCGCCCGAGCTCGCCGAACTCGGCATCTTGATAAAACGGGAAGGCCACGGGACCTGGCTTCTGGAAGGGGTTCCGGATGCCTGGAAGGCGGACGAAAGCGAAACGGTGCGCTCCATCCTGGACCTCGGCTCATCCCGGGAGGGAATGGCCGACCGCTGGTACGCCACCATGGCTTGCAGCGCCGCCGCCAAGGACGGCGACGCGCTGGACGACGGCACCGCCGCCGCCCTCGCCCAGGCCGCCTTCGACCTCCCCATTCCCCGTTGCCCACACGGCAGGCCCGTATGGATGGAAATCACGCTCGATGAATTGCTGCGGGCGGTGAGAAGGAAGGAGTAGAAAGCGGCAGGCGGCAAGCGGCAGAAAAAATCCGTTTTAATGCGGGAGTCAATATACCTGCCGAGAACGGGACTTGAACCCGTACCCCCTTGCGGGGAGGGGATTTTAAGTCCCCGGTGTCTACCATTCCACCATCCCGGCCGAGCGCTTGCATACTATCGGCGGGGTCCTGTATCGTCAAGAACCATGCTTCCCTACGTCGACAGCCATGCCCATCTTTCAATGCTCGCCTCCCGCGGCATCGACGCGCAGGCGCGGCTCCAGGCTCTTTTCGCCGAAGGTTTCGGCGCGGTACTGGACATAGGCACCCGCTGCGACGACCTGCCGGAGCGGAAGGCGGAATTCGCACACTTTCCGCGCGTACGCTTCAGCGCCGGGATCTGGCCTTCGGCCGAAGCCTTGGCCGATCCTCCGGCTTTCATGGAACGGCTCGAAAAAAGTCTGGAAACTATAACGGTTGACTGTGCGGCTGACCGGAAAGTCGCCGCGATCGGTGAGTGCGGCTTCGACCGGCACTGGAATACGGACTCGGCTCTTTTTCCGGGCGAAGCGGAACTTTTCGACGCGCAGGCGGAAATGGCCCTGCGTCTCGGACTTCCGCTGATCGTCCACTCGCGCGAGGCGGCGGCGGAGACGGCGTCCGCCATCGCGCGGCACCGTGGGCTCGCGGGCGTCATCCATTGCTTTTCGTACGGGCTCGAAGAGGCCAGACGTTTCCTGGACCTCGGCTTCCACATTTCGTTCTCCGGCACCATCACCTACAAAAATGCGGAGAACCAGCGGGAGGCGGCCCGTTTCGTGCCGGCGGACCGTCTCCTGCTGGAAACGGACTCGCCCTACCTTGCGCCCGTGCCTTTTCGGGGCAAGGCCGCCGAGCCGGGCATGGTGGAATATATCTATGCGGCCCTTGCCGCGATCCGCGGAATCGGGACGGCCGGACTGGCGGAAAGTGCCGCCGGGAACGCTTCCCGCCTGTTCGGCCTTCCGGAAGCGGCTATTCGAACTTGATGACGTTCGTCGGACAGGATTCGATCGCGTCCTTGATTTTCGCCTCAAAAGCGGAGTAGTCGACTCCCGCCTTCACGACCATCTTTTCGGGAATTTCGAAAACCTCGGGGCAGATCGCCTCGCAGTTGCCGCAGGAAATGCATTCGTCGTCGGTCTCGTCCAGCCATACCTTCTTTATCGCCATGTTCGGCCTCCTCACGTCCTACCAGTATGTATCCTGGCAGTCGCTTTGGCAAATGGACAAAAAAGAAGGTTCCCCGGGGAAAGGAGTAAAACCCGGGGAACCAGGAAGGAGGTTCAAGAACCGGAGCGGCTTTCGCCGTCCGTTCCTCCCTATACAACAAACGCGTTTCTGCGAGGTAACGCCGTTTAGCCCTAAATCGCTTGACGCTCGGCTTTCCAGGCAAAAACGAACGCCTCATAGGCTGCTATGGTCGCGGACATGACGGTGTCCTGCAGGTCCCCGCGACCGACCCAATCGGAACCTTCCTGGTGGTACAGATTCATGAGTATTGCCTCCAGATCCTCCACGCCGCAGGCGGGATCGCTCGCCCGCCGCCTCTCCAGGCCCCGTGTTTCCTGGTCAAAAACTTCGTCGTATTTCGCGTCGCGCCAGTCGGCGGCTCCATTCATGTGATCAACTCCTCGTCCGCTTTCAGCGATAGCGTATATTCCGGACCAGCTCGGGTCCATCGGTTCCCACCAAAGCGCCGAAGCGCTCCGCGTATTCTACGGAAGAACGGGAAATCCAATTGCCTTTACCGTCCCTGACATAAGCGTATTTCCGTTCGGTTCTCTTGCCTTCCGCATCGATCGAAACGTCCCGGACCAATTCCCCTTTTTCGTTCCATTGGAAAGAGATTTCGTGAATCGGAGCCTTTTCGTCAGTCCGCCGGATCAGAACGGGCCGCCCCGACCCGTCGTAATATGCTTCGGTCGCGATCGTTCCGTTCCGGACGAGCACAGCCCTTCCGTTCCCGTCTAGTTCCCAGCCCATTATTTCATCTGCGTTTCCGGTTTCATCAAGGATGTCCACGGCACCAATAGCGGAAGAGCGCAAACGATATGCAAAGGCGGCGACAACGGATCCCGCTTCGTCGTAGCGGTATTCGCGGACGAGTTCACGGCCGGCTTCATCGAAGGTATAGGCGAAGCGGAAGGCGCCCCTCGTTTCGCCGTCCTCCCAAGTCCCCCATTCCGCCCGGCCGTCTGAATCAAGCAGGAAGCCAGCGAGGAAACCGGACTCGCCGTCCCCTCCCGATTCCTCGCCTTCTCCCTCAGCCGGGATCAGGGTGAGGGAACGGACGAAGCCGCGCGCATCGCGCTCCAGGCTGACCTGGGCCATGGCGGCTTCTAGCATAACCGGAAAGCTTACAAGTTGGCCTTGCCGGTTCCAGCGAACTTCGGTCGCGATCGCCTTTTCCGCCCCTTCCGGCGACTTCGATTCGATACCGATCGACTGAGGAAGGGAGTCGTTCGTCAGGAACGCGTCGGGGGGCAGGAAAAAAAACAGTTCGGGATTCCGGACCGGCCCTGAATCGGCCAACGAACGCAACAGGAACACGGGCTGCGGCGTCTGAGCGAAAACGGCGGAACCCAAGCAAAGGACAGCCATGAAGAGAACGGTTCGATGCTTTCTGCGGTATTTCCGTCTTTCGTCCCGAATTCCCATGGTTAGAATATACCCGACAGGGCGGCCTTTCGGACACCCATCAGCCTCAAAGCAGGAGAAGGCGTTTCAACGCGTCGGGAGCGAGCCGGAAAGCCCCGCCTTCGCCCTGGCAGAAATGGTGTTCCCGGAGCAGGTGTATGGACAGGTCGGAATAGGCAAGGCGCTCTCCTGTGGCGATGAGCTCCAAAGTAACCGAATTTTTGTGGAAAAAGCCGTCGTCGTAGGGACAGGGGAGGCTTCCGCGCGCCTCGTCGCTCTTCACGAGCAACCTGCCGCCCACCGTCATCTGCTCTCCGAGCCCCTTCGCCCCTTCGGCCTTGAGCCGCTCCAACTCGTCCGCGGCGCTCCCGAAATCAATGCCGAGCGCCCTGAAGCGCTCCTCGTCGGCCTCGATTATGTCCGAAAGGGCACGGGCCTCGGTCCCGAGGAAGCCGCCGCTCGTGATGACACCCGGCTTCATCCGCTCGGCGGCGGCCTTCTCGTCGCGCTGCATCTTCATGGTCGCCTCCCGTATCAGAATTTGTCGAAGTAGATTTTGTCCTGGGTCATGCCGTTCTTGGACATCACCTTGATGCATGCGTCGATCATGCCCGGACTGCCGCAGAGGTAGCCCTCCATCGGCCGGCCCTTCGGCATCTTGTCCTTTATGTAGGTATCCAGCACATCCGTGATGAGGCCGGTCGGACCGTTCCAGGCGTCCTCAGGATTCGGTTCGGACAGCGCGGGGACGAAATGGAAGCGGTCGATCTTGCCCTCGAGTTCCGCCATCTGCTGGAGGTAAAACATATCTCGCTTGGATCGGGCGCCGAAGAAGTACCAAATTTCCTTACCCGGATATGCGTTCGTTTCCAAAATATGGTTGAGCATGCTCTTGAAGGGAGCCATGCCCGAGCCTCCTGCGACGCAGACCATGAGCGCGTCCGTGTCCTTGACTCCGAACTCGCCGAAGGGGCCGATCACTTCGACCTCGTCGCCTACCTTGAGTTGCGTATGCACCCAGGTGGTCACTATCCCGCCGGGAACGAGGCGGACGAGAAGCTCGATATGGGCCTTGTCCAAGGGGCTGGAAGACATCGAATAAGCCCGTTGGGTGGATTCCTTGATGCCGTCGTAGGGAGGAGCGACGAGCTGGGCGTACTGACCGCATTCGAAGGCGATGCCGCCGGCTGCGACGTCCGCGTCGCTCAGGGCCAAGTAGAGCTCCTTTATGTCGTAGGTCAGATCCTTGATGCTTTCGATGCGGGTCCTGAATTTGCGGATGTTGAACAGGGATTCCGGAATCTCGATCGCGATGTCCTTCTTCAGCTTCACCTGGCAGGCGAGCCTGGTGTTCGCTTCGACCTCTTCCGCGTTCATATAAGGAAGCTCGGTGGGCAGGTGCGGGCCGACGTCGGATAATACCTTCACTTTGCAGGCGCCGCAGGTGCCCCTGCCGCCGCAGGCCGAAGCGACGAAGATATTCTCCGTCGCGAGGGTTCCCAAGAGGTGGGATCCGCCGCGTACTGCGAGCTTCTTCTTTCCGCCGTTGATGTCGACGGAGACCTCCCCGTAATCGTTGACGATCTTGTCGGTCACCGAAATCACGAGGGCGAGGATCGAAGATAGACCGGCCGTCACGAGGGGGCCGATGATCAGGGGATGCATTGCGGCCTCCTTATTGTACGGTAAGCATGCCGGAGAAACCGATGAAGGCCATCGCCATGAAACCTATGGTGATCACGGTGATGCCGGGTCCTTTCAGGCCTGCAGGCACGGGAGCTACGTCCACCTTCTTCCTAATTGCGGAAAGCAGCATGATGGCCAGCCACCAACCGGCCCCGCTTCCGATTCCGAAAGTCAGGGTCTGAGCGAAATCGTAGCTGCGGATCTGCATGAAGAGTATCGCGCCGAGGATGGCGCAATTCACGGTGATCAGCGGAAGGAAGATGCCGAGCGCCAGATAGAGGGCCGGAGAAATCCTGTCGATGAGCATTTCCAGCATCTGCACTATCGCCGCGATAACGATGATGAAAATGATAAAAGAAAGGTATTCGATCCCCAGGGGTTCGATCACGAATTTCAGCACCGCCCAGGATACGACCATGGTGATGGTCATGACGATGGTCACGGCGAAACCGAGGCCGAAGGAGCTCTTGTAATCCTTGGAGATGGAGATGAAGGAGCACATTCCGAGGAAGTTAGACAACAGGATGTTGCTGGTGAAGATCGAGGCGAACAGGAGGGTGACAGGATGGACGTCCGGGGTCATTTGGCGCTCCCTTGCGGCTTGGCGCCGCCTGCGGCGGGCGGCGCCGCCTTCATGCTTTCCTGCAGCGACTTGAGGCCCCACATCGCGAGGGCCAGGAGGAAGAAGGCGCTGGGAGCCATGATCATGATGGTCCAGGGAACGAAACGGTCGCCGAAGGCCGCGGAAAGCACCGGAATCCCGAAAAGGCTTCCGAAGCCGAGGAGTTCGCGTACCGCGGCGATGGCCATCAGGACGGCCATGTAGCCGAAACCGCTCGTCAGGCCGTCCCAAAAGGAGATCAGGGGCGGATTGGAACGGGCGAAGGCTTCGGCCCTGCCCATGATGATGCAGTTCGTGATGATCAGTCCGACGTAGGGCCCGAGAGAGCGGGAAACGTCGGGCATATAGGCGCGCAGCACGATGTCGATGATGATGACGTAGAACGAAATCACGAGGACCTGGACTATCATGCGGACCTTGTTGGGAATGAAGGTGTTCATGCCCGCGAGGGTCCAGCTGGAGAAAGCGGTCGCCAGGCTCACGCCCACCGTCATGATAAAGGTATTGGTCAGGTTGTTGGTGACCGCGAGCGTCGAACAGATGCCGAGGATCTGAATGAATACGGGGTTGTTCCACCAGAGGTTGTCGATGAGGACGGTCATCGCCTTTCCCCTCTTCTTCGCCGCGCTCATTTGAGGCCTCCCTCGTCGCGGAGTTTCCTGAGCGCCGCGATCTCGCCGTTGACCATGGTCTCCATGAATTTGCTGGTGAGCGAAGCGCCGGTCACCGCGTCGACCTCGGCGTTCTCGCTATCGCCGTCGCCCTTGCCGCTGCCCTGCCGGACGCGGATGCCGGCGTCGGCGATCCGCTCGCCAGTGAATTGGTCTTTGAACCAGCTCTCGTCGATACGGCCTCCGAGACCCGGCGTCTCGTTATGGGAGACTATCTGGAGGCCGGACACGCGTCCGACCTCGGCATCCACCGCAAGCACCCCGAAAACGGTGCCCCATAGCGCGGGCCCCGAGAAGAAGCGGGCGAAACGCGGGACTCCTTCCGCCGAAGCGCGATAGACGACCGTGGAGCCCGCCGTCAGTTCGGTCACTTCCTTTTCGTAGACGGAGTCCACCGAGCCCGCGTCCGCGAACGGAACCCCCAGGGCCCTGAGGACGGACGAACGTTCGGTGAAACGGCGGTTGGCGGCCACCTTCTCCTTCGTCAAATCGTTCGCGAGGGCGAGGAAGAAGACGAAGAAAGCGCATACGATGAAGGTGAATGCCACCGTGTATCGGGTCGAATTCCTATTCATGCGGCGCCCCCTTTTCCGGCGGCGGCCGTGACGGCCTTCTTCTTGCCGAGGATCTCGTCCAGGAGGGAGGCGGCCGTGTTTCCGATCAGAACGCCGAAGCTGGTGCCTTCAGGGAAGAGGGAGAAAGTTCTCACGAGAACCGTGCAGACACCGATGACGATGCCGTAGGCGAGCTGAGCCCGAGGCTTCTTCGGCGCGCTCACCGGATCGGTGACCATGAAGACCGCGACGAAGAGGAAGCTTCCCGAAAGCAGGCTTTCGGCGGGAAGGGCTTTCGCGATGCCCGCGGCGAGCAGCGCGAAGGTCAGGATCGCTCCGGAGGCCGCTGCCGAAAGCATAAGCCGCCAGGAAGCGGTCTTGGTCGCCAGCAGGTATATCGCCGCGAGGACGATGAGCACCATCGAACCCTCGCCGATGGAGCCGGAGCGGAGCCCCAGCAGCAGGTCCGCGATCGGCGTCCGTTCGCCTGCCCGCATGAGGGCGAGGGGCGTAGCGGCGGAAACGGCGTCGGCGCCGATCCCGAAGGCGCCCGCCGTCAGGAAACCCGCCTGCATGGTGGTCGGGAAGGATATGTATACGAAGAGCCGGCCCGCGATGGCCGGATTGAAGACGTTCCGGCCGAAGCCTCCGTACACTTCCTTCGCCATGAAAACGGCGAACAGGATGCCGACCGCGACGATCCATAAAGGCACCAGCGGCGGCATGGAGAGGGCATACAGGGCGCAGGTGACAAGTACCGCTTCGCTGGGCTTCTTGCCGCGTCCGCGTTCGAACAGGTACTCCGTCAGGATTCCGACGACCAAGGCGACCGCGAGTATCGCTACCGGCCGCCAGCCGAACAGGTAGACGGAGAACAGGAAAATGGGAGCGAGGCTGTAAAGCACCCGCCGCATGATGGGTTGTTTCTGGAACAAGGCGTTCTCCTTTCCAGATCAGTATAGTGAATATATTTGGCCGCGCAACGTATATTCGGAATGGTTCCTTTTCCCGTCCCTCTGCGGAAGTCCTGGGGAACGCGCCGATGAACGCGCCGCGTTCCCCGCCTAGCCGTTCGCCTAGCCGTTCGCCTTGGCAGCCGCCGCCTCGAAAGCGGCCCAGAGGGAATCCTCCTGGGGAACGGGGGCTACGCACTGAATGAATCGCGGCCGGGAATGGTCGGGCGAATCCATATCCGGTATCGCCAGGGATCGGGCATGCAGGCGTATGCCGCCGCCTTTTTCGCTCCGGTGGGCTCCGTATTTCAGATCGCCCTTGATTTTCAGGCCGATAGCGGCGAGCTGCGCCCGGATCTGGTGATGGCGTCCGGTGATGAGTTCCACCTCGACGAAAAGGTAGCGCTCGCCCCGACCCACGATCCTGTAGCGGAGGATCGACCGCTTTCCGTCGGGGATTTCAGTATCCCATGCGTGGCTCTTGTTCGTCCTCGGATCGAATCGGAGCCAATGGACCAGTTCTTTCCATTCCCCGGGGCTGCTGGGGCCGACGGCCTCGCCAGCCGGATAGCCGTCGGGAACCTCGGTGACCGCCCAGTAGGTCTTGCGCGCGGTGCCCTCGGCGAAGCAGGTATTCAGGAAGGCGAGTGCGTCCGGTTCCCGGGCGAAAAGGGCGCAACCGGTCACGGGGACGTCCAGCCGGTGCACCGCCGTCACGCCGAAATCGCTGCCGTCCATTTTCTTTCCCTTGCCGAGCAAGGCTCCGAGGCTGGCGCTGAGATCGACGACGCCCGTCTTGGCGCCTTTTCCGGCTCCTTCCATCGCCTCTCCGGACATTTTGTTGATCACGACGCAATGCGCGTCCCGGTGCAGGATGCGCGCGGCATCGAAGGATTCGTTCATGCTAGAGGCCCCTTTCGTTCAAGTATCGCTCGGTTTCCGTTCTCAGTCCCGCAAGTTCATCTTCTATCGAATCGAAGCCGCCCGTATCCGCTTCGAAAAACGCGAGGCCGGCTTGGTCCATGGGCAGGAGGCCGTAGCGCAGCTTGGCCGCCACTACGCGACGGGCGGCGTCCTCCAATCGCCCGCGCGGCAGCCGCCCGTCGCCGGTCGCCACGACAAGAGCGTCGCGGAGGGAACGCAGGTCTTCCGGCCAGGTCATCACCAGATCGGCGCCCGCGGCCACCGCTTCCACGGCGGCCTGGGCGGGCGTCCTCCCGGTGGAGGAAATCGCCGCCATGCGCAGGTCGTCGGTGACGACCATCCCCCGGAAGCCCATTTTATTCCGCAGCCAGTCGGTGACGACCGCACGCGATAGGCTGCCGGGCACCTCCGGGTCCATCGAGGCGACCACGGCATGCGAAACCATGACCGCCGCGGGGTCGGCGGACCGGAAAACACCGGCGAAGGGAGAAGCCATCGCGTCGAGGGCGTGCTTGCCCTGGAGGAGAGTGGGTAGCGCGCGATGCGGATCTGCGGCTGCGTTGCCGGGGAAATGCTTGAGCGCGCAGGCCGTGCCCGCCTCGTCCATTCCCGCGACGAAGGCCGCCGCGAGCTTTCCGGTCGCATCGGCGTCGGCGCAGTAGGCACGGTCCCCGAGGAAGAGGGCCGAAGAGCCTTCCTCGCCTGCCTCGGCGACCGGAGCGAGGTTCAGGGAAACGCCGACCGCGCGCAACTCCCTGCCAGCGCGCAGGGCGGCGCCCCGCACGCTTTCTTCGGCGGGAGCGGCAGAGAGCGAAAATGCGGCCGCCGCGGGCAACCTTGTCAGGTCCGAGCCGAAACGATGTACGCCGCCGCCTTCATGGTCCACCGCGACGAAGGGAGGCAGGCCGGGGCTTCCCGACGCGATGCCGCCGCGGACGACGGAAACCGTAGCTTCCCGTGAAAGACGAAGGGCGGCTTTCCCGCCCCGCCCTAGATTGTATTTGAACAGGACCACGCCGCCCGCAGGGATCTCATTCAGCAGGTCCTTCGTTTTTTCCGAGAGTCCGTCAGATCCTGATACAGCGGTGAGGAGCACCTGCGCTGCGATAGTCTTGACGTCCATAGACGCGACGATTCTTGCGGCTTCGCTGGCTTCGGCTCTCCTCTCGATGGCACGTGCTGCCCTGGACGCGCTCGGCGACCGGTCCGGATCGCTTCCGACGGTGAAGGAAACACAGCCGCAAGAAAGCGGAAACATGAGAACAACGAAAAAAACCGTCGCGGAAGCGACGGCACGGGACAGAGAATGCTTAATTCTATTCGAAGAGTCAGGTTTCAGGCCGAATAATCCATCCATCAAGCGAAATATACCATATAAAACAAATCCGGAGTACCCGGGAAAAGGGAAGCCTGCAACCCGGATCGAGCATTCCGCTTGATCCGGCCACGGGCTTCCCGCTTCTTTTCTCCCTTACCTGATGCCGAGCGCGAACGACGGTTCGATCGTATAGGCCTTGCCTGCCTCAAGAACGGCCTGGGCTTCCACCGAGAGTCCGCCGGAGACGATCCTGAAACGATGGGTGCCCGCGTTGACGGTTACCGTAAGGGCATTCTGCTTGACGCCGTCCACGTACAGCTCCACAAGGGATTCGGGATTCTTAGCATCGCGGTTGAGGATGGCGGCGGGCACCTTGACTGTCGCGGACGCAGTCATCGGGGTAAGATTGACCGAAACGTTCTGCGGTCCGTTCATCGAGATCGGCGCCAGGTAATCCTGGTATCCGGGAGCGGAAACCTTCAGATTATAGCTGCCGGGGGAGAGGTCCACGCTCAGGGGCGAATTGCCTGCCTTGATTCCGTTCAGGGATATCTCGGCTCCGGTCACATTGGCATTGACCGTGAGCCTGAAGGAGGTGGGCTGGAGGTTGGCGGCGACCGTCGCGTTGCCGTTGACGCTTACCGTAGTCGAATAGCCTTGGTAGCCGGGAGCGGTCACGTCCACCTTGTAGTTGCCCGCCTCCACGCTCGCGTTCGCAGGCGCGGAGCCGATCACTGTCCCGTTGACGGTCACCTGCGAATTCGGCGCGTTGGAGGTCACGGTGAGGGTGAAGGTCGGCTTCACGACGACGGGCGGGGGAAGCGGCGCCGCCCCGCCGAGCTGGGCGTTGACGGTGAGGCCTGAAGCGGGAAGAACGATGGACTGCCGGAATTCGGGAAGCCCGCCCTTCCGGACGATCAGCTCGTACTTTCCGGGAGCGATTTGGACCACGATTCTCGGATTGGCGATTCCGATGAGCTTCCCGGAGAGAATGACCTGAGCGGGGCCTTCGCTCGCTATTACCGTAAGCGGAGCTTTCGCTTGGGCAAATACCGCGGAAGCAGCCAGGAAAGCGATGGATGCGAATAGTACCTTCTTCATTCCGTTCATATATTTCTCCTATTATAGTAGTTGATCACAATCTAGAGGATAGTACCGATGGACGTCCATTTCTACAATAGCGTCAAAAAAAACCCAAGCCTCTTTGTTTTTTTTTGATCCATCGATATACTTGATATTACATATACGGCGCCATGCCGCCGGGGAGGTTCATAAATGAAGAGAATGATAGCGGCTCTAGCTCTGGGAGCCCTCATCGCGACCGGCGCGTTCGCCCAGTTGATGTTCGGAATCAGCGGCGTGCAGTATTTCCAGGAAGACGAGAATGGGGATCTTCCCTCGATCGGAGAAGCCTGGACGCAGTTCCAGGACGGGGAAGGCGTCTACATGGGCGGTTTCGTGGAGCTTGCGATCTCCAAGCTCGGCTTCGGCATCGCCTTCAATTACGACGAGCTGCTCGCCTCGGACTANNCATTTCTTCAAGGCCCGTTCTTTCCTCGATCCATTCGTCCAGATGGGTATCGGGCAAACCGCCTTCGACTACATGAACAAGGATGAAATCAGTATTGCCACCAACGGCGCAGACAAGGATGATCCAATGATGGCTTCGATGTACTGGGATTTCGGTGCAGGTCTTGGTGTAAACCTCGGTCCTGTCGGAGTTTTCGCCAAAGCCATGTTTAACTCCCAGCTCGAGGGCGTGGTCAAGGGAACCAGGGACAACAACGATCCGTATTATACTTATTATGCGGGCGATGAATATGACATTCCTGCCTTCGATCCGATGCCCTTCAAATGGATCTTCGGAGCCAAACTCATCCTCTGATCCCGCCGACATTTACCTGAGAAAGGCCGTCCCCCGGGACGGCCTTTTTTTTGTGCGCCCGGCAGGGCGCACCCATTAGCGGGTGAGGCTGCAAGATGCCAAGTCCCG
>DPXI01000099.1:3389-10262 GCA_003527485.1 Treponema sp. | reverse complement strand
GGCCAAGGGCAAAGACGAATACACCACCAAACACGAATGTCCCGATCACACGGTCGCGGTCGACCTCATCATCAAGACTCTGACCGATCCCGAGCACGGCGTCATCCACGACATGGATATGATCAAGGCGGTCGGCCACCGCATCGTGCACGGCGGCTCCAAGTTCACCAAGTCGGTCATCGTCGACGACGACATCATGAAGACCTTCCGCGAGGTTTCGGACCTGGCGCCCCTGCACAATCCCGCCAACATCATGGGCGTGGAGGCCGCCAAAAAAGTGCTCCCGAACGTTCCCCATTGCGCGGTGATGGATACCGCCTGGCACCAGACCATGCCTCCCGCCAGCTATATCTATGCTCTCCCCTACGAGTGGTACGAGAAGTACGCGGTCCGCCGCTACGGCTTCCACGGAACATCCTTCCTCTACACCTCCAAACGCGCGGCGGTCCTGCTCGGCCAGGACTTCCACAAGACGAATCTCATCATCGCGCATATCGGCAACGGTTCGTCCATCAACGCCGTCAAGGACGGCTGTTCCTTCGACACGTCGATGGGCCTTTCGCCCCTGGAAGGACTCGTGATGGGCACCCGCTCAGGCGACGTGGATCCCGCCGTCCCCTTCTACATGATGCGTACGGCCGGCCTCACCGCCGCCGAAGCGGAATCGGCCTTGAACAAAAAATCCGGACTCTTCGGGATCACGGGCAAGTACACCGACCGGCGCGATATCCAGGCCGCCGTGGAGAAAGGCGAGGAACGCGCCGTCCTGGCCCAGCAGATCGAAGGCCAGCGGGTAAAGAAGTACATCGGTGCCTACGCCGCCACGCTCGGACGCGTCGACGCTCTGGTCTTCACGGCCGGCGTCGGCGAGATGGCGCCCTTCATGCGGGAGAAGATGCTGGACGGCCTTCAGGGCATCGGCATCGTCTACGATCCCGCCAAGAACAAGATCGCCCGCTCCCGCAACGCAGAGACCGAGATCACGGGAGCCGGTTCCAAGGTCCGCATCTTCGTCATCCCGACCGACGAGGAGCTCGTCATGACCGAAGACGCCTACGCCCTCATGGAAGGCAGCTACGATCTCCACACCAAATTCACCTACACCTTCCAGCACGGGGACTACGTGAACAAGGCGCGCGCGGAAGGCCTGAAGGCCGACCTGGTCAAGAATCCGGCCCTCGCTTCCATTCTGGCTAAGGCATAGCGGAAATCCCGGTGCGCGGTACGCGCGAACTCGTCGCCGTCGGGAATGCCCTCGTAGACCTGGTGGCGGTCGTCGACGAGGACATCCCGTCCGCCCTGGGGCTGACGCCCGGCACCGCGATCCATGTGGACTACCAGCGCTTCTCCGAAATCGCGGTCGCCCTGCCCTCGCCCTCCGCGAGCGCGGGAGGGGGCGCGGCGAACGTCGCCAAGATTTCGGCCCTGCTGGGGGTGGAATCCGCCTTCATCGGCTGCGTCGGCTCCAGGGCGAAGGGCGGAAGCGACCGTTTCGCCCGCCAGTTCGAAGCGGATCTCCGGAGGGCCGGCGTCGCCGCGCATTTGATCCGCTCCGCCTCGCCGACGGGAGCTTGCGCGGTCATCCGCCGGCGCGACGGCCCGGCAGCTATCGCGGCATGCCCTTCCGCCGCCCTGGATCTCCAGGCCGAACACTTGGACGAGACGTTGATCAAAGAAGCGAAAGTCCTGGTCGTGGACGGCTTCATACTTCCGCGGAAGGCCTTGGTGGACCGGGCCTTCGAACTGGCCGATCGATACGGAACGGTGGTCGCCCTGGACGCGGGCTCCAGTTCCGTCGCCGCGGAATACGCGCTGACCATCCTGGCGCTCGCCGAACGCCAGCCCCTCATCCTGTTCCTGAACGAAGCCGAAGCCTGGACCCTGGCGCGGGCCGCCTTCGGCGGAAAGGATTCCGCCGACGACGGCGAAGAAGACGGTGATCGCTTCCGGGACCTTCTGCGCATGACGGAGGCGGGTCCGTTCCCCGTCGTCGTCGTGAAGCGCGGCCACCGCGGCGCCGTGGTGTTCGCGGGCGGCGCGACCCACGAGGCGCCCACGCTATCGGCCGTTCCCTACGACGACACCGGCGCCGGCGACGCCTTCGCGGCCGGCTTCCTGGCTGCCTGGATCCGGGACCGGCCCCTCTCCGAGTGCGCCGGCCTGGGCAACCGCATAGCCCGCGAAACCCTTGCCGTACCCGGCACGCGCCTTGACGAAAAGCGCCTGCGCAGGATCGGCGGCGCCCGTCTCCCCCGGGGTAAGTAGCCTATCGCTGAAAATCCGGTATCCGGTATCCGGAAATCCGGCAGCCGGTAACAAGCGCGGGGACTGGCTACTTTAACAGCACGGAATTCGTGAGTTTCGCGGCGGCTTCTTCGCCGAAAAGGGCGGCGGCGATTGCCCGGGCCCATTCTCCGGCGGTACCCGCGGCGCGGCTCGTGATGAAGTTCCCGTCCACCACGACCCGCTGATCGGACCAGATGGCGCCCGAGACTTCCTTCTCCATGCCGGGGAAACAAGTGAATTTCCGGCCTTCCAGCAGGCCGAAAGGACCGAGCACCACCGCGGGCGCCGCGCAGATGGCGGCGACTATCTTTCCGGTCGAGGCCGCTTCCTTGATAAGTGAGATGCAGGCCGCCGAAGAAGCGATGTTGGACGCCCCCGGCATGCCGCCGGGTATGACCACCGCATCCCAATGGGCGGCGCTCCAGAACCGGGAGCTCGCCGCGAGATCGGAGACCGAAGCGTCCGCGAGTATCGACAGACCGCGCGCGCTCTTGACGATCCGCCCTTCCAATCCGACCGCCTTGGCGGATGATGAGACGCTCGCTACGACGACTTCGACGCCGACCCGCCTGAGCCAATCCACGGGGGTGACCGCCTCCACGTCCTCGAAACCTTCAGCCAACAAAACGATCGCTCGTTTGGGCATAAATTGCCTCCTGGATAATCCGTACATTCATTCTAATACGGGAAGCGCCACGAAGCCAGAAGCCGGGCTCGACTGCATCCGGGAGCTTCCCGGGCTTATTGCATCCCCGAACTCCCTACCGTACAATACGGAGGTGGAGACAATATGAAACAAGTGCTCGTAATCGACGAATCGCCGCTCATGCGGGAATATCTGCGCGCGAAGCTTGAGGAGAACGGCATAGACGCGAGCGTCGCTATCAACGGCCTTGATGGCATATCGAAAATCAGGGGCCTGCAGCCGGATCTGGTCATCATGGACTACCACATGAGCAGGCAAACCTGCATCTCCCTGCTCGAGGAAAAAAAGCGCAATCCCAACACCGCGGTGATTCCCGTCATCGTCACCGCACAGACGCTCGACCAGCGCAAGATCATCGAATTGGTGAATTATAACGTCAAGAAAGTATTCACCAAACCGATCCGCATCGACGCGCTTTTCTCGACCATGTCCGACATCTTGGGCATCGAGTTCGAGATTGACAAGACGCCCTGCATCATCGAAGCCCACGTCAACGAGGACATCATATTCGTCGAGATCGCCCAGGGACTCAACCGAGAAAAGCTGGACCTTCTCCGCTTCAAGATCGCCGAGCTTTTGGAGCTGTACGAGATCCGCGTCCCCAAGGTCATCGTGATGCTCAGCGACCTCAACCTGGGCTACGCGGACGGCCCCAACCTCCAGAAGATGGTGGAAACGATACTTCTCGCTTCCCGCGCCCGCCATCGCAATATCCGCATCCTGACGAACTCCAACTTCATCCGGCAGTTCTTCACGGGCCGGAAGGAACTTGAGGATATAGAAGTGGTCGCGAACCTGCAGTTCGCCCTGGATGGGCTGCTGTCCGAACTGGACTCCAAATTGGAGTTCGGCGCCAAGAAGGCAGAGATCATCGGAGACCGGGTCCTCTCGGCCACCGGGGATGCGCATACGGGGAACATGCAGCTCAAATTCGACGCCGAATCCAGGAAGGCGCTCGTCCTGGAAGAGGTCAAGGAGCTCGGCAAAAACCTCAGGATCGCCGCGGTTGACGACGATTTCGTAATACAGGAGCTGCTGAAGTCCACTTTTTCCGAGATCGGCGCGACGCTCCTGCCGTATTCCGACGGCGACGAGTTCCTCGCGGTCGCGGACACGGAAAAATTCGACCTCGTCTTCCTCGACCTCATGATGCCGAAGGTGAACGGATTCCAGGTCCTCGACGATCTGAAGGCGAGGGACATAGACCACCGGATCATCGTCCTGTCCGCGGTCACCAAGCGGGATGCGGTCGTCAAGGCATTCCAGATGGGAGTCAAAAGCTACCTGGTCAAACCCCTCAAACCCGAAGCCATCTTCAGGAAGGCGATGGAAATCCTTCGTCCCAACTTCTAGGCAGTCGAAATGGAAGACAGATCGGACAGCACGAATCCATATCACCGGCTCTTTTCGGAATCGAGTTCCGCGATCGCCCTCATGGACGAGGACGGCTTCATCGTAGAAGCGAACGAAAACTTCCGCCTCACCTTCGAGGCGATCTCGGGAAGGAACGTGGCGGCTATGGACGAGCCGTTCACCGAATTCCTGCGGACGCGCGACGCGTTCCGCTTCTCGTACCATTTTTCCCGGCTCGTCACCGGCTCGACCCGCTCCGTCGTCTTCGAAACCGCATTCAGGACCTCCTCGGGCGATTCCCGCTGGCTGAAGCTCAGAGCCTGGGCGGTGCCGAAGCAGGAAGAAGCGCCCCCCTCGTCGCGGGGCCCTTTCGTCGGCTGCAGCGTAGAGGACTCGACCGAGCAGAAACAGGAGGAGAGACGCCTGCTGGAGGCGAAGGAGAGCGCGGAGCGGGCGACGGAAACCAAGAGCCAATTCCTGGCCAACATGAGCCACGAGATCCGCACGCCGATCCAGACGATCATAGGGATGACCGAACTCCTGCAGGACACGCGCCTGGACCAGGAACAGGCGGAATACGCGCGGCAGGTGAAGTTCTCCGCGGACGTCCTCCTTTCGCTTATCAACGACATCCTGGATTATTCCAAGATCGAAGCCGGAAAGCTCGACCTTGAACGCGCGGACTTCAGCCTGGAAGCCACGCTCGAGCAAGCGGTGGACCTCATCTGCCTGGAAGCCCACAAGAAGGGTTTGGAGATGACGATCGACATAGCCTCCGACATCCCGGTCCTCATACGCGGCGACGCGGGACGCGTGCGGCAGATAGTCGTCAACCTCGTCAAGAACGCGGTCAAATTCACCCGCGAAGGCGGCATCGTCGTTTCAGTCCGCAGGAGCGAACTCGCCGGTCGCGAGGCCGTACTCATCTCCGTGGCCGACAGCGGGGTCGGCGTCCCCCCCGAGCTTCGTCCGCGACTGTTCACCACCTTCTTCCAGGGAGATGCGTCCACCACGCGCCGATTCGGGGGGACGGGACTAGGTCTGGCGATCTCCCGCCATTTGGTGCAGCAGATGGGCGGAGAGATAGGCATGCATGCGAACGAAGGGGGCGGGTCGGTCTTCCATTTCGCCATCCCGATGGAGCGTTCCGCCTTCGAGACGCCGCGGCCTTCGCGGATCGTGGATGCAGACGAGCGCGTGCTCATAGTCGATGACCGCGCCGAGTCCCGGCGGGTCACGGCGGCCTACCTGGCGGATTTCGGCTGCGCCCACATCGAGGAGGCGTCCGCTGGAGACGAAGCCCTGCGCAAGATGGAGGCGGCCGCGGCCGCCGGGCGCCCCTTCGCCGTCTGTTTCATCGACATGGTCATGCCGGGTATGGACGGATGGCGCCTGGCCGCCGAGATCAACAAGGCCACCTCGATAAATTCCGCACGGCTCGTGCTGATGGTGCCCCAGGGCACCCTCGGCGCGGACGCGAAGATGACCCTCCTGCAATGGTTCAACGCGTACATCAACAAGCCGATCAAGCGGTCGGAAATAGCCGAGGCGATCGCGGCGACGAACGCGGCGGAGATGGACCTGGCCGCCGCTGCCGGGGAGGAGGCGCGGATTCCGGACGGAGAGCCTATGCGATTGCAGGATTCGGCGCCCCTGCGCGCGAACTTCGATTTCTCCGCCTCGTTCAGTCCGGAATCCCCCGCGTCGGCCGCCGGCAAGCGCCGGGTGCTCGTGGTCGAGGATCACCCCATCAACCAGAAACTGTTCGCCGTGATACTGGAAAAGCTCGGGCTGGCGGCGAGCATAGCGAACGACGGAATCGAAGCGGTCGAGGCGGTGGCGGAATCCGAGGCTCCCGGCGGGACCGCCTTCGACCTGGTCTTCATGGACATCCAGATGCCGCGGATGAACGGCTACGAAGCCGTGAAGAAACTCAGGGAAGGCGGATTCTCCAACCCCGTCATCGCGGTTACCGCGAGCGCGCTTTCCGATGAACGCGAACGCTGCCTGGAAGCGGGTATGGACGACATCCTCGTCAAACCCTTCAAGCGGGCGGATATCGAAAAATCCGTCGTGCGCTGGCTCGACGCGGCGCGCACCGCGTCGGCGCGCGCCGACGCCGCGCCTCCCGCTGACGGCGAGCCGGAGGAGCTGGAAGAGCTTGAAAACCAGGACGAAGCCGAGGAGCTGGAGGAGCTGGAAGAGTTGGAGGAGCTGGAGGAAATCGCGGAAATCGATGAACCGGAGGAAGCCGCGCCGGCCTTGCGCATCCTGGACGCAGCGGAACTCGTGGAGACCTTCCTCGGCAGGACCGATACCGTCAAGGGCCTGCTGGTAAAATACCTGGAGCGGACCTCCGCCCAGCTTCCCGCGATGCGGAAAGCGCTGGAGGCCGGCGATTGGGAGCTGTTGCGCCGCGAAGCGCATACGATCAAGGGAAGCGCACTGAACCTTTCCGCCAAGGAACTCGGCGCCGCCGCAGCGGTCCTGGAACTCGCGGCGAAGGATGCCCTGGAAGCGGAATCGGC
>DPXI01000099.1:2670-3307 GCA_003527485.1 Treponema sp. | reverse complement strand
GCGAACGCTGGAGCGGCCGGCTCGATGTGTTCCTCGGCCTGGAGATCGACTATATCCGGGGACGCTGCGGGCCCGCCGACGGCCGCTTCGATTCCCTCGGCCTGGATTATTCGATAGGTTCGGTGCACTACCTTTTCCCGGAAAACGGAAGCAAGCCCTTCACGGTCGACGGTTCCCGGGAAGAATGGGAAGCGGGAGCTGATGAAGGCTACGACGGCGATCCGACGGCCGTCGCGCGGGCGTATTGGAAGGCCATGGCCGAAATGGCGGAGGCCGGCGGCTTCGATATCATCGGCCATCTGGACCTGGTCAAGAAGAACAACCGGGGCGGGCGCCGCTTCGACGAAAAAGGTCCGGCCTATCGGGAGGCTGCGATGGAAGCCATCGAGGCCATCGCGCGCGGGGGTTTCATCGTCGAGGTGAACACCGGAGGCATGAACCGCGGGAGCATCGCCGAGGCGTACCCGGCAAGTTGGATGCTGGACGAATTGCGCTCACGCTCCGTCCGCGTGATCGTCGCCGCGGACGCCCACGCACCCTCGCATCTGGGAGGGTATTATGAAGAAGCCCGCGGAACGCTGCGCGCCGCGGGCTATTCGACCGAAGTCGGCCTCGTCGGAAGGAAAATCTGGAAGGA
>DPXI01000099.1:0-2665 GCA_003527485.1 Treponema sp. | reverse complement strand
CGGGTGATGGCCGAATCGATGAGCCTCAGGCGTTTCAAGTCCTGGGTTCCGATAGCCTCGATCATTTTCCGGTCGATATCGTCCGACGCGATGTCGGCGAAATCCTTCGGATCCATGCCTTCGACTATTTCCTTGAAATCGGCGTTGCTCGCGATCAGAACGGATATGATTTCCGTCTTGAGATCGATCAAGGATTTCCTCATCCGTTCGACGAAGTTCTGATCCATGCCGGTCCCTCCTCCCTGCTCGATCCACGTGACCGAAAAGTCCGCGTACTGTGCCGCAGGCGAATGATTTTGTCAACCGTCAGCCGCGCCGATACCGGAACCCGGGAGGCCGTTCCGGTTGACAAAGGCGGTCGATTGCCTATAGCATTATATGGACGTTACTTCCAAAAGCAAATTTTCTTGGGAAGTCACGCAATTTCCGTATTCCCGCCTTCGGGCGCGAACGTATTCGACCGAAGGAGAAGTTGTGGCGAAAGAAGAAGCTATCGAGGTGGAAGGCGTCGTTCGCGAAGCTCTGCCGAATACGATGTTCCGCGTCGAACTGGACAAACAAAACGGGCATCTGATTCTCGCCCATCTTTCCGGAAAAATGAGAAAACATTACATCCGTATCGTTCCCGGCGATCGAGTCAAGGTAGCCCTCTCCCCCTACGACCTGAGCCGCGGCCGCATCATCTACCGCGAACGCTGATCCTGATTCCCCTTCAACGCCACCCAGGTCGCGCCTGAGCCGCCCAGCCGCACTTCCGCCTGACCGCTCTCCCCCGCGAAAGGGCAACGTTCCACGAATTCCCGGGTAGTCCGCTTCAGCACGGACTCTCCTTCCGAATGATTGCCCTTCCCGTGCACCACCAGCACCTTCTCAGCCCCCATCCTTCGGGCATCCGCGAAGAATGCCGAAAGGCGGAGCCATGCTTCGTCGCGCGTCAATCCATGAAGATCGATGGTCGCGTCGGGATTCTTCGCGCGAAGGCGCCTCCTCCTTTCGGCGGAGGCGCGGGACGCGTTCTCCTCCCCGCCGTCCCGGTGCTGCTCCTCGGCGTCCTTGTCGCTCACGGGGTTCAATCGGAGCCAGGCTGTCAGGGGATCGACGGCGGTCTCGCTCGCCCGCTTGGGCGCTGGACGCTTCGATGCGGAGCCGCCGGCGGCGGCGGGTTTGCCTACAGCGGCGGGTTTGCCTACGGCGGCGGGGTTGCCTACGGCGGGGTTGCCGCTCCCCTCGCCCGAGGTCCCGTCCGCCGCGCGTGAAGCCTCGCGTATACCCTTCTTGCCGACTGGTTTGGCCGTCTTCTTGTCCCAATCATCGAGTATGTCCCCGAAATCCATTCGTCTCCCCCGGCCTAATAAAATAGCAATTTCGATCTGTCGATCCAACCGGCGCGTCCGTCTGCGGTCTCGATGTAGGCCCAGGAATCCGCGACGGAAAGCACGCGGGCAGTCCAGCCGGAAGAGAATTCATCAACCGGACCGCTCCTCTCGTAGGGAACCCGATACGAAAAGCAGGACCGCAGCACGACCCGCGCCCCCGAACCGAGGAATCCTTTGGAATCGATACGGGACCACAGCGCGTAAGTCGAAGATAGCAGAAACAGGGGTAGGGCGATAAGGACGGCCGCCCCCGTCCACCGGCGTCGCCCGCGCCTGCGGGCAAGCAGGGCGGACAGCGCCGCGGACAGCGAGACGATGGAAAGCGGGATGAGGATAACGGGAGGGGCGAACCGTTCGTCCGCGGCGCGGTCGATACCGAGGGCGCTTTCCGCGGCGCGGCGCGTGCCGGAAAGCAGGAAACCCGCCGGCGAATCCCGTTCCCCCGCGCGGAGCAGCGCCAGGGAATAGGCGCCGTCTCCTGAGCGCCAGGCGGTGCGGGCAGGATCCAGCCGCGCGGCCTGTTCCCGCGCGAGGAAAGCCGGAGCGGTACCGAGGGGAAAAGCATCGAAGTCGACGGGCTCGGCCTTCCGGAGCGGGCGCGCTCCGGGGACCCGTGCGCCGCCGGTTTCGGCGGCGGAGGCGGAAGCTGGCGCCTGCGCGGGCGCCATAGCTGGCGCCTGCGCGGGCGCCTGACCGGAAGGAGCCGCAGCGACCCGGACGCTGCGGGAGGGCGAACGGACTTCGGCGTTTCCCGACCGGACGAGGACGGAGGGCAACTCGACGGATCCCGCGGCCAGGGGCGTGATCCGGAACCGGAGGACCGCGCCGCTGTCCCCCCTTTCCAGGCTTTGGACGAGGGCGTTCTCCTGCACTGCGACGACGCTTTCCAACTCTGCCGGGTTGCCGAAATCCGTCCCGACCAGTCCGGCCGTGAAGGGCTTTCCCGCGACGGCCCGGTCCGGTACCCCCCTCCAGGCGAGCGTGGGAGCCTGCGGAGGCGCCGAAAGCTTGCCGGCTATCAGCAACTCCATCGCTTCCGTCCGCGCGGCCTTGCCGGGCACGGAGATGCCTATCGGCGGAATGAGCGCCTCTCCCGGGAACCGGAGGAACAGGCTCAGTTCCACGGCCGACCAATGTTCCTCGTCGCCGGATGGGCCTTCGACGGAACGGGACAGGGTCGAGTACCTCTCCAGGCCCACCGAGGCAGGCAAGTCCGGAACGGAAACGACGACCTCGGCAGGGCGGGGATGGTTGACCAAAATGGATATGACCATCGATGAATCCGCCGC
>DPXI01000124.1 GCA_003527485.1 Treponema sp. | reverse complement strand
GTTTCCGGGAGGCCGGTCATCATGTACCGCAGGGTCTCCGCCTCGTCCGAGGCGCCCGCCTTCCGCGCGGCGTCGGAGAACTCGGCGATCGCCGAGGTATAGGCGCGGAAGGAGGCTTCCCAGTCGCCCTTCTCCCGATAGGCGCGGGCGACGGCGAAGGTGGCGGGGAATCGGTAGCGGCTCGTCTTGAAGTCCGAAAGCAGGCGTTCCCAGAGAAGGATACCCGCATCCGGCCGGGAGGACGACTTGAGCGCCAATCCGCCGAAATACAGTGCCCCGTCGGCCTGGGGGCCGGATGGATAGGCCTGCCGGTACGCGGCGAAACGCTCCGCCGCCACCGTCCAGCGCTTCGCCCGGTACATGATTTCCCCGCGGCGGAAAGAAGCCTCGCCCGCCAGGGCATCCTCGGGGAAATCCCTGGTCACCAGGGAGAAAGCCTCGTCGGCTGCGTCGGTCCGACCGGCCAGGTCCAGCACGACGCCGCGCTCGAAAGCGGCCTTCGCGGCATAGGTAGTCAGGCCGCGGGGATGCCGGCTGGAACGGGCGGCAAGAGCCCGGTTCAGGGCGGCCAGAGCGCCGTCCCAATCCTGGATGAAGGGTCTGAGAGTCCCCTCAAAATAGGCGGCCCGCGCGAGCAGCTCGGCGGCATCGGAACCGGCTGGAAGCCCGGCCGCGCGTCCTGCGAGGTCCGCGGCGGCCCGCGCGGACGCGGAAGCCGCGCGGTAGTCCTGCGCGAGCGCGCCGCTCCAGGCCGAAAGATAGGTGGCGGAATAGGCGTTCTGATGTTCAGGAAAACGCGAAAGGAAGAGGTCGAAGGCGGATTTGGCCTCGGCCGACCGTGCCAGGCGATACAGGGCCCAGGCCCGGTAATAAAGGGCATAAGGTTCGCCGTCGCCGAGCGGGCGCTCGCCGGAAGAGGCCGAAGCCGCGATCGCTTCGTCCAGCCGCGGGAGGGCCGCGGCGTATGCGCCCGTCGCCGCGGAAGCGACGCCGCCCAGGTAGCCCGCCCGGGCGCGCGTTCCGGCGCTCAGGCCCTTCCATCCGGGGAAGGCTTTCTCGAAATCATCGGAAGCGGCGACGACGCGGTCGAAGCGGCCCTTCTCGAAAAGCAGGGACATGAGTGCGACTCGGACCTCCGCATCGGCTGGATCAGCCGCGGCGAGGGCTTCCATGGCCTCCAGGGCTTCCGGCGCCTGCCCCGTCTCCCTGAGCAGTTCGGCCCGGAGGCGGGCCATGCCGGGCAAGGCGACGGCGGCGGAGGCGGAGGCGGAGGCGTCCAGGGCCGAAAGGGCCGCGGCCGGAGCCTCCGTCTTGTAGAGGGCATAGGCCAGGTACGATGAAGCCGCGCTCCGCAGGCTATCGTCCCCGGCCGCCGCCGAAACCGCCTCCGAAAGCGCGGCCCTGGCGTCCTCCCAGCGGGAGAGCCTCAACGCGTACCAGCCGAGGCGCGTCTTCAGGAGCGCTTCGCGATCCGCCGAATGGGGAGCGGCAGCCTTCAATACGGAAAAAGCCTGCTCGACATCCTTCTCCAGGGCGGCGATCTCGGCCAGATAGATGGGAACGTCGGGGTGGACGCGCTCGGGCGGCTGGAGGGCGGAGACGCGCAGGAAATACGATCGCGCCAGGTCGAGCCTGCCGTCGCGGAAGGCTCCCGCTCCGACCCTCGTCCAGAATTCGGCAAGTTCGTCGGGCGAAGAACGCAGCGCGTTCTCGGCCTTGACCACGATCGCGGAGACGGCCGCTTCATTATTGGCTCGCCTGGCTTCCGCGAGCAGCTCGCGCAGGGCCGCGATGGCTATCTCGCGCCGCGGGGAAGAGGAAAGAGGTTCGAACAGGGCGACCGCCTCGTCCGCCCGCCCGAGCGCCGCGTAGGCTTCGGCGGCCCTGAGGGCCGTCAGTTCGCGCGTGGCCGGATCCAGCCGTTCAGGATCAAGCCGCTCCCAGAGCGCCGTCAGCTTTCCGTGCTCGGCTCCCTTGGAATAAAGGTCCGAAAGGAAAAGCAGGGCCGTCGGCTCGTCTTCCGGGGACTCCAGCAGGTCGACGAGCCGCTCGAGGGCAATTTTCGCCCGTTCGCCCTCACCCAGCGCGGTTGATGCCTTCCCGAGAAAAAGAAGGGATTGGCGGAGGGAGTCCTGGTCCGGCGCGGCGGAAACGATCCGGTCGAAGCGGGCGGCGGCGGTTGGGAGGTCTCCCCGGTCGTATTCGATTACCGCCTTCCAGAACGGCACGTAGGGAAGGTACTTGGTTGACCGGAAGCGCGCCTCCACCAAGGAAAGCCCCGCATAAGCCTCGGTCGCCCGCCCCAGACGGTAGAGCGTTACGGCGCGGCGGTAGCGCGCATCGGAGATGTAGGGGGAAGCTGGCCATGAGCGTATGAATTCGTCGTAACGCTCAAGGGCCAAGGAATAATCACGGGAAAGGAAGCGGCTTTCCGCATCCAGGAAGGCTTCCCGCTCGAAATTCTGCGCCGGGGCCGCGGAGACGGCCGCGATGGCGAGGATCAGGGCTAACAAGGTATTACGCATACCCTAAGAGAATACCCCTTTTCGTTCCAAGTTACAAAGCGGC
>DPXI01000123.1 GCA_003527485.1 Treponema sp. | reverse complement strand
CTGCTCGCCGGGAAACCCGGGGCCGGTCCCGCGGAACTCGGGACGGTCCTTGCCGAGGCTTTCGTGAAGCAAGCGGTGGCCAAGAATGAGAGCGGGCGCGCCATGCTCAGCCTCGTGGACCTCGCGAAATTCGGCGCGCTCGAGACGGCCGTCGAGGATTTCGCCCGCCAGGCGCGCGAGGGTATCGGCGCCTTCGCGCCGGGCCTGGGCCGGAGCGCGGGATCCTCCCCCGCTTTCGGGAAGGCGGGAAGCCCCGATCAGGACGCGAATCTGATCGATCTGGCCTCCTTCGTCTCCGCTGCGGCTGACGAATGTCCTGCCCTCGCGCCGCGGCGGGACTCCGTGCTGCGCTCGCTGGCGTCCGCGGTTACGACGATCCGGAAGGAGGGATCGCGGACCGGTCCGGCAGGAATTTCCGTATATTTCCCGAACCGCGGCAAGGATTACGATCCTTCCTATGCTGCGGAGGGGCATCCCGCCTGGATCGAACTGCTCTCGTCGTACTACCGGAGCGGAACGGAGAAGCGGGCTACTGCGGTTCCCCTTCGTTTCGACGCCGATGCGAACCGGGGCGAACTCGATTTCAAGGATGGGCTGCTCCGCCTTTCCGGCGCGCTCAATCCGGGAGCCGAGGAAAGCGTCGTGGATTCCGGATTCCGCTTCGGCATCTTCGACGGTGGTGAAACGGTATTCCTCGGAGACGATGAGGTTTGGTCGGAGGACGGCGGAAAGGTCCTGCGGGGCTCTTGGGACGGGACCGTCCTGCTCCTGCGCCAAGGGGCGCGGGAAACGTGGGGCTACCTGAGTCTGTCATCGGACGAGGGGGGAGGCTCGCGATATTCGATTCCCCTCGCGTATTTCAAGGACGGACGAATCGACGGCGATGACTATGACTCCTCGTACCTCGATCTGGAGGTGGACGCCGACGGCGGAATAGTCTCCTCCACGCTGTACAAGGAAACGGTGGACGGGATGACGGCCGAACTCCGTCCCGCAAAGGGCTCCCGTCTGGTTCCCCTGGTCGAAGTCGTCGACGCCGGGGGCGAGAGCGCCTTCGCGAGGACGGAGGACTGGGGCTTCGACGCCAAATCCTGGGAATCGATCGAACTTGATTTCCGGGAACTCGGGACAGGCACGCAGGTCTACGTCGAGATATACGCCGCCGATTCCACAGGCGATGGGGACTTCGTATTCGGCAAGACCGAATGGCCGTAGTTCCGGAATGCCGCGGCATGCGGCCTTCCGCGCCGGGCTACTTCTTGGTTTTCAGCGCGGCTTCCAGGGTGCGCTGGAGGGAGGCGCCGCGGAGTTCGCCGTCGCGGGCGACGATCCTCCCGGTATCGCCGTCGATGAGGAAGGGGGCAGGAATCCCTTCCACCTTGTAGGCGGCCGAAATCCGGGTGCCCTTTCCGTCCACATCGGAGAGATCGTCGAGGATCTGCTGCCAGGACATGCCGTTCGCCGTCGCGGTCTCCTTGACCTTCTTCACGTCGGTGGGCGAATCGAGCGTGACGCCGAGGTACGCGAGCTTTCCGCCGCTCCCGTACTTCTTCCAGGCGGCGACGAGGCTGGGGACTTCTTCCATGCACGGTTCGCACCAGGTGGCCCAGAAATCCATGAGCACCAGCTTCCCCTTGAAATCGGAGCTGAGCACTACCGTTTTTCCGTCAATGGCCGACGCCTTGAAATCGACGGCCCATTCGCCGAGCGCTTCCGATTCCGCGAAGGCGGAGGCGCAGGCGACGAAGGCGAGAACGAAAGCGAAACGTAATGGTTTCATGAATTCCCCCTCATCCCGGTAAGTGTAGGAGAGACGGCGTCCAAATGATAGGAATCGCCGTTCCGGAGTATACTATGCGAATGAAAGCGATGCGAGCCTCGATCATCCTGGGCTTGGCGGCGATGATCGCCGCCGCAGGGACGGCGTCGGCTCAACCGACGGCGGCCTGGCCGACGGTGCCTCAACCGACAGCGACCCGGACGATGGTCTTGCCACCGGTGCAGGCCTCCTTGCATGCGGAGATCCCGGCCGTCCATCGCGGGGAACCTTTCTGGGCGGCCTTGGTGCTGGAGCTGGCGGACGGGTGGTACGTGTACGGCCCCGACCCCGGAAACATCGGGCTTCCGACGCGCCTGGAATGGAACCTTCCCGAAGGCTTCACGGCGGATGCGCCTCTTTTCCCGCGAGCGACCCGCCAAGGTACGGGCGGAACCGCCGGAAGCGGCTACGAGGGCAGGGTGACGATCCTGACCCGGATCCGGCCGCCCGCCTCGCCCGGTCCCTCGTTCCCGGACGGCGTTGTAGCCGCGCTCCGATTGGACGCGAGTTGGCTTGCCTGCAAGGACAGCTGCGTTCCCGGGAAAGCGAGTCTGGAGCTCAGGTTGCCGGTCGCCGGGGCGGGGAACGCGGCCGAGGCCGCAACCGCGGACGGCCAGGACAGGGAAGGAGCCCGTCTGGTATCGGAAGCCCTCGCGGCGCTGCCGGGCGCNNGCGCTCCGTCCGGCAACCCTGCCGGGCGCGGGGGGCCGTCCGAAGGCGCCGGCACTGTTCCCGTTTCTTTTCGCGCTCGCGACGGCCTTCCTCGGCGGCATTCTCCTCAATCTCATGCCATGCGTCCTGCCCGTGATTTCCCTGAAAGTCCTCGGCCTGGTACGGCGGGCCTCAGGGGGAGGTTCGGCAGCGGCGCGGAGTCTGGTCTACGCCGCGGGCATCGTGGGCGCCTTCCTTTCGCTCGCTGTTGTCCTTCTTGTCCTTCGCGCCGGGGGCAGGTCGGTAGGCTGGGGGTTCCAGTTCCAGAATCCCGCCGTCGTATCCGCCGCGGCTTTGTTGTTCTTCATGGCTGCGCTCAACCTTTTCGGCCTGTACGAAATCGGTTTGCGCTTCTCGGGTCTCGCGGGGGAGGCGGGGATGGCGACGGCGAACCGGAGCGGCGGGCTCGCTTCCTCTTTTGCGGAGGGGTTCCTCGTTACCTTCGCCGCGACGCCTTGCACGGCTCCCTTCATGGGCGCGGCGATGGGCTGGGCCGTGGTCCAATCGGCGCCCGCCGCGCTTGCGGTCTTCTTTTCCCTCGGGGCCGGCATGGCGCTCCCCTACGTACTCGTCACGGCACATCCGGGACTCATGAAGAGGCTTCCCGCGCCCGGGCCCTGGATGGAGACCTTCCGGATCTCTATGGGGTTTCCGCTGGCCGCGGCAGCCCTCTGGATGGCCAGGGTGCTGGGCCGCGGCTCCGGAGCCGACGCCGTCATCCGCCTTCTCGCTTCCTTCCTGGCCTGCGCCCTCGGCGCGTGGATCTGGGGCCGGCGCGGAAGGTCTTCGACAAAGGGCTTCGCGCGACTCGCTTCCGGCTTCGCGGCCTTGGTCCTGGTCGGGTTCGGCGCCGCTGCGGCCCTCCGCTCATCCGAGGACTGGGGAGTGAGGACCGGCGAAGTCTGGTCGCCCGAGCGCGTCTCCCGCTACCTGGCGCAGGGCCGGCCGGTCTTCGTGGACTTCACCGCGGAATGGTGCCTTTCCTGCAAGGTGAATGAGGTTGCCGTCCTGGATTCGAAATCCGTGCGGCAGCGGTTCAGGGAAAAGGACGTCGCGAGGCTCACGGCGGACTGGACAGTTCCCGACGAGGCGATCGCACGGACTCTGGAGGAGAACGGCCGCGCGGGCGTCCCCCTGTACTTGCTGTACGACCCGGATGGCGGTCCGCCGCGCGTCCTCCCGGAAATCCTGACGCGGCGCATCGTCCTCGACGCACTGGACGAACTTGGGAGGAGCCGATGAAACGGACATGGAATGCGGCCGCGGCGTGCTTATTCTTGACCGCGACCGCGCTGGCGCAGGCCCAGACCGATTTGGACGAAGTCCTGGCCGGCAATGCCTTCGTGCGCATCCGGTCCAAGGTCCTGCCGGCCTTCACGGCGAAGGACCTGGACGGGAACGTGGTGACGGAGGCCTTCTTCGCCGAACGGCCCGCGCTGGCCCTCTTCATTTCGGGTCCGCCTCCTCCCGAGTTGCGCGCCCGGACGGTTTTTTCCCCGGAACTGCGCCTCGTCGTCTTCTCCACGGATCTCGAGGCCGACGCGCGTTCTCGCTGGAAGGGGCGTCCCGATGGAATCGTCGTCTGCCCGGAATCCGTAAGGCTGGTCAAGGCGCTGGGACTCGGCGCTCCTCCATTCTGGCTCGTTTCGCTGCCCGGCGGAAGGCAGTACGCGACCCGCGCCGGGACCCTCGTTCCTGGGGCCATGGACGCCTTGGCGGCCGCTTTCGCCCACATCGCCGCGTCGGGCGAGGCGCCGGCCGCGCCG
>DPXI01000110.1 GCA_003527485.1 Treponema sp. | reverse complement strand
GGAAGACCGCCCGTGATGGGCCTCCCATTGAACGCCTCCGCTTGCTTACTCGCCGCCGCACCTCTATCCTTGTCGCATGAACATTTTCGAAGCCATCGCCAAACGACGCAGCGTCCGCTCGTATCTGGACAAGCCGGTGGAACGCGAGAAGATCGAATCCATTTTCAACGCGGTCAGGCTGGCTCCCTCGGCGAGGAACGCCCAGGAATGGCGCTTCATCCTGGTCACCGACGCGCGCCTGCGCGCCATGGTGGCGGAAGCCGGCGGGCAGCCCTTCCTTCGGGTCTGCCCGGCCATCGTCGTCGCCTGCGCCGAAACGGACGGCCGCGTGATGCGCTGCGGAGAAACGGCCTACCCCATCGACCTCGCCATCGCCATCGACCACCTGACCCTGGCGGCCGCGGCCATGGGGGTCGGAACCTGCTGGATCGGCTCCTTCGAACCCGAACCCGTCCGCGAGGCCCTCGGCATCCCCGCCTCTGTCCCCATCGTCGGACTCATCGCCCTCGGCTACCCCGCCGACGATTCCGAGCCCGGGAAACATCGGCTGCGGCTCGACGAGATCCTCATGGAGAACGGATGGAAGGAGCCCTGGAGGTAGAGGAAGCGCCTCTTCACCGAACCGCAGGGCGAACAGGATATCATCAGCCACCTGGACATCGGCATTCACCGGAACCAGGTAGTTCTCCCCGTTGAAGGCAAACCCGTGGCCGGAGTAGAAAAGATCGCCGTTTCCGAACCCCGCATGGTCTGGCCGAAGTCGTCCAGCACCGTCCTCAGGGTACGCAGGTCCGCATCGGTCACTCTGGTCACGGCAAAACCGAGCTCCCGCAGGGCGCCGGACATTTCGACGGCATCGTTCACCGGATTATTCAGGCGCGGTATATGCTGGTACGCCACGTGGCCTATCACCAGGGCCACCTTCTTGCCCGGGCTTTACGCCTGGAGGCCGGAAACGGCCAGAAACGCAAAGGCCATGTACATGCCGGAAACCAAAAGGGGAAGGGTCTTGGGTCGCGGGACAGCGCGTCGGGATGATTGCGGCTGCGCCGTAGGCCCTCCTGTTTACATCAGTATTCGGACAAACATACATCCCAGGACCGCGGCTTGTCTCTCAACCATCGCGTCGCGCGTCGTCGATGGGGGGCTTGCGGCACCGCTGTCGGCGGAGCGAACCGTAGGCCGCGTCCTGGCCGATCCGGACACGGCCCGGATCCGGATCATGGTTCCAAGCTGTAAAATTCGTCAGCGGCCGAATCGTATATCGCTTGGTAGAAAGTATTCACCGTCCCGTCAGCGACTCCGTCCGCGTTGAACGAACACGCGGAAGCCGTCAGCATACCCTCATTCATGTAGTCGGGATACTCCGCAGTTATATATCCTCCGTCGTCGTCCGCGTAGCATTTGACGCTGTAGGCGTATTCACCTGATCCGAAAGAGAAGGCGACATAGGCTCCGCCGTCGGCCGCTTGCTTGAGGTTCATAGTGAAATCCAAATAATCGTCGGTCGATCGCAACGCCATCGTCTTGGTCGCCGCGTCATAAGTGATCTCCATCGAGGCAATCGCCACTTTTGATTTCGTTTTGTCCTCCGACCAGCTGAGCGTGACAGGCATCGGAGCCCGGCTTTCATATATTTCGAGAGCGAACGCGTAGGGAGCCGCCGCTTGTGAATAAGTCACGTCCATCGTCAAAGATGATCCGATGATCGATGAGTCGAAACCATCCCTCATGTCCGACGCGGACACCGCGAGCATCCGATCGAATAGCGCCTGCGTCAGGGCGACGGCAATACCGAGATGAGGAGTCCCGTCGGGCGATAGATCATTCCGGTCGATGATGTAGTCGCCCAGCACGAGCATCATGGATACGCTCGAACCCATCGAATCGAGCATTCCGACCATCGAGCGGGCCATGCCGATGCTCATTTCGGTATAAACATCCCCTGCCCCCGCAGCCCTGGCGCCGGGGGAGGAAGCAGCGGGAACGAGGGAAGCCGGGATGTCGATCATGATCTCGGCCGGTACGGTGGTCAGTTCGTAGGTATCGCTCGTACCTTTATTCGGGTCGTTGGTAGGCAAGGAACAGGCGGACACAAACAATGCGGAAACGAGAAAAGCGTACGGGAGAGTTTTGGATGATTTCATGATGCCTCCGGTTTCGATTTGTATTTCCGAAATGATACCGCAAATGGAATTGAATACACGACTTCGGCGTTGCCCAATCGAAATTCGATCGGATATGGATACATCCTGCGGCCTATGCCCGGACAACCGCCAAGCCCAGGGCGAGGTAGGGTGCCAGAGCCTCGTCATCGGTGGCGCCGTCGACCACAAGAGTGGTCAGTTCGGATGCGGGAACGATCTGGTACGCCGACGCCGCCCCCCATTTCTCAGGAGAGACCAACAAGACCGTCTCGGCCGCCCCCCGGCAGAAGGCCCGTTTCACGGCAGCCTCTTCCCAATCACCGGTGGTGGCCCCCGTATCGGGTCGCAGGCCAGTGGCCCCGAGGAAGAAGATGTCGGTCTTCAGGCGGCCGATGGCCTCGGCCGTCTCGCTGCCCACGGCGACCTGGGAATGGCGGAAGATCCGTCCGCCGATGAGCAGAATTTCCACCCGGGCATGGTGGCGAAGTTCGGCGGCGATCAGGGGACTGTGGGTGACCACCGTACAAGCCAAGTCGGCGGGGAACGAACGGACCAGCTGCAGGTTCGATGTCCCGCCGTCAATGGCCACCAGCTGTCCGGGCCGGACCAAACCCGCCCCGATTTTGCCCAGCCTCCCCTTCACGTCGGCCGACAACGACTCCCGTTTTTCATAGGGGCCGACTGCCGGAGACGCTGGAAGCGCGCCTCCATGGACCCTTTGCGCCAGCCCCTCCTCGGCCAGATCCCGCAAGTCGCGGCGTACCGTATCCTCCGACACCTCCCACTCACGGCTGAGGATGGCGACCGAAACCTGGCCTTCGCTCTTGAGGCGATCGAGAATGAGCTGTTTCCGTTGGGCTGTCAGCATTGCGTCCCCCCCTTCCATTCCATCACGGACGACGAGGTGAGTCAATGGAATTACACGTTATTGCATGCTTTCCTGTATTATTCACCTATTCGCACTTGAATAATGAACTATCGTGCAATATCATGCATAATAACTTGCACGATAGTGCTGGTATATAGGAGTGGTCTATGAAAGAGATGTTGATGGTTCTGGTGGCGGGACCCTACCGGTCGGGGACAGGCGGTGATCCTGAGAAAATGCGGGCCAACCTGGAGAGCCTCGGGACCGCGGCCCTTGAAGTCTGGAACCGGGGGCACCTGCCGGTCATCGGAGAATGGCTGGCCCTCCCCCTGGCCCGGGCGGCCGGTTCGAAGGATGTGGGCGATGCGGTTTGGGACCAGATCGGCTACCCCGTAGCCGACCGGCTGATCGACCGCTGCGATGCGGTCTACCGTCTTCCGGGAACCTCCCGGGGGGCCGACGGCGACGTGGACCGGGCCCGGAGCCTCGGACTGCCCGTAGTCACCGGCGTGGACCAGCTTCCGATGGGTCTGCCCCGGCCGGGAAGGCCGGCATGAACCCCGACGTCGAGGTGCTGCGTACCCAGGTGCTGTCCGACGATTGGTACACCCTGCGCAAGGTGACGTTCCGGCAACGGGGTCCCGATGGGGACTGGTCAACCCAGAGCCGGGAGGCCTACGACCGGGGCAACGGGGCCGCGCTGTTGCTGTACCATCCCGGGCGGAAGTCCGTGGTCCTGACCCGGCAATTCCGGTTGCCCACCTATCTGAACGGCAACCCCGACGGAATGCTGGTCGAAGCCTGCGCCGGCCTCCTCGACGGTGAAGCCCCCGAGACCGCCAGCCGCCGGGAGGCCGAGGAGGAAACCGGATACCGGATCGGGACCGTGACCAAGGTGTTCGAAGCCTACATGAGTCCCGGCTCGGTGACCGAGATCCTCCACTTCTTCACGGCGCCGTACGAAGACTCCGACCGGATCTCCGCGGGGGGCGGCACGGATGCGGGCGAACGCATCGAAGTGATGGAACTCCCGTTCACCGAAGCTCTGGCCTGGGTTGCCGATGGTCAAATCCGGGACGGAAAGACCATTCTCCTGCTGCAGCACGCCGCGTTGGCAGGGTTGATTCAGGCGGGGGCCCCGCGTCGACCTGGCCGGACTCCGTGAACTGGAAACGGATGCCTTCTTGAAGGAACAGGAGCCGAAGCTCGCTGAGGTATTCGGGATCGGCGTCGTTCGCCCTCATCTCCCCCTTTTCCGCCGTAGTATTTCGTGAGCGCCAGCCCCTTTCCCATGCGCACGGCGTTCTCCTCGTACGGTGACGTCCGCCGGAATGGCAGGAACACGAAGAGCGAAGCGAATGACCAGGAAAAACGGGCGATGAGACGGTCGCGGTTCATACCAGTACTTTTTCTTTCGCCATTTCCCGGATCGCGACAAGCGGCGCATGGCCGCTTGTCCTATCCTTTACGACCAGAGTGGTCGTCGGGGCATCTGCCCTCCCGGCCAGCAGCATGTCGTGGCCCAGGCATAGCCCTACCGCAACCACCAGATCGACCCCTTCCGCATTGAGCTGGGCGGCCTGCCCCAACGGATTGCACGCGACCTTGTGGATGCGGCTCTCCGAATTCGTTTCATCCTGGGCGACGCCGCCGACGGTGCAGGAGACGGCGGACACCTGCAGTCCGGCGTCGCGGATCAATCCGGCGATCACGGCCGCTTCCTCATCCATGCTCCAGCAATAGGCGAGGCCGATGCGCCGGAACTTTCGATCCAGCGAATACTCGATTATTTCCTGCAATCGATTGAGGGTGCCGCCGCGCCCGGAATCGACCAAGCGGGAAGCGGCCTGTATGACCGATTGGATATCCTTTTCCCGGTACTCCGCCGTGACCGACGGTTTATCGAAACCATAGGCACCGCACTCTCCCAAGGACCGGCATACGAGAAATGAAGAACACTCCGTGCAATTCAACTTTTCCCTTCCTCTATTCTGGCTTGATACAGGATGGGTTATATATATAGTTTTTTATATGTATAGGCAATAGGATTACTTCATGCTGATGCAAAGATCGCACCGGGCCCTTATTCTTGAGGCGCTCCATAAGTTCATCCCGCCATAAAGACTGGAGCGGACCGGAAAAGGAAGCATCCTTCCAGAACTTCTCAAGCGGTCCCATCATCCCGGTTTCCCAGGCGCAATGGTAGAGGGGCAACTCTTCCCTGTCCTGCTTGCGGGCTATTTTCCGCAGGCTAGGCAGTTGCGGGTCGGGAAACAGTATCTGAAACTTTCTTATGCATACATTATGAGCATGGATACATGTGAACGCCAAGAACAGGCGGGGCTGGCATGCCGCTAACATTGCCGTAATATTCCGGCAACGCTATACTGGAAACGCGGATTCGTTTTTCTTTGGTTCCCGGGAGTCTTAATGACCGATTACCGCGAAAGGCGCATCGATCAACGACATGCTGGAAGCTTGGCCAAACCTGGAAAAGGAAGACATACGGGCGGATCTGGCCTATTCGGCAGCTGTCATTTCGAAGCAAGAGTTACTGGTTGGTTAGTCCGGTCCTCCTCGCAGACGAGAATGTCCACGCTCTCACTTCGAATGATTGTGCAATACCGGGTTTGAAGTCAATTCCGCCAGGGAAACCATGCCGGGCTCTTCGGACGAGTCGGTGCTTGCGAAGCAGGAATAACCCCGGTTCTTGTTCCCGTCCCGGGTTGCGTATTCCAACCGCGAAGGAAACTGAAGAGGTCTGACCCTTCGGGCGTTGTCAATTATTGGAGGTTCCATGTACGAAAACCGGACCATATCCATTGGCGGAATCGGGAAAGTCAGCGTCAAACCGGATTGGATGCGTATCCGCCTGGATTTTGAATCCAGTTCTAAGAAGCCGGAAACGGCTTTCGGCAAGTTACGTGATAGCCTGGAACGATTCCGATCCCGCTTATCCGATCTGGGATTCGAAACTGAAGAGCTGCGACTCGGCAACATTAAAAATCAGAGTGATAAAAAGTATATTGACGGTAAGTATGTCGATGATGGGTTCATCTCAAAATGCACCTGCGCTATTGAGTCCGAGCTTGATCAGAAGAAAGTGATCAAGCTTTTTGGCATTTGCGGCTCCGATTTTCCTGAACTCAGCATCGACATACGATATACGGTTGAAAGGCCTCAGGACGTTCTCGCCGCGATACTCCGGCTGGCGGTCGCGGACGCGACGGAAAAGGCCAAAATACTTGCCGAAGCGTTGAACCAGCGCCTCGGCCCGGTCTTGTCGGTTCGTTACGATGATTCCGAACTCTCGTTCGATATTGAACCTCCGACCGATGTCATCGGCGGAGCGCTTTACGACTCGGCTGACGAGATGCCGGAGGTCGAAGAGGAAGAGCGGGAAGAACAGGTGAACATAGTCTGGCGCCTGGAAGACCCTGTCTGAATAAGGATTCAATACAGGCTTTGACAGCTTCTCTCCCGCGGGTTTTCCATCATTGTCCACCTCGCATATCCTGACTATACTCTTCCCCAGTATGCTCAATCCATCGGAAATCAAAAAAAAGAGCGATCGAATTCGAGCGGGATCACGCGGACGATGCGGACGAAAAGAGCCAGGCACAAAACTTCTGGCGTGACTTCTTCGCCGTCTGGGGGTTGACCCCGCAACGCATCGGGGTTTTCGAGAGCAGGGCACGCACGCTCAAGGGAACGGTAGGTTTCATCGACTTCTTCTGGCCGGGAACCCTTCTTGTGGAGCACAAAAGCCGCGGAAAGGATCTGGATGCGGCCCTCAGGCAAGCCCTGGATTATTGTTCGACCGGCGGCCGAAAAGAAACCGAGCTTCCCCGCTACATCGTGGTTTCCGACTTCGTGCGCATCCGGATCATGGAACTGGGCGCCGCGGCCGCAAAGGACGAAACCGGAACCGACTACTACGCCGAGTTCCCGCTGGAAAAGCTCCACGAAAACCTGCACCGCTTCAACTTCATACTCGGTTTCGAGCAGCGGAACTACCGGGACGAGGATCCGGTCAACATCGCGGCGGCCGAGCTCATGGGAGCCCTGCACGACGAGCTCAAGGCGAACGGCTACACGGGCCACGAGCTGGAGCTCTTCCTCGTCCGCCTCATGTTCCTTTTCTTCGCCGACGACACGGGCATCTTCCCCAAGGACCAGTTCGCCTACCTGATGGAACACCGGACGCGGGAGGACGGGAGCGACCTGGGGCCGACGCTCTCGCAGGTCTTCCAGGTGCTGAATACGCCGAACGACAAGAGGATGAAGAACCTGGACGAGGAGCTTGCGCTACTGCCCTACGTGAACGGCGGCCTCTTTTCCGAGCAGTTGCCCGTACCCTCCTTCGACCTGCCGATGCGGCGGATCTTCCTTCACTGCTGCCTTTTCAACTGGAGCCGCGTCTCGCCGGCCATCTTCGGCAGCCTGTTCCAGTCGGTCATGGACGCCAGGGAACGGCGGAACCTGGGCGCCCATTACACCAGCGAGAAGAACATCCTGAAGACCGTCCACGGCCTCTTCCTGGACGAACTACGCGGGGATTTCGAAAAGGCCAAGGGCAACGCAGGCAAGCTCCGCGCCATCCTGACCCGCATCGCCGGCCTGAAGCTGCTGGACCCCGCCTGCGGTTGCGGCAATTTCCTCATCCTGGCCTACCGCGAACTGCGACTGCTGGAGATCGACGTCCACAAGGAAATCCAGCGCCTGGAAAAGCACAAATACCTTGACCTCCAGCTGTACCGCGGCATCGACGTGGACGCGATGTACGGGATAGAGATCGAAGAGTTCCCCTCCCAGATCGCCCGCACCGCCCTGTGGATCATGGACCACCTGATGAACGTCCGACTCTCCGAAGAATTCGGCGAATACATCGTCCGCCTGCCCCTGGACGCGACGCCGCACATCGTCCAAGCCAACGCCCTCCGCATGGACTGGCGCGGGCTCGTGAAGCCGGAAGAGCTGAGCTACATACTGGGGAATCCGCCGTTCATCGGAAAGCAATACCGAACCGATGACCAGAATGAGGGAATGGAACTCGTATTTTCGAACAGGATCGACGGTTATGGAGTACTCGATTTCGTAACGGCATGGTACGCGCTGGCAGTGGAATTCATCCAGGGCACCGCGATCCGGTGCGCCTTCGTTTCCACCAATTCGATCACGCAGGGAGAGCAGGCCGGAACGCTCTGGCCCTACCTGTTCTCGCGCGGCGCCTCCATTGATTTTGCGCATCGGACCTTCCGATGGATGAACGAAGCCTCCGGAGCCGCGGCGGTATTCGTCGTCATCATCGGCTTCTCGCAAAAAGGGGCTGCGAAACGTCCTGCGAACCTGCATGACTATTCGGATCCGGACGCCGAACCCGTAACGATCGCCGCCGCGAACATATCTCCCTACCTCGCTGTCGGTGCGGACATCGTCGTGACATCGAGAACCGAACCGATCGATCCGGCGACGCCGCCGATCGTATTCGGCAACATGCCCAATGACGGCGGCAACCTCCTTTTTTTCCGCTCAGGAGCGCGCGGAATTTCTGGCGCGGGAGCCGGGGGCCGAAAAATACATGCGGCGCTTCCTCGGCAACGAAGAGTTTATAAACAAGATCGACCTTATTGCCTGTGGTTGCCCGACGCCGATCCCTCCGAACTGAAACGCCTGCCGAAAGTGATGGAACGGAAAGAAGCGGTCCGCCAAAACCGACAAGCAAGCAAACGCTCAGCTACGAATAAGCTTGCGGCTACGCCTTCGCTCTTCGGCGAGATTCGGCAGAAACCAGGCAGGGCCATCATTATCCCATCCGTCTCGAGCGAACGCCGTCCCTTTGTGCCGATGGGATTCGTCGATTATTCGGACACGATAATATCAAATCTTTGTCTTTTCGTTCCCGGTGCTGAAATCTTTCATTTCGGCATCCTTGAAAGTTCCATGCACATGGCCTGGATGCGCCAGGTCTGCGGACGCCTGGAAGGCCGATATCGTTATTCGAATAACATCGTCTACAACAACTTCCCCTGGCCCGCGGAGGTAACGGCCGAACGGACAGCTGTGGTGGAAAAGGCTGCCCAAACCGTCCTTGACGCGCGCGCGAAATTCCCCGATTCCTCCCTTGCCGACCTGTACGATCCGCTTTCCATGCCGCCGGCCCTGGTGAAGACGCACCGGGAACTGGACACGGCGGTGGACAAGTGCTACCGCAAGGAAGCGTTCAGGAGCGAGCTGGAAAGGGTGGAGTTCCTGTTCGCGCTGTACGGGAAATACTCGGAGGGACTGACAGCGGGGACAGGCGCAGGCGGAAGGAAGCGGGGTGGAAAAGAGAAATGAGCAAAACAGATTCCATGATATTTGAGTCGTCGGATCGGAATGGCTAAAAACAAGATAGCGAAAGTAATAGTTCTCTACCGAGGCAGGGTAATCGAATTTGACTTGGATAGAATCAAGCGATATGACTTCGGTTTCTAAAAAAACCCGGCGGCCGGTAAAGGCCGCCTTGGAGGCGCAGACCCAAGCTTCACCGCCTGTTCCGCGCCAACTAGAGAATAATCCGCTATCGCTGGGTAATCAATATCCAGGAAAGGGAAAAGGTGCCCCCAGTGGGCACCTTTTCCTTGGCAGGCCAGACCCAAGGTATAAACCCTGTTCCGATCTTTTACGGAATTATAATCCGAAATCAAAACGAGTCAAGTTCGGTTCATCTGAACGCTTCACCTTCCGGACTGCGCGGACGGGTGCCGTTGGATCGATGATGGAAGTGTCGACTTGTTCCTGACCGATCCGCCGTATAGGTCTGACCTTATGCATCGCAGCGACCCACGGCTCGCATCCCGGGATGACGCGGGCATTCATCGACCGGGGCGCGGACCCGGAAACGCGAGTGTTCTGATTGAGGGCGGAGCCGATCCGCGTACGGGCGGAGCACTGGGACATACCCCCGCGGGCCTGCTGACCGCGCCCGCCGCGGCACCTCTCCGGAAATTGCTGTTCGGAGAATAGGGCCGAGTCGGACGATGCCGGCAGGGATTCGAACCCGCGATATCCAAGCGGCGCCTTGAGGCGCCGTATGGCCTCCTCCCGTGGAGGCATCGGCATCGTCCGGGGCCAAGGATAGCCGGAAGGAGTGCACCTTTTCCATCCCCGCGTTAGGGATCGGAACGGGTAGCCCGGACCGGAGCGCGCTGAGCGCGCGAGGACCGTACTACCCGTGGAGAGCCCGACCCGCGCGGAGCGCGGGGAACGCCCATCCTGAATTCCCGATTTCTGGATGCGGTGGATACTTCACCCCGCCATCGGCTCAGTAGGCGGCGCGCCGCCCGGATTGTCGTCCTCGCCATCGCCGTCACCATCACCATCGCTCGCCGGCGCGAAGGAGGAGAAGGCCGAAAAATCGGTCAGCAGGCGGATCTTGTCGGCGGCGCGGGGGAGGGCTTCCCGGAGGGGGGAGCGTTCGCCGGAGCCGCCGGGCATGAGGAAGGAGGCTTCGGTGGCGAGGTCGCCCATGGCGGGGGGCAGGACGCCGTGGAGGTCCAGGAGGGCGGCATGGTCAAGGGTGCGCGCGCCTTCCGCCTTCATGCGGGAGCAGGGGCGGTAGCGGACGGTGCCGTCCTTGGCCCGGTCACCGGAAAATGCGAAGAGGCGGCAGACGAGGGGGCGTCCGGCGTAGACGGTGCAATGCCAGCGGCTGTCGGGATCGGCGAGCACGCAACCTTTGCGGCCTGCGTTGCGTTCGGCGTCGTCCAGGCGATGAGGGGCATTGCGCAGGATCCAGGCGGCAAGGTACAGGGCTTCGACAGCCAGGAGGTCGGGTTCGAATTCGTCGCAGCAGGAGCCGCAACTTTCGGGGCAACGGTAGGGGCTGGCTTCTATCCAGGCGGTTTGTTCCGCGTCTATGCGGTCGTAGATACGATGGAGGCCCGAAAGGGGTCCTTCCATCGAGGTGCCCGCGAGTCGTAGCGGGAGTACGTCGGAAATGGTGTTCATGGATGGTTTGGAGTTCGAATGATAGGATTTCCGGGGGCCGCGAGTCAAGGGCGGGGGCAGCGACAGCGGCGACCGTGTCGGCGATCATGCGGGCGACCTTGCGGGCGACC
>DPXI01000087.1 GCA_003527485.1 Treponema sp. | reverse complement strand
CCGGCACCCGGCACCCGGCACCCGGCACCCGCCACCCGGCACCCGGCACCCGGCACCCGGCATCCGGCACCACGGATAATCCCGCTTCCGTCATTTCGCGCAACTTTATTTTGCATGGGGGGTCCAAATATTGCTGACTGTTTGTGTCAGCTAGGAGCATTCCATGACCAATGTTGATGTCTCCGGCCCCGCTGGCCCCCCAGGCCCTTCCGGCCCTGCCGGTCCCGCCAGCCCCGCGTGGCTGGCACGCCTTAAGGATTTCGCGGTACCCGACGCCAAAAAGGCTACGGTGCAGCTGATAGATACCCTGGTTCCGTACTTTTCGACCATCATCCTCATGTACCTGACGATCCGCTGGGGCGCGCCGATTTGGGTGACCCTTGCGCTTTCCCTGCCTGCGGGCTGTTTCATGGTCCGGGCCTTCATCCTGTTCCACGATTGCTGCCATGGTTCCTTCCTGAAGTCGCGCAGGGCGATGGACGTAATAGGGAGTCTGCTCGGCGTCCTGACCTTCACGCCCTACGCCGAATGGCGCCACTCCCATGGTATCCACCATTCCACGGTAGGGAACCTTGACCGTCGCGGGGTCGGAGACGTGTGGACCATGACGGTCGAAGAATACCGCGCGAATCCGCCCTTCCGCCGTTTCCTGTACCGGGCTTACCGGCATCCGGTCATCCTCTTCGGTTTCGGTCCATTCTTCCTTTTCCTTCTCATCAACCGTTTCCCCGGAAAATCCGCCAAGAAGGCGCAGAAAAGGAGCGTGGTCCTCACCGACATCGCGATATTGGCGATCGCGGCGCTATGGTCTTTGGCGATCGGCATCCGCGCTTATCTGCTTATCCAGATGCCCACGCTTTTCTTCGCCGCCCTGGTGGGAATCTGGCTCTTCTACGTCCAGCACCAGTTCGATCCCACCTACTGGGCACGGTCGGAAGACTGGCAATCGCTTGAGGCATCGATGACGGGCAGTTCATTCTACAAGCTGCCGAAATTCATGCAGTGGATATCGGGCAACATCGGTCTTCACCACATCCACCATCTGATGCCCCGCATACCCAACTACCGGCTTCAGGCCTGCATCGACGCGATCCCCGAGCTCCGGCTCCCGAATCCTTTGACCTTCGGCCGTAGCCTCGCTTCCGTTTCCTTGAATCTTTGGGATGAAGCCGGGCGTCGGCTCGTAAGTTTCAGGGAACTCCATTTCCGTAGGAGCGTGCCTGCTCATTCCCGTTGAGGACCCGCAAGGCTCCCTGGGCCAGAGCGACCATCTCCATCTCCCCGGGATACACCGTCGTTCCGCCCAGGTCAGGGCCGAGCAGGCCGCTGATCAGGGCGACGAAGCGGGCCGAGCGGGCGAGGCCTCCGGTGAGGATCACGCGGTCGATCTTCTCCCCGTCGAAGGCGGGAATCAGGGAGGCAATGCCCTTCGCGATCTGGTAACCCATCGCCCGGAAGGCGAGGTCCGCCTGGGCGTCACCTTCCGCCGCCGCCTTTTCAACGACCCGGAAATCGGCGGTACCCACCAGGTCGATCAGACCTCCGCGGCCCTTGTTCAGCTTGAGCAATTCTTCCCTATTCAGATTCCCGTCGAAGCAGAGGCGGATGAGGTCGCCGACGGGCAGGGATCCGGATCGCTGCGGGGTGAAGGGGCCTTCGCCGTCAAGCGCGTTGTTGACGTCGACTACGCGCCCTTTCCGGTGCGCTCCGATGGAAACGCCGCCGCCCATGTGGCAGACGATTAGGTTCAGGCGGTCCCGGAAGGTGCCCCTTTCGCGCGCGTAACGGTGGCCCGCGGCGATCTGGTTCAGCGCATGGCTCACCGCACGCCTGGGCAGGGCTTTGACCCCGCTTACGCGCGCGCGGTCGGCCATCTCGTCCACCACCACCGGATCGACGATGAAGGCCGGCTTTCCGCTGCCCTGGACGAGGGCGGCGGCGATCAGCGCGCCGAGGTTGGAGGCGTGCTCGCCTGAAGCGCCGCGTCCCAACTCGTCCAGCATGACCTCGTTCACCGCGTACGTTCCGTGCGCTATTGGCCGCAACAGGCCCCCGCGGGCGCTGACGGCGTCGATGTCCCGCATGGATAGCGAGGAGGCGGCCAGGAAGTCTTCCACTGTCTTCTTGCGGAAGGCGAACTGGACGGCGATGCTCTTCCCTTCGAATGGGGAGAGTTCCCCGGCGGAATGTTGGAGTTCGATTTCCAGCGTCTGCTCCTCTCCCTCGAAAACGGCGAGCTTGGTGCTCGTGGAGCCGGGATTGATCGCCAGTATGCGCGGGCGGGGGAAAAAAGTGTCCCTGGGCGTGCGCTTCCAGGTTCCGGAACGGAGCAGGCGAAGCACGGTGCCCTTGACGGCGAGGGCCGCGTCCTCGGCCAGCACGTCCATGGGCAGGTCGACGCCGCGGCAGCCGATGCCGGTGACGGCTACGAATTTGCGGGCGTCCGGATACAGGGTGGCGAAAAGGTGGAACAGGAGGTTCCCCGTATCCAGGTTCGGGGCGATGATCACGTTGTTTCCGTGGAACTGTCCCCCTTCGCCGTACAGCCGCGCCGAGCGAGCCGAGAGCGCGACGGAAATCTTGATTTCGGATACTATCGAAATGGACTTGTAGCGTTCGCCGCGTTCGATCCTTCCGGCGAGGACGCCAGGCACCAGGCCCGCCGCCTTCCGCACGAGATCCGCGCCCGGTCCTTCGTCGGCGCCGCGGTTGGAATAGCTGACCATCGCCGCGTCTATGCGGGGAAGAACGTCCTCGGGGATGAGGTCGCGCGCGACCGCGCAGGTGGAGACGGCGGCCGCCGCAAGGCTCTCCGGCGTTGCGGTGGCGTTCGCGCCGACATCGCCGAGCACCACTATGTTGTGCGGGTAGACCTTGTCCACGTGGCTGTCCGGAAGGACGAATACGCCCGCCTCGCAGGACTCCTCGCCTGTCGCGAGGGCTTTCAGCAGGGGCCTGAAGTAATCACGGGGCTCGTGGCGCGCCCCGCCGACCACAATATCGGCGTGCCCCAGAGCGACGGCCAAGATACCGAAATACGCGGGATCCGAGGCCAGGAGCCGCGCGTGCTCCCCGTCCCTTGCCAGCCGCTTTTCCGGAGGCGCGGCCAGCAGGGCGGAGGCGATCTCGTCACGGAGCCCTTTCCTCTCACCGATCGGGCAGAAGGCGCTCTCGGCAAGCAGGAATTCGATCCGCGCCGGGTCCATGCTCCCCAGTTCCGTCGCGATCGTGCGGGCCACCTCTTCCCTCGAGGCGAGGAATACCGGCCGGGCGAAGCTGGGCAAAGAAAACGCCGCCTCCAGTATCCGCGGGTCCTCCGGTTCGATGAAAAGTACCGTCGGCCGGTTCCCTCCCATCTCCGCGATCTGACGGTCAAGCGCGGCGCTTATGTCGAACATGGTTCCTCCATTTTTTTAAGGCCCCGATCAGACATGAATTCGTACGAATTCACAAAACAGTACCTTCTTGTCCGCCAATTGCGATAGTATGATAAACTTTGATGCCTTGCGGACCTTATTGATAATGAGTCCGAGTGCCCACGTAATAAAATCGCATGGAGAACGTAGATGGATATCGGAAAAAAGTCGATCCGCCTGGCCGCCCTGTTGACTGGAGCCGCGATCTTCGCTTCCTGCCAGATGCCCGTCGTTTACTTCGGAACCCCGAAAGCCGATCTGCGGCTCGCCTTCATCATGCAGGGCATCCCCGCTTACGGCTCTTCCGGACGATCCATGGAAGGCAAAATGGCGCCGCGCCTTCTGTTGCCCACCGCGGCGACCCTCGTTGTCACCCTCATTCCCCAGAATCCATCGCTCCCCACCTACCGGACGGATCCGATTTCGGACACGGAAAAAGACGGCTGGATCCAAGTCTCGATCGACGGCGTCGCATACGGCCGGTATACGATCAACGCCGTCGCCTACGATGCCGACGGCGGCGAAGTTTTTTGGCAGACCTCCGTGATGGATGTCTCCGCAAATTCGCATGAGGCGACCCTGAACCTGCTTCCCGTCAATATCCAGGAAGGCGGCATCGCAACCGTCCCCACCGCGCAAGCCGTACCGGTCACGATCGCCGGCGGGCAAGCCCTTACCTGGTTGGTTCCGTCCCAGGTCCTGGCCTCGCTCTCATACCGGCTCTTCACCGACGCCGGTGCGGACGTCCTCGTCTTCGCCCAGCGCGGTGACGGAGTCCTGCTGAACAACGGTGAATCGGCCAGCCGTTCCCTTGCGGTATCGGTCGGTGCTTCCAGCGACTCCCTGGTTACCTTCTATAATGGCGCCGTATCCCCGGAGACTTTCCGCTTCGTAGTGAACGCGTTTTCGGTCATTTACGGCGACAACGGAAGCTCGGGCGGAAGCGTTCCGGTGGATGCCAAGGGATACGTCGAAGCCGACACCGCTACGGTGTTGGGGAATACGGGTCCGCTCGTCAGAACAGGCTACTCCTTCACGGGCTGGAACACGCAAGCCGATGGACTGGGTACGGACAGGGCGGCGGATTCCACCTTCGCCATGGGGACCGGGAACGCGACGCTTTACGCGAAGTGGACGGTCAACAGCTTCACGGTCACCTTTGACAGCCAAGGCGGCAGCGCGGTGACGGGCACGAGCGCGGACTACGGCGCGTTGATCTCCAGCCCGATAGCGCCGACCTGGACCGGCCATACCTTCGGCGGCTGGTATAAGGAAACCGCAACAACGAATCCGTGGGTGTTCGGGACGGATACCGTTACGGCCGCGACGACACTGTACGCGAAGTGGACGGAGCTTGATCTTTCGGGACTGACCGTGAACGTTTCTCTGAACAACCCCTCGCAGCCCTCGGTCAGCGTCGCGGGCCAGGCCGTAACCCTGAACAAAAACGCCTCCGCCGTCATGAGCGTCAACCTTACGGCTGCTGGATGTACGGATTTTGTCTGGTGGATCGACAATGGCCCCGAGAGTCCGGCCCTGAGCGGCAACGGGACGACGGCCGTCACTATTGACAGCGCGTTGTTGGGACTCGGCACCCATAATGTCAGCCTCATCTTCAACGATGCAGCGGGGGAACAGTATTCGGAACCGCTGTTCAGCTTTACCGTAGTGTATGAATAGGAGTCTGTGGAATGAATAACAAACAGCGGATCATTCGTACCGCTTTTCTGTCCCTGATGCTGATCGCCGCACTCATATCCTGCGATAGCCCTTTCGGCAATGACAAGCTGCGCGCATCCCTTGCTGTCGCGATCGATGGCGCCGCCGCGAATCAGAGAACCATACTCCCCGCCGCTCTGATTCCCGCGGATTTGACCTACGACATAAGCCTGGTCCGGAGCGGGTTCGCAACGGTAAGCGCTACGGGTCTTGCCTGGAACGCGATCGCGGCGAACGACCTGACGCCGGGCGAGTGGAGCCTGACAATCACCGGCAGGCTCGCAGGCGATGCCGTTTTCGCCAAGACCCAATCGGTGACGCTCGTCTCCGGCGCCAACTCTGTCAGTATCAGCCTGGACCCGGTTCAGACCGTCGGAAACGGCACGGGCTCCCTCCTTTTTGAGGTGAATCTCCCCGCCGGAGATCTGGTGGATGCGGCGACAGTGTATTGGTCGAATGACCCCGCGTATCCGGAACAGACCATCGTCACCACCGGAACGGCCGGCGGCATTACCTCCGTTGTCACGACCGACTTCGTCTCCGTTCCTGGGGTCAGCGTTTCGATGTCTGATGTCCCGAGCGGGAATTACTACCTGACCGTCGCCCTGAGCAAGGGCGGCGGCGATCCAACCTACGTCATCGAAGTCGTCCGGATCTACGATAACCGCCTGAGCGAAAAGACCAAGACGCTTTTGGCGGGCGATATCGGGACGGCACCGGCCGCTCCCTCCGGCCTCGCTGCTGCTTTTGTCGGCAATGGCTCGGGCACGGTAACTATCTCGTGGACGGACAATTCCAATGTGGAGCAAGGCTATCGGGTCTGGCGTGACGGCACCCTGGTCGGCAGCGACCTCACCGTTCCCGGCACGATAAGCCTCGAAGATACCCTTGGCGACAGCCTTGCCCATGTCTACGAGGTCGCGGCCTTCAATGGTTTCGGTGAATCACCCCGGGTTTCCCTCGACTGGCAGGGCTCGGGAACCTCGTCCATCGGCTTTTCCCTATCCAATCCAGCCTTCCAGGCAATCACCTTTTCCAATAGCGATCTTCAGCTCAATGCCGGCGCCGCTCTTTCCCTCAGTACTTTGAACGCGGCTCTTCTCGCGAGTGGAAGCGCCTGGAGATGGTATCTCGACGACGTCCTCGACGCAGGACAGACGGGGTCGAATTATGCCTGGGCCTTGGGAAACACTGTTGCCCCCGGCAACCACATCATAAATCTTCGCGTCAATTATGACGGCATCGAGTATTCAGGCTCCCTACGCGTGACGGTGCTTGACATGGCGATGGCACGCTACACTGTGACCTACAGCAGCCTCGGCGCCGACTCGGGCAACGTGCCGATAGACGACAATCTCTATTCTACAGGCGAACCCGCCACGGTGGTGGGGAATATCGGGACACCCATGCTGGCGAAAAAGGGCTTTACCGACATCATCGGTTGGACCGAGAATTCCGATGGAAGCGGCGTCTTATTCAGTCCAGGCTCTACCTATACTATCGCGAGCGCCAATGTCGTCCTTTATCCCAAGTGGGAGGGTTATTCCTCGACCATAGGACAGATGGTCCACGTCCCCGCCGGCCTCGAGCCGAGCACGGGCATGCCGGTGGCGGCCTTCCTCATGGGCGCCACCGAGGTGACGCAGGCGCAGTTCCAGGCGGTGATGGGCTTCAACTACAGCGAGAGCGGACAATGGGGCGTCAGCATCCCCGTCGGCAACGTCACATGGTACGATGCCCTGGCCTTCTGCAACGCGCTTTCCACTCAGGAGGGCTTCGATCCTGTTTATACTCTGAGCGCGATCACTTATTACACGACCTGCACATCGAGCATCCAGTCAGCGACAGTCACCGCGGACTTCACGAAGAATGGCTACCGCCTGCCCCTGCTCTCCGAGCGGATCTGGGCGGCGCGGGGCGGAAGTTCCACGGACTACGCCTGGGGAACCACCACCGCCGAGATCTCCTTCTACGAGTGGTACGACGCGATATCCAGCGGCAATTTTCAACCCGTCGCCACGAAACTGCCCAACGGCTATGGGCTCTCCGACATGGGCGGAAACGTCTACGAGTGGAGCTGGGGCAGCGACTATCAAGCCACCGCCGATCCCAGGCGCTGCGGCTCGACGGCAAGGAATCCCGACGTGAATGCCACATCGACGGCAGCCGCAAGCACCATATCAGGAGCGGGCGGCGATCTGCTCTATTATGACAATGGCTTCCGCGTCGCTCGGGGGGTGCCCTACACGTCGAGCCTCAGCACCGGCCTCGTAGGCGAATGGCTCTGCGATGGCGGTGGCTTGGCTGATTCGAGCGGCTATGGCGGAACCATCGCCGCCAACTCTGCCGCTGCGCCTGCCTCTATCCCTAACCACCTGGCTGACGCTAACTCCGCCTTGTACTTCAATCCATCGGCTGGTTCGACCGGCTACTTGATTAGTGAGCCGGCGGCCCTCTTCAGACCCAACCAGGCCTTCAGCGTCAGCCTCTGGGCCAAGCCAACCTCAGCCACGGCGGCGGCCGGTACCGTCCAGTATCTGGCCACAATGATCGGGACCGCAAGCAATCAGTTCCAATACTGGATCATGATCAATGAGGGGGGCCTGCTAGTACAGCTCGCCCTGAACGGGAACCCGATTCCCATCGCCGTTGTTTCGAAAACCCCCGTTCAATTCTTCACGGCGGGCGTCTGGACCCACATTGTCCTTGTCTACACCCCCGGCACGATGCAGGTTTACATCGATGGCGCCCCCTACTTGGCGCCGGTCACCTCGATCGATACGAGTCTGGCCACGGTTCCGATGGGAACGGACAACTGGATCGGCGGCGGCTACAATCCCTCATATGATGACAACCTCTATTACAACGGGGGCCTCGACAATATCCGGATGTATAGCCGCGCGCTCTCGGCGGCGGAAGTGATGGGGCTCTACAATGAATAAGCGCGGAAATAAGGGAACAAGCATGAGGCGCATCATGACAATAGGGAAGATGGCGGGCGCCCTTGCACTCACACTCACCCTCATCGCGGGGCTTTTGAGTTGCCAGTTCTTGCAGGGCAATGCGGCCGCGGAGAAGGGCAGGGTCGTCGTGAGCTTTTCGCAGGTGGGACCAGGGAGCCGAAGCATCGTCCCCGACCTCGTGGCAAGCGTCGACAGCTACACGGTTACGCTGACCAGCCTCAATGGCTACGTGCCCAAGAGCTTGACGGTTCCCTCGATCCAACCCAGTTGCGATTTTACAGAGGTGGAAGCCGGCACCTGGGACATTGCCGTCGAGGCGAAAAAGGGCGGCGCCATCATCGGAAGCGGGGTGCTTACTGGGGAGCTCCTCAACCCCGGCGCGACCTTGAGCCGAACCGTGATGCTCACCCCGGCCTTGTCCGGCGGCACGGGAGACCTCTCCTTCACAGTCAACCTGCCCGCCGGCAGCGGCATCGATTACGCCGATTTTAGTCTCCGCGACGCCGCGAATGACACCTACATGGTCGACTATAAAACGCCGACCTTTTCCACGGCAACCACGGTCACCTATGCGGTGACCGGGCTCACCGCAGTTTCCTACGAACTAGTACTGACGCTTCGTTGCGGCGGAGCCTCGGGCAGGGTCGCCGGCGTCTTCCGCGAGTCGGTGAACATCTGGAACGGACTTGTGAGCGACCGTTGGGTAGCCTCGGATGGAACCCTCTCCACCGCGAGAACCTTCGCGGCAACCGAACTCCTTGATGGCAATGTCCAGTTGTCCAACCTCTCGGTCCAGCTCGATGAGGGGACGAATGCGGTCTTGGCTTTTAGCTCTTCGCAGTCCGTGCAGGACGCGGGCTTCATAGCCAGGGGGAGCGGGATACGGTTTATTCCGACCTCCTCGGTCGACAGCCAGACCCTTAGCTACACCTGGAACGGCGGTCCCTCGCGAGCTATCGTGAGCGGAGTCCAATCGGACAGTCTCTCCCTTCAGGACGGCAATAATGCTATTGTAGTGACTGTAATCGCCCCTGACCGCGTCACTACGGGCAGCTATACGATTACCCTCCGTTGGCAAGCCTCGTTTACGGGTTCGTCGAATGTCGAGATGGTCAAGGTCGAAGGCGGCACCTACCTCTACAACGGCCTGGACGTGACGGTGGGCTCCTTCCTAATCGGCAAGTACGAAGTAACCCAGGCTCAGTATCTCGCGATCACTGGCGCCAATCCGAGCTGGCATTATCAAGATAGTACGAGTTGCCCTGTCGAGACGGTAAGTTGGTACGATGCCGTCGGCTTCTGCAACAAGTTGAGTCAGGCGGAAGGCCTCGATCCGGTCTACACCATCATGAACAGCACCATCCCCTGGAACGGAATCTTCCCGGTTCCCACGGCAGGTCCGATCACCGCAGACTTCACGAAGAACGGCTACCGCCTTCCGACCGAAGCCGAGTGGGTGTTCGCCGGTAAGGGCGGCAACCTGTACAATGGCTATAGTTATGCGGGATCGAACGATATCAACGCTGTAGCCTGGTATCAACTGAATTGCTCATTCACACAGCCCGTCGGGCAAAAGGCATCCAACGAACTCGGGCTCTACGACATGAGCGGCAATGTCTGGGAATGGTGCTGGGACAGGGCAGGCAGCCTGCCGAGCGGGGTCAATCCGAGCGGACCGACTTCGGGCACCTATGCCGTAGTCATTGGAGGTAGCGTAAACAGTTCAAGTAGTGGCCCAACTAATCCAATCATCGAATCGAGGGATACTTCCAAAGTTGCGGCGGATGCGATTGACGATATCGGCTTCCGCGTTGCGCGGGGAGCCAAGCATACCTTTAACTTCGAGAATCTGACTATCGGCAATCTGAACGGCCAAGACGGTTGGACGACCACATCTTGGAGTACTGCCCTTGATATGCAAGTCGGTCCCGATTCTTTAACTCCAGCACCTCCCAATACGACCAAGGTGCTATGGAATGACCAGGCTGGGGCTGGCGTGGGCATAGATGCCAGCCATCGGCTCAATCTCGATTCGACCTTCCATCTGGGCCAACCCGGCTATACTTATCGATACAGCTTCGACTTTATCAAAAGTTGTTGGGGCACGAAGGTCGCCCTCGCCGCTGACTTGAACGGTGACGGTAAAGTGACGCGGGACGATAGCTCGGAGATTGTCCTCGCCCTCGAGGTGCATCATTACAGCTCAACCAATAACGAGTTTACCCTTACGCTTCCCGATGGCAGCGAGCTGATCACGCCGGCCACGACCTTCCCCGATGCCGGCGACCTCACCTGTGCCTGGATCAGGGCTGAGCTGGTCTTCACCGGCAACCGCCTCACGGTGCGTGCAAGGTCGCTAACCGATTCGTCCTGGACTAGCCTCTGGAGCGACATTCCCATGGGCATCGACCTCGCCGCCACTGGCAAGACCAACCCGGCGCTCTGGAACATGGCCTTCGTCCATATCGAGACCGATGCCGGCAAGGTCGACAACATTGACTTCGTGGAGCTCGACGCGCCGGATGATACAACTATCCAGATCTTGCCGGTTCTGGCCATTTCGCCGACGGGGATAGATGCCCAATGCGATCTCGGCGGGTCACGTATCTTCTCCGCACCCTTCGGCTACGACGAGTATAACTGGTACCTGAACGGCGTCCTCCAATCGGGAGAGAGTTCGCGGACAATCACCGTCCAAGGTTCCTCCAATGATCTCTGGCTCGGCAAGAACCGCATCATGCTCGTTGCGAAAAAGGAATCACGGTACTATTCCGATGAGATCGAATTTGAAGTATATGAGGCATATTGACATGGAAAAAAAAATAGAGCAAAGCGCCTCGCTTGTCGCCCTGCTGGTACTAGTGTCCCTTGCCTTCGGCTCCTGCTCGGGCATTTTGAGCGGCTTGACCGGATCGGACGCGGATGCGGGCAGTGGAAGGCTCGTCATCAGGATCGACCAGGCGGTACGGACCATCGCCCCCGCCCTTCCTCCCGTCGATCACTATTCGATAAACCTCCACCCTTTGGATAGGCAAAATGGTGGCCTCGATGTCATCGTTCCCACTACTTCCGATCCTTCTTCGCCCTTAGCTCTCGCCCTCGGGGCGTGGTCACTCACTCTCTCGGCCCGAGATGGTTCTGACGTCGAGGTTGGGCGGGGAGTGGAGTCGATAAACATCATCCCTGGACCCAACACGGCGACCGTGGCGCTCTTGCCTACGCCTGTCGGGACGGGCAATGGAAACCTTGTAGCCGATTTCGTATGGCCCGCCGGTTCGGCGGTGACCAGCGCCATTTTCTCGCTCAAGACCTTCCCCACCTCCGGGGGTGAACTCGTAGGTGGCGCTGGAGTCGTCACAACGATAGACACGGTTGCGGGCAGCGCAATTATAACAGCCTCCTTGGCGCCAGGAACCTATCGACTTTCCTTCGATTTGCTCTACGATTATGATGGTGCGGGTGCGGCTGCTGCGGTCGTCCAGAAATCCATTGGCGAAATAGTCGAGATCCAATCGGGCCTTAACAGCACGAAGACGTTGTCTTTTACCACGTTCGACATGAACCCTGCGGAACCGTCCGCGCCGGCGAACCTAGTGATCGCCGATATGGGAAATGGATCGGGTTTCCTAAGCTGGGACCAGGTTCCAACTGCCCTGGGCTATCGCCTCAGCGTGAATTCGGGAGCCCCTACAGAACTCGCAGGGTTTTGGAGCACGTCATATAATATAGCCGCACTTGCCTCCGGCGATGCCTTCAGCGTCATCGCCTACAATCGGCAAGGAGACTCCTCGGCCGGCACGCTTGTCTACAATGGTCTCTCCGCTTTCAGCTTCGCGAGTCCTGCCGCGGCGGGTGTCATTTCCGGGACAAACGTCTCCATCAGCGTGCCCACTGGCACCGCCCTAACCACCTTAGTGGCGACCTTTACGACGCCGTGCGCGTCCGTGGAGGTAGGCTCGACCATCCAGACAAGCGGAACGACCCCCAACGATTTCACCAATCCCGTCACATATACCGTGACTGCCTGGGATGGCACGACTCAGGATTACGTGGTAACGGTAGTTGTGCTTCCCCCAAACCTTGTCGCCCTCGAAAATGGAGGAACGGGAGCGATCTGGCGTTCCATAGACTATGGAAGCTCGTGGACCAGCGTAGTTCCGGTGCCAGCCTTGCAGTGGACCTCCCTTGCCGGCTCTGCCGACGGGACAAAATTGATCGCCTCCGCAGGGGCCTCAGGTACCCCGAGTTCCATTTACCGCTCGGTTGATGGCGGAGCGAACTGGACGGCGACAAGCGCGCCGAGCCAAATCTATTCATCCCTGGCCTCCTCAGCCGACGGCAGCATTCTCGGCGCAGCCGTTTATGACAATAGCAACACTTTCTTGTATTCTAGTGATTCGGGTACGACCTGGCAGAGTACGGCTATCCCGACCGGCGCCTATTGGGGGTCGGTCAGCTGCTCCTCGGATGGGACGCACTGGGTCGTGACGAACGCGGGTCAGAGCAGCGTCGATGTTACAGTGTTCACTGGCACCTACAACGGCAGCTGGAACTGGGAGAGTAAAGTCCTGACAGGTTATGGAGGAACCAATTATCCCGTTACCGCAGGCGGATATGGTTATGTTTCATTGTCCGGTGACGGTAATACAATCGTTGCGACCAACGGCAATGGCGGCAGCGTAAGCGTCGGACCCATCTTGATCTCGCACGACTTCGGGCTTTCCTGGAACGCCTACGATCCGGAGGGTTCGGGTACGCTACACTACACCTACAGTTGCACCTCGAGCGATGGCCAGGTCATAGCGGTCGATACGGGTATCGGAACGGCAGGCTCGGGCTATCTCTACGTCTCGACGAACGGTGGCACGAACTGGACACTAGCGTTGGGCCCGACTCCAGCAGTCCAAGACCTTAGGCATATCAGCATGTCCGCCGATGGAAGTAAAATGCTCGCCGCCTCGATCGGCGCAGCGCCGAACCTCTGGTTCTCCCAGGATTCTGGTGCGAACTTTACTGAGCTTTCGGGTGCAGGAATGCCGACAGGCTCTTTCAGTGGACAGGTCACCTTCACGCGTTAGGTTGGGCGATTAGAAAAGCAAAGTCCCGCCGGACCTTAGGTTTCAGCGGGACTTTACATGGATGCGCCCGGCGGCAATACCCAGTACTGATGCGGCGGTTCGAGTATCGTACCGACAGGCGGAACGGCTGCTCCGGGCTATCAAGTATATGAAGGCTACGTCACCATATATTGGCAGATGAGTGAAGAAGATCGAGTCACGGAACCAGAAATTTCTGGGGCCGTGACTCGATCCGAATTCTGTATATAGACCAGGAGAGCCGTACTGATGGCGCCTCTCCCGGTCCTTTTTTCCGCTTGTCGAGAAAGACGGCAATAGCCTTGACAGTCTCCGCTGGATTTTTCAAATGCGAGGCGTGGCCGAATAGGCCATGATCTCCTTCGGAATGCGGGCAGGGTCAATATTCGGATCAAGGAGGATCATGATAAAACCGGGGTTAGCTGCATTTCCAGGAAATTCATTCCACGTACTGGTTGACAGTCAAATCTAAAGACTTGACACTTGCAATGCTAATTCGGGGCCCTTGATGGCTTGAAAACCATCAGGTCCGGTACCTATGACGTATAAAAGACTTGTCGCCCGTTTCCGGATGGGCGGGCGGCAGTCTATCAATCGGAGTCTTCGGAAGAAGACCGCGAGATCGACGCCAGGCTCATGCCTGGGGTAGCCGTTCCGAACAAACTGCACATTAACGGAGAATCGTCTTGAATAGAAGGCTTGTATTCTTTTTCCTCGCCGGCGTTTCCGTCTCTGTCTTTTTATCTTCCTGCGACGCTTCTTCCGGAAAAAAGCCCGAAATCGCGGCGCCTGTTGCGCCGACGGAAAGCATCTCGCCCGCCGTTCCTGTTCTCGAAGCAGCCATACCGGCCGCCCCGGAGCCGGCAGCGAACCCCGCGCCCGCTGTGAAGACGGAACCCGCAAAGACTGTAATCGTAGATACCGAAAAAACGGCACTTGCAAAGGTCGAGGCCGCGAAAGCCGAGGCTGCTATAAGCGAGGCCGCGCAGGCGGAAGCTATGAAAGCCGAAGCCGCGAGGATCGAAGTAGCGAAAGCCGAAGCCGCTCGCAAGGAAGATGCTGTAAGGAAAACGGAAGCCACAAAGGTTGAGGCAGCCAAGGTTGAAACCGTAAAACTAGAGGCAGCGAAAGCTGAAACCGCAAAGAACGAAACCGCCAAAAAGGCCGAGGCGCAACGCCTTGCGACCTTGTCCGTTCCCGATCCCGTCGCCAAGACCGCAGGCGGAGTTTATGCCGGACCGGTGACCGTGGCTCTGGAAGTCGCGATCAAGGAAGCCCTGATCGTTTACACCCTTGACGGGACCGAGCCCGCGGTAGCGACAGCCCCGCGCTACGATGGCCCGATTCAGGTCAAGGCGAGCGCCGTCCTGAAGTCGCGTGCCTTCGTGCCCGGCGGGAAGGAATCGTCCGTTGTTTCGACCGATTATACGATCGCCGAGGTCTGCGCGGCTCCCGGCGCGAGCGGGGACGGCAGGCGGAGCGCTCCGTTCGGGAGCGTCCAGGAAGCCGTGGAAAAGGCGCAGAAACTCGGCATCAGGACGGTGAAGCTGGCGACGGGGACCTTTGACGAATCGATCGAAATCTCTGCGCCCGTGAATCTTTCGGGCGGCTGGAATACTGAATATTCCGCTCCCGCCGCAGAACGCACCAGACTCCGCGGCCGCTCATCCGCAGCTTCTTCAAAGAAGGCGCCGGCGGCGACGCTCAGGGTAGCGGGGAAGGGTGCCGGTTCTGCCCTGGTGGTGGAACGGCTGGAGATGCGCGGCGGCGAGGCCACATATTCCGCGGGCCTTGTGGTTGCGGACGGGGCTTCGCCCGAGTTCAAGGATTGCGCCGCATATGGCGGTTTCGGAAGCTACGGCTACGGTGCGGTCTCCCTGACGGGAGCCGCTCCCGTATTCCGCTCCACCCGGCTGGACGGCGGCGAGGGAGCGACCTCCTACGGCCTTTCGGTCGATTCCGCCGAAGCCGTGGTCCTTTCGTCCTTCCTCCTGGCGGGTACGGGCACGGTGGGTGGATACGGACTGGCGGCGACCGACGGCAAAGTCGCCGTCTCCAGCAGCGTGCTGGCGGGCAACGCCGCGAACGTGAGCTACGGCGCCGCGTTCTACAACAGCAAGGATGCCCGCCTGGAGAATTGTACGGTCGCGGGCGGTACCGGGAAGGACGTCTCCGGAGTGTTCATTTCGGTTTCCGATCCGGCTATCGACAATTGCATCATCACGGCCAACGGGACCGGCAAATCCTACGGCATCACGGCCAATTTCGGCGAGTCCGCGCCATCCCGACTCTCCGGCAACCTCTTCCTCGGTTGCGCTGGGGCGCTGTATTGGGACGTCGGCACCAAAACCGCATACACGGGTTTCACGCATACCGGCCGTTTGGCTGGCAAGGACGGCAAACCGCCCGCCAAGCCCATGGGCGAATCCAACTCCAAGGGGACTTTCGCACTCGGCCCGGCCCCTGCCTATGCGACTCCGGCGTCCGCTTCCCTCCCCGAGGCGCCGAAACTTCCGGGGGCTTCGGAAACGGATATACTCGGAAAGACCCGACGGGAGCCGCGAAAGGCGGGAGCGTATTGAGCGATCCTACTTCTCGTTCAGGCTGAAAACCCCATCCCAGTTTGCGGCAGGGGCTTTCTTCAGGAAATCTTCAGACCGGCGGCGGTAGGTGGCCGAGGGGCCGTCGGTCGGCCGCTCGGTAGACAGGGCGCCGAACATTTCGGCGGCGCGCTTCCAGTCCATCGCGTCGAAGACGAGATGGGCGGCTTCGAAGCGCTCAAGGAAATCAAGTTGTTCGTCCTTGAGGTCGGCCTTGAGGTCGACGATCTCCCAGAGCTGTACGGGCGTGTTGATGCCCACCACCCGGACCCGATCGAAACGGCGTGATTGGAAGTCGTCGCCCGCCTCGATCTTGGTGGCGTCCGAGGCGAGTATCCAGCTGCCGTACTGCTTGTTGACGCCCTCAAGGCGCGCCGCAAGGTTCACCGCGTTGCCCATGATCGTATAGTCCATTTTCCGTACTGTTCCCATGTTGCCGACGACCATGTCGCCGGTGTTCACCCCGATGCGGGTGAGAAGGGGAGTCGGCGTGAGCTTGTCGGCGAGGAAGCGCTCGTTGAGTTCGGCCTCCTTCCTCTTCATCATGACGGCCGAAAGGCAGGCGGCCCGGGCGTGCGTTTCATAGGACAGTGGAGCGCCGAAAAAGGCGATGATCGCGTCGCCTTCGTACTTGTCTATCGTTCCCTTGTTTTCCAGCACGATGTCGCTCATTCCGGAGAGGTAGAGGTTCAGCAGCTTCACGAGGTTTTCCGGATCCAGGACTTCGGAGACCGTAGAGAAGCCTTTGATGTCGGTGAACATCGCGCTGATCCATTTCTTCTGGCCGCCCAGCTTGAGCATGGTCGGATCGGCGATGATCTGATTGATGACGTCGCCGGAAAGGTAGGTGCCGAAAGCCTTGCGTAGAAAACTTTTCTCGCGCTCGGAGATAAGGAAGGAAGCGAAGGCATAGCTGGTGAAGCTGAGGAATGTGGATAACGTCGGCGCGAGCGTCGCGATGTAGATGCCCGAGAAATGGAACAAAGCGTAGCTGGACGCGAAAACGAAGATGGTCATGCCCAGGCCCGCGAGGAGCTGGTAGACGGTCTTCAGCCTCGCGATCAGGAAGACGACCGCGAAGCTGAGCAGGACCGAAAGGATGGAGGCTGTCCAGGACGGGGCGAAGTCCAGGAAATCCCTCTGCAGAATCGTGTTCGCGACCGCGGCATGGGTACCGACGTTGACGTAGGATTCTTCGAAGGGATTGGCGCCCATATCGGTCGTCGCCGTGGCGGTCCATCCGATCACGCAGAAAGCTCCGGAAAGCTCTGACCGAAGGGCCGCGGACTCCTCTTCGATGATGCGGGCAGCTTCCGCGCAATTGCCGTGCAATGCGGCGAAGCGGCCGGCGATCTCGTCGTAGAGCCGCGCCTCGGCCGCGGGTGCCGCGGCTTTCGCCCTGGCCATGAGGTCCGCCATCGTCGCGTCCCATCCGGCTGAAAGGAAAGTGTCAAGTTCCGACCTGTACGAGGCCTTGGCCTGAAGCCAGGCGGCTTTATCATCGGCCGTCCCGCTTGAAAGTGCCGCGGCGCGGGCGGCTTCCGCGGCTTCCCAGGCGACGATGGATTTTTCCACGGGGTTGGCGCCCGGAACGAGGGCCCAGGCTTCGATATCACGCAAACCGCGCAGAGTGGCGGCCAGCATCTCCTCATCGTCCCGATACTTGATCAGCCGGTAAATGGAGACATGCCTGAAACTCTCGTCGTAATTGTCCCGCGGCCAGCGTATCGCCATATAGCCGTCAGGATCGAGGGGAATGGAAACGTCCGTTATTTTACCGTCCAGCGCGGCGTCCTTGAGGACTACCTTGGACTTGGAAAGCATTATTTCCGGTTCTCCGAGCATGCGGACGAGGGGCGAGAAGGCCAGCTGGAGGTATCTTTTCCCGCCGACCTCGTCGATGAGACGGATCCGGCGCCTGATCCCGTCATTGTCGATCCGCACGTTGGTGAAGCCGCCTCCCGCCGCCATGAGCGAGATTTCGGGTATGGGGACAAGATAATCGACCGAAGTGGTGCGGATTGGCGTTCCGGCCTTGATTTTCGGGTAGGCGAAACGCTCTTCGGGTATCTTCCGGAGTTCGGGGCTGTTCGTCTCGATGGATTGGGCCTGCATGTTGAGGGTCACGAAAGCTTTCCCGAAGAGGCGCATGGACTGGCCCAGGAAACTGTCGTTCTCTACGGCCACCTTTCCGGTTTTTTCGTACAACCGGCCTTTCCCTTCCTGGATCAGCTGCATGAGCATGTCGCCGTATTCGCCCGCGTCGGACATGCGTATGTTCCCGCTGGCGAGGGCTCCGAAGAGCGAACCCACGTTCGAGCCGACCTCGTCGAATACTCCGTCGAATTCGGACTTCAGGCCACCCGTCAGGTACTCCCTGTCCACGCTCATCGGGCTTCGTTCTATATATTCGATATCGAATACCGCGTAGGCCGCGTCGAATTCACTGAGGCCTTCCATTGCGCGTGCCATGAGGCCCCGCGGCCATGGCCAGGAAGCGACCCGGACGATGGATTCCTCGTTGACGTCCAGCAGCACGAGGTTCGGCGCTTCCCTGACTGCGGGCTTCAGACCCAGAAATAAATCGTAGACCTTGAGTTCGAGCGACTCGATGATGCCCGTCGAACTGATCAAGGCGAAGAGCCCGCCGATGGCGACGGGAATCAAAGACAGCCTTTTAAAAGATTTATTGCTTTTCATGCGCACTCCGTTCGGTTATTATGATCAGCTGTGCAGTATAATGCCTTGATACCGTATTGCGGGGAAGAAAAATGAATCGCATGATTATTGTCGCCGCCGCATCTTTCCTGGTTTCCGTGTCGGTTTCTGCCCAATCGAACGAATTCATCGACGGATTGCTCGAGACGCCCGCCGTTACCCTCGGGCAGGTGTCCTACCTCGTGCTCGTCGCGTCCGACAATCTCGGAGAAGACGCGGACGAGGCGCGCGCTTTCGAACAGCTGGAAAGCCTTGGCTGGGCTCCATCCGGCGGAAAAGCCGGGGATCCGGTTACCCTCGCCGCTTTTTCGTCTGTCCTGATGCAGGCTTTCGGCCTGAAGGGCGGCCTGATGTATTCTTTCTTCCCGAATCGGCGTTATGCGTATCGTGAGCTGGCTTCCTTGCAGGTCATACAGGGGCGTTCGGATCCGGGCGACAGGGTGGACGGCATCATGGCGGTTCGCATGCTCGGCCGCATCTTCGACGTAACGGGGGCGAACCGATGAACCGCGCGGTTCGGGCGTCGGTCGCCGCGTTGTTCATTGCATGCTTTCCCGCATTCGTTTCCACTTGGGATTACGGCCTCGGGTTTTCCGATCAGAGCTCGATGGTCGTCGAGGATGACTTCAACGCGACCCAGTCCAACCGTGCAAGAGCCTGGTTTTCCAGTCCGTTCCCTGCGGGTATGAGGCTCGATCTCTCGGGTTTCTACGATTTCCGCGGAACTTACTCAACAGCCGACACCGGTTCGGAGATCGTTCCCCTGCGCCTGGATGTCGACCGCCTCGAGCTCGCCGGCACCTTCGCGGACCTGCTGACGAATTCTTCCGTACTCCGCTATTCCGTCGGACGCGCGGATGTTTCCGATTTTTCGGGCCGCGTCATTTCCGGGCCGTCGGACGGCGCGCATGCGGAGTTCGCGCTCGGAAATTCGACCTACCGCGCATGGGGCGGCTATCGGGGACTCCTGTATAAGGAGGACGCCCGATCTTTCCTCGACATAGACGACGATTCAAATTATAGCGACGACGACGAATATTTCGCGCCGAGCAGGGCCTTCATCGGCGTAGGGGCCCGCTTCGCCGAACTGCTCGGCGCCCAGGACGCGGGCGCCGAACTGTGGGCGCAGGTCGATCTCGGTTCGGGAAGCACCAAGACGAATACGGTATATTTCGAACCATACTTGGAAGGCCGCCTGGGAAGGTTGTTCCGGTGGCGCGCCTGGACGGTAGCGGAGGCGGGCAGCGACGGAGATGCGTTCTTCGCGATGGCGGCAGGAACCATGCTGCGCCTTTCCGTGCCGGAACTCAAGGGCTTCCGCCTCACCCAGACCATGTCCTGGGCCAGCGGCTCCGACGGCAATTTCAAGGCGTTTACGCCGCTCCGGCAGGGGCCTGTGGGTTCCGCAAGTCCGTTCTCCTTCTCCGACATCCTTTCAGTCGGCATGGACGCCTCGTTTTCTCCGGTCCGCCATCTCAGCGCGAAGGCGGGCGGTTCGGCCCTCTACCGTTCCAGCGACAATCCTCCGTCCGGCGGCGGGCTGCGCGATGACGCCGTCGGCAAGTTCCTCGGTCTCGAGGTTTCGTCCGGCGCTTCCCTGCGCGTTGCGAGCGACGCGACCCTCGATTTTTCCTGCGGCATGTTCGCCCCGAACACCTCCGACATGTATCCTGAAGGAACGAAGATCCGCTGGACGGCTTCGCTCTCCGCTTCGCTTGAAATCTGAGGAGGATCGCGATGAGAAAAATCTGTCTTTTATTGGCCGCGTTTTTCATGGCTTCCGCCGTATGGGCTCAGCAGGCGATTTTTACCGAAGTGAGCGGCAAGGTCGAGTACCAAACCGCGGGAGGCGGCTGGAAGCCTGCCCTCGTCAACGACAAGATCGGCAAGGGCGCGTTGATCTCGACCGGTTTCAAAAGCACTGCCGTCGTCATGGTAGGTCCGACATCCATAACCTTGAAACCGATTACCCGGCTCACGCTGGAGCAGATGATCCAGACCGAAGGCGGGACCCAGACCGAACTTTACTTGCTTTCAGGGCGCGTCAAGGCGGACGTGCCGCCGCAGGTGGGCAAGACTACAGAGTTCAAGGTCAAGAGCCCGACCGCGACCGCATCCGTACGCGGGACCGGGTTCGAATTCGACGGCGTCAACCTGATCGTCGATCGCGGCACCGTCCAGCTCTTCACGCCGACCGGCCAGTTCCGAAGGGTCGGCGCGAGCGAGTTCAGCTACGTGAGCGCGGGCGGAGTCGTCGCCTCCCCCTCGGCGGTGGTCCTGGAGACCGGCCTTGATCGGGTTGACGAGCTGGTGGAACAGTCCAATTCGGAGTCCCTCGCCAACACGACGAGCGTTCCGGCGCTTTCCGTTCCCATTACGGCAATAACGATCCGACTGCAGTGAGTCCGGATCCGGGCAGGCGCATCCTCGAGGATGCCCGGCGCGGACATAGATTCCTGACGATCACAGGATTGAAAGGGAATCCGCTTCCAGATCGTGCATTATGTCGTTATGATGTTCCGTTGGTTGCGCGTCGACGTACTTGCCCTGGATCGCCCGGATCGTATCGGTGATCCCGATGAAGGTCCGTACCAGCTCGGGATCGAAGAAACGTCCGCTCTGATCGACGAGGTATTTGAAAGCCTTCTGTTCTTCCCACATCTCTTTGTAGCAGCGGGCCGAGACGAGGGCATCGAAGGTGTCGGCAATCGAGACGATCCGGGCGGAGAAGGGGATTTCCTTCCCCGTTTTCCCGGGGCCGAGCTCGATCCTGTCGGCGCTGATGTCCGGTATGTTGCCTGGATAACCGGTCCCGTCCCATCGCTCGTGATGGTTCAGGGTGACTTCGCCGGCCATCCGGTCCCAGGCTGAATTGCTCCGCAAGAACAGCCGCGCGCCGTATATGGTGTGCAGCTTGATCGCATTCCTCTCCTCATCCGTGAGCGGTCCCGGTTTTTTCAGGATCGCGTCGCTGATGGCGACTTTCCCCAAATCGTGGAGGATGGCGGCCGTGCGGAGCAGATCCTTGGTGTCCAGCAATTCCTTTTCGGGAACGGAATGGGCCCGCGCCCAGGCGTCGTAGAGTTCGACCGCGAAGGCTCCGACCCTTTTTACGTGCGGCCCCGTTTCGGAGGGGTCGCGGAGCTCCGCCATCTCCACCAGCCGGAGGACCATTTCCCGTGACAGCTTCGCCTTTTCTATGGCGTTCGCAGCGCTTTGGGCGAACTGGGAAATATATAGACGGTCCTGCATGGAGAAGGGGACGACATTGCCCCGGCCGTCTTTCGCGTTGATGAGCTGCAGGACGCCGAGGATGAGGTCGTCGCGCGTAGTCAGGGGTACGACGAGGATGGACTTGGTCCGGTATGAGGTTTTTTTGTCGAACTCGGGATTGAAGTTGAAAGAAACGGAACTCCTGATATCGTATACGTCGTCGATGAGCAGCGATTCTCCGGTCATCGCGACATAACCGGATATGGAATTAGTATTGATCGGTATGGAAAGATTCCCGGCGAGATACCGGTTCTTGTTGCTTCCGGCGGGAATGAGCGTATCGTTCTGGACATAACTGAAATAGAGCTTGCTGCCGGAAACGAGATAGATCGTGCCGGCGTCTGCACTGACGAAATGACGCGCCTCGCGGAGGATAATCTCCAGAAGGGAATCGAGGTCCTTGATATGATAGATATTTTCGATCGTGGATAATAATTCGTTCAGATCCTTGCCGGGGCGCGCAAGATACGGAGACGGCTGTTGGAGCGCTATTACCTTCGCCATTTGTAACAACGACATACGTCTCTATTCTAATCCAAGGCGGCCGGAAATTCTTGAAAGGGACTTTTCGATGGTACCGGCATTGTCGGGAAAGTTTTAAGAATTTGCTGTACCATGTTAGGATAATTCATGAAAGAGGTCGGTCAAATGAGCGTTCGTATGATTTCGACATCCAAAATAATGGGATATATGGTGAGGAAAAAATGAAAAAAGTTTTGATGGCCTTGGGCTTCGCATTCGTCGTGCTGGCCGCGTCCGCCCAGCAGATGAATTCCCGGCCTTTGATCTGGCTGGGAGAGATCGTTGACCTTTCAGCAAAGAAAGAAGCAAACCTGCCGATCGGATCGGTCGCTTTCAAGATGCTGCAAACCCGGTTCCAATCAAGTCCCGTATTCAAGCTCGGCGCCGCAGTCCCCGTGGATCTGGCCCAGGCGGAAAAGGGCTCGGAATCCGGTTCCTTTTACCTGGACGGGACGATCTGCCGGGTTGCGGGCGAGATCCAGCTGGACGTCCGCGTGTTCTCCGTGGACAGTTCCGAAGTCGTGTACAGCGGTTTCTTCACGGTCAGCGGCGAGAACCTGCTAAGGCCGGTAGTAAACAAAATCGTAGAGGTCCTCGGCGAAGAACTGTTCCGCGATATCCTGGGGCGGCTTGAGTTGATCACCAGCGTCGGGAGCGCGGATATCTATCTGGACGGCGCCTATTTCGGAAAAACCGATGAAACGGGCAAGATCCTCATGCAGCAATTGCACCCGGGCTCCTATAAGCTCAGGGTGCTCGCCGAAGGGTACCGGGAGCATGTCGAAACGCTCTCCATCAGTCCCCGGCGCGTCGCCAGGGTCAACGCCTCCCTCTCGGAAGAACCGGGCAGCTTGCTGGTACAATCATCGCCGGACGGCGCCGCAATACACCTTGACGGCGTCGAAGTAGGCCAGACCCCCCTGGATATTCCCCAGATTGAGACGGGCGAGCACAACCTCGTCTTGCGGAAGCCCGATTATACCGAATCAAGCCAGAAGATCGTTGTCCGATCAAGGGAACAGCGCCGCATCCAGGCCGAATTGTCCATCCTGCCGGGCTCGGTCCGCATCGTTTCCGAACCCAAGGGAGCTACGGTCATCATGGGCGGCAAGACCCTTGGCGACACGCCGCTTACCCAATACGATCTGGCCCCCGGCAAATACATCATGGAGCTGCGTTTCCCCGGTTACCGGAACGATTCCCTTCCGGTGGAGATAAAAGCCGGCGCCCAAGCCACTTATGAAACGACCCTCGCTCCCAAGACGGCGCGGGTGAACATCGATACCCAGCCGCAGGGCGTCTCGGTGTATCTCGAGACCGACGGCGTACGAACCGCGCTCGGCGAGACTCCCATACGGGACAAGGAAGTGCGGCTGGGGAGGCATTCACTCAGATTCGAAAAGGAAGGGTACTTCCCGGCGACGAAGTCCGCCGCGCTTACGACGGAGCAGCCGTTCGCCGTGGAACAGGATATGAAAGTGAAGCCCGGTTCCTTGCGGGTGATCTGCCGCCCGGACGGCGCCATTGTCGAGCTGGACGGCGTCGGGAAGGGGAAGACGCCGCTGGCGCTCTCCTCCCTCGAACCCGGAGTCTATGAAATCAAGGTCCGCAACTCGATGGCGGAAGCCGTGAAGACGGTCGAAATAAAGCCCAACAGCTTTGTCACCGAGGAATTCGAGCTCAAAAAAAAGCCGAATCGTTTCCATCCTGCCGTCATCATGGCTACCATTGCCCTGGGTGCCTTCTTGAGCGTCGCGGGACAGTAGGAGCATGAAATGAAAAAGTTTCCGATACTCGCGCTCGCGTGCTGTTCGTTTTCTCCGCTTTTCGCGCTTTCTTCGTACTACGGGCTCGAAGGTCTGAACTTCATCCCTTCAGCCCGGTCCGAAAGCGCCTTCCATTTGGCCTATTCCTCGGTGCCCTCCACCGCGAGCGACCTTTCCCTGTTTCCGTACTCGGTACGCGGCAATTTCAGGTTACCCTACGTCGAGATAGGCATCACCAACACCTACACTTACTTCACCAAGAACGATATCATGTTCTTCCAGAATGAAGACTTGATCCTTCCCGGCGGTGGGTTTTCCCTGGACCGGACGACGTACGTCCCGATGATTCCTTCGTTCAAATTCGCCTTTCCCGACGAGGCGGTCCCGAACGGCTCCTTGGCGGTCGGCGTGGAGTTCCCGTACGGACTTTTCCTCTGTTTCGATTATCTGATCCCGCTCCCCGATCCCTTCGGCCTGCAAGTCATCGTCGGCATGGGGACGACTTTCGCCACCTTGACCAGTTTCGGCGGCGTGAGCGTCTCCCTCCCGCTGAATCTCAGCCTGGCGCTGGAAATGGGCTACAACGGCAAGACCGACTATCTGACGGAGGCGCAGGAAATGTTCGTATCCGCCGGTCTTGCCTACCGGCTGACCGATGCCGTATCCGCGGATTTCGTGTTCAGATTGGATATCGACGGGTCAAGGCGCCTTTTATGCGGCATCGATTTCGCCCTTTAATGACGGAGCGGTACATGAAAAAATTAATCATCGCGGTCTTGTCGATTTATTGCGTCGCTTCCGCGTGGGCGGATCACGACTATATTTTCCTCGGCGACGAGCGGGCTTCCCTGCCGGGACCGAATCTTCCCGGTTCTTTCTACGACGACAATCCCGCATCAACCGCGGACTCGGTTTTCAACGCCTTGTCGGTGGGTTTCGGTTTCTATCCGGGCTCCCTGTCGAGCGCGGGATCGGATTCGAACGGTAAGGGCACCAATTTCGTGCTCAGCATATCGAACTTCAGGTTGGTCCAGATATCGGGCCAGGCTCTGGTGTACGATATGGGCTCCGACGTTCCCTCCTCCGTCCTCAAGGATATGCTTGCGTTGCAGTTCGGTTTATCCTCCGTCGATTTGGGCCTCGACCTTCCCGTCGAGATCGCGGCGGGCGTGCAGCTCAACCGCCTGACGCGGATCCTCGCCGAAGATGAGGTGAACGGTACGGAAAGCGGTGTGCAGGAAGCGGGACTGGACTTGGGGGTTATCTTCAGCTCGGGAATCGTAAAAATCTCGGGGAGGGCGATCAACCTGTTCCTCCACAAGCTCGGCGGCGACGAGGCGGCGACGGCGGGCATGGATCTCGAGGGCGGGCTATCGGGAAAACTGCTTCTCGATATCGGCTACGAGCTGAAGGTCTCGAGCGCGATGGCCTACGACTTCGTCGATTTCTCCGTAAGCGGTCAGCTCAACCGTAATTTCTTCAGCAATTCGCTGCAGACGGGCGTCCTTCTCAAAACCTTCATCGATTCGGATTCGCGCGAGAGGTCCTTGCCGATCTATCAGTACGGGATGGCGGTATCCTACACCGTCCCCGGCCTCAAGCCCCCCGCCAAATTGCTGAACCCCGTCAGCGCTACGGTCGCGGGCACTTTCTCCGGGCTGGTCATCAACGGCCGGGCATCGATCCAGGTCTGCAATCTCGCCGGTCTTGAAGCGACGGTTCCCGTCATCACTTTCGGTGTAGCGAAGACTTTCTGATGCGCGTTCGATGCATTGCTGCGGCGTTGCTGTTCATGACCCTCGCCGTTCACGCGCAAGAAGCTAAATACCTGTTCGTCAATCCTATCGAAGCCGCGGGGCTCGACGCCGACCAGCGGACGATAATCGGCGGCCGGCTTACCGAGGCGCTATACCGGACCAAGCTTTGGTCGGTTATCGACCATGCGGACATAGCGCGCCTTCTGGACGCGCAGGAACTCGCGCTGAGCGGCGTCTTTACCGAAGCCTCCGGAGGCACCACAAGCGGGTCCGGCGGCGGTGCCTCCGGAGGCTTCGTTCCGGCGGATTTCGTCGCTCTCTGCGACGCATCCCGCGTAGGCGAATCCTATACCCTGACCCTGCGCATCCGGTCCCTCCGCGACGGCGGACTGTTCGGATCGTCGGTCATCGGCCCGCTGTCGTGGAGCGATCTCCAGAAGCGGGTAGCCGACGCGGTATGGGAGGCTTCTTCCCTGGGGAAAAGGACGGCGGAAGGAGGAAGCGGGAGCGGTTTCAGCCTTACCGTGGACGCCGACGCCGTCTCCGCTTCTGTGTACCTCAACGGGGTATTCCGGGGAACGACGCCGCTTGCGCTCAACGACCTGGAAAAAGAATTCTATTCTTTGGAAGTCAGGAAGGACGCGTACGCCTACCGCGAAAGTTTCGATCTTGATCGGAGCCGGACCGTCCGCGCGAAACTGAAGCTGGAAACCGGCGGCCTCATCGTCAAGACCGAACCCGCAGGCGCGATAGTTTATTTAGGCGAAGAATCGTACTCCTCAGGCAGCCTCATCGAGAACATTCCCGCCACGGAATTCCTGCTCGCCGCGCGGAAGGGAGAACTCGTATGGCGGGGGCCGCTGCGCGTCCTGCCGGGACGGAACGTCGAGATAACGCTTTCCCTGAAACCGGCGGCTTCCCTTGCCGTGGAGTCCCCCTCCGAAGCGAAAAACCGGATTGAGGGCGTCGACTACCTGGAAAGCTTCGTCGGCGGGAAAACCGTCCTGGGCCTGTACCCCGGCTCCTACCGTCTGGTGAGCGTCCTCGGCGGAAAAACCTTCGTTAGTGACATCGATCTCGCTTCCGGCGAAGCGCGCTCGATACGCGTAGCGCAGGAACCGTCGCCCGAGGAGGCGGAAGCCCAAACCAAGCGGACGGCGGCGATCGCCGAAATCGAAAAGGAAATCGGGGCTCTCGATATTCCCGCCGGGTATAAAACCCTCTCCATCCCCGACATCCGCAGCGAAGGAATCAAAACGGGTGCGATCTCGTTCGTTCCCGGCTTCAGTTTTTCGCTCTTTTCGTATCCGGAAAGCCTCGTGCTTCCCGATCCTATACACAGCCGCCTGAGGACTCGGGCAAGAGCGCAATTCGCCTTGGGCCTCGGCGCTCAAGCCGCGGCCGCGATGGGTGTCGCCATGTCTTCCACGGAAAACCGCGACGCCGCGCTCTGGGGTTACGCCTCCGCGGGAATCCTGGCGGCGCTGGATCTGTTGTACGGGTTCTGGGGCACCGTTTCCGACAGCCAATGGTACGCTGAACAGATGGACTTGCGGGAGCGGAAGCGCGGGCTTGAAATGCGGCGCGACCGGATAGTCAAGGGGGAATGACGGACCCTCTGTGGACCACACGGTCGCGTCCGGACCAGGTCCGCATGCTTTTCCGTCAGGCCGACGCGTGGTACACTTCTTCCATGAAAACTACCGCAAAGAAACGCATTCTCCGTGCGGCCTTCCTTCTCGCGACGGCGCTGCTCCTGTCCCTTGTCCTGGCGTCCTGCCTCCCCGGGGACGGCAAGGCCACGCCGGAAAAGCCGGCCGGGTTCCTGTCGGGTATCTGGCATGGCTGGGTTGCGCCTTTTTCCCTGATCGCCGGTATCTTCAACCACAGCATCAGAGTCTACGAACCGCTGAATTCGGGCTGGTGGTACGACTTCGGATTCTATATCGCGCTGGTCGGCGGTTTCGGCGGCTTCGCGCTTTCCCGCAAAGTCGGCCGTCGCGGCCGCTACCGATCATGACCGAAAGCGAACGGCATTCGCGCCTTTTCGACAGGATAGCCCTTCCGTATTCCTGGTTCTTTTCGGGCCAAACCCGTTCGTACGCCGCGTGCTTCGAAGCCGGACGCGGCGCCTTGCCCCCGCCGGCCGGGAAAAAAGCGCTTGACCTCGGCTGCGGGACGGGAGCGTTCACCGCCGCATTGCGCAAGGAAGGCTGGGAGACTGTAGGCATCGATGCTGCGCCCGCGATGGTCTCCGTCGCCGGCAGGCGCGGAATAGCCTGCGCGCAAGGGAATTTGCTCAAGGGTCTTCCGTATCCCGATAAAAGTTTCGACTTGGTAAGCGCCGCCTACGTCGCCCACGGTCTGGTTCGGGAGGACCGGCGTCTTCTCTTTGCGGAAGCGGGGCGGCTTTCAAGGGGCGTCGTCCTGTTCCACGACTACAACGGCGAGCGCAGTTTCCTGACCGATTTCATCGAATGGCTGGAAGGCGGGGATTACTTCAATTTCATCGGAACGATCGCGGACGAGCTCCGTTCGGCCTTTTCTGACCTACGTATAGTTCCGGTGGGGAAGCAGAGCGCCTGGTATGTCTGTACCCCGTAAAGGGAATTCGGCAAGCAGCCCGTAGCGCGCGCCGGAACGATCGAGCCGCGATTCGAATACCCCCAGGGTCTCGATGGTCGTCCGGGCGCGTACGGGAGCGGCCATTTCTTCTTGCGTAAGAACGGCGGCCGTCCGAGTCGAGCGCGCCAGAGTCGCATGGGCCTTGAAGGCGCGCCGTTCGCGTTCCCGGAAGGGGCGGCCGGTTTCCCGGCCCAGCGCTTCCAATTCATCCTCAAGGCACCGCGCCAAGGCCTCGGCTTCATTTCCGCCCGCAGAGAACCGGGCCGCGAGAACCTTCGCCGCCCCTCGACGGGGAAGCGCCAGGAGACCGTCGGCTTCCAGGACGAAGGCGGAGCCGCCGGCGGCCGTCCGTCGCGCCGCTTCCGTCGCGAGGGACAGACCCGCCTGGTCAAGCTCTCCGAGGAAGGCGAGGGTGAGGTGCATCCCGTCGGGCTTTATCCAGCGCAGGTCGGCCCGTCCGGCGCGGAGTCCAGCGGTTGCCTCCGCCAAGGCCTGTTTGAATGCGTCGCTGAGCACTAGGGCGACGAATATCCTCAGCATCTCCTTCCTCCACCGCGGACTTTCATGAAGCGCCCTCGCTTGCTTGCGCAGGCGCTCGGTGTTAAGGTATGGAAATGTCCCGGAAAAAGCCATATCTGAAAAAAATCGCCATCCTCCTGTGCGCCAGCGTCGCCGCGGCGACGTTGCCGGCCCTGGAAGGCGATCCGTCGTTCGCCTTCCAGGAAATCTGGGGATACCTGATCAGCGGTTCCGAAAGCGCCATCGACGCCTCCTTTCCCGTATCCGATATCGCCTATTTCGCCGCCGGTTTGAATTCCTTCGGAACCCTCGTCGGCGTACCCGATGTCCGCAAGGTACGACCCCTGGGGAAACGGGTCCACCTCGTGGTCGCCGAGACGGGGAACCAGGCATTGACCCATTTCTGCCTGGACCCCGCGTATCCTGTGCGCGACGCCCTCGTCCGCGACATCACCCTCGCCGCCGTGGATTTCGACGGGGTCCAGATCGATTTCGAGGCGGTGAACGCCAAGGACAAGGAGCACTTCCTCGCATTCCTTTCCCGTCTGAAGGGCAGCCTGGGAAACAGGACGCTGAGCGTCGCGCTGGTCGCCCGCTGGCGGGACGTGAACGACGCCTACGACTACGGGCGGATTTCGGCGATCGCGGACCGGGTCATAATCATGGCCTATGACGAGCACTGGAGTTCGAGCGGGCCGGGGGCGATAGCCTCGCTGGAATGGTGCCGCACCATATCGGACTATGCCCAGCGCAAGATCGGAGCGGGCAAGCTCGTGATGGCTTTGCCTTTCTACGGGAGAGCGTGGGCAGACAAGAATCCAGCCAAGGCCTATGCGCATGCGGGCATCTCCAGGATAATTTCGGAGAAAGAATTGAGCGCCGGACGCTTGTCGGATGAAAGTCCTTTCTTCGAATACCAGGAAACGGTGAACGTTCGGGTCTTCTTCGAAGATGCGAGGTCCCTAGGCTCCCGGCTTCGGCTCTACTCGGACGCGCTCGTCGGAAAGGTCGCATTCTGGCGGCTCGGCCTTGAAGACGCGGAAATCTGGAAAGCTCTCCGCCTGGTCGAATGAAAACAAGAAAAGGAGATTCCATGGAAACCGTGAATAAACCATTGGTCATCGCCCACCGGGGCTACCGCGCGATCGCACCGGAGAATACACTGCTGGCCGCGCAGAAGGGCTTCGAAGCAGGAGCGGAATGGTGGGAACTGGATACGGCCGAAACGAAGGACGGGGAGCTCGTGGTGATCCACGACGACAACCTGGTGCGCACGACGGATGCCAAGAAAACGTTTCCCGGCCGCTCGCCCTGGATCGTCTACGATTTCACGCTGGAGGAACTCCGCAAGCTCGACGCGGGAAGCTGGTTCGCGGCCGCCGATCCCTTCCGTCAGATCGCCGCGGGCGTCGTCCGACGGACCGACGTGTTCCATGCCCTGAAGGTACCCACCCTGCGCGAATGCCTGGTCCTGACCAGGGACCTGGGCATGAAGGTCAACGTGGAGATAAAAAGCGCCGCGGGCCATGCCTGCGACGCTTCCATCGTCGAGAAAACCGTGGCGCTGATCCGGGAACTTGACATGCGGGAGGACGTGCTGATCTCCTCCTTCAACCATCCCTATTTGGCGAGGGTCAAGGCGGCCGACGCCGGGATCAGGACGGGAATCCTCATAGACGATCCTCTGGCCGATCCAGTAGAAAAGCTGAAGGATCTCGGGGCGTTCTCGCTCAACCCGAACGTGGCCAAGCTGGACGAAGCCACGGTGCGACGGGTCAGGGAAGCCGGCTTCGAGGTCTACCCATGGACGGTCAACGATGAATCCGACATGAGGAGGCTGCTGGAATGGGGCGTTTCTGGCTTGATCACCGATTTCGTGGACCGCGCGCGAGGATCCGCCGACGCGTATATGCGCGGGCAAACGATTCTTTGACGTTCTTTTCATTTGCACGGAGGGAAAAACGGGGTTAAGCTGAACAGCGGCGGATTGCGAACGTCCGCCGCCGCACATCGCCAAGGAGGCAATTAATGAAGAGATTCCCGATCGCAGCTGCCGTCTTGCTAGTCCTCGCCACGGGGCTCTATGCCCAGACCAACATTGAATTCTGGCACGCCATGACCGGAAAGAACGGTGAAATGGTTCAGGCCCTCTCCGACAAGTTCAACGCCAGCCAGAGTTCGTATAAAGTGACTCCCGTTTACAAGGGTTCCTACAGCGATACCATGAACGCCGGCATCGCGGCCTTCCGCGCAGGCCAGGCTCCCGCCATTCTGCAGGTCTATGAGGTAGGCACCGCCACCATGATGGCCGCCAAGGGCGCCGTCAAGCCGGTTTATCAGCTCATGGCCGAGAACAACGAGAAATTCGACCCGAACATCTATATTCCGACGGTGAAGGGGTACTATACCGATTCCCAAGGCAAGATGCTTTCCATGCCTTTTAATTCCTCCACCTCCGTCATGTACTACAACAAGGACGCGTTCAGGAAAGCGGGTCTGGATCCCGAGAAGCCGCCGGTCACTTGGCCTCAGTTCTTCGAAACGGCCCGCAAGCTGAAGGCATCCGGAATGGAAGGCGGCTACACCACCGCCTGGATCAGCTGGATCCAGCTCGAGAATTTCTCGGCTTGGCACAACGTACCCTTCGGCACCAAGTCCAACGGCTTCGAAGGCCTTGACACCCAGCTGGTTTTCAACACGCCCCTTCAGGTGAAGCATTTTACCCAGATTGCCCAGGACGCGAAGGACAAGGTCTTCATCTATGGAGGACGCGAGGGAAAATGCGATCCCCTGTTCATTTCAGGTCAGGTCGGCATGGTATTCCAGTCGATCGGGGCGAACGGAACCTACAGGAAGAGCGCCAAATTCGATTACGGCGTAACCCGTCTCCCGTATTATCCTGACGTCGCCGGCGCCCCCCAGAATTCCATCATCGGCGGCGCGAGCCTTTGGGTCCTGAACGGACGTACCAAGCCCGAATACCAGGCTGTGGCTGACTTTTTCTCTTTCATCTCCACTCCGGAGATGCAGTCGCTTTGGCACCGAGAGACCGGATACGTGCCCGTCACTACCGCCGCATACGAGTACACCAAGGCCCTTGGGTTCTACAAGGACAATCCCGGCCACGAGATCGCGATCAAGCAGCTGTTGAACAAGGAGCCTACGGCCAATTCCAAGGGCATCCGCTTCGGCAACTTCAACATCATCCGCGAGATTGAAGACCAGGTTTGGGAAGACATCCTCGCCGACAAGATTTCCGTCAAGGACGGACTGGACAAGATGGTCAAGGACGGCAACGCCAAGCTCCGCGAGTTCGAGAGGCTGAACAAGTAATCGCCCTTCGTCCAGATAAAGTGCAGGGGTTGCCCGGGTAGTCTCCGACTTTTCGGGCAACCGCTTTCAAATCCCATCCTTCCAGGAACCGAAATGTCCAAACAATATGAATTCAAGGCCAAAGGACTACCGTACCTGTTGGTCCTGCCGCAGATGGTGGTGGTCGTCCTTTTCTTCTTCTGGCCTGCAGCCCAAGCGGTCTGGCAATCTTTCTTTTTGCAAGATCCCTTCGGCGGCAGGGTTATCTTCGTCGGCTTGGAAAATTACACCCGCCTTTTTACGGATTCCTCGTACGGCTACGCGGCTTCGTTCGTCGTCTCCATAGCGTTCGCGGTCTGCGTCACCGTGCTCGCGATGTCGTCGGCCTTGTTTCTGGCCGTACAGGCGAACAAAGGTTTGCCCTTCGGCTCTTTCTATAAAACCATGCTTATTTGGCCCTACGCGGTCGCTACCATGGTAGCGGGCGTACTGTGGCTGTTCATGTTCAATCCCAACGTGGGTATCATCGCCTGGCTGCTCAAGCATAAGCTGGGAATCGAATGGAGCCATCTGCTCAATTCGAGCCAGGCCTTCCTCCTCATAACGATAGCGGCGAGCTGGAAGCAGATCGCCTACAATTTCGTATTCTTCCTCGCGGGCTTGCAGAGCGTGCCGGCCACCCTTGTGGAGGCCGCCGCCATCGACGGAGCCGGACCCGCCGCCCGGTTCTGGAGGATAATCTATCCTCTGCTTTCTCCGACTACCTTCTATCTATTGGTCATGAACCTCGTGTACGGCTTTTTCGAGACCTTTCCCATCATCCACCAAGTCACCGCGGGCGGCCCCGGCACGGCGACGAACATCCTCGTATACAAGGTGTGGAGGGACGGGGTGATCAACCTGGACCTCGGCGGTTCCGCCGCCCAGTCCGTCATCCTGATGATCCTCGTCATCGGCCTGACCGTCATCCAATTCCGCTTCATCGAACGGAAAGTGAACTACTAAGGGGCGCATCATGAGAGAACATACCCGCTATCGCCGCGTCCTTCCCCATATATTCCTATTATTCGCCATCTTCATCGTCCTCTTCCCGATCTACGTCGTTTTCGACGCTTCAACGCAATTAAATGAAGACATCCTTTCCGCCCCGATGCCTTTGCTGCCGGGAGCCCACTTCATCGAAAACTATACCAGGGCTTTGCTGGAAGGACCCAAGAACCTGGGCGCTTCCGCTTTCATCATGATCAAGAACTCCCTGATCATGGCCTTGGGAATTTCAACGGGAAAGATCATGATTTCCCTCCTCGCGGCCTTCGCCATAGTTTTCTTCCACTTCAAGGGCAGGAATTTCTGTTTCTGGGCGATTTTCATAACCTTGATGCTGCCGGTCGAAGTCCGCATCATGCCCACGTACAAAGTCATATCTGACCTCAATATGCTGAACAGCTACGCGGGGCTCATCCTCCCCATGGTCGTGTCGGCGACGGCCGTGTTCCTGTTCCGGCAGTTCTACCTGTCCATCCCGAGGGAGATCGCGGAAGCGTCCCAGATAGACGGCGCGTCGCCCATGCAGTTCTTCGGAACGATCCTGGTTCCGATGACGCAGACCCCCGTAGCGGCCATGTTCGTCATCCAGTTCATCTACGGCTGGAACCAGTACCTCTGGCCCTTGCTCATCACGACCAAGCAGGACTTCTATACCCTGCTGATCGGCATCAACCGCATGATGTCCGGAGCTGACGTGCAGATCGAATGGCAAATAGTTATGGCTACAACGCTGATCACCATGATTCCGCCGGTCCTCGTCGTGATCGCCATGCAAAACCAGTTCATCACGGGTATGACGGAGACGGAAAAGTAGGAGCGGCCGCGCCGGGTGTGGCCGCGCCGGGTGTGGCCGCGCCGGGTGTGGCCGCGCCGGGTGTGGCCGCGCCGGAAGCGGCCGCGCCGGGCGCATCCCGCGCCACCCGATGCACCCGGCTCGCCTCGTACCTTCAGCGTTCTCCCAGGTATTCCTTGATGAGGCCGAGCTTCAGATCCTTGAGGCGATCGGTGATGGCGACCCGGTAGACATGGGGATTCAGGAGGCGCTTGTAGCTTCCGTCGAAACTTTCAAGACCGTCGCTCACCCTGGCGCGGATTTCCGGAAGTCCCGGGTGCGGCGCGAGAAGGGCGCCGGAGCGCATGCACGGTTTCAGCAGGGCTACAGGCTCTATCAACGGCACGTAATGGAAATGCCGGTAGTCGACCGCAGGATGCCAGAATGCATGATCCTGGCCTACCTGCAGGACCTCGGCACCATCGGCGGAGTCCGGATCGGCCAGGGCGAGAACGTCGGCGACCGCCATACCCGCCTCGTCGTGGATGCGCCAGGTTTGCTTGAGGGCAGGATTGGTGGTCTTTTCGGGATTGTCGGAGAATTTCATCACCGGAACGAGGCCTCCGTCTCCGTTTCCGCGCGCCGTCAGTTTGTACACGCCAGTGAACGCCGCCTCCTCGCCGCCGGTCACCATACGCGTGCCGACGCCCCAGGAATCGATGGGCGCGCCCGCGGCGCTGAGGGTCTCGATGATGGCTTCGTCCAGGTCGTTGGAGACGGCGATCGTCGCCTTCGGGAATCCGGCGTCGTCCAGCGCCTTGCGCACCTTGACCGACAGGTAATGGATGTCGCCGGAATCCAGGCGCACGCCGAAATTTTTTCCTTTGGCCGCCAATCTTGCCCCCGCTTCGATCGCGTGGCCTATTCCGCTCTCGAGGGTATCGTAGGTATCGATGAGGAAGATCGTCCGGTCCGGGTAGATCTCCGCGTACGCGTCGAAAGCCTCAAGCTCGCTCGGGAAGGACATCACCCAGGAATGGGCCATGGTGCCCATCACGGGGATGCCGAAGCGCGCGCCCGCGAGGGTGTTGGAGGTGCCGGATGCGCCGCCGATATAGGCCGCGCGGGTGGCGGACATGGCGCCGTCCGGCCCCTGCGCCCGCCGGAGGCCGAATTCCATGACGGAGCCCTTGTCCGAGGCGAGCCAGACCCGCGCTGCCTTTGTGGCGACGAGGCTCTGAAAGTTGACCGTATTCAGGAGCATGCCTTCTATCAACTGAGCCTCGATGAGTCCGGCATCGATCCGTATCAGGGGTTCCTGCGGGAAAACTATCGTGCCCTCGTCCACCGCCCACACGTCACCCGAGAAGCGGAAATCCTGAAGGTAGCGGAGAAAGGGTTTTTCGAAGACGCCGAGGGAGTCCAGGTATTCCAAGTGGGAATCCGCAAAACGGAAGATCTTCAGCTTCTCCAGGAAACTTTCCAGACCCGCGAATATGGCGAATCCGCTATTGAAAGGTTGGCGGCGGAAGAACATCTCGAATACCGACCGGCGATCCATGTTCCGCTTCCAGAAGCCTTGGGCCATCGTCAATTCATAGAAGTCGGTGAAGAGGGCGGATCCTTCGGTCAAAGCAGGTCCTCCGTTGCGATGAAGAGGACGCCGGCATCCCTCATGGATTGGAGAGCCCGTTCCCCTGAGCCTTCGGGCACCCCGACCGCGCGGATCGCATCCGAGACGATCACGGTCTCATAGCCGAGCCGGGCCGCGTCCAGGGCGCTGTACAGCACGCAATAGTCGGTGGCGAGGCCGCAGAGGAAGACGGTGCCCAGTCCGAGGCCCTTCAGCGCGCCGTCCAGGCCGGTCGACGTCCTGCGGTCGTTTTCGAAGAAGGCCGAATACGAATCCAGGGAGTTGCGGAAACCCTTCCGCAGAATGAGGCTTACCGGCGCGGTATCGAAACCGGGATGGAAAGCGGCTCCGGCGCTTCCTTGGACGCAATGATCGGGCCACAGGGTCTGGTCCACGGCGGCGGGGAGGGGAACGTCAGTCCGCCGGTCGGGCTGACGGACAGGCGGAAACGCATCGGCGTCGAGGGCGAGCGCGATCCTGTCGTAGAGCGCGGCTCCGGGATGGGCCGAGGCGAAGGAAACATGGCCTTCCGGATGCCAGTCCTGGGTTGCTATGACGCGGCCGCCCGTAGCGGCGAAGCGCGCGGCCAGCACGTTGATCGGCCGGACGACGGCATCGCCGTCCGGTACGGCGAGGGCTCCGCCGGGACAGAAATCCGCTTGCACGTCGATGGCGATGAGTGCGGCTCGGGCGATGTCGATAACCATGGCGGCCTCCGGAAGCAATGTTAGCCTAGATGGGTTGGATCGTAAAGGCGCGATCGGCGAAACGGATCGTCAGCGGAGCCCTTCGACCCGGATGCGCGAACCCGCGCTGGTTTTTTCGATCTCGACCCTGCTCGGGATGCGGGCGCGCATTTCACCGACATGGGAAACCAGGCCGACCATGCGGTGGTCCCGGATCTCGTCCAGGATGCCGAGCGCCTTGTCCAGGCTCGCCTCGTCCAGACTGCCGAAACCCTCGTCGATGAAGACCGCGTCCAGACGGATGCCGCCCGAGCGCGCCTGTATCGAGTCGGCGAGACCGAGGGCGAGGCTGATGGATGCCATGAAGCTTTCGCCGCCGGAGAGGGTCGCGCATGGCCGTTCCCTGCCGGTATAGGCATCGAAGACCGCGAGATCCAGGCCGGAGAGTCCCCGCCCTCCTTCCCGGTCGGCGTCCAGGATCAACCGGTAACGGCCTTCCGACATGCGCTCCAGGCGCTTGGTCGCGTAGGCGGCGATCTCGGCGAGGTACAGGCCGAGTATCCAGGAGTCGAAGGCTTTCTTCCGGGGATTGTTGCCCGAAAGGTCGTCGTCCAGAGCTTTCAGGCCGGCCGTTTCTTTCGCGAGGCTCCTCCTCCTCGCCTCCGCCTCCTCCCAGTCCGCCTTGTCCTTTTCCAGGGCAGCGAGGGCGGAGGCAGCTTCGTCGCGCGCCGATGCCGCCTGCGCCTTTTCCGATGCGCAGGCTTCCTGCGCGGATTTCAGGGACGCGGATTCGACCGGACCTTCCCAGCGCGCCAGGCTCACGGCTTCCTCGCGGCCGGCGCGGGCCATGTCCGCCGCCTTTTCAGCCTCCGCGCGGACCGCTTCCGTACGCGCGCGTTCGTCCCGCCAGTCCGCGAGCGTACCGGCCAGGCCTTTTTCCTCGGCGGCGTCCAGAAGCGCGGCCTCCAAGCTCAACTTGTCGGGGAAGGGCGAAGCCGCCAATGCCGCGGACAGGACTGAGGAGGCGCGTCCGAGCGCGGTTCGGGCTTCCGCCGCCGCGGCGGCCGCCGCTGTGGCCATAGCCTCGGCAGCCGCGGCTTCGTCCCTCGCCTTTTCCGCGCGTTCCTTCCGGGCCGCCAGCGCGCGCTCCGTGGCAGCGATGAACGCGTCGAGGGAAGTCAGCGCCTGATCCGCTGAGGGTCTTTCCTCATCGGGCAGGCCCTCGGCGGGCGGGCCCTCGGCGGAACCGGCGGAGGAGGCAAGTATTTTGGCGAGGCGGTCGCGGCGCCCGTCCAGGGCCGAGGAGAGGACGGCCCGGCGTTCCGAGAATCCGGCGCGTTCCTTCTCAAGGGCGGCGGCGGCTTCGGACGAGCTTTCGGCCTCAGCGGACAAAGCCGATAGCCGGACGCGGGCACGGCGGGCTTCGTCACGCGGCGCGGTGGCGGCGTTCAGGGCTTCGACAGCCAGGCGGAGGCAGACGCCCGCCTCCGCGGCGTTGGCGGGCGGGGTTGTTTCAGGAGAAATCCGGCCCTGCTGGACACGGATATCCGCAGCCTCCCGTTCGATCCGCTCCATTTCCCTCCGCAGGGACAGCCGGTCGGCCTGCAGGCCCGCAAGCTTCCGGGATGCGTCGTCGCGGGATTTCCTGAGGGCTTCGACGCGGCGGTCCAGGCCGAACGCCGAGGGACGGGCCGCGGCGGGAAGCGGATGTTCGAGGGAGCCGCAGACGGGACAGGGCGTGTCCTTCCGGAGTTGCAGGGCGAGCGCGGCGGCGGCGACCGCCGAATCGGCCATGAGCCGCTCCGCCTCAAGGGCGGCGAGTTCCGCTTCCAGCACGGGAAGGCGCGCTTCAAGTTCCAGACACGAAGCCTCCGCCGTTTTCCCGCGGCCGGCCGCATCGGCCGCGTCGGCGGCGAGCCCTTCCGACCGCTCGGCCAGCGGTTTCAGGGCCTTCGCCCGCTCCATGGCTTCACGGGCGCTTTCCCAGACTGCATCAAGGCGGTCGGCCGCATCGGCCTTGGTCCTGAGGACGGCGAGTTCGGCTTTTCGGATCCGCCCCGCCGTCTCCGCGGCGGTTTTGCGGGAAGCGAGGGCGGAAAGGGAAGCGTCCAATCCGACGAGTGCGGCCTCGTCCGCGGAAAGTTCGCCTTCGTATTTGGCGGCCTCCTCCAAGGCAGGACGCCTTGATCGCGCGTCGACGAGCGCCGCATCCAGCCGCTCCGTTTCGATCCCTTCGGCCTTGATCGCGTCCGCCCGCGAACGTGCGGCCTCAGCTTCGCGGGAGCGTTCCAGCGCTGCCGCCTCCAGTGCGGCCGCTTGCCGTCCGGCTTCGGCGGCACGCTCGGCAAGTGGCGCGAGAGGGCGCGCGAGCCGGGATTCGGCCAAGGTCCGTTCGGCCTTAACCATATCCGCCTCGCGGGAACGGACCGAGTCGGCCTCACGGCGCGCCGTTCCGAGCCGGACCAGAGCCGCTTCTTCCGCTTCGGAGAGTCGTACGAGGTTTGCCAGGAGGGAGAGACGGGTCTCGGCCTCCGCCGCGTGCAGCTCCGCTTTTATCAGGGCCGAGCGGGAGAGTACGGCGTTTTCTTCATAGGCGTCGGCGGAGAAGCGTTTGCCCTTGTCGGCTACGTTTCTTTCCGCCTCCGCGAGCCGGGCGGATGCTTCCTTGGATTTGCTCCTCGCCAGTTCGCGTACCCGGACCGCGACGTCCACCGGAAAGAGTTTGCGGAGTACTTCGCGCCGCTCGGTGCTGCCCTGTCTCAGGAATTGCGCGAATTCTCCTTGCGGAAGGAGGACGATTTTTGAGAATTCCTCCTCCGAAAGCCCGACGAGTTCCCGTACCCGCTCGTCCGCTTCGCTTTTTTTTCCGCTCAGGGAAACGAGTCCCTCCGCGGTGACGGCGAACAGGACCGCTTCCTCGCCGTCCTCCACAAGCCCTTCCCCCCGGAGTTTCCTGCGGGAGCGCGGCGGTTTGCGTTCTATCCGGTAGGTCTTGTCTCCCAGGTCGAAGACGAGGGCCACCGAACATTCGTCATCCTCGGCAGCGAAGTCCGAGCGCAGCTTGCGCGCCAGGCCTTTGCGGCCGCCGGGGAGGGTTCCGTACAGCGCATAGCAGATCGCGTCGAAGATCGTCGACTTGCCCGAGCCCGTCTTTCCGGCAATCAGGAAAATGTCTCCGAGGACATCGAAATCCAGTTCCGCCCGGCCCGCGAAGGGGCCGATGTTCAGGAGCGAAAGGCTACGCGGTCTCATGCTCGGCCTCCCGCGCGATTGTTTCGAACAGGGCGAGCTTGGCCGGATCGGCCCGGCCGTACAATTCCCCGAGGAAGAGGGCGAAATCGTCTGCGGCGCCGCGCCGTCCCTCGCGCCGTGAAACGCCGTCCAAGCCAGCGAACCGCGCGTCCTTGGCCGCCTCCATGGCCTGAAGCGCCTCATCCTGACGGATGGAAAGAAGGTAGGGATACCGGGTCCGCAGCAATACCAGGGGATTTTCCACGAGGCGCCGGCCGGTCAGCACGATTTCCAGGTAATCCTCGCGGAACGCGGAGAAAGCGCCGGGGGCGTTGAATTCTTCGAAAGCGCCTTTCAGGCGGCGGAGGACGCGCTTGGGCAGGACCGCGATCGGGCGGACCGCGCATGCGTCTCCGTCCCCGTCGCGGCCGACCCCAACCGATAGAAAGACCCTTTTCCGGTCCGCTTCGTCGAAGGAGTAGGCGAGGGGGCTGCCCGGATACCAGGCATTCGGCGCGACGCGCTGGGAGCGGTGCAGGTGCCCGAGCGCGACGTAGTCGAATCCCCCGAACAGGCCCGCTTCCACGCGTTCCGCCGTTCCGAGGAACACGCGCTCCGATTCGGATTCCTCCCCTCCTGAAGCGAAAAGATGTGCGACGAGTACCGTTGCCGTGGCACCGGCCTTGCCGGCGGCTTCCCGCGCGATGGCGAGCCGGGATGCGGCCTCGGCGGCGAGGTCCGCCTGCGACCTGAGCGGTTCCGCGGAAGCAAGTCCAGCGGTAGCGAGTTCAGCGGTAGCGAGTTCCGGGCTGGAACCCCTGAGGCAACCGGGAGCGAGGAAGGGCAGGAGGAAGAAGGCGACGCGCTCGCCGTCCTTCTCCACGACCACAGGGTCGAAAGCCTTTTCCGCGTCGCTTCCGATATGGATGCCCAATTTCGAAAGCAACGAGTCCGCATATCCCAGCCGGTCGGCAGAATCGTGGTTGCCGCTTATGAGGAGGACGGCCAAGGCGGGAAAACGGAGTCGGATGCGCGCGAGGAAGGTTCCGAGCAGGTTTACTGCATCGATCGATGGGATGGACCGGTCGTAGACGTCTCCGGAGACGACGAGGGCCGCGTAATCGTCCGCGGCCAGCTCGTCCGCCAGGATGGCGAGCAGGTATTCCTGGTCTTCGACGAGGGATCGTTCATGGAAAGTCCTGCCCAGATGCAGATCCGCCGTATGGAGGAATTTCATAGGGGCCATGCTAGGACGGATGGGAGGGTCGGTCAAGCGTCTTGACCTCCGCCCGGAATGTGCGTAGCTTTATGATGCGCTTGGATCTCCCCGAGGGACCGAGACGCGAGGTCAGATGCAGATATCCCCACGCGCGCGCATCGTCGCGCGGTCCCTTTCATACTCCTACCCCGCCTCCGGCCGGAATGCCGTCGACTCCGTTGATCTGGAAATCCACGAAGGCGAATACCTGGCTTTGCTCGGGGCCAACGGCTCGGGCAAGAGCACTCTCCTGAAGCTCCTAGTCGGCCTCCTGGAACCCGATTCGGGTTCGGTGCGGGTATTCGACGAAACGGGCCGTGCCTTGGATCCTTCTGAAGTTACGGGAAAGGCGGCTTCGCGACGCGTCGTCGGCGTAGTGCTGCAGAATCCTGATGACCAGATCATCGGCGCGGTCGTGGAGGAGGATGCCGCCTTCGGTCCTCTCAACGCGGGGATGGATCCGGAAGAGGTCGCGCGCCGCGTGGATGCCGCCCTGCATGAAACCGGACTTGAAAAACTGCGGACACGGCCGCCCCAGTTCCTCTCCGGCGGAGAGAAACAACGCCTCGTGATCGCGGGCGTGCTGGCCTTGTCCCCTCCTGTGCTCGCCTTGGACGAAGCCGCGTCCATGATAGATCCGGCGGGACGCGAAGCGCTGCTCGACCTGCTGGATGAGCTGGTCGCAGGGAAGCGGACCGTGCTGCACGTCACCCATTCGCTGGACGAAGCCGCGCGCGCCCGGCGGGTCGTCGTCCTCCATCAGGGAGCGGTCGTCTTCGACGGTGAGCCCCGCGCGCTCTTCGCCCGCGGCGATCTGGAAGCCTGGGGCTTCGTCCCGAACGACGCGCTCGCAGCCGCATCTTCCCTTCGCTCCCTGTTCCCCGATTTCAGGCCGAGCCGTATAGATCCGGTAGGTTTCGTCGGTGATCTTCTGCCGTTCCTCACGCCCGTCCTTCCGCCGGCCGCCGCTGCCGGGTCTTCCTCCTCCTCCATCGTCCCGGAGGCGAAGGACGCGGCGCTTCCTGCCTTCGCTTTTTCCGGCGCGACCCGCGCCTGGCTTCCACGGACCGCGTACGCCGCCCGCGGTATACAGGAAGTGGACTTCGCCCTTCCCGCAGGTCGGTCCCTCGCGTTGGTCGGAGCGACCGGATCGGGAAAATCCACGGTCCTGCGCCACTGCAACGCTATTCTCCTGCCGAACTCAGGCGAGGTCCGCGTCCTCGGAGTCGACACGGCCGAGAGGGGCGCCGACCTGCGTGCGCTCAGGTTCCGCGTCCCCCTTTCGGTGCAGAACCCGGAGGCGGCTCTTTTCGAACGATTCGTTGCCGACGACGTCGCTTGGGGGCCGCGCAACAAAGGCTTGACGGGGCGGCCTCTTCTCCTTTCCGCACGGAGCGCCATGGAAAAAGTCGGCCTCTCCTGGGATGAATTCCGTGACCGGGAAACGAGGTCGCTCAGCGGTGGAGAAAAACGCAAAGCCGCCCTTGCCGGTTGCCTCGCGATGGAAGGGGAAGCCAGCCTATTCGACGAACCGACGGCAGCCCTGGACGGAGTCGGTCGTCGCCGCGTGCTTGACTTGGTGCTTTCCCAGGCATCGACGGGCGTCACGACGATCGCGACGACCCATTCTATGGAAGAAGCTTCCCGTTTCGATTTCGTCGGCGTGATGAGTGAAGGCAGTCTCGTGGCTTTCGGACCTCCGCGCGAGGTGTTTTCGACCCTATGGAAGCAGGAATGGGGACTCCGCCTGCCTTGGGCTGCCGAAGCCGCGCGCCTGCTCCAGGTTGCGGGTGCCCTCCCTCCATGTTCCGTCCTGGATGCCGAGGATCTGGTTTCCGTCATCGCGTTTTCCCGGGCGTTTCCGCTCGGGACCGGAAAGGGGAAAAAACTCCGGAGCGCCGCGTCAGACCCGGCCGTCACATCAGTCCCCGACGTCCCCGCCGCGGTGAATCACGCTGTAAAGCGCCGCCGCCGCCGCGGGCGGAGCGGCGTGGAGTTTTTCCGGAACGCCACAATCGGACAATTCCTTGACCGGCCTTCCGCCCTTCGATCCCTGAAACCGGGAACCAAGCTTTTCGCCCTGCTCACCGTCGTATCCGCCGCCCTGCTCGCTCCCGATCCCCTGATCGCGTTCGGCCTTCTCGCGATCACGCTGTTTGTCGCGCACCGCTTCGGCCGCATTGGTCCTGCCCATCTTCTGCGCGGACTTCTTCCCGCCTGGCCCTTCATCGCGTTGATGGTGCTTGCCCAGCTGCTTTTCGCCTGGCCCGGAGACTCCGGTCCCGTGATCGCTTCATTCGGTCCCATCGATTTCACCGTCCCGGAACTCCTGCGTTCAGGCCTCCTCCTTGTCCGAATGGCCGTGCTCATGGCTTCCTTGGCCCTTTTTTCCGCCGTAACCCCCCTGGCGGAAGCCTCCCGCGCGGCCGGCGGAGCCTTGGAACCCCTGGCCCGTTTCGGACTTCCCGTACGGGGAATATCCCTTTCCGTGGGCATCGCGATCCGGTTCGTGCCGGTGCTCGTGGAGGAGGCGGAACGCATCGTGGTGGCCCAGATCTCCCGGGGCGGCGTTTCCGCCGGCAAGGCGAGGCCCCGCGCCGCCCTCGCGCTGATCGTTCCCCTGTTCCTTCGCGCCCTTGAGCGGGCCGAGTCCCTCGCGGTCGCGATGGAGCTTCGCGGCTTCTCGGAGGCCGGAAGAAAAACCTGAGGTTTCTATCGCCGCCCCTGGCAGGCGGCGCATGTCAATGAGGAGGCAAGCTTATGGCAGACCTACCCGTTCGGAAAATCGCGATCGCCGGAGTCCTCTCCGCCGTCGCCATCGTTCTCGGCATCACCCGTCTCGGTTTCATTCCCTGGTTTTCGGGAGCGTCGATCACGATCATGCATGTCCCCGTGATAGTCGCGGCGATTCTGGAGGGACCGATCGTCGGCGCGATAGTCGGCCTTCTTTTCGGAGTCTTCAGCCTGCTGCAGGCCGCGATCGCGCCGACGGGGCCGGTAGACGTCGCGTTCACCAATCCCCTGATCTCGGTGCTTCCGCGCCTCCTGGTCGGCCCTGCCGCCTGGATCGTCTGGCGGCTCATCGAAGGTAAGGCGGATTCCGGGCGCCTCTTCGGCCTGCGGTCATCAGCTGCTGTCCTTGTCGGCGCCGTAGCGGGCAGCGCGACCAATACCGGCCTCGTGCTATCGGGACTCGGACTCTTCAATTTCTTTCCCTGGCCTCTCATCGGTACGGTCGCCGTCGCGAACGGGATACCCGAGGCCGCCGTGGCGGCCCTCGTCACCTTCGCCATAGTCGGCGCATGGAAACGCTTCCCGTCGGGCGGCGGCCGATCGCGCCTCTCGCGCGAAGAGGAATAGCGGCCGTGCTCCTCGCGGCCGACATCCGGAACGGTTCCATCGCGGTCGGCCTGCGCAAGGCGGGGGAGCGGTGGACGGCGCGGTTCCGCCTTTCCGCGGCCGAGAGGAGCGTGGACGAATGGGAATTCCTCATCGCGTCCCTTCTCGCCTCGCGCGGTGCGGACCGCGCCGGAATAGGGCATGCAGTGCTTTCGTCGGTCGTGCCCTCGGCGACCGTCCCCTTCGCCCAGGCCATGTCCCGTTTTCCGCGCGGGGGGAAGGATCCACTTATCGTTGGCCCCGGCGTCAAGACCGGACTCCGCATACGGACCGACAATCCCGCGGAGGTCGGCTCGGACCTGGTCTGCGCCGCCGTCGCCGCGGTCGCCCTGCTCGGCGCGCCCTGCATCGTAGTCGATTTCGGCACGACCCTGACCTTCACCGCGGTCGACGCCAAGGGAGACCTCGTCGGGGTAGCCCTCGCTCCGGGCATGGAATCGGCGGCACTCGCGCTGCGGCGCGGCGCGGCCCAGCTGCCCCAGATCCGGCTGGAGGCCCCGTTGCGTGCAATCGGCAAGAACACCGCAGAATCGGTGAGGGCCGGACTCATGATCGGTTGGTCGGGCCTCGTGGACCGCATCCTCGATCGGATGATCGAGGAACTCGGCGGCGCCGGCGTCTCCCTGGTCGGCACCGGCGACCATACGGATCCCCCGCTGACGCCGCGGCTGGGCTTCGATCTCTGGGAACCATTCCTGGCCCTCGATGGCCTCGCCCTCATACACGAAAGGAGGACTGAATGAACCTGAATCTGGAATCCGGGACCTTTCTCGTCGCGGCCTCAAGCGAAGGACTCGGCTACGCGACCGCCGCCGCCCTCGCGGACGAGGGCGCGCGCGTCTGGATCGGCTCCAGGGACATCGCCAAAGTATCCGCCGCGCTCGATTCCCTCCGTGAAAGGGCTCGGAAAGCGGGCTCGGGGGCCGAAATCGACGGTTGCGTGCTGGACATGACGGAAAGCGCGTCCATCGAGGCTTGGGTCCTCAAGGCAGCTGAGAAATTCGGCCCGGACTTGGACGGGATCGTATGCAATTCAGGCGGTCCCCCGCCCGGACGCTTCGCGGATTTCGACGACGACCAGTGGAAGTCCGCCTTCGACCTCCTGGTGATGTCGGCGGTGCGCCTCGTCCGCGCTTCGCTTCCGGGCCTTTCCGTCCGTGGAGGCGCCATCCTCGTCGTCTCGTCCACCTCGGTCAAGGAACCGATAGAAAGCCTGATCCTGTCGAATTCGCTCCGTTCCGCCACGGCCGCCCTCGCGAAAACCCTCTCCGCCGAGCTGGCTCCGCTCGGCATCCGGGTCAACTGCCTCGCCCCCGGCCGCTTCGCCACAGGACGGGTCTCCCGCATCGACAAAGCAGCCGCCGAACGCCGCGGCATCACGGCCGAACAGGCCCGGGCTGCCTCGGAAGCCGTCATCCCCCTGGCCCGTTACGGCGATGTCGGGGAGTTCGGCAGAACCGCCTGCTGGCTTCTTTCTCCCGCGGCGTCCTACCTCACCGGTCAGATCGTTTCCCTGGACGGCGGCTCCACCAAGGGCGTCTGGTAGCATTGCGGAGCCGCCGGCTTTTTCTTCCCGCTCAATCCACCACGTCGTACTTGGAGAGCAGGATCATCAGAGATGCCTTGTCGGATACTTCCAGCTTCCTGTATACGCGGGAGAGGGTGTTCCGTACCGTGGATTCGCTGACGAAGGATTTATTCGCGATTTCTTTGGCCGTTTCTCCGTCCGCCATTGCTTTGACGTAATAGGCTTCCGCAACGGAAAGACCGCGACCGGAAAGCGACAGACTGGGTTTTTTATCCCGATGGAGCAAGTCCGTTTGGTTCAAATGAACCAAGAATAAGAAAAGCGTAAACGAGGCGGTGAAGATGGAGTGCAGCAAGGCAAGGGCAAGAACGGTCAAGGAGAGCGTCTTGGACAAATTCGCGGATATGATCCATACCTCCGTACAGAATAGGAAAAGCGACAGGGCGATGAGCTTGGCGACACGGTAGCGTTTCAGGTGGCCGCCCGAATACAGCATCGCGACTCCGCAGGCAAAAAAACCGAGACCGTACCCGGAACAAGGATCGCCGCACATGGCCGGAGGGAAGACCGCGAGCAGGAAAATTCCCTTTGCCGCCGACAAGCGCTTCCAATGGGCGGCCGCAAGGAAAACGACGGATCCCAGAGATAAAGCCAGGATGGACGGATCGATGGCAAGCCGGTAGAGCGGAAGCCGTGCGATAGCGACGGAATGGATGATTTTCAGGATGAGGGATATGAGAAAAACCCACAGAAGAAAGGCTTCAGGGGTATAACGAGTATGTCCATTTTGTCTTCTTTCTTTCATAAGATATTATATCTATTGGAGATACGTTATTGTCAAGATGGATGACTACACCGAATTCGAACCGATGTAGATAACTGTCTACAAATTCCGGAGGATTCCGCATTGCATCCTTTACGCGGCGGGTGTAGGATTTTAGCAGAAATAGGTAAAAAAGTAATGAATGAAAAGCAGGTAAAAATAAGTTGCACATAGCTGATGCAAAATGTCGAATCAGAAAAAATTGATAAGGCCCCGGCAATTGTCGGGGCCTGTTCTTTTTATTGTTTTACCGATTTCTGTCATTTCCTGCCCTAGACTATCAGGCTTCGCATACGGTACTATTGGCTCACATTTTACCGCGTTGATACCCGCAGATAGCGCGTCAATCGCTCGTGGAGTCCGTTGTGGCCTTTTCGTGCGCTCAGTCGGGGAACAAGCGCACAAGGATAGACATGACGACCGAATCCAGCCTCGATTTCTCCCGGTTCGGGCTCTCCGAACCCGTGCTCGCCGCGCTCGCCCGCAAGGGTTTCACCGCTCCGAGTTCCATCCAGGCCCTCGCCCTCCCACGGCTGCTGTCCGATGAAGGCCATCTCGTTGCCAAAGCGCGGACCGGAACCGGCAAGACCGCAGCCTTCGGCATTCCGTTGGTCGAACGGCTGAACACGCCTTCCAACACGCCCCGCGCCCTGATACTCACTCCGACGCGTGAACTCGCCCTCCAGGTTTCGCAGGAAATCCGCTCGCTCGCGGGCGGCGCCTACCCCCGCGTAGCCGCCGTTTACGGCGGAGCTTCCATCGGGACCCAGCTCCGCGATCTCTCCCGCGGCGTGGAAATCGTCGTCGGAACCCCCGGACGCGTGACCGACCACCTTGAGCGCGGAAGCCTGGATCTTTCGGCCATCGAATGGTTCGTCCTCGACGAGGCCGACGAGATGCTCGACATGGGATTTTTCGAGGACGTCGAGGCCATACTCTCCAAAACAAATCCGGCCCGCCGCGTCGCCCTTTTTTCCGCGACCATGCCGGCGCCCATCCTCCGCATCGTCCGCCGCTACCTCGGCGAAGTGGATATCATCGAAGACAAGGCCGGCGACGAAGAAAAGCCCGCCGTCGACCATTCCTATATCGTCCTGCGAAAGGAAGACCGGCTGGAGGCGTTGCGCCGGATCATGGATTCGACCGACGACTTTTACGGCCTCGTGTTCTGCGCCACAAAGTTGGAGTCCGACGAGCTGGCGAGGCGCCTGGTGGAAGCCGGTTACCCGGCCGAAGCCATCCACGGCGACCTTTCGCAGGAAGCGCGCGAACGAACCCTGCGCCGTTTCCGATCCCGCCTCACAACCGTACTCGTCGCGACCGACGTGGCCGCACGCGGCATCGACGTGGAGCGCCTGACCCACGTCATCAACTGGGACCTCCCCAACGACCGGGAATCCTATGTCCACCGCGTCGGCCGCACCGGCCGCGCCGGCAGGAAGGGAATCGCGATCACCTTCGCCTTGCCGATGGGAAGGGGCCGTATCGTAACGCTTTCCAAGGCTATCGAATCTGCCCTCGGGGCTTCGATCGAACGAATGAAAGTGCCCTCGGTGGCTTCCGTCATGGACGCCACGCGCAAGCGCGTGCTGGCCGCGACCCTCGCCGCCGCTCCCGCCCTTCCCGAAGACGCGTCCGCGGACGTATCCGGAGACGCGGCCGAAGGCGCTCCCAAAGGCGACCGCGACGTTTCCTTCGGCGCTTCCGATCCGCGGTCCGTCATGGCCGACGAGCTGCTGGCGGCCCTCGGTCCGCGGCGCGCCCTCGAAGCCCTCGTCTCAGCGGCTTTCGGAGACCGGCTGGATCCTTCCCGTTACGCCTCCATCGCCGAAGTCCCCGACAGACCCCGGCGCGACGAACCTTTCGGCATGCGCGAAGGCTCAGGCCGTCCCTACGGACGTCCGGCGTTCGGCCGAACTTCCTCGGATGAAGGCCGCGGTCCCGCTCCGTTCGCCGAACGCGATGGCCAGCGGCCCGGCCGCGGCGCCGCCCGCGTGTACATCGGCGTGGGACGCCATCACGGAGCTTCCGCCCGCGACGTCGCGGGCCTGCTGATGAGGGCGGGCGGGGTGCCCGGGCGCCTCGTGGACGCCGTAGACGTCCGGGATTTCTGCGCTTTCGCGACCCTGCCCGAAGACGCGGCCCGGAGAGCCGTGGAGTTCGCACGCCGCGATCCCGCCCATCCGGCTATACGTCCCGCCGCTCCCGCCGGTGAAAAACACAGATAAGGATTTGCCTCTTCAACGATCAGGCTCTATACTGCAACCGAGCCTGAACGCTGGAGGATTATATGGCGGATCTATCGATCGAATATCTTGGCATAAAACTTAAAAATCCGATTATCGTCGCGGCGAGCGGACTGGTCTCCACGGTCGACGGCGTGAAGAAAGCCTCCGAAGCGGGAGCGGGCGCGATCGTGCTCAAGTCGCTCTTCGAAGAGCAACTGCGCGCGGAAATGTCCGAAATCGAGCTGGGCGACCAGACGTCCTCGGAGGCCGCGGCGTTCATCGAACAGATGGGCATCCACGGCGGTGCGGGCGATTACCTGCGCCTCATCCGCGACGCGAAATCAGTCTCCGGCGTGCCCATCATCGCGAGCGTGAACTGCGTTGAAGGCGATCTCTGGGTGGATTACGCGGAGCAGATCGAATCCGCCGGCGCGGACGCCCTGGAATTGAACATCGGCATCATGCCGCGCTCCCCCTCGGAAACCGCGAAGGAAATCGAGGACAGGATAGCTGCGGTCGTGCGCAACGTATCCGTGCGCACGAGCCTGCCTCTGGCCGTCAAGCTGGGTCCCTATTTTACCAATCCCGCCAACCTCGTCGAACGCCTGGCGGGCGCGGGGGCGGGCGCGGCGGTGCTCTTCAACCGTTTCTACCGTCTGGACGTCGATCTCGCGGCTTCTTCCCTCGCGGCCGGCCCGATGCGGAGCGGCGATGACGAATACCATGAGAGCCTCCGCTGGATCGCGAACATGTACGGCGCCGTTTCCTGCGAACTGGTCGCCGGCAGCGGCATCCACAGCGCGGAATCGGTGCTGAAGCTGATTTCCGTCGGGGCGGCCGCGACCCAGATCTGTTCGGCTATTTATCGCGGGGGCTGGAACGCACTTTCCCTCATCGTGCAGGAGCTTCCCGTCCGCATGGACGTCCTCGGAATCGCTTCGATATCCGCGTTCAGGGGCAAGCTCTCCCGCCGGTCGAATTCGGAAAGCGGCGGCTACGAGCGCCTGCAGTACGTGAAGGCACTTACCGGTATTTCTTGATTCAGCTATTCACCGGTTTCCGACCATTCCGATATTTCCCGTACGAAGGCCGAGCCGTAGCGCTCGGCCTTGTGCGCTCCTACGCCGAACACCCCTTCCAGATCCTCCACCGAACGCGGTTTCCTTCGGGAAAGCTCCCTGAGCGTCCGGTCCGGGAACACCACGTAGGGAGGCACACCCGTCTTGTCGGCGATGGTCTTTCGCAGGGTCCTCAGGCGCTCGAAAAGTTCATCGTCTCCGGGGACCGTCAGGATCGTTCCCGCCGCGCGGGAACGATCGGCGGATGGATTTTTCCGATACGGCGACTTGACCGGAGCTCCGGGGGAAAACGAGCTTCCGCCGCGGCTCCCTTCGATCGGACGCGTCCTGAAAGTTCCGGCGGTGAACAGGGCCCGTCCCTTCGCGGTCGCCTTGAGAACCTCGTAAGGCGGCACGGTTTCCAGGTGACCCGAGGCGACGAGCCGGCGCGACAGCTCCATCCAGCCGGCACGGTTCAGCTCGCTTCCGATGCCGTAGACGGAAAGCGCGCCGTGGCCGTAACGCTCGATCTTCTCGGAGTTGGAACCGAGGAGCACGTCGGTCGCGTGGGAAGCCCCAAAACGGTTGCCGAGCCTGATGGCGCAGGATATCAGCTTCTGGGCGGGGACGGTCAGGTCGACGAGATCCTCGGGGTCCCGTAGGCAGTTGTCGCAGCAGTCGCAGGAAGGGCGGAGGTAGTGCTCGCCGAAATGCGAGAGCAGGAAACGGCGCCGGCATTGTTCGGTCTCCGCGTAGGCGGCCATTATATCCAGCCGTTCTCGCGCGGCCCACTTGGAATCGCCTTCGGTCGAATCCCCGCTGTCATCGCCGTCCAGGTCCAGGAATCGCCTGAGCTTGATGAGGTCGCCCCTGCCGTAGAACAGGAGGCATTCCGCGGGCAAACCGTCGCGGCCCGCGCGTCCGATTTCCTGGTAATAGCCTTCCAGGTCTTTCGGAAGATCCCAATGGACTATCCAGCGGACATCGGGCTTGTCGATGCCCATGCCGAACGCGACGGTGGCCGCGATCGCGTCCACGTCGTCGCGGATAAAGGCTTCCTGGTTCGCCTTCCGCTCCTCCTGCGGGAGACCGGCATGGTAGGGGAGGGCGCGGATGCCGTGGGCGGAAAGCAGTTCCGCGATCTCCTCCGCGCTTTTGCGCGAAAGGCAATAAACGATTCCGGACCCCTTGATTTCCTCTCCGGTCGCCGCGGTCTTCCCGCGCGCGTGGTTCCGGGCGAAGCCGATGAGCCTGCGCTTGGTGTCCGTCTTCGGTTCCACGCGGAGCAGGAGGGCGGGGCGGTCGAAGCTGGAGACGAAGACGAAGGGATCGCGGAGCGCGAGGCTACCGGCGATGTCGTCGCGGACCCGGTCTGTCGCGGTCGCGGTGACCGCGAGGCAGGAGGCCGCGGGGAAGCGAACGCGGAGTTCGGCGATCCGGCGGTATTCGGGGCGGAAGTCATGGCCCCATTGGGAAATACAGTGGGCCTCGTCCACGACGATGCGGATGGGCGGCCGCTCCGCCAGAAGGGCCGGCAACCGGCCGGTCGCGAGCGCTTCGGGAGCGGCGTACAGGATCCGGACCTGTCCCGATCGGACGCGGTCGGCCGCTGATCGGTATTCGTCCGGGTCCAGGGAACTGTTGAGCACGGCGGCGCCCACTCCGAGGGCCTCCAGGGCATCCAGCTGGTCTTTCATCAGGGCGATAAGCGGCGAGACGACCAGGACCAGGCTGTCCAGCACCACCGCCGGCAATTGGTAGCAAAGACTCTTGCCGCCGCCCGTCGGAAGGATCGCCAGGGCGTCCCGGCCCGACAGTACGGCTTCCACTATCTCGCGCTGGCCGGGACGCCAGGATTCGAACCCGAAGACCCGGCGGAGCGTCTCGTCGGCCTTGCCCATCGCGGCGGCGTTCATTTCGGCGTCCTCTTTACCCAATACATTTCCAGCGGTTCCGATCCCTTGACCGGGACGGCGCCGCGGCTCTCGCAGTCGAATCGCCCGCCGAGCAGGTTCAGGGTCGCTCCGGAGATGTTGATTTCCATGGGCTTGGACGCTCCCTCCATCCGGCTGGCGATGTTCACCGTGTCCCCGAAGACGTCGTAGATGTAGCGGCTCACGCCCACGATGCCGGCCACCGCCGCGCCCGAATGGACGCCGATCCGCATTTTCCATTCGATGGGCGCTGTGCGGTTCCGCTCTTCCAGCCAATCGAGCATGGCGACGGCAGCTCCGACGAGGCAGAAAGCGTGGTCGGGATTGGGCTCCGGAATCCCTGATGCGGCGAAATAAGCGTCGCCGATTGTCTTAATGCGTTCGCAACCGCGTTCGCGCATGATGCGGTCGAAGGCGCCCGTCATTTCGTTGAGCTCCGCGATAAGCACCCTCGGTTCGAGGGTTGCCGAGCGGGAAGTAAAATCGACCAGATCCGAAAAAAGGATGCTTACGTCATCGAAGAAGCGCGGTTCGCTCGTACCGGTTTCCTTGAGCTCAGTGGCTACGCTTTCCGGCAGGAGGGCCGACAGCAGTAACTCGGACTTGGCCCGTTCGTTTTCCACGTTCCGCAGCGCGGTGCGCAGCCTCAGGTGGGTGCCGACCCGGGCGACGACTTCTTCCTTCTGGAAGGGCTTGGAGACGTAATCCACGGCCCCCGCCTGGAAACCGCGGACCTTGTCCTCTATCTGGTTGAGCGCGGAGATGAAGATCACGGGGATGTCGGCGGTCGCCGGATCGGCCTTCAGCCGTTCGATGGCCTCGAATCCGTCCATGCCGGGCATCTTGATGTCGAGGAGGATGAGATCCGGCTTCGCCGCGGCAGCCACCTGGAGGGCCCGCTCGCCGCTTTTCGCTTGCAGCGGGTGGAAGCCGGCCTGCACCAGGGTTTCGCTGAGAACCTTCAGGTTTTCTTCGATATCGTCGACGACAAGAACCAGATTCCCGTTGGAGGCGCTCATTCGGTTTTATCCTTTCCGGCTTCGGCTGCGGCTGCGTCAGCGTCAGCGGCTGCTGCCGGCCCCACCGCCGCCTCCGCGACCGCGCGCAGGAGTTCGGCGATCGCGGCTTCATCATAGGAGCCCGCGGCTGCCTTCAGGGCGGTCGCGAAAGATGGCGCGGATGCGGATAGCCTGTCGGCGGAAGAAGCGAGTGAAGCGAAGTCGTTGATGAGGGCGGCCGCTTCCAGGGCGGTCATTCCGCCGGAGCCGAGCGCGGCGGACGCTTGGCGGAAGTCGACCGCGACCGGTGCGTTCGGATCGGGTACCGGCTCGCTCGCGGGCGCCGCGGCCTCCGCGAGCGGAACGCCGCCCTTATCCTTTATGAGGCGGTACAGGGAACCCTGCTTGAAGGGCTTGGCGAGGAATCCGTCGAAACCGGCCTCCGCGATCCGCTTTTCGTCGTGGCTGAACGCGGACGCGGTTAGCGCGAAAACGCGGATGCCGGCCGTCCCGGGATCCGACTTGAGGGCGGCGGTCGCCGCGTAGCCGTCCATGACCGGCATTTTGATGTCCATGAAGATGATTCCGGGCATCAGGCCGCGCGCCCTCTCCACCGCTTCCTTACCATCCGCCGCCTCCGTCACCGTGAAACCGACGCGTTCGAGCATTTCCTTCAGCACCAGCCGGTTCGCTTCCTGGTCGTCCACCACCAGGACATTCGCGGCCCTCCCCGGCGCCGCCAGTATCGAAAAGCCGGCATCATCCCCGCGCTCGGGCGCCTCGGCGCTTGGAGCCAAGGAGACCGTAAAGGAAAAGACGCTGCCTTCCCCCGGTTCGCTTTCCACGGACAGGTGGCCTCCCATCATGGCGACGTAGCTGTCGCTGATGGCCAGCCCGAGCCCGGTCCCGCCCTCGTGGTCGGAGGTAGTCGCCTGGACGAAGGGCTTGAGTATGGCTTCCAATTCGTCCTTCGGGATGCCCCGTCCCGTGTCGCGGATGGAGAAACGGATATTAGACCCCTCACGGCCGACGAGTATCCCCACGCCGCCTTCATCGGTGAATTTCACCGCGTTGCCGATGAGGTTCACCATCACCTGGCGCAGTTTCCCGAGGTCGCCCCTGACCCAGCGCGGCAGGTCGTCCAGGGTTTCGATATACAGCTTGAGGCCCTTCTTGCGGCACTTCAGCTCGAACATATCCTGGAGATCCCCGACGAATTCGGGAAGGTCGAAGACGGTCTCGTGGACTTCCATCTTGCCCGCTTCGATCTTGGAGATATCCAGGATGTCGTTGATCAGGGAAAGCAGGTGCTCCCCCGAGCGGGAGATGATGCGGATCCGGTCCTGTTGGGTTTCGGTCAGGTTCCGGTCGTTGCCGAAAAGCTGGGTGAAGCCGAGGATCGCGTTCAGCGGCGTCCTGAGCTCATGGCTCATGTTCGCCAGGAATTCGCTTTTCATGCGATTCGCGTTTTCGGCCGCGAGCTTGGCCTTCTTCAGGTTCTCTTCGATCTCGGCCCGTTTAGTCACGTCGCGGAGCACCACGGTGGTCCACGTTTCTGCCTCGTTCCCCGTCCGCGATATGTGGGATTCCATGAGAAGCCGCCCGTCCGAACGCGTTTTCCATTCGAATCGCGCATATCCGTCGGTATGGGCCTCGCGGAACGTTTCGGGTCTGACGTCCAGCAGGATGCCGAGCGCGCTTCCGATGGCCTCGTCGCGGGAATAGCCGAACGCGGTCTCTGCCGCGGGATTGAAGAGGCGGATTCCGCCTTCGGAATCGAAGGCGACGATGGGATCCGCCGCGGTCTCCACGAGGGACGCCAGCCTGGCTTCCGAGGACTCCAGTTTTCCGCGCTGCCGTTCGATGAGCGAATTGATTTCCTTGAAAACGCAGGCGAACTCGTCGTTCTGGACGATGTCGATGGTCCTGAAGGCAGTCGGTTTCGGAGAGTTCAGCGCCTCAAGGCGATCCAGCACCGTCGCGAGCGGACGCTTGATCAGCATCTTCAGTTCAAAAAGCATCTGCAGCGTAAAGAATCCCATGACGGCGAGCCTCAGGAACACGATATCCATGGCGTCGCGCAGCAGGGCGAGGCGTCGCGACTGGAAGATGAGGTCGGGGCCGGTCAGGAATTGGTGCGGCAGGGTTGCGGACGGATCGAATTTCTGGACGCCGAGGGAAAAGAAGTTGCCCGCCGCGGTGAAAGCCTGCATGGTCATGTAAAGCACGATCGCGGCCAGGATAAGGAATACCTTGAAGAAGAGGGACGAATAGCCGACGCGTTCGCGGGGATGGAGGCGAAGGATGGTCTCGCGGGCCTTGTAAAGGCGGTTTTCGAACTGGAGAGCCATGATCACGCCTACGAAAAGTCCGTTGATCGCCGCTTCGAATATTTGGAGCACGCTACGGCTGAAGGTTTCGTCGGTCGCTTTTTCATAGACCGGATAACCGGCCATGATCAGGAGGATCATCTTTCCCGCGACGAAAATGGCGATCGAGGAGAAGATCGAAAAGGCGTACAGGCGGTTCAGCCGCTTGAGCGAGAGATCGACTTTCCAGCCGGGCGGCTCGCAGGCGTTCTGGCAACCCATATGGAGCAGGAGCACGGGGGCGAAGTACAGGTACAGCGCGAGCACGAGCAGAATCGCCTGCGCCCATAACACGAGCCCGGCCGCTGACGCGAACAGCAGAGCGAAGCTCGCATGGAAGGCTTCTTTCGCCGAAGCTCCGTTGAGCGAAGAAGCGAAGAGCACCACGATGGGCACCAGCACGCCCGCGTCCGGACGGACGGATGCGGATCGGTCGAAGAATTTCATAGGAACGAGTATACCGCTTTCAGGGGGGGGAGGGGAAAGCCTTCCGCTTTGGAGGTGGCGGGAGTCGACCTTACGCATCGGCGCCATCCTGGCGCCTCGCCCCTAGGCCGCCTGCGCCCCTTTCGGCCCATACGTCGCTCCGCTCCGTTTTTCGATAGGAAAGGTTGGACTGCGCGCTCACGCGCGCGGCAAAATCCATGGGCCTCACCCTCACATTCGTTGCGTCCCTTCGGGACGCATCCGAGAGGAAATGGTTTGATGCGCCGCCCTCCGGCGGCGCGGCACAATCGGGACGGGGCTCCGGTTCAGCGCCTGCGGCGCTGGCACGATAGGAAATGTTCATATATCCGCGCTCGCGCGCGGACCGTGTCGACTCTCGCCACCAGTAAAGTTGAAAGGCCCGCCGGATGGCGGGCCTTTCTTCGGTTGGAGGTGGCGGGAGTCGGCTTCCGGTCTCGGGCGTCCTGCCCTCGACCTACAGCCCGCCTACGCCGCTCTCGGCGCATCCCTGCGCCTCGCCCTCGCATCCGCTCGGGACGCGGCTCCGGTTCGACTCCCGCCACCTCGCCTTGTAAAGAAAAGACCCCACCGGTAGGCGGGGCCTTTTACTTTGGAGGTGGCGGGAGTCGAACCCGCGTCCTGATGCGCGAACCGTGGACGTCTACAGGTTTAGCCGGGCATCGTTTTGTCGGGGATCGCTTGGCTGCTCGGCGCGCGGCGACCCCGTATCCCGGTTGTTCTCGTCTTCCCCCGTTCGGGCCCGGAGGTCGACCAGCCTCGATTGCGACGGAAACGCGACCGCTCGAGGCGGCGCAGCCGATTTCCGCGTTCTACCGCTTACGCGGCGAGAGCGTAACTGTCGTTGTTGGCAGTTAAAAGTTTTGCCGTATGTTAGGAGGACGGCGCTCCACCTGCAGCCCGCGACCCGAATCGCACCAGTCGAAACCGGAGCACCCCCTCGGATTGCGTTCCAATCAAAGTATATCAAAATCGACGGTAGCGGTCAATCGAACCGGTTCCGCACTGCGGTGGCGAGATTGACCAAACGGACTCCGTCGTATAGCTTGCGCTTCGTCGCAAGGAGAAAACGGTGTTGGCCATCTTGATGCAGCTTCCCGCCATAGCGAAAATCCTGTCTGTCTTCGCATTAATTGTCTTCGCCAATTCCCGCGGATTGCATTTGGGAACCTCTGCCGTCGCGGGTGCGGTGCTGGCGGGCCTTTGGGCGTCCATGGGCGCTGCTGATATCGCCGGGACCATATTCGGAAGCCTTTTGTCAGCGGATACCCTGCTCTTGTCCCTCCTGCTCGTCCTGATACTTACCCTCGGCACGGCGATGAAGAATACCCGTCACATGGAAGCCATCGCCTCGTCATACCGCTCGCTCGTCGCCTCCCCGCGGATCGCCGTCGCGACGCTGCCATCGGTAATCGGCGTCCTTCCGATGCCGGGCGGCGCGGTCTTTTCAGCTCCTATGGTGGAAGCCATTGACGAAGGCAACGAGCTGGGTCCGGACGGACGCGCCGTGACGAATTACTGGTTCCGTCATCAAATCGAACTGATGTGGCCGCTGTACCCGGCGTTCATCCTCAGCTCGGCGCTTTCCGGCTTATCCATTCCGGTTCTGATGGCTGCGAATGCCTATTCTCCCTTCTTCATCTGCCTGTTCGGCATCCTCTTCTTATTACGACGTTTCAAGCCTTCACGGGTTCCGGATTCCGCCTCGCTTCCTCGTCGCCTGGCGACCTTTCTAAGGGCGTTTTCCCCTATCCTGCTCGTGCTCGCCGTCTCCGCCGGGATCGAGGCGCTCGTTTCCGTGGTCCGGCTGCCGACCGATTCAGCCTTGCCGGTCCCGATCTCCTCAGCTATGCGACGCTACGGACCGACCATAGTCGGCATCGTGGCGGCCATCGCGTTCACGGCGTCGGGAAAAAAGGGCGGCGTCGGCATTCGTGCGGCATTTTTCAGCGCGGGAGCCCTTAAAATGATCGGAACGGTGGCGGGAATCAAGGCTTTCGCTGCCGTAATCGGCGCGGCTGGCTTTTCCGTTCTGGCGGCAGCGGAACTCGCCTCGGCCGGCGTTCCCGCCTTCGCGGTGACTGCCGCCGTACCCTTCGTCGCGGGCCTGGTGACGGGGATAGGCCTCGGCTACGTCGGCCTCGCCTTCCCGATAGTGCTTGCCCTGGACCCGTCCACGGCGAGTCTCCTGGTGAGGGCTTCCACCGTTTCCCTTGCGGGCGCCTTCGGCTTCGTCGGGATGATGCTCTCGCCCCTGCACGTATGCATGGCCGTTAGCGTGGAACACTTTAAAATTCGTACTGGTTCCATCCTGCGTGCGGTGGCCCTGCCCGGTTCGGCTTTTCTGCTTGTCGCCTGTGCCTGGTACGCGCTTCTGAGGATGCTTTGAAAAAAGAGAAAATTGCAGCCGGTATCAGGCAGCCTGCATAAAGAACCTAAGCCGCTCTTCCCTCTCCTTACTTCTTCCTTCTGGCTACCTTCTTTTACCCGCTACACCTCAGGCACCCCCATCGCGGCGGACTTGAGGGTCAAATCCAAATTGTGCTCAAGCTCCACCGTTTCGAGTTCCTTTCGGAGCGCGGAGACGGATACTCCCCTCGGAACCAACAGTCGGGCCCGCATCGTGAACATGGGTGCGCCGGTCCATGGGGCTGGCGCGGTATCCGTTTCCAGGTCCGCGATGTTGACCCCCGATCGCCTCAGGACGGCAGCCACGGAGCGCACGATGCCCGGGGTGTCCAGCGATGCCGACTCGAGAAGGTAGGGCAGGGCGTCGCCGCTCGTTTCGGGCGCTCGGGTGCGACGAGCGGTGGCTACGAGGCCGAGCCGGGAGCCGACGGCATCCAGCGCCTCTATCAACTTGTCGATGGGGGCAGATTCGCCGGACACGAGCAACAGGACGGCGAAGTCGCCGCCGAGCAGGGCCATGCGGCTTTCTTCGATGTTGCAGCCGAACTCCAGGATTTCCGCCGCCATATCTTCGACAATGCCGACGCGATCCGATCCGATGGCCGTTACGAGCGCATGCGCTTTCATTCCTGTACCTCTTTTTGCACGTCCCGCGGGGCAATCTTGACGGCGACGCCCCGGTCATCAGTGCCGTCTCCGCATTCCGAACCTGTCTTGAAACCGGCGACGGCCGACTCCAGTTGGGCTGCCCGTTCCCGGCTGCGGATGCTTATTTCGTCCACATGGACCACGCTCTCCAGTATTTCCCGTGAACCGGCGTCGATCTCGGTGATGCCCGCAAGCGCCTCGTCGGATATCGTCCTGATGTTCTCCATGGCGTCCTGGATGGCCCTATGTTTCTCGTACATATCGGCGGTCCCGATGCTGAAACGCTGCGTCGCCTCGATGGAGTCGCGGATGGCGGAGACGACCTGGACGCTTTCCGCGCTCGCATGGACGGCTTTGGCCGCGATACCGTCCATGGCCGTAACGAAGCCGACGACGTCCGCGTTGATGGAATCGAAGGAACGGGAGGCAGCTTCGCTGGCATCCAGCGCGAGGGCGATCTTGTCCGTGATCGAGGTGAGGGCTTCCCCGATCCGCTGCGCGTTGTCCTGGGTGGATTCGGCGAGTTTGCGGATTTCTTCCGCGACGACCGCGAATCCCTTGCCCGCGCTTCCCGCGTGGGCGCTCTCGATGGCTGCGTTCATCGAAAGGATGTTCGTCTGCTCGGAGATCTGGTCGATCAGCTCGATGATCTCGACGATGCCCTCGATGTCCCGTGAAATCGTCCTGATCACCTCGTTGGTCGCCTGGACTCGGTCGCCGCCGTCCGTAACCGCACGCTTCAGCGTTTCCGCGTTTCGGGCGCGTTCGGCGAGGTCTCCCGCCGTACGGTTCGTTTCGCTCACCGACGATTCCAGCTCGGTTCCCGCCTTACGCATGGAAACGGCTTGGACGCCCGTCTCCCTGGTGAAGGACTCCAAATGTATTCCGATCTCGGCGAGCGCGCCGGAAGCCTGGCCGATGGCCGAATCGAGCACCGAGAAGCGGTTTTTGATTGATTCGATATTATGGTTGATCTCGTGGACGGCCGCCGCAGTCTGGGCGGTTCCCGCCGAGAGTTCGTCCTTCAAGGAACTCACATTGGACGCCGCGTCCTTCACCGCCGCGAAGAACGAGGATAGGGAATCGATCACGTCGGCAAGGTGGTTGGAGAGCATGCCGATTTCGTCGCCCCCGGAACGCTTCGGCTTCTCGCTGAAATCCCTCGCCGCGACCTTCCTCATGTGGCCTTCGATATTTCTCGCCCGTTTCGAAAGACGGCGGGCGAAGATGTTGATGTAAGTGAATGCGAAGGCCAGCGTGATCAGGAGAAGCACGGCGGAAACGATGACGGTATTCCGGATCGTGGATGCGACGCGATCCTTGACGGCCGCGTCCATCGAACGCAGGACGCTCCTGAAAGCGCTGCTGGCGAGAACGACGCCCTTCAAGGCGTTCTTCAGGGATTGGTAGTAATACTGGTCGATCAGGTCGATCTGCCCGTCCTTCTCAAGCCATGCCATTTCTCCCTGAAGTCCATCCGGTCCGCTACGGCCCAGGATGGGATGCTTCGCGATTACCTTGTCGTTGAACTCTGACAGGGTCGTATCGACGGTGACGAGGTTCTTGCTGGTGAACTCCCACAAACCGGTGGTATTGTCCACCTGTTCGCGCACGCTTCCCCCGAGCGCATCGACACGGCGATCGGACACCAGGGTTTCCAGCGAGCCGGAAAAATCGTCGACCGCGACCTGCCAATCCGCCGCGACGTCCGCGAGGGGATCCACCGAGAACTGGAAATCATAGGACGCCAGCTCAACCGCGTCCCACTTCTGCAAGAGGACGCCCGCGTCCGCGGAAAAATCCTTGTAGCCGGAAATCGTCAAGGCCTGGGCAATGAGGAAGACGACGACGCCCATCATGGCCAGGACGACGATGCCGATGCCCAAGGAGAGTTTTGCGTAGATCTTCATGGGATTCCCTATTGATTCTCGTATCTGGCGGTTTCGTCGATGACGTATTCCAGTGCGACACCGGCCTTGGCGAACATCTCTTCGGAGTCCTTCGCGTCGTGATAACGCTTTTCGGAGACCACCCGGACTATCCCGCAATTGATGATGAGCATCGCGCAGGTGCGGCAGGGCGTCATCCGGCAGTACAAGGTGGCGCCTTCGATCGCGATGCCCCTGCGGCTGGCCTGGCAGATCGCATTCTGTTCCGCATGGACCGTGCGTACGCAGTGCGTTGTGACGGCTCCGTCTTCATGCACGAGGCGCTTCAGTTGGTGGCCGACCTCGTCGCAATGGGGGAGACCCGCCGGCGCGCCGACGTAGCCGGTGACGAGCAGCTGATGGTCCTTCGCGATTACGCATCCGGACCGGCCGCGGTCGCAGGTCGCGCGCTTGGAGATGGCGTCGCAGACTTCCATGAAGTACTCGTCCCAAGTCGGCCGTGTGTATGGGGTAGTTTCCATGAAACCATTCTAGCATGGAGGAAGCCAGGATACCTACAGAAAAACGGATGGCCTGCTGGCGACTATTTGTTTCTCACCCTTGATAAATTGGATGCTTTTGCTTTAAAACTATTTTGCAATAAAATCAAAGGATTCCAACCTATGAAAGACTTGACCACCGGCAACGAGACGAAACTCCTCATCATGTTCGCCGTTCCCATGCTCATCGGCAACGTATTCCAGCAATTCTACAACATGGTCGACAGCTGGGTCGTCGGCCGTTATGTGGGGACGGACGCTTTGGCCGCAGTCGGCGCCTCCTTCCCGATCCTTTTCTTCATGGTCGCCCTCATGATGGGCTTCGCCATGGGATCGAACATCCTTATCGCCCAATATTTCGGTGCGAAGAATATGGCCAAGGTCCGAGCCGCCATAGATACGACCTATCTGGTCATATTCTGGGCGAGCGTAGTTCTGACCCTCGCCGGCCTCCTGGCGGCCGAACCCATCCTGCGGCTGCTCAGGCTTCCCGAAACCATCCTTCCCTTGGCCGCGCGCTACCTCAGGATAATCTTCGGAGGCTTGATCCTCATGTTCGGTTACAATGGCGTAAGCGCGGTGTTGAGGGGCCTGGGCGATTCGACCACTCCGTTATACATGTTGATCTTATCCACGTTGCTGAACATCGTACTGGACCTCGTGTTCGTCAGAGTCTTCGGCTGGGGCATCGAGGGCGTCGCATGGGCCACCGTCATCGCCCAGGGCGTTTCCTTCATCGGCTCCCTCGTTTACCTCAACGCGACGCACGAGGTCCTGCGGACGAATTTCCTGAAGCTCCGCTTCGACAACGAAATTTTCAAAGCCAGCCTGAAGATCGGACTTCCTTCCGGTCTGCAGCAGACACTAGTCTCCCTGGGAATCATGTTCATGTCCGCGGTTGTCAACGGCTTCGGGACGACCGTCATCGCCGGCTTCGCTGCCGCGAGCAGGATAGACTCCTTCGTGGGGATGCCCGCGATGAATATCGGCATGGCTCTTTCCACTTTCACCGGCCAGAATCTCGGGGCAGGAAAACCCGACCGCGCCCGCCGCGGGTACCATGCCGCCGTCGCGATCGGAATGGGCATAACCGCCGTCCTGGTGGCCGTCCTGCTTCTGTTCGGGGAGGTTCTCGTCGGCATTTTCACTACCGACCCCGCGGTCATCGCCGTCGGCGTGCAGTACCTCTCGGTGATCGCGCCCTTCTACTTCGCGTTCACGCTGATGTTCGTGACCAACGGTCTCATCCGCGGTTCGGGAGAGGCCATCGTCCCCCTGGTTTCCACCCTCGTCGCCATGTGGCTCGTCCGCATCCCCTGCGCGGTAATTTTCTCTTCCGTCTGGGGTTTGGCCGGAATCTGGTGGTCCATGCCCACCGGTTGGATCCTCGGCATGGCGATAGCCGTGTCGTATTACCGCAGCGGGCGCTGGACGCGGAAGTCCCTGGCGGCCCCCAAAGCCGTAGCATGAGGAGCGAAGAAGCCGCGCGGTTATTCATGGACTTCGCGGTGCGCATGAAGCGTTTCTTCCGTTCCGAGCATGGACGGGAGACGGCGGACCTTACCGAGGTCCGCCGCCGGACCCTGCACTTCCTGGCGGCGGAAGGCGGCGCTGGCCTGCGGATACTGAGCGAAAAGATCGGGATCTCTCCGTCGAGCCTGTGCATCATGCTCGGCAAACTGGAGGAGGAGGGGTACGTAGCCCGTCGGCGCGAGGAAGAAGATCGGAGGGGCGTTCGCTATACCTGTACGGAAGAAGGACTTACCGCGTTGGAACGCGCGCGGGAACGGCAAATCGCCGCTCTTTCCGGCCGCTTCCGCTCGCTCACGGACGATGAGCGGGACTCCCTGGCCCATGCGATGGCCGTCATCGACCGGCTGATCGGCAAGATCGCCGACCTGCCCGTCAACGGGACCGGCGCGACTCCCTGAGCATTTCCGTATAGTAGCGGCTCTCGATCCTTTCCCTGGCTACGCCGATGCGGTCCAGCACGGTAAGCAGTCGCGTCCGCACGGCTTGCACGACCGCCGCGGCATCGCTCCCGGCGAGGATCTCTATCTCGACGAACAGGCCCAGCCCTTCGATATCCGCGAGCTCTATGAGGACCTCGCCGTCCCGCCAGGCTTCGCCCCGTTTCCGTTTGCGGATATCCAACGCGAGCCCGAGCCGTCCAAGCAGGCCCTCGAAGGCGGGGGCGTCGGATACCTCGAACTCGCGCTCGTCGTTGACCTCGATACCCGCGCGGACTTCCTTGCGCTTGTAGTTCACGACGGCTTTCGCGCCTTCCCTGCGGATCCGGACGCCGGACCCCAAGCCGGACCCCAAGCCGGTTCCCATGCCGGATCCCGGCACCCCGGTGAGGGTGCCGGCATCGGTTCCGGCAGGCGGAGCGGGCAACCAATAGGCGTCGTCCTTGTCGAACTCGCCTTCCTTGACGGCGAAAAGCGCCAAGGCTCTCCGTACCGCATCGGCGTCCTCGACCCATGCTTTAAGTTCGATTTCGATAGCCATCAGCTTCCCCTCAGGATCATGCCTGCCCCGTGATTATCGTCGGGTCGCCGCTTGAAACCGAAACGTTCGTAGAAAGGTTCTTTTCCCCCGGCGGCCATGAGGCCCAACTGCCAGGAGCCGCTCCCCCGGTCGCTGACGAGCGCGACGGCCAGCCGCACGAGTTCGCCGCCTATTCCCTTGCCGCGTCTGTCTCCGCGGACGAGAACGTCCTGCAGATAGAACATATAGGCGCCGTCCCCGACGACGCGCGCCATTCCGACGCAGTCATCGCCATCGTACGCCGAGATCCACGCCCAGGATCCGTCCATGGCCGCCTGCGCGCGGGAACGGGGCACGATGGCGCTCCAGGAAGCTTCCGCCCGCAGGTCCAGCCAGTCCTCCAGCGCCGGCGGTGCGTACCGGTATTCTATCACTTCATCCTGAGCACGGACGCGTCGTAGTCGGAGGGAGGCAGGAAGCCCAGAAGGTGAATGCAGGTCGCGGCAAGGGAGCTGATCCCGAGTCCCTCGTTCAGCGAAGCTTCACCCGGCCGGTCTTCGTACTCGCCCTTGGTTTCCGGATCGAACACGACGCAGGGAACCGGATTCAGGCTGTGGCTCGTCTTGGCTTTGTAACTGCCGTCTTCTTTACGCACCGCCGCGCCGCTTTTCTTGTCATGCTCGAACATGTCGTCCGAGTTCCCGTGGTCGGCGGTGAGGATCATGATGCCGCCCGCCTTCTCCACGGCCTTGGATAAACGCGCCAGCTGGAGGTCCATCGCCTCCATCGAGCAGACTACCGCCTGGTAATTTCCCGTATGGCCGACCATATCGCCGTTGGGGAAGTTGAGGCGGATGAAGTCGTATTTTCCGCTGGGGATGGCCGCCAGCACCGCGTCGGTGATCTCGGCGCACTTCATCCAGGGCCTCTGTTCGAAGGGGAGGACGTCGCTCTTGATCTCCGTGAAAGTCTCCAGCTTTTCGTCGAACTTCCCGGTACGGTTTCCGTTGAAGAAATAGGTGACGTGGCCGTATTTTTGGGTCTCGGAGATGGCGAGGGTCCTGATGCCGCTCGCGGCCAGGTATTCGCCCATGGTCCGGTCGATCGAGGGCGGACTCACGAGGTAGCGTGCGGGAACGTGGAGGTCCCCGTCGTATTCCATCATGCCCGCATAGCAGACCTTGGGACGGCGGATGCGATCGAATTTGTCGAAGTCGTCCTGCTCGAAGGCGGCGGTCATTTCCATGGCGCGGTCGCCGCGGAAGTTGAAGTAGACGACCGAATCGCCGTCCTGTATCGTCCCGATCGGCTTCCCGTTTTCGGCGATCACGAATTCCTTCAGGTCCTGGTCGATGATGCCGTGGATTTCCTTGCGGTAGGTTTCCACCGATTCGCGGGCGCTGGCGAACTGGCGGCCTTTGCCCAGGACGTGGGTCTGCCAGCCGCGATCCACCATGCTCCAATCGGCTCCGTAGCGGTCCATGGTGATCCACATGCGGCCGCCGCCGGAGGCGATGCGCGCATCGAAACCGCCGACCGAGACTTCCTTCAGGAAGGCCTCGAAGGGATCGATGTACTCCAGGGCGCTCGTCTCGCCGACATCGCGTCCGTCGAATAAGGCGTGCACGCGGACTTTCTTGACGCCTTCGGCCTTGGCCCGGACGATCATCGCCTTGAGGTGGTCCAGATGGCTGTGGACGTTCCCGTCCGAAAAAAGCCCGATGAAGTGGATCGCGCCTGCCGGCGCGCCGTTGTCGTCGGCTTTTACGTTCGCGACGACCTCCTTCCAGGCCTTCCCCCGGAACATGTCGCCGGTATCCAGGGATTTCGTCACGAGGGCCGCGCCTTGTTCGTACACCCTGCCGCAGCCGATCGCGTTGTGGCCTACCTCACTGTTGCCCATATCATCGTCCGAGGGCAACCCGACGGCCTTGCCGTGGGCTTTCAGGCGGGAATTGGGACTCCTGGCCTTTATGGCTTCCAGTGCGTACATCTTGGAATCGGCGACGGCGTCGCCTTCCTTATATTTGCCGTAGCCGACTCCGTCCATGATCACGAGGACCAACGGGCCGCGGCGACCCCTCCACTTCGGGTTTTTCTTGAGGGATTCCACCATGAGGCGCTCCTTGGGTATCGTTGGTATTCGGCCCGAACCGTCCGGGCGGCGGGTCCATAATACGTAGATTTTACCCGAACATCAAGAACCGGCGTTTCCCTTGACAACGTTCCGCCTCCGGCCGGATACTGGACGGACGATGAAAATGCTGGTTTTCGTTCTGAACGATGTCACGCTGCTCGACCGCGTGGTCGAGGCCTATGCCGAGGCGGGAATACCGGGCGCCACCATCCTCGATTCCGAGGGAATGGGTCGCTTCCTCGCGAACGAGGTGCCTCTATTCGCCGATTTCAAGGAAGTCATCAAGGGAAGCCCGTCCGGCAACAAGACCCTCCTTGCGGTGGTGAACGACTCGGCTGCGGTCGACCGCCTGACGCCCATCCTGCGGGAGGTCGTCGGTGATCTTGACAAGCCGGGCAACGGAATACTGTTCACGGTTCCGGTGGATTGGATCGCCGGACGAGCGCGTCTGGAAACGGAGGAGGGACAGCGATGATCAACTTCGAGACAATACTCAAGCCCTCGTGCGCCGCCGTGCGGGTGGCAGCCGCGAACAAGGATGAGGCCCTTGAGGCTACCGTAAGGCTCCTTGCTTCGGGCGGCAAGGTATCCGATCCCGCCAAGCTGCTGGAGGACATCCGCGCGCGGGAAAAGCTGTCCTCGACGGGAATCGGGGAAGGGGTCGCAGTTCCTCATGCCCTCTGCGAGGCGATACCGGAGACGGTGCTCGCCGTGCTCAGGCTGGCGGAGCCCGTGGACTTCGGCGCCATCGACGGCAGTCCGGTCGACCTCATCTTCATGATGGCGGGGCCGCGCGGCGAGACCACGCTCCACCTCAAGCTTCTTTCCAAGCTGGCGCGCCTGCTGCACGACGAGGAGTTCCGCAAGGCAGCCCGGGCCGCGCCCGACGGGGACGCCTTAGCCCGACTGCTTTTCGAACGCGACTGATGCAATCGTTATTTTAAAAAAAGGAAATATGAAACAAATCCGGAAGAACAATTCTGCGGAGGTTGCGGTAGAGGTTGCAGTAGCGGTTGCGGTAGCATCTGCAATCCTGCTTTTCTGCTCCTTCGTCCCTCCCGCGATCGCGGAAGAAACCGTTCCCGCCTTCGAGCTATGGCCGAACGCCCTCGGCGTGTTCGGTTCATCGCTCGCCGGCCATTCCGGGGGAGGGCTCCATTACCAGCGCTGGTTCGAACGGATCGGCATAGCGATTACGGCAGGAGGCCTGTATTCGCCTGACGATGATTCGGGCGGAGCGGTACTCGACTATTCGGCGGAGTTTTCGGTTCAATACCGCGTTTTCGGAGAAGACTATTCACGGTGGTTTTCAGGCCAACTGTACGTATGGGGGCTGGCCGGACATGTCGGTTATATCCTCAATGATTACGAGAGCGATCCTGATTCCGAAAACGACGGCGAATATGTTACCCTACCGTACGTAGGGGATGCCGTCGCCGGGGCCGGAATCGGTATTGAGACTATACTTTTCGAGCATTTTTCCGTGCCGCTTGAATTCGGCTATATCGGCCAACTCCCCAACGATCCGAATCTGCAGTTCAGTTTCGGGGGCGGGCTGCGCTACCGTTATTGATCTTCATAAAAAGCGCAGATCCACGAGGGTTATGTCGTCGGCCAGATGCGATTCACCGATCCATTTGTCCACTTCCGTACCCACGAGACCGGGAATATCCGCCTGGCTCGACTTGTGGAGGGTCCGCAGGTATTCGATGGTCCGCTCCTCGCCGTAACGCTCGCCGAAGGGATCGGTCATGTCGGTGAGCCCGTCGGAATAGGCGGTCAGACGCAGGCCCGGCGTGATGGGGATCAGCTGCGGAGCGTCGTTGACCATCCGGTCCTCGATCCCGAGAGGCGGAAGGTTGGGGCGGGCCATCTTGCAGGCGATCTTCCTGTTCTCCTGGGGGATGAATGCGAGGACGGGAGAAAAACCGCAATTGTGGATTTCCACGGTCATCGCCTTCATATCCAGATAAAAAAGCGCCGCCGCGACGAAGACGTCGCCCGGATTCACCTCGTGCACAAGTGCGTTCAGCAATCCGGTCGTCAGCTGCGCTTCCCCCGCATAGGCGAAAAGCTTGAAGCACGCGAAAATCGCCCCGAGGGCGCTCGTCGCCAATGCCCCCGATATGTTCTTTCCCGCCACGTCGAAGCATGCGACGAGCCAGCGATCCTCCCCGATCTGCGTGCTGCGGTAGAAGTCGCCGCCGATCTCATGGGCCATACGGTTGTAGAAACAGATCCGGAAGCGGGGATCTTCGTCCGGTTTCTTGGACAGCAGGTGCTTCTGCATTTCTCCCGCCCGCCGGAGGTCCAGCGACCGGAGGTGGTTGAGATGCTCCAGCATGGTGCGGAGATTGACGATGCCCAGGTAGGCGCGTCTGTGGTTGACTATGTACCAGCCCGGATCGTCCTTTTCCACATCGGCGAGGTCCACGGCGACTATCCGGTCCACATAGTCGGTCGCTTCGACCGAACGGCGCGCGGGAACCACGTAGGCGTCCAGGTCCTTCTGCCAGAAGCGTTTCCAGGCAGATTCCACGATGCCTTCCAGTACGTGCCTGGACACGACTCCGAGCACGGCGCCGTCGCGTTCGATAGGCACCACTTCCAGTTCGGGCCGTTCCGCCAGGAGCTCCAGCGCCCAGCCCGCTTCCGAGCCGGCGCTCAGCGGCTCCACGCAATCGACGATGGAACCGATCTGGAGCGGAGAGAACAACCTTCCGATATCCTTGGCGCTCGTGCTCATGGGTTAGGCCCTCTCCCGTGCGACCGAGCCGCCCCTGCGGCCAGAGAGCCGGTACTTCGCGTAGGAGCCGAGGCAAAACGCCATCCATCCGGCCATCCAGACCGATGCGGCGGGATTCCCGGAAAAATCCGAGGTGGAGGCGAGCAGAACGTGCAGGAGTATCGCGATCGAAGCGAGGACGACGAGGTTGTGGATGACGCGCATCCGCGGGTAGCTGAGCCCCGTCGACGCCCAGACGCGTTCCTTCAGGCGCTTCAGGAAGGCGATTTTCATCCAAAAGGTGTTGGCCATGAAAAAAGCCGCCAGGAAGACGGAAAAGGCGAAGAGCGTAAACGCGAAGAGGCCGAAGAGGGCTTGCGGAGTGTCGGCGGTGAAGCCCGAACCTTGCAGCACGCCCGGCAGACCCACCTTCAGGGAACGGTGGGTGAAGGCGATGAGCAGGGCGGCGAAGCCGGCGCTGCCGTGGAAGGACAGGAGGCCCTTGGCTCCAAGGGCGGAAACCGCCGGGCGCGGCCTGGCCGCCAGCAGGAATTGGTTCGCGAACATGCCGAAGGCGACCGTCCCGAATGCTACCGACAGCGAGTACCCGTCGGATATCCCGCCGAGAGGCACGATGTAAATTGCCGCCGGAACGACGAGCGTCGCCGCGTAAGCCAGCAGGAACGCGAGCTTCTTCATCGGTATTCCTCCCAAGCCTTGATCTCCAGTTCTTTTTCCCGTTTGTATGATAAGGCCTCGGTGAACTGTTTGGCCACCTTTATATTCGTAAATAGCGGAACATCGTAATCAACGGCCATCCGGCGGATGATGTAGTCGTTCTTGAGTTCCGTTTCCCTGTTGTTTTTGGGGACGTTGATCACCATATCGATCTCGCGCCGCTTGATCATGCCGGCGATGTTCGGTTCCTTGGATTCCAGCGGCCAATTGAGCGCCGTCGCCGCGACCCCGTTCGAAGCCAGGAACCTGGCCGTGCCGCGGGACGCGTAGAGCTCGTAGCCCATTTCGGTCAGTTTTCGCGCCGAATCCAGGAATTCGACCTTGTCCTCTATCGGACCGGTGGACAGCAGCACTTTCTTCCGCGGTATCCGGTAACCGACCGACAGCAGGGCTTTCAGGAAGGCGTCGTCCAGGTCGGTGCCGATGCAGCCGACCTCCCCGGTGGAGGCCATCTCCACGCCGGGCACGGGGTCCGCGCCGTGCAGACGCGAGAAACTGAACTGCGCCGCCTTGACGCCAACCCACTCAAGGTCCAAGGCCGAGGCGGGGGCTTTCTGCACCGGCTCGTCCAGCATCGCGCGGGTAGCCATCTCTATCATATTCACCCGGCTCACCTTGGAGCAGAAGGGGAAGCTGCGGCTCGCGCGCAGGTTGCATTCGATCACGCGCACCCGATTCCGTTGCGCCAGGAATTGGATGTTGAAGGGACCGGTGATGTCCAGTTCTTCGGCGATCCGTTCGGCTATCTTCCTGATCTTCCGTATCGTCTCGATATACAGGCGCTGCGGCGGCAGGACTACCGTCGCGTCGCCCGAATGGATGCCCGCGTTTTCGATGTGCTCGGTGATCGCGTGGTACAGGATCACTCCGCGCTTGGCGACCGCGTCCACCTCGATCTCCTTCGAGTTCTCCACGAACTTGGAGATGACCACCGGATGCTCCGGCGATACGTCGGTCGCCATTAGCAGAAAGCGTTCCAGGCTTTCGTTGTTCCAGGCTACGTTCATGGCCGCGCCGGAGAGTACGTAGCTCGGCCTGATCAGCACGGGGTAGCCGACTTCCTTGGCGAATTTCTCAGCCGCATCCAGGTCGGTGAGTTCTTTCCAATCCGGCTGCTCGATGCCGAGCTCGTCCAGTAGCTTGGAGAACTTGTGCCGGTCCTCCGCCATGTCGATGGACTTGGGCGTGGTGCCGAAGATGACCGCTCCCGCGTCGTAGAGCTTGGTTGCCAGGTTGTTCGGGATCTGCCCGCCCATGGAAAGGATGAGCCCGTCGGGCCTTTCCCGCTCATAGATGTCCAGCACGCGCTCCAGGGACAGCTCCTCGAAGTACAGCCTGTCGCACATATCGTAGTCGGTGCTCACCGTTTCCGGGTTGCAGTTGACCATGATGGTGTGCCGGCCGAGCTTGCGGGCCGTCTCCACCGCGTTCACGCAGCACCAGTCGAATTCGACGCTCGAGCCGATGCGGTAGGCCCCCGATCCGAGCACCATGACGCCGCGGTTGGAGGGCGCCGTGTCGTCGGAGACGGCTCCGTAGGTCATGTACAGGTAGTTCGTGCGGGCGGGGTACTCGGCCGCAAGGGTATCGATCTGCTTGACCGCGGGCCTTATCCGGTATTCTTCCCGAAGCGCGCGGATCCGCTCTTCCTTGACGCCAAGGAACTGGCCGATGCGCTCGTCTGAGAATCCGAGCCGCTTGGCCTTCAGCAGGAGTTCGCGGTCCGGCAAGGCCGTCGGGTCGGGCGACGCGGAGGCTAGCGCGCGCAACGCCTTCTCGGCCTCCAGCGCGTTCGCCATTTTTGAAAGGAACCAGCGGTCGATGCGGGTGAATTTATGGATCTTGTCGACCGACCAGCCTTCAGCCAAGGCACGGTAGACGGCGAAAACGCGTCGGTCGGTGGGACGGGTCAGCGCTTCCTTCAGGTCTTTGAATCCCAAGCCCAGCAGGGCTTCGTCCCCGGAAAGGCCCGGCGCCCCGATGCCCGTCATCCGCAGGGCTTTTTGCAGGGCTTCCTCGAAGGTCCTTCCTATGGACATGACTTCGCCGACGGACTTCATCTCGCTGCCGATCCGCCGTTCCACGTTCTTGAATTTGGTGAGGTCCCAGCGGGGGACCTTGACCACGCAATAGTCCAGGGCCGGCTCGAAACAGCTTTTGGTAACCCGCGTGATACGGTTTTCGATGTCCGTGAGCGAATATCCGAGCGCGAGCTTTGCCGCGACGAAGGCCAGGGGGTATCCGGTGGCCTTGGAGGCGAGGGCGGAGCTCCGCGATAGGCGGGCATTGACCTCGATGATGCGGTAGTCCTCGGAATGCGGATCCAGCGCATACTGGATGTTGCATTCGCCGACGATGCCCAGGTGGCGGATCACGTCCAAAGCCACCCGTCGCAGCTTGTGGTACTCGGCGTCCGTCAGGGTCTGGGAAGGCGCGACGACGATGCTCTCCCCGGTATGGATGCCGAGCGGGTCGAAGTTCTCCATGTTGCAGACCGTGACGCAGTTGCCGAATCGGTCGCGCACGACCTCGTATTCGATCTCCTTCCACCCCCCCAGCCATTCCTCCACGAGCACCTGGGGAGAATGGGCGAAGGCGCGGTCGCAGCGCCTTCTCAGCTCGCCCTCGTTCTTGCAGATGCCCGATCCCGAGCCGCCCAGCGCGTAGGCGACGCGCACCATCACCGGATAGCCGAGCATCGCGGCGGCTTCCGCCGCGGCGTCCGCGTCCGTCGTCGCGATGCTGCGCGGAGACTTCGCGCCGATCTCTTCCAGCTTGCGGACGAAGAGCTCGCGGTCCTCCGTCTCTTCGATAGCCTTCACGGGAGTTCCGAGCACGGCGACGGAGTGCTTGTACAGGGTGCCGTCGCGGTCCAGCGCCACTCCGCAGTTCAGGGCGGTCTGTCCTCCGAAGGACAGCAGGATGCCGTCGGGCTTTTCCTTTTCGATGACCTGACGCACGAATTCGGGGGTCACCGGCAGGAAGTAGGTTGCGTCCGCCATGCCCTCGCTCGTCTGGATTGTCGCGATGTTCGGATTGATGAGGACGGTTTTGATCCCCTCCTCGCGGAGGGCTTTCAGCGCTTGGGTTCCGGAATAGTCGAATTCCCCGGCCTGGCCTATTTTGAGGCCGCCGGAACCGAGCACCAGCACCTTCTTGGGCATTTTCGCATGGGCCAACTTCATTTTGAGCCTCCCTTGGAAGCGGCGGGCGCAGTGGTTCGGGCCGCGGCCGGCTGTTGCGCGGCCACCAGTCGCGCGGCAGCCAGTCGCACGACCGCCGAGTCCAGCGTTTCCCCTGCCTCAAGCCGGGGCCCTTCATCAGCCGGCAGCTTGGCGACCGCGCGTACCTGCGCGACGAAGCGGTCGATCAGGAATTCGGTGTCCCGCGGACCGGGACAACCCTCCGGGTGGAATTGGACCGCCGAGAAGAGCCCGTCCGAGGAGCGGACTCCTTCGATCGTATTATCGTTGGCGTTGACGAACCAGGGTTCCCAGCCGTTCGGCAGGGTATCCCCCCGCACCGCGTAGCCGTGGTTCTGGCTCGTGATGTAGCAGCGTTCGGTTCCGACTTCGATGCATGGCTGGTTCTGTCCGCGGTGGCCGTAGGGCAGCTTGTAGGTGTCCGCCCCGGCGGCAAGGGCCATGAGCTGGTTCCCGAGACAGATCCCGAAAACGGGCTTCGTGCCCGCTATCGCCCGCCTAACCGTCGCGATGGTCTTGCCGCAGGCCTTGGGATCTCCGGGACCGTTGGAAAGGAAGATTCCGTCATAGTCCAGACCGGCCAGGTCGTGGTTCCAGGGTACCACCTGGACCTCGACCTTCCGGGCGACGAGGCAGCGCAGGATGTTCGCCTTGGCGCCGCAGTCCACGAGCACCACGCGCGGCGCCCTTTTGCCGCCGGTCTCCGCGGCGGCGTAGGTCCGCACCGCCTTCGGCGAAACCACGTCCACCGGGTGGGCCAGATCTCCCGAGTCGTAGCTGACGTCGCGCGTACCTTCGACAAGGATCTTTCCGCGCATGACGCCGTGCTCCCGCAGCCGCTCGGTGAGCGCCCGCGTATCTATGCCGGCCAGGCCCGGCACGTTGTTCTTTTCCAGCCAGGCGGAAAGCGAGCTGCCGCTATTATAATGGCTCGGCTCGTCGCAGGCTTCCGAAACCACGAAACCCGAAACCTGCACCCGATCCGATTCGAAATGAACCGGGATGCCCCGTTCGTCAAGCACGGCTTCCTGGGTTTTCGGATCCACCGGCACGCCGTAGTTGCCGACCAGGGGGTAGGTGGAAACGAGGATCTGGCCGCGGAAGCTCGGGTCCGTCAGCGATTGCGGATAACCCGTCATCCCGGTGGTGAACACCACTTCCCCCGCCTGCGAGCGGTGCTTGCCGAAAGCCCAGCCGACGAACTCCGATCCGTCCTCAAGTATGAGCCGCGCCACCGCATGCCTCTTCTTCACGTGGAACCTCCCCTCCGCGCCGGCTCTTTTCCGTTCGGAACGCCACGCGACATCGGTGGATAGTAACGGGGAGAGGGAGGGGGATACAAGGGGGCAAAGTAGTCCAATGCGTGAATATTGGGATATTTAGAATCGGAAAACATCAAAACTCAAAATATGGGATAAAATAGTGATGAAAATTGGAGGCATTTCTCAATACTGCATCATGGTAAGCGATATTTAGGAATAGAAAAACAATAATCGCAAGCATGGCGAATTCAATCGCAGGATAAAAAAGGCCGTCCCAAAGGACGGCCATTCCAAACCAGCTGCCGATAAAGTCTCCGTCCCGGCACCGTCCCGGCACCGTCCCGGTCCTCAGTCCTCCTCAAATCAGATCCGCCGTCTCACTCCCCGTCACCCGCTTCAGGTCTTCTACAGACAAAAGCGCCTGCAATCCCCGCCGTCCCGCGCTCACGCTGATGCGGTCAAATAGCAGGGCGGTCTCGTCGATGAAGGTGGGGAATTTTCGTTTCATGCCGATGGGGGAAAAGCCGCCGCGCAGGTAGCCTGTCAACGGCTCAAGCTCCTTCAGTGGCAGGGGGGAAGCTGACTTGTCGCCAGCCGCTTTGGCCGCTTTCTTGAGGTCCACCTCGCAAGGGCCGGGAATCACGCAGACGAAGGGACCGATACGATCGCCCCTGAGGACGATTGTCTTGAACACGGAGTCAGGATCCAGCCCGAGCATGGTCGCCGCGTGGACGGCGGACAGGTCCTCTTCATCAACCGGGTATTCGCGCACTTCGAACTCAATCCCCGCAGCCTCGAGCAGCCTGATCGCGTTGGTCTTTTCCATGCCTCATCCGCCGGTTGCCGGTTGCCGGCAACCAGTTGCTCCCGCCTTAAATCCCCTCAGGCGTTCTTCACGGCACGGGCGAGTTCGCGGCCCCTGGCTTCAAGTTCGGCCAGGTCGGACTGCGAAGGCGCGCCGGCCCACTCCTTGGATTCAAGGCTCGTCCATTTCAGGTCCGCGATGGCCGCCTCGTATTCCTTCTTCGCGCCGCCTACCCATCCCCAGCTCCCGATGCGGAGCACCGTTTTCCCGTGGACGTGCTTTCGCCGCATGATGTCTATGGCGTAGGCCATCGGAGGAAACATCGCATACTCGTAGGTGGGCATGGCCAGGACGACGCCCGCGGATTTGAAGGCGTCGGCGAGAACGAAAGAAACGTCCTCGTTCGGGACCCGGTGGATCGACCAAGGCACTCCTTCCTCCTCGATTCCCTTTATGACCGCGTCCAGGCCCGTCCTCGTGTTGCCGTACATCGACCCCCAGATGATCGCGATTTCCTTCTCGGCCGGCCCGTTCATGTACCGTGCGTAACGAAGGTATCGCTCGATGATCTTCGTCGGATCCCTCCGCCAGACCAGCCCGTGGCTCGGGGCGACGCACTTGATCGCGAGGCCTTCCAGTTTCTTGACGGCGCGTTCGACGAACACCGAGAAGGAGGAGACTATGTTGGCGTAGTAGCGGAGGGATTCCTTCTCAAAGAAGGCGTGCTCCGCGCTGTCGAATTGGTCGTCGAAAACCCGGTCCCCGAGCTTGCCGAATGAGCCGAAGGCGTCGCAGGTGAATAGTGTGCCGGATGCCGGCTCCCAGGTGATCATGGTCTCAGGCCAATGGACGTTGGGCGCTTCGATAAAATGAAGAATCCTTCCGGCTCCAAGGTCCAGGGTATCGCCGGTCTTGACCGCCCTCAAACCTTCGCTGATTTTATAGAAGGATTTGACGAGTTCCACGCCCTTGGCGGTTGCTATGATTTCGGCTTTCGGGTTGAGTTTCATGAATTCGCCGAGCCAGCCAGTATGGTCGGGCTCCAGGTGGTTCAGGATGAGGTAGTCGATGTCGGAGAACGCGATGCCGATTCCGGCGAGTTCTTCCTCCAGCTGTTTCGGGGCTCCCGTCCAATCGCGCACCAGGTCGATGAGTACGGTCTTCTCGCCCTTCACCACATAGGAATTGAGCGAAACGCCGTACGGAATGGGCCAGATTCCCTCAAAGAGGTCCGTCGTATCGATATCCGCATGAAGACAATAGACCGATTCCGATATTGTGTGTGCTTTCATCACTAACCTCATGTTTGCCTTTCAGGTTGGATTCAACTATACCTAAAATTCTACCGAAATGGAAGGAACCGGATAACGGGATTCAGGCTTTTTGGCCTCGGTCCTTCCGGGTATAATTCACCTGATTTCAGCCCGGGAGTGCCGATGATCCCTGATCAGTCCAAGTCGCGAACGATAGACGATCTCAACGCACGTTCCTGGGAAGCGATGATCCGGTCGCCATTGGAGGCCGGAAGCCTTGCCGAGGAGGCGATCCGCCTTTCGGTGAGCGCCGGTTACGAAGGGGGCAGGGCGGCGGCCTTCCTCAACGCCGCCTGGAGCGCATACTACCGTTCGGATCTCTCGGCGGCCGAAGCTTCCGGGCTCAAGGCCCTTGAATTGTTCTCTTCCTTGAATGATTTGGCCGGCGTTTCCATGGCTTTCAATATTCTGGGCGCGGTCGACCATGAGCGCGGGGAGCCGTCGCGGGCTCTCGACCGCTACATGAAAGCCCTGGAACTCGCGAGCGCCGCGGGCCGCAAGGATCGCGAGGCTTCGTCGCTCAACAATATCGGCGAGGTCCTTAAGGATTCGGGCGAGCTTCGCCAGGCCCTCGCGTACTTCATGCGCGCCGCCGAGGCGATGAAAGCGGCCGACGCGGCCCATCCGGCCGCCGTCGAGCTGGAAGCCCAGCTTTTCGCGAACATCGGTCAATGCTTCATCGAGTTGGGAGAAACCGAGAACGCCGTTGAATATCTGGAACTCGCCCTGGGCGCCGCAGCGGTTTCGGGGGATACCTATGCCCAAGTGCTGGCCATGAATGGCCTGGCCGTTGCCGCCCGCAGGCGGGGTGAACGGACGGAAGCCAGGAGCATACTGGACGAGGCGCTCAAACGGGCCGCGGAAACCGGAATGGTCCAGGCGGCGGTGGAGACCCGCATCGAAATGGCCGTGCTCCTCATCGAAGACGACGAATTCCATGAAGCCAGGGAGATATTGGACGCGGCCGTCGCCGATTCGATGCGGACGGGGACTTCCAGGAAGCTGTCGGAATGTTTCAGGCTCCGGTCCCTCGCGTCGGAATCCCTCGGCGACTACGCCGCTTCCCTCGCCGATTTCAAGCACTTCCACGAGGCCGAGAGCGACCTCGCCACCGAACGCATAGCCCAGAGCGCCAAGGGCGCCGAAATCCGTTTCGAGCTGGAGCGGGCCCGGAACGAAGCGGAGATCTTCAGACTGCGCAATGTTGAACTCAAGGACGGGCGGGCCGAACTGGAGCGCACCAACGATCGGCTGAAGGCGGTCGCGGAGATCGGGCGGTCGATAACGGCCTCTTTGGATATGGAGGCCGTCGCGCGCACCGTCCACGAATCCGTTTCGCACCTCATGGATGCGACCGGTTTTTCCCTCGCCGTCCTGGATCCGACGCGGAGGATACTGGATTACAGATTGTACATCTCCGACGGCAAGAACGTGCCGCCCTTTTCCCTTTCCGCCGACAGTCCCGACAGTTTCGCCGCCTGGGTCGTGTCACGGAACGAAAGCCTCCGCATCGACGACGCGGATGCGGAATACAAGAAATACATAGCATCCGACAGGCTTTCTTTCGGCCGGTCGACAGCCTCGATCATTTTCGTTCCCCTATCCCTGGGCGATCGCGTCGTCGGCGCCGTCGGCGTGCAGAGTCCCCGGAGAGCGGCCTACCATGACGAAGACTTGCGGCTTCTTTCCGCCCTCGGTTCATACATCGCGGTGGCGATCGAAAATTCGCGCACCCACGAAGAGGTGAGAAGGCTCAACGAGGAACTCCGCAACGAGAAGGCGTCCCTCGAACGGCTCGCGCGCCGGGTTTCCAAGATCGCCAACCATGACGGACTGACGGGCCTGCCGAACAGGTTGCTTCTGGGCGAATTGCTCGAAAAGTCCCTGAGCCGGGCGGCACGGTCGAAGAAGCGGATAGCCCTCATGTTCATGGATCTGGACGATTTCAAGCCCATCAACGACCGTTTCGGCCATCTTGCCGGCGATCAGGCCCTGATAGAAGTCTCCCGACGCCTGAAATCCGCCCTCCGCGACTCCGATGTCGTCGCCAGGGTAGGCGGAGACGAATTCGTCGCCGTGGTCGGTGACGTGGAAGAAAGCGCCGCCGTAAGGGTCGTCGCCGAAAAACTGATCGCCGCTTTCTCGGTTCCCATTGAAGTCCAGGGCGAAAACTGCCCGGTTGGCATCTCGATCGGCATCGCGATCTACCCGGAGGCCGCCCGGACCGCGGACGAACTCATGCGCAGGGCCGACGAGACGATGTACGAGGTGAAGCGGAGCGGAAAGAACGGCTACATGGTCCACGAATCCTGACGTCCGAGCCGTTCCTTAAAAAAAAGAACCGCCGGAAGGCGGTTCTTTTTTTGGATTCTGCGTTCCTAGCGGTTGAGCACGCTCACGACGCGTTCCAATACCTTTTTCCTGTCGAGGGGCTTTACGATGTAGCTCTTCGCTCCGATGAGGAGGGACTTCTTGACGACGTCCTCCTTGCCGAGCGCGCTCACCATTACGACCACCGCGTTTTTGTCGAATTCCATGATCTTCTCAAGCGCCGAAACGCCGTCCATCACCGGCATGGTGATGTCCATGGTCACGAGGTCGATGTTCGGAAAAAGTTCCTTATATTTTTCGACCCCCTGCAAACCGTCGGAAGCCGTACCGACGACTTCGAACCCTTCCGAAGTCAGGATCTGGCCGAGCTGTTTCGCGATGAACATAGAATCGTCGATTATGAGGACCCGATACGAGCCACCTTCCGCTTTCAAGCCATCCGGTGATTTCTCGTTGATACTGGGCATATCGCTTTTGGCAATCATGCGGTATCCTCCTGACGTTCTTTATAAACCATGGTAGATGAGAAATCAAGGTAGCCCTGCCCACTATCCGAGCTCGCTTACTGCCTTTAATATGCGGCCATGAGCGTTCCCTTCATCCTGGCTCCCATGGCGACCCTGAGCCATCGGGCCTATCGCGAATTGGCCGAGGATTTCGGCGGTTGCGACATGAGTTTCGCCGAGATGATCGGCGCCGCTCCTTTCCTGAACGGGGGCCGCTTCGAGACCTGGTACGCGGATCCCCTGCCGCGGCCGGACCGCCTCGTCTACCAGCTCGTCGGCGGCGACGCGCAACTGTTGGCCAGGGCGGCGGCGATCCTCGACGGGCGCGGAACGGCGGGAATCGACATCAATATGGGCTGCTCGGCTCCCGATATCGTGCGGACGGGCGGCGGCGTGAGATGGATGGCGGACGAGGCGGCCGCCCGCTCGATGATAGGCGGGGTTCGTTCAGCGGTGAAGGGCAGGCTCAGCGTCAAGCTCCGGCTCGGCGCGGACGAGAATCTGGCGCGGCTCGTCCGATTCTGCCTCATGCTGCAGGAAGAAGGGGTCGAAGCCCTGACGCTCCATCCGCGGACGGCATCGGAGAAGCTGAAGAAGAGCGCCCGCTGGCCTTTCGTCGGAGCCCTGCGAGCGGAACTGAAGATACCGGTGACGGGAAACGGCGACGTGGCCAGCGCGTCGATGCTCGTCGAACGGGCGAAGGGCCCCTGTGACGGCGTCATGATAGGAAGGGCGGCTATCCGGGAGCCATGGATCTTCTCGGCCGCGCGCGAGCTGGAAGGCGCGACTGACGCGCCCGGCGCGCTCGGCGCGCCCGGAAAATTGCCGCAGGAGATCGACCTTGAGGCCGTCTGCCTGCGTTTCCTGGACCTGCTCGCGCGGCACCAGCCGCCCGAATTCTGGGAAACCCGGGCGCGGCGCTTCTTTTTCTATTTCCTGGACAATCTGAAATGGTCCCACCACGTCAAGACTCTCGTCAACCGGGAACCGGGACTCGGCGGGATGGGAGCCGTCCTCCGCGCGCACTTCAGGGAAAACCCCGAAGAACGCTGGCTGAAAATCGGAACGCTTCCTACGACAAACCCATGACGGCCTTGAAGCCGGCGACCACCTCGTCGACGGCCGGTTGCGCGTCGACATCGGCCAATATGCCTTTGGCCCGGTAAAAATCGATAAGGGGCGCTGTCTGGGCGCGGTAGACGTCCAGCCTTTTCGTGATCGCCTCCTGCCGGTCGTCTTCGCGCGTATACAGTTCTCCCCCGCAGGCATCGCAGACGCCGGCCTTCTTCGGCTTCTGGAAGAGGGCGTGGAAATTGGTGCCGCAGGCGCGGCAGACCAATCGGCCTGAAAGCCGCTCGACCACCGAAATATCTGGGATATCGAAATTGACGACCTTTTCTACTTTTGAAAATGCCGCCAGGGCTTCGGCCTGGGGTATGGTGCGCGGGAAACCGTCCAGGATGTAACCCTTGATCGCGTCGGCCTGGGCCAGCCGTTCCTTCACCAGTTCGATCGTGGTCCCGTCGTCGACCAGCTTGCCGGAATCGATGATGGCCTTGACCTTCAGGCCGAGCGGGGATTTGGCCGCGATCGCCGCGCGGAAAATCGCGCCGGTCGAAATATGGGGAACGCCGAGGATCTCAACCGCCTTGGCGGCGAGGGTTCCTTTACCGGCTCCGGGAGGTCCAAGGAATATCAGTTTCATCGCGGGACTCCTGTGCGCGCCGGACTATCGACCGGCGCCGAAGGGTTCGTATGTCCCGATGATAACCCTGCCCGCGAAAGCGGGGCAAGGGCGCCAGGGGAAAAACCTCACCGGCCGCGCGCTTGGCGGCGCGCGCGCACGGACGAGCGCGCTTAACCCAGCGCGCTTAACCGAGCGCGACGTCCAGAACCATCATCAAGGCGAAGCCGAGCATCAGGCCTATGGTCGCGATGTGCTCGTTGCCCGCCCTGCGGGATTCGGGGATGACTTCCTCGGCGACCACGAAGATCATGGCTCCCGCGGCGAAGGCCAGCGCATAGGGGAGTATGGGGCGCATCGACAGAACGAGGGTCGCGCCCAGGACTCCCGCCACGGGTTCCACGAGTCCCGAGGCCTGGCCGTACATGAAGGCCTTGCTGCGGCTCATGCCGTCCCGCCTGAGCGGGATGGATACGGCGGCGCCTTCGGGAAAGTTCTGGAGACCGATGCCGATGGCAAGGGCTACCGCGCCGGCCAGGCCAGCCGAGGGAATGCCGGCCGCGACGGCGCCGAAGCCGACGCCCACCGCGAGGCCCTCGGGTATATTGTGAAGGGTGATCGCCAGGACCAGGAGCACGCTGCGCTTCCAGTTGACCTTGATGCCTTCCGCCTCGCTCGTCTCGTACTCGATATGGAGATGCGGAAGGATCATGTCCACCAAGCGGAGGAAGGCGCCGCCGACGAGAAATCCGATGACGGCCGGCATCCAGGCAATTAGGCCCATGGCTTCGGCCAGGTCGATCGCGGGCGCGAGCAGCGACCAGAAGCTTGCTGCTATCATCACGCCGCCCGCGAATCCGAGCATGCCGTCCAGCACGCGCCGGTCGATGGTCTTGAAAAAGAAAACCATGGCGGCGCCGAGGGCGGTCACACCCCAGGTAAAGCCTGTCGCCATGAGGGCTTGGGTCACAGGGCCGAATTCGGTCAACCATTCCATAAGGATCGACTCCTTCAAAGGACGGAATTAATCATGGGCAGAGACCAATTATAACTTCGTCCTGTCCTCAATGCAAACGGAAGCGTGCGGCGGGGGCGGCAGGGATCCACCGTCCGCCGCCCGGAAGATACCGTCAGGAGCAGCCCGTCGTGCCTCCGCAGGTATCGCATTTGAGGCATGTGCCGTTGCGCACCAGGGTGAAATAGCCGCAGACGGGACAGGGATCGCCCTCGTAGCCCTTCACGCGCGCCTGCGCGATTTTGGCCGACTGCTCATCCTCATTCCTGGATTTCGCGCTTCGGCCCAGGTCCACCAAAGCCTCCGCCGGCTTGTCCGGTTGGGCGGCATCGGAAGCGCCGTGCGGCTTGAAGCCCGCGCTTTCCTTGACCGTACCGTTGCCGGCTCCGTTCGCCTTGGCGTCGGACTTGGTGCCGGTGGAAAGGAGGTCCTCGGGTTTCACCTGGGCCAGGTCGGTTCGCTTCAGGTAGCTGATCGCCAAGTCGCGGAAGATGTAGTCGATGACGCTGGTGGCCATCTTCACGTAGTCGTGGCCCTGGACCATGCCGTTGGGCTCGAAACGGCTGAAGGTGAAGGCGTCCACGTATTCATCCAAAGGCACGCCGTACTGCAGGCCGAGGGAAACGGCGATGGCGAAGCTGTTCATGAGGCTACGGAAGGCCGCGCCCTCCTTGTGCATGTCCAGGAAGATTTCCCCGAGCCGGCCGTCGTCGTATTCGCCGGTGCGGATGAAGATCGAATGTCCGCCGATCTTGGCCTTTTGTGTATAGCCGGCGCGCCGGTTCGGCAGGGAACGGCGCACGCCGCGCATGTCGTTGGTGGCCTTGGCCGATCCGGCGACGGCGGTCCGGCCCGCATCCGCGTTGTCCAGGTTCTTCTGCAATGCAATGAGCGCGTCGGCGAGTGGATCGGTGCCCGGGGCGAAGGAAGACAGGGGTTGCGAGAGCTTCGAACCGTCGCGGTACAACGCGACGGCCTTGACCGCTGAGCGCCAGGACAGCATGTAGGCTCCCTTGACGTCCTCGTAGGTGGCCGAATTGGGCATGTTGATGGTCTTGGAGATGGCGCCCGAGATGAAGGGCTGGACCGCCGCCATCATCGCGATGTGGGCCGTCCACGCGATGGATCGCGTCCCGTACTTTCCCGAAGGCGTAGCCGTGTCGAAGACGCCCAGGTGTTCTGGCTTCAAGACCGCGCAACCTTCCACGCCCATGGTTCCGCAGGCGCGGCGCTCCGCTTCCTCGATATCCGAGGCGCTGAAACCGAGGTGCCTCAGCAGGCTGAAACCGGGAAGCGACCAGGTGGATTCCGGTACTTTCAGCACGGTCTCCACAAAGTCCTTGCCGATGACCCAGGGGCTGAAAATGCCTTCCAGCGAGAACGCGCTGGCCAGCGCCGCTTCGATCGCGTCCAGGGCGGCCTTCGTGAAGCCGAGGTCCTCAAGGGCTTCGTAGGAGACGCCCGGCGCTCCCTTCAGGGTTTTGGTGCCGGTGGCCCAGGCGATGACCTCTTCGATCTCGTCGTCGGAATAGCCCAGCGCTGCCAGGGCGGGAGGCACCGACTGGTTGATGATCTTGAAGTAGCCGCCGCCGGCGAGCTTCTTGAACTTCACCAGGGCGAAGTCGGGTTCCACGCCGGTGGTGTCGCAGTCCATGAGAAGGCCGATGGTGCCGGTGGGCGCGATGGCGGTCACCTGGGCGTTGCGGAAGCCGTGTCTGGAACCCAGTTCCAGCGCGCGGTCCCAGCTGCCGCGGGCGGCGGCCAGGAGGGCGGGCGGGCAGGCCGCGGGATCGATCGCGGGAGGGATGGTGGAAAGCTTCTCGTATTCGCCCGCCTCGGCGGCCCAGGCCGCGCGCCGGTGATTGCGGATCACGCGGAGCATGGAGTCCTTGTTTTCCGCGTAGCGGACGAAAGGCCCGAGGGATGCCGACATGGCCGCGGACTGGGCATAGGCTTCGCCGGAGAGCATCGCGGAGAGCGCGCCTGCCACCGCGCGGCCTTCGCGGGAATCGTAGGCCAGTCCCATGACCATGAGCAGGCTTCCCAGATTCGCGAACCCCAGGCCGAGGGTTCTGTACTCAAAAGATAGCTTTGCGATGGCGGGGGCGGGGAACTGGGCCATCACCACGGAGATTTCCAGGATGGTGGTCCAGATCCGCGTGGCGTGGAGGTAGCCTTCGATATCGAATTCCTTCCTGGCCTCGTCGTACAGGGTCAATAAGTTGATCGAAGCGAGGTTGCAGGCGGTGTCGTCCAGGAACATGTACTCGGAGCAGGGATTGGAGGCGCGGATCTCCCCGCCCGCGGGGCAGGTATGCCAATCGTTGATGGTGGTGTGGTACTGGAGGCCCGGATCGGCGCATTGCCAGGCCGAACGCGCCACCCGGTCCCAAAGGTCCCGGGCTTTCAGCGTCTTCTGCAGCTTGCCGGTGATCCGGCCGGTCAGGTTCCAGTCGCTGTCGTCGATGATCGCCTTCATGAAGGCGTCGGTGACCCGGAGGCTGTTGTTGGAGGACTGGCCCGACACCGTGTTGTAGGCTTCGTCGTCCCAGGCGGTCGTGAACACCGCCGGATTCACCCGCTCGTCGCCCTGCTCCAGCATGCGCAGCAACTGGTAGAGGTAGGTCGGCGGGATCTGGTCCCGCAAAGCCGAACGGAGGGCCGTAGCGAGTTCGTGGTTGTGCTCGGTGTTGAAGCGGTCGCTTTCCGGCCCGCGGAAGGCGGAGAGGGCCTTCTTGATCGCGTCCAGGTGTTTCTTGACGATCGAAGAACCGGTGGCCATGGAGGCGACCTTGTGTTCCTCCTCGGCCTTCCAGTCCACGTACTTCTCCACGTCGGGGTGGTCGGCGTCCAGAGTCACCATCTTGGCCGCCCGCCGGGTCGTGCCCCCGGATTTGACGGCGCTGGCCGAACGGTCGCCGATCCTCAGGAACGAGAGGAGTCCCGAAGACACCCCGCCGCCGGATAGCCGCTCGTTGGCCGCGCGGATTTTGGAGAAATTCGACCCCGTACCCGATCCGTACTTGAAAAGGCGGGCCTCGCGCGTAACCAGGTCCATGATGCCGCCCTCGTTTACGAGGTCGTCCTCTACGGAAAGGATGAAGCAGTTATGGACCACCACATTGTTGCAGAGGTATCGGCCGCTTTCGGTCTGGATGTCATAGACGCGCTTGGCGCCGAGCTGCTCCACCCGTAGGACGACCTCTTCCCGGAGCGCGGGGATGCGTTTGCCGGGGAAGGAAACCGAACAGGCTTCGTCCAGCTTGCGGCGCTTTTCTTCAGATACAAAGCCGACGAGCTCGCGGAAGCGTTCGCGCGCGGCGCCGTAGCCGATGGATACCTGGTAGGGCGTCCGGCGGTTCTCCCGCGCATCGCTTCCCGCCGAAACGCGGGCGTAGATGCCGTGGTTCAGGAGCAGTGTCTGGACGTTCGCGGCGAGTCCATGCGAGACGGTGGTAAGGACCACGTCGCTCGTCTGGTTTTCCCTCCGTCGCAGGCGTACGGAACCGTCCGCCTGGAAGAGTGCTCGGAGCCAGGCCCGTTGGGCCTCCCCCCCGGCGGTTCTGACGGCCGCGGGCAGTGAAAGCTCCGCTTCGCCGTGAAGAAGGGCATATTTATCCACGAAGGGTCGAAGGACCTCGCCGTACAGGCGGATCCGCTTGACGTCCAAGTCGGAAGATTCGGTCGTGACGTCGCGGACCTTGTAATGGAATCCGGGGAACACGCGCTCCAGCCGTTCCGTCACGGCATCGAACTCGTCGTCGTTGACCGTCATGAATTCAAGGGTGAGACTGCGGTTCGTTCCCTCTTCGTACTGTCCGACGAAACCGTCGCCCTGCAGCCAGCCGGCAAGGAAAGCCTCGTCGGCCTGTTGACTCCCCGCGTCGCCCGCCGCCGCATCCGGTACCGTCGTGGCGGTGGACAGATCCATGCGCATGCCGGGAAGGAGCTCATCCACGCGAATCCAGCCGCCCTCCGCCCGCCGCTCGACCCGGGCCCATACCAGATGGTCGGCCGTTGCTTCAACGCAGGCTCCGTTTTTCAGGACGATCCTGAACACCGGCTTCTCGCCGTTGTCCTTGACGGCGAGGACCTTCGTTTTCCCTTCTCCGCCGTTCGTTCCGTCGTAGACCTCAAGCCCCAGCATGGCCTTCTCCACGATCTCGCCGATGAGAACGGGGCCTTTGGGCGTGGAAATCGGCGCGCCGTAGGGCTGGCACGCGTGCGGTTGGGGTCTGGCGTAGGCGCTCCCGGATTTTTTGAGCTTGCCGTCGTCCGGATCAAAGAAATAGTGTCCCTGCGCCGGGCCGTCTATGCCGTAGACCGAATACAGGCCGGTATTGAACCACTGGGGACTGTTCGGAGCGGCCATCTGGCGGGCCAGCATGTAGCAGGTCTCGTCGTAGAAGGCCTTTTCGTCCTCGGCAGCATCGAAGTAACCGTTTTTCCTTCCCCAGTCCAGCCAGGTGAAGGCGAGACGGTGGAAAACCTGGCGCGCGTCGTGCTCTCCGCCGTCGTCCGTAAGCTTGCGTCCGGGATCGGCCGCGCGGCCCGGTCCCTTGCCGATCGGAGCCCAGTCCTGCCAGGAAAGCGCCTTGTCCTTCGGCACTCCCGCCTTGCGGAAGTACTTCTGGGCGATGATGTCGGTCGCGATCTGGCTCCAGGAGGACGGCACGATGACCGCTTCCTGGGAAAAGATGAGCTTGCCGTCCGGATTGCGGATTTCGCTCTTCCGCGCCTCCCAGATCATGCCCGCGTAAGGACCCTCTCCCGCTTTCGTGAACCGCCGCTCTATCTTCATGGCTGACCCCACTTTCTGTCATTAGGCCATACGAGTAGCGTATGGCGGTCCGAGGATACACCATATATGCGCAGGGGTAAAGACGATTTTACCGAATAATCGGGAATTCGGAGCTGTTGCATCGAGTAGGAGGGGACCTCGC